>JABHCC010000112.1 GCA_018669475.1 Bacteroidota bacterium | reverse complement strand
GTGGTCCGTGGTCCGTGGTCCGTGGTCCGTGGTCCGTGGTCCGTGGTCCATGGTCCATCGTCCGTGGTCCGTGGTCCGTGGTCCATGGTCTAAGACTTTAAACTTTGGCCTTCCCCCTTAGTCCTAATTTCGGTCCCCGGCTCAAGGCCGGGGCATGCTTTGGTCTTTGGTCCTAAGTCTTATTTTCTCCCCCGTAGCCTCCTCCTCCCGGGGTCTCAATAATAAGTCGATCACCTGGCATAAGTGAGCTGGAGCTAACTGAGCCTAATGGCGTAATAATACCATTCTTTCTGATTATCCTTTGTTCGCCTGGCTTTCCATCTTCTCCTCCATCCATTCCGTAAGGGCCTGATTTTCTTCTCTGTGTCAGGACAGATAATTCAACTTTCTCCAGAAACAGTATCTCTCTGATCACCCCATCGCCTCCACTCTTCCGACCCTTCCCCCCTGATCCCCGCCGGATTTCAAATCTTTCTAAACGCACCGGATACCGGTGCTCCATAATTTCAGGATCGGTAATCCTGGTATTCGTCATATGATGATGAACAGCATCGGCACCTTCAAAATCCTGACCAGCCCCGCATCCTCCGCAGATTGTTTCATAATAGCCAAAATGATCATTACCAAATAAGACATTATTCATCGTACCCTGACTGGCCGCCTGTAGTTTCAAAGCCTTAAGCAGGGTATCAGTGAGCCGCTGGCTCACCTCAACATTTCCACCAACAAGGGCAGGACATTGAAAGGGATCATCCGGAAAGGGTGGATTGAGCATCCCCTCAGGCAGTATTAATTCGATGGGCTCCAACATTCCGTCGTTTAAGGGAATATCCTCCTTTAACAACAATCTCAGCACATACATGATAACAGAGTGCACAATTGCCGGATTCGCATTGAGATTACCCCCATGCACACCTCCTGTTCCCGTAAAATCTATTAAATAAGTTTTCTCCTGCCGGATGATTTTCACCTCCAGAGGAGTGCCATCATCAAGATATTCACGTGCATACCCGTGTGCTACCGGATATTTATGTATTGCTTCAATAGTTTTTTGGGTGGCATGCTCTTTCAGAAGCCTCATAAATTTCCTGAGCTTATCAATCCCGTAATTATCAAGCATAGCCAGTAACTCAGCTGCTCCTTTTCTGTTAGCAGCCAGAGCCCCATTCAAATCGGCCAGGTTTTCGGCAAGAGCCCTCGTAGGATAAGGTGACCTGGTAAGAATCTCTTCTATACCTTTCCAATTGGCCTTTCCTGCTTTCATCAAATAAAAAGGATTGATTACCACTCCCTCTTCAGCCAGTGATTTGGCTCCGGGAGGCATAGAACCCGGACTAATACCACCGATTTCAGCATGGTGGGCCCGATTAACAACGAATCCAATCCTCTGTCCGGCAACTGTATAAACCGGACTTACCAGAGTGATATCCGGCAGGTGAGAACCTCCATACGCAGGATGATTACTTACAATAGTGTCACCAGCCTGCAAATCGTAATCGGCTAAAATACTTCGTACACAAATACCCAAACTCCCAAGGTGAACTGGTATATGCGGTGCATTCGCCACCAAATAGCCATCTGCGTCAACAACAGCACAGGAAAAATCGAGGCGTTCTTTAACGTTTACTGATACTGAAGTACGCTGCAGCATGGCGCCCATATTTTCAGCAATACTCATGAATCGACGAGAAAAGAGCTCAAGTTCGGCCTCAGGACTGAGCCTCTCATCGAGGGGTTGAACTGCCTGACCTATGTCGCTGAGTTCGAGAGTTCCCTGATAATTCATTGAACAGATCCAGCCATCTTCCACAAAAGTAGTGCTGTAAGGATCCAGAATGATGGCTGGTCCGTCTATCCTGAATCCGGGCTTCATTTTTTCCCGCCAATAAACGGGAATTCCATGATCATTCACATAGCTGGCTCCAATTTCATTTTCCTCATTTACTAATTCTGGTCCCTTCCTCTCATACCGTCTTACTGATGCGACGACTCTAACAGACTCAATTTCGATAAGCCGGTCTTCACTCCAGTGTCCGTACATAGCTAGATAAGCCTTCTTGAAATCAGGGGCTAAATCTTCATCCGATATCCAGGGTATCTCGATTGTGGATTCCTGGCCCGTAAACCTCAAGTAAACCAGCCTGCTGCGTATTTCGGCATCTTTCTTTGCCACACCTTCACTCATGAGCATACTAAAAGCCTCTTCTTCAAGATCCGGGAGGAGATTACTTATGTCAATTGAATCATTTAAAGGGCTGAGCACCTGATTTACCGCAAATCGCTCTATCACAGCCTCTCCAATACCGTAAGCACTGAGCAAACCAGCATTTTCGGGTATCAGAACTTTTGTGATATTTAGTAATCCGGCTATGCTGCAGGCATGCATTCCACCAGCTCCACCAAAAGCTACCATTGCATATTCTGATGGGTCAAAACCTCTTCCGGTCGAAATCTTTTTAATCGCCCCGGCCATAGTTTCATTAGCAATCATCAGAAAACCGCTAAGCAACTCGCCCTCTTCAGGTCTTGATCCCGATCTTTCGGCAATCTCATCCTGTATTTCAATCAATCTTTCATGTGCCGCCTTCGGATATACCGGGATATTAAACTGGCCAGGATCAAGCCGACCCGACAAAAGATTCACATCGGTGATACTCAGTGGTCCGCCAGCACCGTAGCATGCTGGTCCGGGCACTGCTCCAGCACTTTCAGGACCAACTACCAGTTTATAGCCATCGAAGCGACAAACCGATCCACCACCGGCGGCAACAGTTTCAATATTGAGGGCCGGAGAATGAATATTCGCTGATCCAATTTGCAGTTCAAAGCAATACTCCAGTTCCCTATTGTAACGTGAAACATCAGTACTGGTTCCACCCATATCGAAGCTGATAATCTTATCAAAACCAGCCTTCTTTGCCATTGAAACAGCTCCAACTACCCCACCAGCGGGTCCGCTTAATAGTGAATCCTTTGGTAGAAAATTATCAGCAGTCACGAGACCACCTGCACTGGTCATCACCCAAAATCGTTTGCCATGTACCTTGTCACTGATCTGCTTGATATAACGATCAATAAGAGGTGACAAATAAGCATTCACCTCAGTAGTTTGCATGCGTAGCAGATATTTGATCAGGCCCGACAGCTCATACGATGCTGAAACATATTGCATTCCCTCTTCAACAATGATGCTGCGCACAAGCTCTTCATGGCATGGGTTTATCCATGAATGCATAAGGGCAACACCAATAGTTTCAATTCCCGCCTGCCGGATTCTTCTTATTGCCTCCCGGATGGACCCCGGATCGGGGCTTTTAATAACTTTGCCCCTGGCATCAAGACGCTCATCAATTTCAACAATCATCTCAGCCAGAATGGGAGGTTTTATTACCTCACGAGCAAAAATGTCAGGACGCTGCTGATTACCAATTTTCAAGAGATCTTTAAATCCTTTTGTAAGAACAATTGCTGTTCGGGCACCTTTGTACTCAAGTAAGGCATTTGTTCCTTTTGTTGACCCCAATCTGATTTCCATCTCAGGGAAAGGCTTATCGAGTGGTGTCCCAGTGATAAGTCGTGCACATAAAACCGGGGCTTCTTCATTGGCCGAGATCTCAAAAACCGGGAGTTTTTCACTCATATTATCCGGAAGATCAGCCCCGAGCACCATCCGGCAGGTGAGAGGATTGAAAAGCTTAATTATAATTGGCTCATGAGTTATTTCCAATAATTTAAAGCTGTACCCGATGAACAGATCAGTATTGAGTCCCCAGTTTGTCGATATTTCAATTTCTTTGGAGGACAATACTCTGATGATATTTGCTCTTAATGAAGAACTCGACAGAACTTTTCTGCGGAGAATTTTGCCATCGGTAGTGCTTGCAATGCAATCAGTAAATGTGCCTCCGGTATCTATATTGAGTGTGTACATGAATTGTATTGTCTTGCTATCAAATTACTCCACAAACGGATAATATACTTCTGGCTCCCAAAAATATGGCTACTAAAACTACCAATCCTCCTATAATATTCAGCGGCAGACGATTACGATGTTCACCCAGCAGTTTTTTATCGTTCATCACCCATAAGAGGTAGATGGCGATGATGGGCAATAATATTCCATTTGCGGCCTGGGCGAATACTATTACCGGTAGAGGTTTCAGGCCCACAGCTGATAATGTGATACCTATTCCGAGAATCACCATCCATATTATCCTGAATCTTTTTGATTTGAGATCTTTTTTCCAGCCCAGAATACCGCAGGTAGCGTAAGATGCAGCCAGTGGGGCGGTAATTGCCGAAGTTAATCCGGCAGCAAACAGGCCAACTCCAATAAATCCGGTAGCCCAATTGCCGAGAACGGGTTCAAGCTGGAGAGCCAGGTCGGCAGCATTATGTATATCTATTCCTGTACCGAAGAATGCCACAGCTGATGTGATTACGATAGCCATGGAAACAAATCCACCCAATAAGATTGATATCCAGATATCACGTCGGGCGGCTTTCAGATCCTTCTTATCTTTCCATTTCTCCTGAACAACAGCCGCATGTAGGAAAAGATTATAAGGTACTACTGTTGTGCCAATTAAGCCAGCCACCGTAAGCATTGCTCCTTTGGGTATTTGCGGCACAAATAAACCTTTCAAAATCTCAGCCAGATGGGGAGCCAAAAAGACCATGGTTGCAAGAAAAATTATGCTCATTAGAATAACCAGAGCGACGAGTACCTTCTCGAGTTTTTTGTAGCTGCCCAGAAATAGCAGTGCAAAGGCAATGATCCCTATTACCGGCCCCCATATTCTGATACTGAAATCACCCGAATTAAACACTGACACCTCACCAAAAAGGGCCTCCAGGCCGAGTGCTCCTCCCAGAATATTTCCGGTTTCGTAAGCTGCATTTCCTATACCAATTGCAGATAGAATCAACAAAACTGAAAGAGCGCGACCCACTCCGGAGTGAAACTGCATTTTCAGGGCCTCACCTAGTCCTTTTCGTGCAACAATACCTAATCGGGCCGCCATCTCCTGAAGCACAATTGTGGCTATAACTGAGAACAGCAGGGCCCAGAGAAGTGCATATCCGAATCCGGCGCCGGCCAGGGTACAGGTGGTTACAGTTCCGGGACCAATGAATGCGGCCGTTACGAGAGCTGCAGGGCCGATGTTGCGAAGTCGTGATTTCATGTTTGTAATGTTGCCATTGGTAAAGATAGCAAAATGGCGGTGGGGAGGCTGCGCCGTGAGGTGACGCCAAAACGTGACGCCTGTTCGTGACGCCTTCGTGACGCCTAATCGTGACGCCTGTGTGACGCCTGTGGTTGCCTTTGGAGTTGTGCCTGGCGATCCTTGAAGTTGCTCCGGTGGCTGCTCCAGGCGATCCCCGGGTCCCCGATAAAAACCGGGGCAGGCATGCCCGAGGATGACGGTGCAGACCAGCATTGATTAACTATGTGGCTACAAGCCAGCATTCCATTAGTTAAATAATAACCCAAACAACAATATCCAGGTCTCTGCAACAAGATTTTCGATTCTTCGCTAGTATTTCTCCTCAAATTTAGTCGTGAATGGCTTATATTCCAGAGTCAATAAAGCTAATTTGCCCATGTTGATTACTCTCCCCCATAAAGCTTTTTAGGCTTTTACTGGAGTATTTTGAATAGTCTCCTTTAATGGCCAATTGAAGCCTGAAATTTGATACAGCCTGTAAAATTTCACCCGCAAATCCAGACTTCAAATCAAAAAATTTCGGAGCAATATTTTTCTCATCAAGAATAATCTTGTCAAATCCCTGATAATAAACATCAACTAAAAAATCAGTCCCTGATCTAATATCACCAATCAGAATCTCATCTGATGAAATCTCTGCAACCTTAACCCCATTCACATCAGTTGCAATAATCTCCACATCCTTATTTTGTAACACTTTTCTCATAACATTTCAAGTAACAGAGCAACTACTTAGTACCCTCAATAACTCCCCGAAAATACCCAAAATACCTCTACCTACCTCAACAGAATACCCCTGCTTGCTTGCACCAGTCACATCAAAACTCTTCAACTTAGCAAAAGTGTATCCTGCTATCCCAACTGTGAAGCTTTCATTACTATCTGGAGCTGGCTGAGGATCAGGATGCTTTTGAAATCACTTTTTTAGTTTATACAAATACAAGCGACTTGGTTCAGGCCATGGCTTTTCGCGAGGCCGATCGCGGTTGCTACTAAGGGTTTCCCATTTCAGGACATATTTTGTATTCTCTTCAATACCCTTTCCATGATCACCTGAAGTACGAACCGATAAGCCAGGAAAATCTCCTTCAATTTCGAGATTTGTGCCAAATGGTTCTGGTTTCATTACTTTTCCTATGCTTTCAAATTCATTATTTAGTAAAATAGAACCATTCCCGTATTTGATATGCCAATAATTAACTTCGTAATTACCATCATTTCTTTTAATGAAGCCTTTTAGACGAAATTCGACATTGATGCTTCCTCGTCCTGTAAATTCCCAACGATAATTCCATTTGGTCACTTGCTTGTATATCCATTTATCATCATCTGTATGAGCCGTGTATAACTGAAGATTTCCAACAGAATCATATTTATGATAGACGAAAACAGGATTGTTATTATCATCTAAACAAAGTTTAGCCGCCAAATTTATAATCCCTCCTCCAGGAGGAATCGGGTCAACGATCAAGCTTGTTTTATTCAAAGTGGCCGGTAAATCAATCTTTTCCCCAAAGGCATTAAACCAGTTCAATAAATCTGGACTTTTCATATATGACAAATCGTGATTCGTCTCGCAATCAGGAGTATCGCGCCAAACCCAATACACATGATACCAACCATCCTTCATAACTGTTGGCTGTGTTTGATAAGCATTCATCAGGCCCTGTCCATCTGTTAAGGGAACATCAAGCATTCTTGACCAAGTCTTTGTTTCGCAAGAATAGATATTATAAATCTCGTTGCCATTTCCACTACCACCGTCTCGATAATGAAGAAGTAGCTCTCCCTCTTTAGTAAGCATAAAATGAGGATAGGTACATCGTTTCTCATGGGTACCAACTAGCTCCATTTCCTGAACGAGAGTAGAAATATCATTGGCTACTGTGCTTTTGAAATAGGTAATCGGATGAACATGCATATTGCCGGATAAATGAATAAAGCCTTCTCTATCGATTCCAATTGTAACATAATTATGACTATCCCAACCCAGAACAGTACTTGTGCCACCAGCTGTTTTGCGTGAAGTTATCGGCATTTGATGCAGCTCAAAATTTTCATCATCCAGATTTCGCTGACCAACTACCATGTTGCGCGTGGCGTTATAGTAAGCAATGTATTGCCTGTCTCCGTGAGTATAAAGACAAAACCCGACACGATGACCTGCCCAGACGCTGTCAATTTCGATGACTTCCTCGATGGACAAAGTATAGGCGGTTTCATCGAGGATTATGACTTGAGTGGATTCTTTCGGGGTACATGCAAAAAGCGAAAGAATACCAATGACTAAAATTAAATGATTTCTAAACATGGGATAAAATAATCTTGTTCTGTTTTACGATCTCAGGCTTTAGGTATCCGGCATCCTTAAGGAGAAGCACAATTGTCTGGGTTTTGTTTACTATTACGAATTTGATCTTAATAAACAGACAAAAAGATTAATACATTTTATTATCGTGAGCTGAACTTTCAGGAATCTCTTGCATTGCATCCCAGTGCTCGACAATTTTTCCGTCTTCATCAAATCTAAAGAAATCCATTGTGACATACTCTTCATTATTGGGCCAAACCTGATGGGTATGTAATGCTACCAGAGTTCCTTCAGCTACTGCTCTAACAAATTCAATCGATTTGTTAGGATACTCAGACTGCATTCGCTCAAAATATTTAATGAAAGGTTCAATCCCGTCACCAACCAAAGGGTTATGCTGAATGTACTCTGAGCCCACATAAAGTTCAGTTGCTTTTCTTGGATTGCCTTCGTAAGACATCCTGTAAAAGGCAATTGCGTAATCTTTATTCTTCTGCGTATTCATATAATCTTTTTTAAAATATAAAGGTATAAATCTAACAACTCCAATTCCATTAACTTCTAAAGAAGGAAAAGGAATTTTGGTAAAGTCAACCTCCAGTGAAAAAAGGTCATTATTCCTTGAAAAAGCTGAATGGAATACACTAACTAACGAACAGTTAAACAGCAATAATTGTTTTCAAAGCCCAGGGTTATTTCCTTAGTACCTGAGTACCTGAGTACCCTAATCACCTAAGCTCAAACACAGTTGTAATCATAAAATGATCTGATGGAAATCCATTGGGCCAGCTTGAAACAACTTTTGTGGATACATTCTTCAGGCTTGAGCCCTTGTAATAAAGTTGGTCTATTCTTCTTCCATTTTGAAAGGTATTTCCTGGAAATTGTTCAACATCCGGAAACAACTCTCGATAAGCATCAGTGAATCCTGCTTTAAGCATTGCTATTGAAGCCGGACTGTTGCCACCATCAGTATGGGGTACGGCATTAAAATCACCTGCAAATATTACAGGGATATTGTCGGAATCCAGGAATCTTGATTCATGAAATTCATACACTGCCGGAAACTGGTTCATTCCATACCAATTAGACATTACATACATTTCCTGGCTATCACTAATAGAGACCTTTACAGCCACATTCATGAAAGGAGCTTCAGGCGGAACGTGCAATTCCATAATAGGAAAACGACTTAGCACAGATATGTTCGATCCTTGGTTCAGGTAGTCCCAATCAACGGTAGTGGCAAAATAGTAGCCAAGTTCTGCAGCAATAAAATCACCATTAGAGTAGGTTTCCTGCATCATAATAACATCAGCATTCTCCTTTTTTAACATTTCCACAATGCGCAATCTGGAGTCAAAGCCATCCTCTTCAATGGTATTATGTATGCCTCCATGATGGATATTCCAGTCGGTTGCCACTATAGAGCTCAGCTTTTGTCTGGACACAGGAGCCTCAATTTCCTGAAAATCTGAATAGGAAGACAATACCTCTTCAGCTGAAACAACTCTATCCCATATCATCAGATTATCCATGTCAAAATCAGGAGGATAGAACTTTTCCATTTTAGAATAATTCTTAGCTTTCTCCATATCTAATGCTACTATGCCATTATGCAAAGAGTATATCTTTAGCAAGGGAGCCACTGTCATGAAATCTCTTACCTGATGCACTGTATACCTGTTTTTCATCAGACTAGCTCGCGATCTCATTACCGTATCTATATCCAATAGTTTTAACACGTTAAGAATCTGCCTGTTTTCTTTATCCGTTAGCAATTTAAGCTCTTCCACTTTTTGTTCAAACAATCCCTTTGGATCAACAATCAGACTTTCAAAATCTTCAGTCCCGACGTCACCAACTCCAAGCTGGTTGAAATCATTAACAAGGTTTTGTAGCAGCTGGACACCTTCTTCAATCTCAGGCAAAATATTGGAATCCGACTCATTATCTGTACCCCTCCAACCAACTGTCAAATCCATGGTACTTTCGAAATCAAAGCCAAGCCCATCTCTAACACTATACCAGGCCTTGTTCTCTCCATCATAAAATAATTTGATCTCAGATTTATCACTGTCATAGGTCATCGTAAGCAGATGCCATTTCCCATCGTTCATGGGCATATTATGTCCGTTATCTCGTTCATAACGTATCCTTCGGTTTCCAGAGCCCATATTCCAGGCAAAGGTTCCTCCATACGTATACAAGGCCCATCCAGATTCTTTTTGAGAGTTAAGACTGTTGTTTTCCATCCTCTTCTGCGACAAGAGAACAGTTGGTTTATCAGAGTCCATTGAGGTTCTCATCCAGAACTGAACAGAGAAGTCCTTATTACTGTCAAATTGGATTGTCTCGCTATTAATAGTCAAATACTGCAAACCCTCAGGACTGATGCTTACGGCCTTTCCATTTAATCCTTTTGTATATGTAATAGTCCCTTCAGCGCTTGTGGTGATAGATGCCCCTGCATGACTGGTAATATTCTTGTCAAAAAGGACCTGTGCGACCTTTCCATTCTGCGTACAAGCACCCAGTGAAACAAGTAAGCACAAGATTAGGCTTGCTGGTATGGTTTTCATCCGTTCATATTTAACTCATAAGTAACTGATTTTCTGAGCCCCGAGTAACGGGGTAACGGGGTAACGGAGTAACCGACTCCCGATTCCCGACTCCCGATTCCCGATTCCGAGTCAATGCTTCCCGGTCTCGCGCTCCTCCCATCCGCTCTTACCCTCATCCATATAAATCTCAATCAATGATTTCGATACCCGAGCATCAACCTCCTCAACAAGCTGAATACGGAGCGGATT
>JABHCC010000111.1 GCA_018669475.1 Bacteroidota bacterium | reverse complement strand
TGAAGAGTGCTCACAGCGCATCTCGTTTTTTCTGGAATTTTCTGACTTTTCACCATCCAGATATGACTGCAAAAGACGGTGTACCATAAGGTCGGGATAACGGCGAATTGGAGAAGTAAAGTGAGTGTAATAGGGGAAAGCCAATCCATAATGCCCAATATTTTTGCCCGAATATTTTGCCTTTGCCATAGTTCTGATGGCCAGACTTTCTAAAATGTATTGCTCGTTCTTTCCTTTAATATCGTGAACCAGTTTATTCATTGAATGAGCGATGGCCTGGTCGGTTCCGGTTTTCAGGCTATATCCAAAACGATGGACGAAATTGGAGAAATTCATAATTTTCTCAGGATCGGGACGATCATGTATTCGATATACAAATGTTTTGGCCTGTGTTCCTTTCTTGACTTTCCCAATTTTCTCAGCCACCTTTTTATTTGCCAGTAGCATGAATTCCTCAATCAGCCAATTTGAATCTTTAGCTTCCTTAAAATACACCCCAATTGGTTTTCCGGTATTGTCGAGTTGAAATTTCACTTCCACCCGCTCAAAAGAGAAAGCTCCTTTTTTGAACCTCAAACTGCGCAACATACTTGATAGCTCATGCAATTTAAGAATCTCATCCTTCATTTCACCTTCAGAATTCTCAATGATTTCCTGAACCTGGGCATAATCAAACCTGCGATCTGAGTGTATGATTGTCTTGCCAAACCATTGATCCAGAACTTCGGCTTTTTCATTCATGTGAAAAACCGCTGAGAAGCATAGCTTATCTTCATTTGGCTTCAAAGAACAAAGTTCATTTGATAGTCGCTCTGGCAACATGGGAACAACACGGTCAACCAGATAAACTGAGGTTCCTCGCATATATGCTTCTTCATCCAGTTTTGTCCCGGTTCTTACATAATGCCCCACATCCGCTATATGAATACCAATCTCCCATATCCCATCTTTCATGGCTTTGATTGACAGAGCATCATCGAAATCTTTTGCATCAGCCGGGTCAATAGTAATGGTTTTAACTTTTCTAAAATCCCTTCGCCTTTTGATTTCCTCACGGCTAATCTCTCCGGATATTTTTTCAGCCTCCTGCGTTATGGTCTCCGGAAAATGATTCGGCAACTCAAATTCAGCAAGTATAGCATGCATCTCTGTTTCATGTGCACCAACTTTACCTAGTACTTCTATAACTTCCCCAAAAGGATTTTTAGTTCCCTTTGGCCATTCAGTAATTCTGGCAATAACTTTCTCACCGTCCTTTGCTCCTTTAAGTTTTGTTGGGTGAATAAAAATGTCATAAGGCATATCTTTATTATCAGCATCGAGGAAATAATATGAAGATGCCCTGACAATTTCTCCCACAAAACTTCTTTCTCTTTGTTCTAAAATCTCAGTTATCTCACCAACAAGTCTGTCACCTTTTTTCCTGGCGTAGAGATATACTTTTACTTTGTCTCCGTTTAGAGCATGGTTCAGATTCCGATTTGTAATATATACCTCCTCCTTTACGTCTTCAGTTCTGATAAAAGCTGTTCCTGAGCGGGTCATCTGAACTATACCGCAAATATATCCTCCCTTGGTTTTGAGTTTATACTTTCCCCTTTCAACCTCCTCCAGGTGCTCATCATGGGTAAGCTCATTCAATACAGTGGATATAAGCTTTCTCGCTGCCGGATCACTTATATCCAGCCTGCGTGAGATTTGCTTATAATTAAATGTTTGCAGAGTATTATTGCTAAACACTCCTAATATCTGGTTACGGATTGTCTTTTTAGCCAATCCATGCTTTTTCCGACTGTCTTTTCGTCCCATATTTGTTGATATTCACACAAAAGTAATCAATAAGCTCCCTTTCGTATTAAAAATCAGTTATTTTTACCTTTTACTCTGTGTATGAGATTCAAAATTCGTATATCAATTTCGTGGATTCTGATCCAGCTGATTAGTACCAGTTGCCTGTTTGCTCAGGAACCCACCTACAATGTGTATGATGAAGACAATGGTCTGCCCTCCAATCAGGTATTTGGTTTAGTTTTGACGAATAATAACGAATTATGGGCCACTACCGACCGGGGTGTAGTGCGCTTCGATGGCTATGAATTTAAAACCTTTACCCTTGCCGATGGTTTAATTGACAATTGTGGTCTGCGTATATTTAATTCCACATCCGGAGAGAAGATATGGGTTACTTCTCTTATTAATACTATTAACTCAATCGAGAACAATATTGTAAGTACGCCCGAATTTAATAAAGACCTGTCCCTGATTCCCACTACGAACAGTCAGTACGTTCAACAATTGTTTTTTGATGGTGACAATCTTACTTCTCTATGTTTAAATAAGCCCGGATTATATGTAATTGATGCAGACAGTATGTACCTGGATAGCAAATCTGAACAGGATACGGTCAGCCCCTACGATTTGTGTGTTAATTACCACTCTGAGACCGATTTTTTCTGGTATCAAATCAGATTACCTACAAGGAATTACTCGGGATCTGTACAATTCAAATCTGAAGGAAATAAATTTTACTTCAAAGCTAAAAACCTTGATACTTCGCAATCATTTAGAAAAAGTCTGGCTCCGGTAGGCCCAGATGAATTTTATTTCAGTTATATAAACTGCCTTTTTCATGTTAAAAACGGAGAATTGATCAATTCTCTTGTGTATGAAAATGAAATTCTGACCTTAGAATATGATAAGGGCACAAAAGATCTGTGGGTTGGGCTGATATCACTAGGAGCATGGCGCTACCTTAAAGCAGATGTTAAGAGTGAACCTAATAAATATCTGGAAGGGAAAAGTGTTGCTGATATCTTAATTGACCATGAGCGAAATTATTGGTTTGCAACAAATTTCAGTGGATTGTTTCAGGCCAATTCACTTGAACTTGAAGTCTATAGACCATCGGTGTATGATGAGAACATTACTGCCTTATGTGAGCATGGTGATGATTTGTTTTTCGGTACCCAAAAAGGCTCTGTATTTAAAATTAACAAAAGCAGGAATAATAAATATGAGTTAGAACAAATTAATATACCGGAAGTTCCTGGTAAAGTCAGAAGAATTAATTCAAGCGCTAGTGGTTCCTTAATAGTTTTTAAAAAATCCTTAATTGAAATCAGTCCCGATGAGAAGTTATCAGGCTTTGAAAAGAAGGACTGGTATCCTTATGATTACCTTTCCTTAGCTGATGACAGATTCCTCATGTCTTTTTCCAGTAGTATCAGGCTTTTTCAGGGACAAAAGATCATTCATGATTACAATAACCATGATGGATTTAAAAGTGTCAGACATTTTTTTCAATCAGATAATGGTGATTATTGGTTAAGTTCAAATCATATCGGTACAGTTCTCTGGACCGATACACTTAGTTCTCCACAAAGTTTAATTGATATTGACTCACTTTTTCAATTTCGTTCCCTTGATATCGAACAAACAGGTGATTTGCTTTGGTTTTCAATTGCCGGACGAGGATTATTGGCATATCATCAGGATAAGGATATTACTTTTCACTTAACTAGGCAAAATCATGGATTGTCATCCGATATAATTGATGTTTTATTTGCAGAAAATGATAGTATTATTTGGGCTGGGAGCAATGCTGGTTTAGATAGAATTATTATCAGGCCTGATACGCTTTTGGATTTTAAGTCTTTTAATTACACAACAAAAACAGGCTTGCCCTCAAATAAAATTCATGATATCCGATTGTTTGATGAGCATAT
>JABHCC010000110.1 GCA_018669475.1 Bacteroidota bacterium | reverse complement strand
CTCCCAGAAGTTTATGTTGATCCCACCATGGCTCCTGATAACTGAATGATGGTGGATAATCGAATTTTCTCACTCCCTGCATGGAGAAATATGACAGGTGTTGGTTCACAAAATTTACTCCCAAAACGCATTCCCAATCAAGCAATCTCTTTAAGTCGGTAAAACTTACCTGCCATCCACCACCTCCATAGGTTTCACTAAACCTGCGGGTTGCGCCAGACTGGTTAGCAGCGCTGGCCAGCTCCCTTACAGCCCTTATATTGCCAAACTGCTGACACATACCATCTTCGCATAAAACCCTTCCCAACATGTCTACTCCTGGCATTTGGTGATACATGTAGAAGGCAGCCTCGTCATATCCTTCCCCCGGAATCGGCCATCCGTGCTCCCAGTAATGTCCGGTCCAGATGAGGCCATTTTCTTCACAGTATTTATTCCATGGAACAGCCCAGCGATCAAGGAAGAGTTCCAACATCAACTCATGGTAATTGTGCCTTACTTTCCTCCACTCTCCGTATTCCTCTGTAAGGGAGATCAGCTTATCTTGCAATGAATAGCCCCACCGCTCTTTAAAAACTTCAAACAGATCAGGAGTCCACCTGATCAGGGTACCGGGTCCTTTTGCAGCCGGTAGATTCGGCTCATCAGTAAAAACGCCCGGAACAGTTTTCCCAAATTCTTCTCCAAATGAACGCTCATATCCCTCCATGGTAGCCTGAATAAAAGTATCAGTAACTCCCGGATAAAGGAGATCGACATAGGGGAATCCTCCGTACCACCAAGATTCAGCTCCAAAAGTGCGATGGAAAACATAATATTGAGTATCATTTTCCATCTGGAGTATAGCTTCAACTCTCAGATTCAATCCACTCGTATCCGACAGGGAAGAAACTTTTAATAAACCTAAGCCTGATCCATTCTGATATGAATCAGGAAAACGGTCTTGCACATGTCCGCCAGCAAAACCACTGGGATAACTGTTTTCATCGTATATCCATACCTTCATCCCCAGCTCCTTCCCTTTCTCGACGGTATATTTGTACAGTTTGTTCCAGTCATCTGATAAGTAATCAGTAACTAATCCGGGACGTGGGTGAACGAATACACCACCCAGGCCACCTTCTTTGAATTTCTGCAATTGAAAAGCAATATCCTCCTCATTAATCTTTTCGTTCCAATCCCATAGCGGTGCAGTTCTATAGTCAACAGGAGGATCAGGCAATTGAGTCAATAATCCATCAAGATTGTTAATCCCACTCTCTTTATTGACTTGATGATTACAAGAGATGAGAAAAATTGGAATTAGCAGAATAAGAAATTGTTTATTTCGAAGCATATGGCCACAGATTAGTTTTGTTAAAGATAGCAAGAGTATGTTCTTAATAGTTATCTTTATTTAAACTAAACCAAGCAATTATGAAACTGCTTCACAAGCTTTCATTTGTAATAATCATTCTGATTACTCTTAGTTCATGTCAATCTGAGACTGACTTAAACGGTGGTTTCTCTATGGGATTTCTGCTCAATCCGATGGATGGCAAGAGCATGCGCTCAACGTCTACAAAAACTGATTCTACAGGTAGAAGAATACCCCATAACTCAGATAACTCCAGGGTGCTGCCTGGTGAAACAAAAGTGGTTTTGGAGGCTGAGGGACCCGGAATAGTTACTCATATGTGGTTTACCTTTCTTGGAGCAGGAAAACATGCATGGGCACCTGAAGGATCGGCTACTCACCAGGAGATGTTGATCAGGATATTTTATGATGGGCATGATGAACCAGGTGTGGAAGTGCCATTTGGAGATTTTTTTGCGAATTGTTTTGGCAAACGATCTGAAGTAATTAGTCAGCCTGTTGTCGTTGAGGATGCTGATTCCTATAACAGCTTCTGGCCTCTGCCTTTCAGAAAATCAATCAGAATAGAAGTTCTTAATCAGAGTAAAACTAAGAAAATCAACCTACTATACTATAATATCGATTGGATCAAGAAAAATAAAATATCAAAGAAGACACCTTATTTCTATGCCTATTATCATCAGGAATACCCTACTCTCTCAGGACAAGATTATGTATTTCTCGAAACGGAAGGAAAAGGGCATTATGTGGGTACGGTCATGGCTGTGCG
>JABHCC010000109.1 GCA_018669475.1 Bacteroidota bacterium | reverse complement strand
TGGCTTCTTCAGAACTTGATCGCCTCGACCAGCTCACTCAAAAAGTTTTAACTCATTCACAACTTGAGGGCAAACATTTGGGTCTTGAAACTGAAGAAATAGATTTGCTCAAGTTAAGCAAGAGAGTAATTGAGAGTTTATCATCCCGATGCTTACAAGAAAATGCAACGCTGAGCTTTCTGTCATCAGATTCAGAGGTAATAGTTTTTGTTGATCCTCTGTATGTTGAGGGAGTAATAATTAACCTGATTGATAATGCCCTCAAATATACCGGGCCTGAAGCAGTAATTAATGTCGAAATTACCAGCGATGAACAGGAAGTCAGGCTTTCGGTCTCGGATAAGGGACCAGGAATTCCTAAAACATACCAGAAGCAAGTCTTTGATAAGTTTTTCAGAATCCCAGCTAACAACCTGCACAATGTCAAGGGGCACGGATTGGGTTTGAGCTTTGCTACTCACGTAATGGAGCAGCATCAAGGTACAATAGAGGTACATAATCATCCGGAAGGTGGATGTGTTTTTGAACTAACTTTTCCATCAGGCAAATGAAAGCTAAAGTATATTATATTGAAGATGAACAGTTTTTGGGTAAGATTGTAATGGAAACCCTGGAGAAACAAGGCTACGAGGTCAGGTGGGAAACTGATGGAGCCAAGGTTATGTCGGGTTTTCAATACTTCAATCCTGATATTGTTATTCTGGATATTATGCTGCCGAATGTTGATGGTTATACATTATGTCAGCAGATTCGCGCTGCCTATCCCTCTCTACCCATTATTTTTTTAACAGCAAAGGTTGAGACGGCTGATCTGGTGAAAGGCTTTGAGTCGGGAGGCACCGATTATATGCGTAAACCGTTCAGTATTGAAGAATTAATTGTCAGGGTGAACCACCTTTTGCAATTGATGGCAGGTTTGAATCTTCCACCTGCTCCACTATCAGAGGAAATCGAATTGGGAACATTTATCTTTAAACCAGTCAGATACGAATTGATAGCACCGTCGGGCACAATAAAACTCTCACAACGTGAGCTTGAAGTTCTAAGGGTATTAGTGGCTTTTCGTAATAAAGTAGCTGACCGTAGAGATCTTTTGAAGGCTGTGTGGGGTGATGATTCATTCTTTAATTCCCGCAATCTGGATGTTTACATCAGAAAATTACGAGGATATTTTGAAGAAGATCCAAACGTTCTGATTCAAACCCTAAAAGGAAAAGGATACCTGTTCCTAATAAAAAAATAACCCCGCCTGCCGCCTTTCCGCGTTTCCAGTTCGAAGCCCTTTTTGAACGGCCAATTTTTTATCCCCACCAGTCCCCTTTTCTCCCGACTCCCGACTCCCGATTCCCGACTCCCGACTCCCGACTCCCGATTCCCGATTCCCGATCCTACTTCCTTGCCTTTGCCTTAGTCTTCACATTAATCCAGCTTCCAATAGTATAATCCTGACCGTCTTTTAGTCCATAATAAAACATAGTCTCGCTACTGGGAAAATATCTGGAGTAGGTTTGGATCAATTCGTCAGCTTTCTCTGCTATTTCCGGATCTACTTTTTTGGCCATTGCAAACTGGTCAACTGCAGCCCAAAACATGGTATTCTGGTCAAACTCTTCATCATAAACAGTTTCTCTCACATCCACATACACTTTACCAATTAGCAAGTATGGATCTCCCCAGTTGGGGCGTATGGCCAGTGCATTACGAGCAGAGCTTCGGGCATCGGAGTAATTCTTAAAATGGTTGTATTGTATATATCCTAATTCGTACCAGGATTTTGCTTTGTCTTCATCCGGTAGGTTCAATTCTAAAGCATTTTCAAGGTAAATGGCTGCTTTTCCATAATCTTCTCTCTGAAGGAACATTCGTGCTATATCGCGGGCAGCATCACCTGATGGTTCAATATCGAACATTGCAATTGTAAGATTGAGAAAGAAATCATTATCAGTACACGAGGCTGTTTTCAATTGACGGCGCACTTTTTTCAGCCATTCTTTATCGGTATTATTGTCAGAGAACTTAGACTCATATACTGATAGAAGTGCATCACAATCAGCCGCGCCAGATTTTGTAAAGTGTGTTTCTATACCTTGCCGGGCACGAGTAATAAGCTTATCATTAGGCTTGTCAAGCAATTTAGCGTCAATAATACTCATACATAATTCATAATCCTGAAGTACGTTTTCGGCATTAATCATTCCGTCTTTAAACAAGTGTCTGCTAACCTGCATATAGGTCAGAACAATATCAGATTTGGACTTTGCTCCTTCAAGAGCCAGAGATTCGCCCAGAAAGGCATAGGCCTGATCTGAGTTGGCTTTCTTGTATTTTAGCACTGATAAGGCTTTTCTGCCAAGGACATATCCTTTTGATGATCTCGGGTCATTCCCAAAATGAATTATGCGCTGATCATAGATCCATAGTAATGAATCAATAAGTCCTTCTCGTTCGATTGAGGGATCAAGAGCATCAATCCTCTTCTGATACATTTTTTCTCCACTTTTCCATAATCCTAAAGAAAACTTCGGACAGATAGAGACAGTTTTTTGCCAAAAAGGAATGGCCGCGTCATATTGTCCCAGTTTGTACATTTCATAATAGATGGTGTAGTTGCGTCCACAAGCCTCTTTATCGCCACCGTACTTGTCAGCTGGCTGGGCCTGAAGAGAAAATGATATCGCAATTAAGAGGGATATAATAATTAATGTTCTTGAGTTCATCCGTGTGTGGGTTAAAATATTTTCCTTTTGTCATAAAAGTACAAAAGACAATTGATAGTTGAAATGTCAGAATGTCAAGACTTTGCAAACGACAGACATGTTTTGGTAAGTACCCCGTTTTTAGTAATCAACCGTTGCGGGCAATTTGAACCAGACGGTTCATATCGAGGATTCTGGCTGTGTCATTCTCAATATGAAAAAGTTTCTGCTCCTTAAACTCTTTAAGAATGCGACTAACTGACTCTTTGGTCATATTTGAATATTCTGCCAGATCAGATCGGCGGAGATCCATATTAAATTCCGGACTTTCGTATATCTCATTAGATAAAAACAGGATAGCATCCGCCAGGCGTCCTGCCATATTTTTATGGATCAGATTACGAAAACGGCTGAATAACATAACAGAACGTTCTCCAACACTGTAGTGAAACCTCTTCTGAAATTCCTTATTCTCGCCAAACAGTTGCCTGATAATGGTCATATTGATAAAGCAGGCTTTGGTGTCGGTAAGTGAGATTACGGAGAAGTGATACCGATTATCCAGAAACATACCCGGACTGGTAATGAGGTTGGTTGGTTTGACAATAGAAAGCAGAATATCAGGTTTGCCCGGAGTTTCCAAAACAAGTTTGGCCAGACCATCAGAAAGAGAAACTACATTTGATATTGGTGAACCTTGTTTAGCAATAACTTCGCCTTCACGAAAAGTAGTGTCATAACGATGATTGTATATCTCGTCTAATTGCTCTTTAGAAAGTGTTTTGAATAAGCTGCACTTTTTCAGGCACTCCGCACATGTGAAACCATCAACCAAATCATTCATTTCTTATCCCTCCTTCTGTAAAAATACCGATTCTCCTGATCTAAATCAAAACATACATGATATATATCACAATTAATCGTGCGATTTGTTAAGCCATAAGTGTTTAACTTACTCTAATAGATGGGCAAATAAGCATTTCTGATCTTGCGCACACTTAGTGGAATCCATATATTGTTGTGAAAGAAATATATTCGTAAATTAAATAATATTATACTATGAAAAAAGTTTTAAACCTATTGATTGTTAGTGTATTCGGGATGTTTATGCTAATGGTTGTATTGCCTTCATGCGAAGGTCCCCAGGGTGCCCAGGGAACTGCAGGAATTGACGGTACTGATGGCACTGATGGAGTAGATGCCAACTCCTGGTGTATCGAATGCCATACTATGGCAAACAAGAACACTATTAAGGCACAATTTGCAGGAACCAAGCACGGTCCAATGAACGGATCAGTTGGATATGCTGGTGGAAGAAACGGTTGTACAAAGTGTCATAGTTATCAGGGTTTCATGGAAACTCAACTAACCGGACGTGATACCACTGCTGCCAATATTCCAATTCCGGCAGCATTCAAATGTGATATGTGCCACACTTTCCACGGTACACTTGAACAGTCAGAATTTCCTGATTATGCTCTCAGAGCAACTGATCCAATCAGTCTGATATATAACGAACATGCAACATCTGTTGATCTTTCGGGATCATCTAATTTATGTTCCAATTGCCACCAGCCTCGTAATAGAGATGGTTTCCCCTTAGTACCAAATGGTCCTGATTCAGTAGCTGTAACCAGCTCTCACTGGGGAACTCATTATGGAACACAGTCAGTAATAATGGCTGGCGCCGAAGGTTTTGAGTGGCCAGGTTCAATGGCATATGAAAGCTCAGGACATAATGGAACAGTTGATTGTGCTGGCTGCCACATGAATAAAGATGGTGGAGATGATGTTGGTGGACATACCTGGAGAATGAAAAATCCAG
>JABHCC010000108.1 GCA_018669475.1 Bacteroidota bacterium | reverse complement strand
TGGAATGTTAGCCTCATTTACGAGTCTAACAGCTCAGCAATCAGCAGGATATCTTAATTTCAAGGATTTGAGTGCCCAAATTAAATCTATGGTGCAGCAGCACGATGGTGTGGCAAATCTTGAAAGTATTGGCAAATCTGCTCAGGGCCGGGATATTTGGCTGATTACTTTGGCCAATCCCAAAGGTACACCCCTTGGTGAGCGACCAGGAATATTGGTTGCGGCCAACTTTGAAGGAGATCATCTGGTTGGTAGTCAAATTTCATTAAGCATGATGAAATCATTACTTGAAGATTATTCAGATAATGAGGACATCAAAAAAAGTTTTGATGAGCATGTCTATTATTTTTTCCCACGGATGAATCCGGATGGAGCTGAGCAGTTCTTTAATGAGATAAAAACTGGTCAGAAAACAAATTCTACTCCTTATGATGCAGACAATGATGGTAGAGTAGATGAAGACGGGCCGGATGATCTTGATAATAACGGAGTTATTACCATGATGCGGGTGAAAGATCCGGCAGGAAGTTATATGCTTGATCCCACCAATGATCAGATTTTGAAAGTGGCTGACGCTACAAAAGGTGAGACAGGCATGTACAAAGTGTATTGGGAAGGCCTGGATAACGATGGTGATGGATTTATTAATGAAGATCCGGTAGGAGGTGTTGATTTTAATCGAAACTTCCAGCATGCTTATCCATATTTTCAGCCTGATGCAGGATTACATATGATTTGCGAGAATGAAACCAAGGCCTTAATGGATTGGGTTATCTCACATCGCAATATTTCTATAATGTTGAATTTTGGCTTGTCAGATAATCTTCTCACTGCCCCCAACAGTAAGGGACAACTAAGTAATGATCGCGGGCTTAATCTTGTTTCATTTGCAAATGCCTCTATAAGCGGAGCCAGCAAAGTAGGTATGGTATCAACAAGAAGTTCATTCGGATTTTTTGGCAGGGGAGGTTTTAGTTTTGGAGGAAACAGATCCGGACAGACTCAACAATCAGCAGGTTCACGCAGGCAGGCCAGAAAACCAGCAACAACATATAATAAGGCTGACCTAAGCTATTTTACAAAAGTGAGTGAGGAATATAAGGAATTGACAGGATTGAAAAAGGCGCCAATATTGAGAAATCCTCAGGGAGCCTTCTTTCAATATGGATATTTCCAATATGGTGTGTTATCCTTATCAACTCCCGGATGGGGTTTTCCGGAAATTCAGGACAGCACATCCAAAAGAGAGGGACCCAAAAGAGGTGCATCAGGAATGTCTGGTCGTGGACCCTCAGGGCCATCAGCGTCAAAATCAGGAATTGATCAGGAGTACATGAAGTACCTTATGGCCAATAATGTTAAAGGTTTTGTCGCCTGGAAAAGCTTTGAACATCCAGATCTGGGACAAGTAGAGATTGGAGGATTTACTCCTTATGAAATGGTCAATCCCAAAGCTGATTTACTCGATGAATTAGGGCAGAAGCATGCTGATTTCGTAGTTTATCTAAGCAGTTTATATGCTGATATCTCCATTGTAAATACTGAAGTAATTAGTCATGGTGATGGCTTATTCAGGATCAAAGCCAGTGTTGAGAACAAAGGGTTTTTACCAACTACATTACAGCATGGCGTGGTTTCACGATCAGTGGCTCCGGCCATGGTGCAGCTAGGTGTACAGTCAGAGAATATTATTTCAGGTGATAGTAAAACTAATTTTATCCAGCGCCTTGAGGGTTCAGGTGATCAAAAATCTTTTGAGTGGTTGCTAAAGGGTAAAAAGGGTGATAAGATAGAGCTTAAAGTGCATTCTCAAAAAGGTGGTACCGATAAAGCTATCATAACATTACAGTAAGCGAAATCATGAAAACTATTAAGCAAAGAATCATGAAGAAAAAAATAAATAGTTTGGTCGGTTTTGCATTATTGCTACTGGCCCTGGTGATGCTGCCAATATCAGCAAATGCACAGAAGTCTGCATCTGATCCTGCTCATAAAGTCACGATTGATTTCAATCGCTGGCATGATGTACATGAAGTGTATCGCGATATGAGAAGACTAGAGAAAGCCTATCCTGAGTTTCTAACTATGGAATCAGTGGGTAAGTCTTATAATGGATTAGATATCATGGTGATGAAAATTAATAATCCTAAAACCGGATCTGAATTCAGCAAAGCAGCTATGTATATTGATGCCAATATTCATGGTAATGAAATTCAGGGAGGTGAGGTTTGTTTGTATACAATCTGGTACCTCATGGAAAATTACGGACGACTTGAAGGAATAAGCAAACTAGTTGATGAAAGAGTATTCTACATCTTTCCAACTGTTAACCCTGATGGACGTCAATACTATATGGAAGGTACAGGTGGTGGAGCACGAACTGGACATGTTCCTGTAGATAGCGATAATGACGGATTGTATGAAGAGGATGGACCCAATGACCTTAATGGTAATGGAGTTATCGAACAGATACGAATGTATGTTCCGGGTGAAGGGAATTACAAAATCAGCTCAACTGACCCCAGAATAATGGAGCCGGTTGGTTTTGGTAAAACAGGTGATTATATACTCCTGGGTTCTGAAGGTATTGATGATGATGGCGACGGTCGTGTTAATGAAGACGGACCAGGTAGCTATGATCCTAATAGAAATTGGGGAGTTGATTGGGAACCCAACTATATTCAGGGTGGCGCAATGGAATATCCTTTTCAATTACCAGAGACTGCGGCAATTAATAGGTTTCTGATCGCTCATCCGAATATTGCCGGTGTTCAGGCATACCATAATTCAGGGGGTATGATTCTTAGAGGACCAGGAACAGAATCAGCAGGTGAGTATCCTTCATCCGATGTTAGGTTTTATGATGAGCTGGGAAAAAATGGAGAGCGAATTCTTCCCTTCTACCGTTACATTGTGATATGGAGTGGAATGTATACAGTGCATGGTGGATTTATTGACTGGACAAATGATGGACTTGGTATGATATCTTTCTCCAATGAGCTCTGGAGTAGTCGTCAATATTATACCAGCCCTGAATTACAAGAGCAAACTAAAGACCCTAACAACCCCATATCCAGATCGACAGGAGGTTACTTTTTTGACGACCATCTGGAGTTTGGTGACCAGTTTGTGGATTGGCAAGAATTTGATCATCCTGATTATGGCATGGTGGAAATGGGTGGCCGCTGGAAAAAAACCCGCGGACGTCTTCCTCCCCGTTTCATGAATGAGGAATTATGTCACCGTAATATGGCTTTTACATTATATCAGGCATCTGAGATGCCTAAAATGGAGCTTGGTGAAACGAAGGTTGACAAGATCGGAAAGAATACTTATCGTGTTTGGGTTGATCTTATAAATCCCAAAGTAGCTCCAACTATTACTGGTAGGGCAGCGAAGAATAATGTAGTAAGACCAGATCTCATAACACTGGATGGTGATGTAGAGATTATTTCAGCCAGCTGGATTACCAGCAAGGAAACATTTGATTATCTTAAACCTATTACCAGCTTTATTAAGCAAGAAGAGTTGAATCGCATAATGATCAGGAATGGTCATCCGGGTAAAACTTCACGTACTTTGCAATATCTGGTAAAAGGAAAGGGAGATATAGATATTACATACGATAGTGTCAAAGGAGGCACGGTCTCAGCCAAACTGAAGCTTAAGTAGAATTAAAAAAGGCCGGAATTTTCCGGCCTTTTTTAATAGTCATCAGTCATCAGTTTTCAGTCATCAGCAAAATGGTTTTTTTGTTTCATCGATTGTTTTGGCTGACTTGCATAATAAAAGAGTCGGGCAGGAGATGTTTTGTCTAAATTCAAATTGAATTATTAAACGAAACTCATGAAACTTATGTTTAGAAATGTATTTACTTTGGCTACCCTGTTTTGTCTTTCCATTTCAATCCAGGCTCAAAATACTGAGGTTCCTGAGGATGAAGCAGAAAAGATTAAGGAAACTGCACTAAACTATGCAGATGGATTCTTGTCAGGGTCAGGGGAAAGAATGGAGAAAGCTCTGTTTCCTGATTTGCAGAAGCTTGCTCCAATGCAATTGCCAAATGGCGGCCCTACCATATTTATTCAGGCCACCTATTCTGGCTTAATTGGAATGTCTGCCGCTAAGCTTGGGCTTATTCCGGAGGATCAGAGAAAGATAAAGGTAGAGGCGCTGGACATGCATGAGAATATTGCCTGTGCAAAGCTTACATCATCTCAATTCAACGATTATCTCCATATGGTAAAAGTTGATGATACCTGGAAAATTGTTAATGTATTGTGGACATGGGGTGCCGATAGCGGAAATCGGTCACAGGTGCCTGAGCTGGATTTTGAGAAGGAAAAACCAGCTATTGAGAAGGCTGCAAGAGACCTTTATGATGGTGTTTTTAAAGGTGATCCCGATTTAGTAGAGAATTGTGTAATACCACGGTTTTCTCAAGCCAGCTGGAACACAATACCGGGAGGTGGTGACATCCTGTCAAGAGATGGTGCCGATCTTATTGTTGGTGTAGCAAAGGCAAAACTATCTCTTATGGATACTTCACAATTGAATATCGAAATTTCAGTTCTCGATTACATGGATGGACTTGCAACGGTAAAGATTAGTTCACCTGCCGGAGTCTCTTATGCACATCTGATATATTGGAATGGTGTTTGGAAAAATGTCAATGTACTTAGAAAGATGAAACCAAGACAACGATAAAAAATCTTATTACTCCGTGACATGCCTGCATTGATTTATTTCAATGCAGGCTTTTTAATTTACTATTTCTATCTTTCAGAACTAAACCATAATAATTGTTATGAATAATATAAAGACTTCATTGTTATTGTGTTTGCTGGCTCTATGCGTGGCTTTGCCACCTGCTCAGGCACAGAAAAAGAAAAAAGAAAAAGGAAAAAAAGAAGAGATAGCTAAAGATCCTTTGGCTGATGTTTCTTTGAGCTCATTTAAATTCAGAGAAATTGGTCCGGCTTTAACATCCGGCAGGATAGCAGACATTGCAGTAAACCCTGAGAATATCAGCGAGTTTTATGTTGCTGCAGCTGCTGGCGGAGTGTGGAAAACCACAAATAGTGGTCTTACATTCGATCCCATATTCGAGAACCAGGGCTCTTATTCAATCGGCTGTGTAACTATTGATCCGGATAACCACAATCTTGTTTGGGTCGGAACAGGTGAGAATAACAACCAAAGGAGTGTATCATATGGTGACGGTGTATACAAATCTGTTGACGGAGGGAAAAGCTGGAAAAATATGGGCTTGAAGAAGTCTGAGCATATCGGGATGATTATTGTTGATCCCAGATGTTCTAATACTGTTTATGTTGCCGCATATGGACCAGTTTGGAGTGCAGGAGGAGACCGGGGAGTGTATAAGACAACAGATGGTGGAGAAAATTGGGAAAAGGTTCTTGACATCAGTGAAGACACTGGTGTGAATGAGGTTCATTTTGATCCCCGTAATCCTGATGTGATTTATGCAACTGCTCATCAAAGAAGAAGAAGGCAGTGGACTTACTTAGGCGGAGGCCCGGAATCTGGTATCTATAAGAGTAATGATGCTGGTAAAACCTGGAATAAAATAAATAAGGGACTCCCTGGTGGTGATAAAGGTCGTATTGGTATGGATATCTCACCTGCGAATCCTGAAATTATTTATGCCTGTGTGGAAGGTCCGGGTGGTGGATTTTACAGAAGTACAAATCGTGGCGCAAGCTGGCAGAAGATGAGCAGTACAACAACAAGTGGTAATTACTATCAGGAAGTTGTGGCCGATCCGGTGGATCAGGAGAAGGTTTATATCATGAATACCTACACGCTGGTTTCATTTGATGGGGGAGAGCACTTTATTAACAGGGGTGAGCGAAGTAAGCACATTGATAATCATTGTTTATGGATTAATCCGGTTAACAACCTGCATAGCCGTGAAGGAACTGATGGCGGACTGTATGAAACATATGATGGTGGCAAGACATGGAGATTTTTCACTAATCTGCCTGTTACTCAGTTTTACAAGGTAGGTGTTGATAATGATTATCCTTTCTACAATGTGATGGGTGGTACTCAGGATAATTACAGTATGGTCGGGCCATCGCAGAATCTTAGTGCCCATGGTATTGTGTCATCTGACTGGGATGTTACGGTAACGGGAGATGGTTTTGAGTCAGTTGCAGATCCTGAGGATGCAAACATTATCTATGCACAATCTCAGCATGGTAACCTTGTGCGATTTGACAGAAAAAGCGGAGAATCAAGAATGATTCAACCTGCTGAGCTGCTGAAAGAACAGGCCTATAACTGGAATTGGGATTCCCCATTATTAGTTAGCCCACATGATCATAAGACCTTGTATTTTGCAGCAAATAAAGTGTTCAAATCAACAGACAGAGGAGATTCATGGAAAGTGATCAGCGGAGATTTGGACCAGAATATCGATAGAAATGCCCTCGAGATTATGGGTAAGATATGGCCTATGGATGCCGTTTCAAAGAATGGTTCTACATCCCGATATGGTGCTGTGGTTTCTTTGGATGAGTCAAGAATTCAAGCTGGCTTATTATATGCTGGAACTGATGATGGCCAAATTAGTGTTTCTACAGATGATGGTGGTAGTTGGGCTCAGGTTAATAGCTTTGATGGTGTTCCGGCAAATACTTATGTATATGATCTGATAGCTGATAAGCATGATGTAAATGTAGTTTATGCAGCATTCAATAATCATAAGAGTGGTGATTTTACCGCATATGTTTATAAAAGTATTGATCAGGGGAAAACATGGCTTAATATAAGCGGCGACCTTCCTGAAGGTGCTGTATATGCACTTGAACAAGATCATGTTGATGCAAATATAATTTTTGCGGGTACTGAATATGGAGTTTATGTTACGCTTAATGGGGGTGAATTCTGGAAGCGATTGAAAGCTGGCTTACCTACGATAAATGTTCGTGATATGGCTATCCAGGAGCGCGAAAATGATCTTGTACTTGCAACATTCGGCAGGGGCTTTTTTGTGCTGGATAATTATGCCGGTCTTCGTGAGATAAATGCTGGATTGCCTGATAAAGACGGACTTATATTCGCAATTAAAGATGCCCTTATGTTCAATCGCTGGAGACCACTTGGTGGCCTGGGAAGTCGGGAGAAAGGTTTCCAGGGAGAGGATTACTACAGTGCACCAAATCCTGAATCAGGAGTTATTGTAAAATACTGGGTGAAAGAGAGTGTTAGCAGTCTTAAATCCGACAGGATAAAAGACGAAAAGAAAAGGATAGAAGATGGTGAAAAGCTTGGCTATCCTGATTTAGAGCAATGGAAGGCAGAAAAAGATGAATTGCCATCATACCTGATCTTCACCATCACCGATGTTAATGGGGAATTTGTCAGGGAATTGAGAAGCTCATTAAGTAAAGGGATGAATAAGATAGTTTGGGATATGGAATATCCTTCAACCAATTCAGTTACAGCGGGTAATGCATCTGTAACTTCAGGATTGCCCTCATCCGGAATTGAAGTTATACCTGGTGTTTATAAAGTAAGTCTGGCCAAGAATGTAAAAGGTGAAATTACTGAACTAGCCGGGCCAGTGAGCTTCAAAATCAAATCATTAGACAATCGGAGTCTTCCTGCAAAAGATCGTGCTGAAGTGGTGGCATTCAAGAAGAAAGCCATTGAACTCAATGGAGTTATCGGAGCAGTTTCTACTGCCCAAGGCGAGATGCAAGCAAAAATTGCTCCATGGAAAGCAGCTACAAAAGCTTTCAGGGGACAAGAAGCGATTGATCTGTTAAACGAGGTTAAAGAATTGGAGAGTAAGCTTAAGCAAGTTAGAACCATGCTGAATGGTGATTCTGATCTCGGTGCTCTGGATATGGATGCTGACGTAGGTTTGCGTCAGAGAGCAGGGGCTGCCCTCTTTGGATTATTTGGAAACTTCTCTGATATTCCGGGTAGTGCCCGACAACAATATGAGTTTGCAAGCGAATTACTTACCCCAATTTATCAAAAGACCAAATCTCTTATGAAAGAGTTTGACGAAATGGATATAAAACTAGGTGAGATGGGTGCTCCATTAACCCCAGGCCGCCTACCAGATTGGAAATAATACGATTCGAAAAAGGGGCCGATTCACGAATCGGCCCCTTTCGTGAATCAACCCCTTTCGACATAGAATCGGCCTTCTACTGATCAGAAATAATCACCATCCTCATGTCAACTGATTCTGCAGCAAAATATCCCATTGCACCGTTTTGAAGATTCGTTTCAGGATTCGCAGGGGCAGAACTACTAAACATTGCCCTCATTCCTGCACTTTCTTTAAGCTGTTGGAAATAATGGTAGACTTTCTCATCTATGGAAATTAGCTTAACGATCACTGTATCGCCAGGCTCATAAGCTTGATCATGATTAAGCATATTTGTCGTTTGCCCCCCGTTGTATAGAACATCACTTGTCATCACAGTGGAGGTGGAACCATTTTGATGTCTGCCAGTGGTATCAATATTTATCTTTAAGGCATCAAGACGATAGTAGTTTGTTTTATCTGCCGGATCAGTAAATGTTAAGCTAAGCATGTATCCTGAAATATTATCCCTAGGAGTTCGATTTTCCCTGATAAAGTGATGAGTTGTGTCTATTCTTACAGGAAATGGCAAGTAGGCATCTGCCTCATAGCTTTGATCTCCATCCTGAACGGTGAGTGAATAAGTTACTCCTGGTGTTCCTTTAATTTGCACTGCTTTATATATGCCTTCACTCACCTCTTCCATAACTTCTGATTCGCCCACATCGCTTCTTAATGTAACAATGGCTCCAGAAACCAATTCTGGATTTTCAGGATTAAAATAGTCCATTGTACGGGTTAGTTTAACAAATGGAGGAACTGATTGATCAGATATTTTAGCTTCGATAACAAGTCTTTTAGTAGCAGAATTGAGTTCAATATCAATGATTTTGGTGCATGATACAAGAACAAGTAGAGATAATAGTATAAAGCTTACTTTCTTCATAATGCTTAAATTAAAATTTGAAATTCCAGGTAACTGAGGGTACAATCTTAAATAGTGAGAGCTGTTCAGCGATGGTGACATTAGGATCATCTTCGCTTTGTATAAAACTAATCGAATAAGCATTCTCTCTGGCATAGGCATTGTATATGCTGAAATTCCAGGAAGACTCATATCGGTCTCTTTTTTTTGTGATCAGGTTAAGACCTAAGTCCAGTCTGTGATATTCTGGCATCCGATAGCCGTTTCTTTCAGTGTACATGTTAACCAATTGACTATCCACAAAATACTTACCACTCGGAAAGGTTACTGCATCTCCTGTGTAATACACCCATGAGGCACTAAAGCTCATTTTTGGATTAATCTGATAAATCCCGGTTATTGAGAAATCATGAGTACGATCATGGCGAGCAGGAAACCATGCTCCATTGTCAATTTCGTCGAAACTTTTTTCAGTTCGACTTAGCGTATAACTTACCCATCCGGTCAATTTTCCAGTTCTCTTTTTCACATACAATTCCAATCCATATGACCTTCCTTCGCCGAATACCAATTGAGATTCGATCAAAGGATTAGACAGCAGATCAGCACCATTCTTATATTCTATTTGATTTTGAAGATTTTTGTAATAGGCTTCAATAGATGTTTCCCAGGTATTGTTGTCAAAGTTACGGAAGTAACCCAGAGCAAATTGGTCAGCAACTTCCGGCTGAACAATATTGCTACTTGGAATCCAGGAGTCAAGAGGTGTGCCTGATGTAGCGTTGCTAATCAAATGAACATACTGCCTGTTGCGATTATAAGAGGCTTTTATTGAGTTATGCTCAGAAAGGACAAAACTCACCGAAGCTCGTGGTTCTATACCTCCGTATTGAGCAATAGTTTCACCTTTTTGATAGTTGATTGTATCTAAAACAATACCATAGGTATCAAAAGTGTAATAATCTCCTGGTCCAACTGGCTGAAAATATGAATACCTTAAGCCGTAATTGAGTTGCAAACGTGATCCGATCTTACTTTCATGAGAAAGATAGACTGCAGCATCCCATGCGTAGCGATCATCCACTGAAGTGCCAATAAATCCTTCGAAGTCACTATCTACATGACCAGGCATGAAACTATGGTAAATCAGATTTCCGCCCCATTTAAAGGTGTTATTACTGTCAAAATAGAACTGGAAATCTTCTTTAAGATTATAATCTTCAATTCCTGATAACATACTCATAGAGAAGTCATTGAAGTCTGCTCCTTGCTTGAAGTCATAGTTGCTGTAAATAAAGCTACTATTTAGAAATAGTCGATTACCAAAAAGATGATTCCAGCGTATTGTTCCAGTTGAGTTACCCCAGTCGATGTTCATCAAATCCTTAAATCCTAATACATCTCGTCCAAAATATCCTGAAAGATAAATTCGATCTTTATCGCTTACCCTGTAATTTGCTTTTAAATTGAAATCATAGAAATACAGGCTGGTATTGCTGATTGTGGAGTCTGGCAAAAACTTTAGAAAAGCATCTGCATATGTTCTTCGGCCTGATACAATGAAGGATCCCTGATCTTTGATTATTGGGCCCTCCAGAGTCAGGTTTGACGAAATCAAGCCAATTCCGCCAGATGCGCCAAATTGTTTTGTGTTACCATCATTCATAGTGATGTCCAGAACTGATGATAAACGTCCGCCATATTTGGCAGGCATACCGCCTTTATACAATTGAACATCCTTAATGGCATTTGAGTTAAATACTGAGAAAAATCCCATCAGGTGAGAAGCATTATAAACAGGAGCCTCATCCAATAATATCAGGTTCTGATCAGCATTTCCACCCCTGACATAATATCCGCTATTCCCTTCACCAGCTGATTTTACTCCAGGGAGCAACTGTATACTTTTAAGTATATCTTTTTCGCCAAATATCACGGGAACTTGCGAGATCTCTTTCATATCCAGCTTTATCAGACTGATTTCAGCTGACTTTACATTACGGTTCTGACCGCCTGCCCGAATAGTTACCTGATCAATTTGTTCAACCAGTGGGCTTATTTCAACATTGAGTTGTTTATGTCCATTAAGAACTATTTGTTCGGTATGCGATCTGTAACCAACAAAACTGTATCGAACTGTATATTGACCATCAGGAATCGTAAGTGAATAGAAACCATATTGGTTCGTAACCAAACCAGCTTCCAGTTCTTCAACATAAACAGTGGCGCTTATCATCACCTCTCCTGTCTTGGCATCTTTTATATATCCACTAAGTGTGCTTTTTTGTTCTGCCCACACACTTACAATGGAAAAAAGAAGGACTACTGCTAAGATTGCTCTCTTCATCACTTGTATTTGAGTAAATTAGATGCGAATAAAAGCTGTGTGAGTTGTTCTTGAAAGTTTTATGAACAAAGGGAAGCCCAAAGTAAACAAATGAAGCGATTTGGCTAATTTGAGGTAATTATACCTGGTTCTTAGTTTAATGGTGAAGTTGGTTAGAGAAAAACATGTGTTCGTTAATTATTCTTATAGCTTACATGAATTATTCTATATTTTTAGGCGGAATTTTATACAATGAGTAGACAAACAATTCTTACAACAAGCTTCTGGGTAGCGCTGATATTAATATATTTTGCATTTGCCTTTAACTTGCTCCCTTTTGGAACAGCAGTTTTAATTGTATTTATTAACCTTGGCTTTGCCGCGGCGACTGTATACCTTAATTCTTTGTGGGGATTCAAAAAATATTATCGGGAGAAGCATAATTGGCCATATGTGCTTTTTTCAATAGTCCTTGTAATTATAATGGCTGCAGGATTGGGATTAATGGACAAAATATTCATAGGCAGCAATATCAGAGATCTAAGACCCCGTGATAAACCAGCGGAATTAGTATTTCTCAGGTCTGCTTTTTGGATTTCAATGTTCCATCTTGGAAATACAATACTATTGTTACAGAATCGCTTACAAGATCAGACTGTAAGATCTAATCAAATACATGAAGAGAAATTGCAAACTGAACTGAAACTTCTAAAAGCACAAATCAATCCGCATTTTCTGTTTAATGCTTTAAACAATATTTATTCTCTCTCTTATATGAAATCAGATGCAGCTCCTGATGGTATTCTTAAGTTATCACAAATGTTAAGATATGTAATCGAGGATTGTCAGGAGGAGCAAGTCAGTTTGGATAAAGAGGTAGAGTATATTGAAAACTATATCGTTTTTCAAAAAATGAAATCTGCGGAAAATTCTAATGTTAACTTTAGCTGCGATGGACTTAATCGGGGACTCACAGTATCTCCTTTATTATTCTTGCCTTTCGTAGAGAATAGTTTTAAATTCAGTAGAATTGCGGAAAATGATGATTCAGCTATTGATATTAAACTGAGTTCTAAGGATAACGTGATTAAATTTTCAATTTCGAATTCAATTCCATTGACTGGCAGAACAATGAAAGGAGCTGGTACCGGAATCGAGAATGTTAAACAACGCCTCAATATCCTATATCCGGGAGAGCATAACCTGGAAATTCTTAAGGAGGAAGATCGTTTCACAGTAAATCTTGAATTATTACCAAAATGAAACTTCGGTGTGCTATAATTGATGATGAATATCTGGCCCGGCAATATATCAGGGATTATATTCACAAGATACCTTTTCTGGAATTGAAAGGGGATTTCAATTCTCCTATGAAGGCAATGGAGTTAATTAAGTCGAATCAATTGGATCTAATCTTTTTGGATATTCAAATGCCTGATATATCAGGATTAGATTTCTTGAAGATTCTGGATAATCCTCCAATGGTTATTTTCGCCACAGCTCACAAGGAATTTGCCATTGAAGGATATGTATTGAACGTTACAGACTATTTATTAAAACCATTTTCATTTGAACGTTTTTTCCAGGCTGTAAATAAGGCTCTGGAGTGCCATACGGCCAAGACAAAATCCATTCAGGAGAATCCAACTGAAAAAGATCAGACCCAATTACTCGATCAGCATATTATTATAAGGGCTGATAGAAAGTTATACAAACTTAACTATGAAGATCTTGTTTACATAGAAGGCCAAAAGGCTTATGTTAGTTTTCACACTTATGATCAGAGAATTACAGCCCTGGCAGCAATAAAAGACCTTGAGAAAAAACTTCCTCAAGATCAGTTTATCCGAATACATAAGTCATATATTGTATCTGTCAGGAAGATATTATCTATGGAGGGGAATATGATCGAAATCAAAGGCAAGAAACTTCCTGTAGGAAAAAGTTACCGCAGTCTCGTTGATGCTTTGTTTGGACAACATAAGTAAGCTCACGTTTTCGACCCAATATGCACCGGATGCCCATAAAATACCTCGGCTGCTTCCATAATTGTTTCTGAAACTGTGGGATGGGGATGGATGCTAAGGGCAATATCACTAGCTCGGGCTGCCATTTCAATTCCCAGAACCGCCTCGGAAATTAAATCCCCGGCATTTTTACCAATTATTCCGGCCCCCAGAATTCGTTCAGTATTCTCTTCTATTAATAACTTGGTTAAACCAACAGAATCCCCATTTGCGATGGCTCTTCCTGACGCAGCCCATGGGAATTTTACCGCTTTATATTTTATTCCCTGATCCCTACAATCGTTTTCTGATAAGCCTGCTACTGCAATCTCCGGATCAGTATATACAACAGCCGGAATAGCCCTGGCATCAAAGCCAACTTTCTTTCCAGCAATGACTTCTGCAGCAATTCTGCCCTGATAGCTGGCTTTATGAGCCAATAAAGCACCACCACTGATATCTCCTATTGCGAAGATATGATCAATATTCGTCCGACATTGATCATCAATCTTGATAAAACCTCTGACGTCAAGTTCAATTCCTACTTGATCCAAACCAATACCCTGATTATTGGGTCTCATACCAATCGATAAAAGAACCGAATCAAAATCCTCCTCAAAACTGTTCCCATCTGATCTTTTAAAACTGACCTTTACCTTCGATTTTAATTCTTTTATATCTGTAACCAAAGTGTTGAAGTATTTATTTTCAAATAAATCCTTATTCTTCCTCATGTATATGGATACCAGTTCCTCATCCATCGTGGGCATAACAGATTCAGTAGCTTCAACAAGACTGACTTTTGATCCAAGGCCCTTGTAAATAGTTGCAGATTCCATCCCAATATAACCACCCCCAATAACTAAAAGTTTTTTGGGAATAGACCTGAGTTCCAGTGCAATTTCCGCATTCATAATACGGTCGCTGTACTCCTTGATAAAGGGAAGTTTTATGGGTTTGGCGCCTGTAGCAATAATTGCATGTTTGAAAGTTAATGATTCCGTACCCCCTTCTACCAGATTGATCGACAGTTCGTTCAGGCTGCTAAATTCAGCTCGTGCCCTAATGTAATCGATCTGCCTTGCTTTTGTAAGCTGTCCTAATCCTCCCGTAAGTTTTTGGATTACAGAATCTTTCCATGATTTGATTTTTGCAAGGTCAATTGAAGGCTCTTGAAAGTTTAAGCCCCATTCTTTAGCCTGGATGGCTTCCTCTTTTACCTTTACCAGATGTAGAAGGGCTTTGGTTGGTATACACCCTCTAAATAAGCACACTCCTCCCGGATGAGCCTGAGGATCAACCAGAGCTGTTTTGAGTCCAAGGTCTGCTGCCATGAAAGCAGCCCGATAACCACCAGGACCGGCTCCTATAACAACGACATCATATATTTTATTGTTTACCATTTATTACTCCTTTCTATAACCATAAATTGAATGCTTGCTCCAAAACTTTACAGATCCAAGCTAAGAAACGAGCCCCATCAGCTCCATCGATAAGTCGATGATCATAACTTAAGGAGAGAGGCATCATTTGACGTGCAACGAACTGATTGTCTCTGAAAACTTGTTCCATACTTGCTTTGGAAACACCCATAATGGCTACCTGATGTGGATATACAATAGGTGTGAAGCCGGTACCACTTATGCCTCCCAGATTAGATATCGTGAAATTTCCTCCTTGCATCTCAGCAGAACTGAGTTTTCTCGAACGTGCTTTTTCTGCTAATTCGCCTAATTCAAGTGATAATTCAGATAAGTTCTTTTTATCAGCATCGCGAATAATCGGAACTAACAAACCTTGAGCTGTATCAACGGCTACTCCAATATTCACATAATCTTTGTAAACTACTTGTCTATTCTTCATATCCACGCTGGCATTGAACTTAGGGAACTTACGAAGAGCCGCAGCCGAGACTTTCAATATTATAGCAGTCATAGTTAGTTTTCCACCGGCTTTTTCCACCAGATTTTTATTCTGCTGTCTGAATTTCTCAATGTCCGTAATATCCGCTTTATCGAATTGAACAACCTGAGGAATGCTTTGCCAGCTGTTTACTGTACTCTCGGCCGTGATTTGACGAATTCTGCTCATAGGCTCTGTATCCACAGGTCCCCATTGAGAAAAATCAGGTACTTCAGCATAATCAGATTGAATAAGAGACTGGAAGCCACCACCCTGAATAACTGATTTTGTATGGGCTTTCACATCATCATCCGATATTCTTCCAGCAACACCAGTTCCTTGAACATGGTTTATGTCTACCCCCAATTCTCTTGCAAACCTTCTTACTGATGGAGACGCAGGTACAATCGCTCCTTTCGATGATGAAATATCTGCTATTGATGATGTATTTGTACTTACAACTTGTTTTACCTTATCCTTAGTTTGTTCTGTTGTAATTGCCTCAGCTGTAACTTGATGAGAAAATTCTGGTGCCTTGGGTTTGTCGCCCGCTTGCTCTGCTGCAGAAGAATCAGCTGATTCAACTATCATTATAACCTGGCCAACACGAATTTCATCTCCCTGATTTACCTTGATATCCAAGATTTTGCCAGCGAACGGTGACGGGATATCTGTTGTTGCCTTGTCGGTTTCAACCTCAATAATGGATTGGTCCTCCTCAATCTGGTCACCAACAGATACCAGCACACTGGCCAGGTATCCCGTAACAACATTATCAGCTATTTCTGGTAATAGTATTTCTTTTGTCATTTGTGCAATTATTATTGTTTACACTGTCCCTGGATCAACCTTGCCCGACTTTATCTTCAACTTCTTCTTTGCTTTTGCAAGAAGATCGGCATGCAGCTTACCCCTATCATATAGCTGAACTAAAGTGGTCCAAACAATATGCCTTGCGTCTACTTCAAAATGATCACGCAATGATTCCCTTCCTTCACTTAATCCAAAACCGTCAGTCCCCAAAGCAGTAAAATCTCCTGGAAAGTACTTGGCCACTGAAAGTGGCAGGGCCTTTACATAGTCAGAAGAGGCGATATAGATTCCTTCTTCATCTCCCACCAATTGGCGGATGTGTGAGTTTTTTCGTTTCGTAGGATTGAGATTATTGTGGTGGTCGATACTACGGGCATCGTCATACAGAGCTTTATAGCTGGTGACACTCCAGATGTTGATATCAATCCCATAGTCTTTTTCCAAAATGTCAGATGCCTTGATAACCTGGTTTAAAATAGCACCACTTCCCAGAAGGTTGATGTTATGAGTGTTATTGCTGGCATACTTGTACTGATACATTCCTTTTAAAATATGATCTTTAGTACAGGGAGGCTTAGCTGGCATCAGATACTTCTCATTCATTACTGTTACGTAATAGATAACATCTTTTGCATCAAGATACATATCCTTTATCCCCTCTTCAATGATAATTGATAGTTCAAAAGCAAATGCTGGATCATAGGCCCGTATCGAAGGATAGCTAAGGGCCATCAGGTGACTATTACCGTCTTGATGCTGTAATCCTTCTCCTGCCAAAGTGGTTCGCCCTGAAGTTCCTCCAATCATAAAACCACGTGCCCTTATATCAGAAGCTGCCCATATCAGGTCACCTACACGTTGAAATCCAAACATTGAATAGAAAATAAAAAATGGAATATTATTCACTCCATGAGTGGCATGACTGGTTCCTGCTGCAATAAACGATGACATTGAGCCAGCTTCATTAATCCCTTCCTCCAAAATGGCTCCGTCTTTAGCTTCTTTGTAATACATCAGGCTATCCCGGTCAACCGGTTCATAAAGCTGCCCGGTATGAGCATAAATGCCGGCTTGTCTGAATAATGCATCCATTCCAAAAGTTCTCGATTCATCCGGCACAATTGGAACAATCAGTTTGCCTACATTCTTATCTTTCAGAAGCTTCCCAAGAATCTGAACCATGACCATAGTCGTAGCCACCTCCTTATCTCCACTATCTTTTGAGTAAGCATCAAATATGGAATGATCAGGCATGGTAAATCTTACTTTTTCAGCATTTCTTTTAGGTAAAAATCCACCCAACTGCTCCCTCTTTTCCAAGAGATATTTAATTTCTTCACTATCTTTATCAGGCTTATAAAAAGGGGCTTTCCCTATTTCTTCATCTGAAATCGGAATGCCAAAGCGTCCACGGAAATATTTCATCTCCTCCTCATTCAGTTTTTTCTGCTGATGAGTAATATTTCTTCCTTCACCTGCTTCACCCAATCCATATCCTTTTATGGTGGATGCCAGAATTACAGTTGGAGCCCCTTTGTGATTGACAGCACTTTTGAAGGCATTATAAATCTTAAGTGGATCATGTCCTCCACGTCTTAACTTCTGTAATTGTTCATCAGAATAATGCTCAACCATCTTCAGGGTTGCTTCATATTTTCCAAAAAAGTCCTGCCGGATGTAATCCCCGTCAGAAACGACATATTTTTGTCGTTGCCCGTCCACGAGTTCTCCAAATCGCTTGGCTAAAAGACCATCTTGATCTTTTTCAAATAGCGGATCCCAATCCTGACCATGAATGACTTTAATAACATTCCAGCCAGCACCGTGAAAAGCCGATTCCAGTTCATTTATGATGGACCCATTTCCCCTCACCGGACCATCAAGCCTTTGTAGATTACAATTAACTACAAAAATCAGATTGTCCAATCCCTCTCGGGAAGCAAGTGTCAATGCTCCCATTGATTCCGGTTCGTCCATCTCACCATCTCCTAAGAAAGCCCAAACTTTCTGATTAGATTTGGCTATCAGTCCTTTATCTATCATATACTGATTGAATCGGGCCTGATAAATTGCCATCAGAGGTCCTAATCCCATTGAAACAGTGGGGAATTGCCAATATCCGGGCATAGAACGTGGATGAGGGTACGACGACAATCCTCCATCTGGCTTTAATTCCCTTCTGAAATTTTCCAGATCCTTTTCCGTCAGTCGCCCTTCGAGAAATGATCTGGCATAAATGCCCGGGGCTGCATGACCCTGAAAATAAATAATGTCAGCTGGCTGTCCTGAATCTCCCCCTTTGAAGAAATGATTGAAGCCTACTTCATACAGTGATGCGCTTGAAGCAAAAGTGGAAATATGACCTCCAATACCATCTTCCTCTTTATTTGCACGCACCACCATGGCCATCGCGTTCCATCTGATTATACTTTTTATCTTCCGCTCAAGTTCCCTGCTACCCGGGTATGGCGATTCCTTAATAACAGGAATGGTGTTTGTATACGGAGTATTTCCCTGGTAGGTGAAATCAATTCCCTTTAACTGCGATCGGGACTGAAGTAATAGTAGAATTTCTTTAGCACGCTCAGGTCCTCCTTTATCAATAATATAATCCAATGATTCTATCCACTCCCTGTTTTCAATCTCCCGGATTTTATCTATTTCTTTGTTATTCATTTATCTGTACTTTTTATTGCACCTTGCTTTGGAATCAGTTGACAATTGAAAATCAATAAGGTTTTATATTATCACTATAAATCTACCTTTTCACCGATACTAGGTTCTTCTGCTTAGTGACCTGAGTCCTGAGCCTTGAGATAAAATCATCAAATATTGATGATACCATCGCTTAATCAACTATTTTTAGGCTTCGATTTTGATAATAAATGGCCAAGACAAAAGTTAAAAGGAAACCTTCCAGAAAGAGTGTCAGTAAAAGAAAGGGCAAAAAGAAATCGGCGAGAAGCAGATTTCTAATCTTCTTGTTTAAGTCAGCTGTTGTGCTCACTTGCCTGGTGTTCTTCTTTGTTTTCTCAGTTTACCTGGGACTATTCGGACCAATCCCAACAAAAGCCACTCTGAGCAGGGTGAAAAACAATTCAGCCACTCTGGTTTACTCACATGATCACCGTATGGTAGGGAAGTATTTTCTACAGAACCGGATGACTATCGGAGAGGAGAATATTTCACAGTATGTAAAAGATGCCCTGGTTGCCACTGAGGACAGCCGATTCTTCCGACACAGGGGCTTGGATATCAGAAGTCTTGCCAGGGTTTTTGTTAAAACAATTGTTTTAGGAGACAGGTCTCAGGGAGGGGGAAGTACTATTTCTCAACAACTGGCACGGAATCTATATCATCGATCGGATTATGGAAAATTTACTCTGCCAATCAATAAGGTACGTGAAATATTTATTTCGGCACGTCTCGAAAAAGTATACTCCAAAGATGAGGTTCTGGCTCTTTATCTGAACACTGTACCATTTGGCGACAATACTTACGGCATTGAGGTTGCCTCTCAACGTTTTTTCGGTAAAGCCTCTGCTCAGCTAAATCCGGCCGAGGCCGCTACCATTGTCGGTATGCTAGCTGCTAATACAGCTTATAATCCCAGAGTAAATCCTGAAAAGTCATTGCAAAGAAGGAATATTGTATTAGACAGGATGGCCTCTCAAGGTGTTATAAGTCAGGAAGAAGCGAAAAAATATCAGAATCAGCCCATCAGGCTTAATTATCGTAAACTGGATTACAATAACGGTCCGGCTCCCTATTTCCTCGAGCATATTCGCCCAAAAGTACAGGAGATTCTTGATGATCTCTTCGACGATAAATACAATATCTATACTGACGGACTCAGGATAACAACGAGTATTGATTCAACTTTGCAGGAATATGCCAATAGGGCTGTAGCTATTCATCTGAAGCAGCTGCAGAATGAATTTACTATTCACTGGTCGGGTAGGGATGCATGGGAAGGAGACCCTAAAATACTAAACTCAGCTATCCGATCATCTGTCCGTTACAAAAGACTTGTGCAATCTGGCATGAAGCACAACGAAGCAATTGCTGAGATGAAGAAGTGGCGTGAGATCACAGTTTTTAATTGGGAAACAGGGAAAGGCATATTGAGAAAGATCTCACCTCTCGATTCAATAAAGCAAACTCTCACCACTCTACAGGCTGGTTTTTTTGCCATGGATCCATCTAACGGACATGTGAAGGCCTGGGTTGGCGGACGAAATTTCCAGTTCTTCAAATATGATCATGTGAAATCTGCACGACAGGTAGGTTCTACTTTCAAGCCCATCCTGTACGCCACGGCATTATCCGGAGGAATTGATCCTTGTGAGTTTATCTCTAATGAATTAGCAACATACGAAGATTATCAGGATTGGACACCCGAGAATTCAGATGGTGAACATGAAGGATTCTATTCGCTAAAGGGAGGTCTGGTCAATTCGGTAAATACAATATCAGCAAAGTTAATT
>JABHCC010000107.1 GCA_018669475.1 Bacteroidota bacterium | reverse complement strand
TATCCGTTCTCTATTATCTGATTGCTGCCCGTATGTGTACAAGCATCGTTCATGCTGCAAAAAAGAGTCATGAACAGCCCGACAGTGAGTATCACCAGATCAGCGCCAAACCGTCACAGGAGCTGTTGTTGAGATGGATACGTGTTAATCCTTTCCTGTTCAAAGAGAAAATAATGTCCGCTTGTAATTTGCCGTATACCAGAAAAGAGATTATTGAGGAGAGCACAGTCGCTAAAATCACAAGCCGGAAAAAATTCTTCTCCTCTAACATGTCCTTAAGCTACGATGAACCAATCGAGATGCTGGGATCAGCGTTACAGTACATGTATAGTGCTGATGGAAAGACCTATGTCGACTGTGTCAACAATATTCCTCATGTAGGCCACTGTCACCCCAAAGTGGTTGAAGCCGGTCAAAAGCAAATGGCCCGTCTGAATACAAATTCGCGTTATGTGTTCGACAGCCTCAATGAATACTCTGAGAAGCTTTTATCAACTTTTCCTGATTCCTTATCAAAAATTTTCTTCGTCAACTCCGGATCAGCTGCCACTGACCTGGCCGTACGATTGGCAAAAAAACATACTGGCCGGGATGGATTTCAGGTGCTTGAGCATGCGTATCATGGAAATACAAGTACAGCTATAGCTTTGAGTCCGTATAAGTTTGATGGGAAAGGTGGAGGCGGCAAGGGGGACGGAATACAAGTATTAGGGCTTAAGGCTTATGGCTTAGGGATTAAAACTCCCGATTCCCGCCTGCCCCGATGGAATCGGGGAATCCCGCCTGCCGCTTTCATCGCTGAATCTATTCCTGGATGTGCCGGGCAGGTTTTGCTTGACAAAGCGCAGATGCAAGACCGGGTTGGATGGATCAGGAAACATGGGGGACTATATATTGCTGATGAGGTGCAAACCGGATTTGCCCGCGTTGGAAAGTATTTCTGGGGATTTGAGCTTTATGATGTTGTGCCTGATATTGTGATTCTGGGCAAACCTATTGCTAACGGACATCCGATGGGTGCTGTGGTTTGCAGCAATGAGGTAGCAAAAAGTTTTGAAACCGGAATGGAGTTTTTTAGCTCATTCGGTGGCAATCCTGTAAGCTGTGAAATTGCAAAAACAGTGCTTGAGGTTATTGAAGATGAAGGCCTTCAGGCTAATGCTCTTGAAGTTGGTGATTTCTTGTTGGCAGAATTAAAATCAATAAAATCACCAGGGATTCTTGAAGTAAGGGGTACCGGACTTTTTATTGGTATTGAATTTGTTAAGAATCAGAAGGCTGAAGAACCCGATCCTGAAACAGCATCTGCTATTGTGGCAGAAATGAAAAACCGAGGATTCCTTTTAAGTACTGACGGTCCCTACGAGAATGTGATTAAATTTAAGCCCCCAATGTGTTTCTCAAAAGAAAACGCAAAAGAACTAATAAAAGAATTAACACAAATCCTGCTAACATCCAGACAGACTGATAACTGAAAACTGATAACTGATAACTATATCAATACTAATGACCATTGACTTTAAAAACTCCATAATCCTCCCAAACAATCTCCCGGAGCTAAAAAAAGAGGAATTCAACCTTGTCGACCCAAAATATCTCAGGCTGATATATATCCGTCTGGCAATTTTCGTATTGATAATGATTCTATTGGGTGTTGGTTTCTTTTTCATTGCAAAGAGCGAAATTCCTCCAATTGCTTTCTTCATTCTGGCTGGAGTTCTGCTAAGTATTTTTACTTATGCATTCATTATTACACGATTGTCTTTCCCTTACAGGGGATACCTGATTCGTGAAAAAGACATTGCTTATAAACGAGGTTTAATAAATTTCAAACTGACTTCGATTCCTTTTAAGCGTATTCAGCATGTTGAGCTCATACAGGGTATACTTGAAAAGAAAATGGAATTAGCTTCGATAAAAGTCTATACAGCAGGTGGCAGTACAGATGATCTTAGCATTCCCGGACTCCCACTAAATACGGCTCAACAAATTCGTTCTTTTCTAACGGATGAAATCAGTTCTGATGAGCAAAATTGATTTCACACAGCCCCGCTTACAGTCGAGCAAAGGATTGATCCTGATATTCCTTCAGCAGAGTGGAAAAGCAATCAAATTATTCTGGCCGGCTATTATTTACCTGCTTGTAATGAAGGATATTGCCAACAAACTTCAGCTTTTTGGTCTGTTTATTCTCGGTGCCGGTATCCTTACCTTAATACATTCATTTCTATATTTCAGGAACTTTAAATATCATGTCATTAATGATCAGTTTATACTAAATAAAGGATACATTAACAGGAAAACACTCACCATACCTCTGGAGCGCATACAGAACGTCAAAACTAACCAAAGCATTTTACAGCAGTTTCTAAATGTTATGAGTCTGGAAATTGACACTGCCGGAACTGATGGAAAAGAGCTCAAAATTCTTTCATTAACTAAACATGTTGCCGTTCAACTGGCTCTTGAACTGAGTTCTAATCTTGAAATACAATCAGGTGTAACAAGCGATGATAAAAAAGAAGCAGAAGGTGAAGAGGAAATCCTGAGCTTGTCAAACAGAGATCTGCTGAAGATTGGAATTAGTCAGAATCATACCAGGGCTGCATTGTTAATCCTGGTTTTTGGCAACGGTATTTTCAACCAGATATCTGATTTATTTGAAGAAAAAGCTAAGGAATACTCCAGCGAGATTCTAGATTACTTTAGTCAATCAGGCTTTCTTGTAATCAGCCTTATGGTCGTGGCCTTCCTGATATTATCCTTCCTTTTTTCTTTAATCCGAACCTTAATCTTGTTTTATAATTTGAAGTTTCTGCGCTCTAATAAAACTTATCGCATTGTATCCGGATTACTAAACAGGAGAAATGTTTTAGTTCCATTTTACAAAATCCAGCAGTTGAATTGGGAAACAGGTCCGGTAAAAAAGATGTTTGGAATTTTCAAAGTAAATATGAAACAGGCCACCAGTGGTTTGACACCACAAAACCAGATGATTGAAATTCCAGGCTGCTTAACTCAACATATTGAAATACTTACTAATGATCTGTTTGGAGAAGACAAGCTATCAACACAGACTATTATCAGGTCATCAAAGTATTATTTTAACAGAAACTGGTTATTCTCCGGTTGGATTCCTTTTGTTCTGCTTACACCGGCATATTTTTACGCTTGGACTTTCCTCATTCCCGCAATTATCTGGCTGGTTCTAGCTTTCTTTCATAGCCTTTATAAATTAAAGAAGAGCTATTTCCAGATCAATAACGATCAGATAAGAGTGTCTTCAGGAGCCATCTCTCACAAGTTTAAGCAGATGGAGCTACACAAAGTTCAGCATCTCGAGTTTCAGCAAAGCTTCATCCAAAAAAGAAGAAATCTGGCCAATTTGAAAATTGGTAATGCATCAGGATCTGTTCGACTTCCATTTATTGACGCTGATATTGCCAGATCAATACATAATTACCTGCTCTATAATACAGAAATCTCAAACCAAGCATGGATGTAATCATATTCTTTGGCAAGAAGCTTCAATAGAAACAGCCTTATTCCTTTGAATGCAGAGCAAGTCTGTTACCTTCAGTATCTAGTATTCTCGCTTGATACCCGTGCTCATCTGAGATTTTATGTTTATCTCTGAGAATAATTCCGCCGGCAGCCTCAACTCTTGATAACTCATTATTCAAATCACCAGAGTGGCAGGTTAAATATACAAAAACCCCCTCCCGGGAAGGAACACAGTCAGGGGGTTTGACTAATGATCCACCCGATCCACTTCCATTCTCCACCCATGGAAACCAACCCATATCCACATCTCCCATCATATGGCGCTCAATTTTATAATCGAATACTGTTTCATAAAAGCTTATGGCCCGTTCCATATCCGTTACAGGAATCTCAACCCATCCAATTGCCTGATTCTTCATATCACAATGATTTAGTATTAATGTGCTTAAGTTGAATATAATACACATGAATGATAAAAAAGTTCAGCCTAAGGTGCCATCTTTCTGTTAGATGAAAAATTTTACCTTTAAGGAAACTTTATAGTGTATGAATTCAAAAAACAGCCCAAAAGTTTATCCTTACCGTTATATAATTTTAGCAATCTTCATGCTTCTCTCACTGGTTATCCAGATTCAATGGCTTACCCATGCTGCTGTTGCCAGGCCTGCCAATGAATTTTATCAGGGACAATTTAATCCAAACTCATTTTTCAATATTGATTTCCTTGCCATGTCATACATGGTGATTTATATACTCATTAGTTTCCCCGCTTCCTATATTATCGATACATATGGAATTAAGATAGGCTTATCCATAGGTGCTGTACTGACCGGAATTTTCGCCCTCCTCAAAGGAATTTTTGCAGCCAGCTTTTTAATGGTTGTCATTGCTCAGATTGGATTAGCCATCGCTCAACCCTTTATCCTGAATGCTATAACTGCTGTAACTGTAAGGTGGTTCCCCCTCAGGGAAAGGGCATTGGCAGCCGGGATGGCAGCTCTTTCCCAATATCTGGGGATCATCATCGCTATGCTTGTTACTCCTATGCTGATCGGCTCCGATCCCGCCCTACCCGATTACGGTCAGGGATTCGAGAAAATGCTAATGTTTTACGGGCTGATATCCGTGCTAGCAGCAGTATTGGTGCTGGCATTTATCAGAGAGCACCCCCCTACACCCCCTTCGGGAGAAGTGTATAAAAGGCTAAGCTTCAGAAAAGGTTTTGCCCTCATGTTGAAGAACCGGAATATGCTGATTACGATTTTCCTGTTCTTTATCGGTCTGGGTATTTTCAATGCCATCAGTTCACTTACTGATGCACTGGCAGAAAATTCAGGAGTGGCCGATTCAGATGGATTAATTGGCGGACTGATGCTTATTGGCGGTATTATAGGTGCTGTTATCATTCCTCTCCTGTCGGATAAACTTAGAAAACGAAAACTCTTCCTGGTAATTTGCATGGCCGGGATGGTACCCGGGGTATTTGGATTGGCTTTCGCCGACCAAATAGCCTCAAATGCAGATAGTATTTATACGATCAGTATGATTAGTTCATTTATACTCGGCTTCTTCGTCATGAGTGCCGGACCAATTGGTTTTCAATACGCTGCTGAAGTTTCTTATCCGGCACCCGAGTCTGCCTCACAGTCAATTTTGCTCTGGGTAGGTCAAATTACAGGAATGGTATTTGTCGCTGGCATGAGTATGAAAGAGAATGCTTATCTGGGTGATTTTATGACCATTTTTGCCGGATTATCCATCCTGGCCCTGATCGGAGTGCTTTTCCTTAAGGAATCGCCGCTAATTGAATCGGGAGTCGGGAATCCCCGATTGACATCGGGGCAGGCGGGAATCGGGAGTCGGGGAGAAGAGGGGACGGAAGGGATGGGGATGGAAGGGACATGACCCATAGAGATCCCGAGACTAACGCTCGGGATCAGTTCGGCTAAATGATTTTGAAATCAAAATCAAAGTCTCACTGATTTAAATTGCTTTGTTATGGCTTTTTTTAGGAATGTGATTTTAGTTGCTTTTGTTGTAGTATTTATTGCTTTTGGATGTAGGTCGGTGGCACAGGAGAATAAGGAGCGTTTGTCTGCTGCGGAATTACAGGATGATCTGGAACAGTTTCGTGGCATTATTGAATCGAAACACCCCCAGCTTTACCGATTTAATTCTGCGGAATATTTTGATTCCCTCTTTGAGGCAGCTGAGAACAGTTTCCATGACGACATGAAAATTGAAGATGCTTTCCCGCATTTTAGTAAAATTATTGCATCTATAGGTTGTGGCCATTCCCAAATAAGTATCCCCCAATGGTTTTGGGCTAATAAGGAAAGTGGGTACTTCCCATTTCAGGTTCATATTGCAAATGAGGCGCTCTTTATAACATCCTCATTAACTGACGATAATAACTTATCTCCAGCTTCGGAAATCTCAGAAATAAATGGACAGCCGGCAATAGAAATACTAAATCAATTAAGATCATATACTCCTGGTGATGGATTATGGAACAGCCGGCGCGACTGGTTTATAGTTCAATATTTCCCCTGGCGGATTGCAGCAATGTTCAATTTTCCGAATGACTACCAGATTACTTTCAAAAGACCAGATTCTGATAGTTCTGAGAATGTTACCATTGAGGCAGCCAGATATAATCAACTCAGGTCTCCTTCCTCCACTGGCAAAGATTTTGAACTCAAAACCGACCTGGAAGGGAAAACAGCACTTCTGCGTATTCGAACTTTCGGCTATTACGACCATGTGGATGCATTCAAAGAATATATGGATGATGCATTCATGAAAATCAGAAACTCAAAAGCAGACAATCTGATTCTCGACCTCAGAGGAAATTCAGGAGGCGATCCCCATTGCTCAACCCACCTCTTTTCTTACCTTATACCCAAGCCTTTACCCTATTTTGGCGAGAAGTTTTTTGGATATCAGAAGTATGCCGATCCCCTGCCCGTTTTTGAAAACAGATTCAAAGGAAAATTGTATGTCCTGATCGACGGCGGGTGCTTCTCTACTACCGGGCACTTTATTGGCCTGTTGAAATACCATAATCTGGCCACCTTTGTCGGACAGGAATCAGGAGCCACTTATACCTGCAACGACGCCAGTATGGAATTTTCACTTAAGCATTCCGGATTTAATGGCAGAATCGCCCAAAGAACATATTATACGGCGGTGGAAGGAATCTCCTGGTCTGAAGGTATTCAACCCGATCATCTGCTTATTCCAAGTGCCATGGATGTTATCGAGGGAAAAGATGCTGTTTTGGATTCCAGCTTGCAAATCATCCATAATTCCTATAGAAGATAATTACTAAAACCTGATCAACCAATGCACATAAATGACTTTGCTCTTGAGAGATATTTTGCTGAATTTGAATTTACTGCTAAGTATTTGCTAAGCAGCTCTGATTGCGAACCTTTGTCATTGCAAGAAATGCTGGCAATGGCTGATCCGGAGGCACTTGAACTATGGGATAATCTCAAACTGGCATATACCGAATCGCAAGGCTTAGCTCTTATCCGGGAGGAAATTGCCAAAATGTATAGTGGCGTACATCCCGATCAGGTACTGATTATCACACCTGAGGAAGGCATTTACCTCAGCATGCAGTTACTGCTAAATGCAGGTGATCAGGTGGTGACCACTTTCCCAGGTTATCAATCATTATATGAACTGGCGAATAGCAAAGGATGTAAGCTCAGCCGCTGGGAACCGGATATGAATAATCGCTTTTCGCTTGATGATTTAGAAAATCTCCTGTCGGATGAAACCCGGATGCTGGTGGTAAATTTTCCTCATAATCCCACAGGAGCAATGCTGAGTAAGAATGAATTTCAGAGAATGATCAATCTTGTGAAGGAACGTGATATCCTGCTGTTCTCAGATGAGATGTACCGCTTTCTTGAATACGAGGAGGACAATCGTTTACCTAGTGCAAGTGAGAAATATAAAAACTCGATTAGTCTTTGTGGTATGTCAAAAAGTTTTGCCCTGCCCGGATTAAGACTGGGCTGGCTTATCGTACCTGATCAGGATAGATTATCTGCTCTTCAATCATACAAAGACTACACAACTATTTGTCCGCCGGCTCCCTCTGAGATTCTGGCACTTATGGGCTTAAGAAACAGAGATAGTATTGTTTCAAGAAATCTGGGAATAATCAAGAAGAATATAAAACTACTTGAAGAGTTTGCTGAATCACATACTGATTTTATCCGCTGGATACCACCCAGGGCCGGATCAGTGGCCTTCCCTGAAATATTTGTAAAACAAGAAGTTGAGTATTTCTGCCGCTGCCTGACAAAAAAAACCGGAGCCATGTTATTACCATCCAGCGTTTATGGTTTTAAGAGAAACTGTGTTAGATTTGGACTGGGACGAAAGGGTTTTGAGAAGGGCCTCGGGATACTTGACAAATTTGTAACAAAATAATGTAAGCATGGCAAAAGACTGGAAAGATCGACTTGGCGTTGTGTATTCAACCAATCAGGACTTTGAGTATGATAAAGATGAGCATGAAGAGGATAACACTTTACCTCCCCGGCAACAAAAACTCATTGTATGCCTGGATAAGCGCAATCGTAAAGGCAAAGCCGTAACCCTCATCACCGGTTTCGTTGGTAGTGTTGATGATCTGAAAGATCTTGGTAAACTACTGAAAACTAAATGCGGTGTCGGAGGTAGTGTAAAAGATGGCGAAATTCTGATTCAGGGTGATTTTCGGGATAAGACTATTGCAATCTTAAACGACAAAGGATATAAAACAAAAAAATCAGGAGGCTGATACTATGAACCATAAACTTCTCTTTCTGTCCATTGGAGCAATCTCCATTCTATTCCTTAGTTGTGGAAATCCGGATAGTTCATCACAAGGAGATATGTCAGGAATATATGACCAGACAATCACCATTCAAAAAGATATTCTCAAAGATAAAATTATGGGAGGCTGGGCAGGTCAGGTTATTGGATGCACTTATGGCGGGCCAACAGAATTCCAGTATAATGGAACCATGATCCAGGATTATATCCCAATCCCATGGAATGAGGATCGCATGGAGTGGTATTATGACAATGCTCCGGGCCTATATGACGATGTTTATATGGATCTGACTTTTGTTCAGATATTCGAAACAGAAGGACTTGATGCCCCGGCCACATCACATGCACACGCATTTGCAAATGCTGAATATATGCTTTGGCATGCCAACCAGGCGGCCAGGTACAATATATTAAATGGTATAGAGCCACCCGCTTCAGGCTATTGGGAAAACAATCCACATTCTGAAGATCTTGATTTTCAAATAGAAGCAGATTTTGCCGGATTGATGTCACCTGGCATGATTAACACTGCCAGTAAGATATCTGACAAAATTGGTCATATCATGAATTATGGCGATGGGTGGTATGGTGGAGTTTATGTAGCCGCAATGTACTCTTTGGCCTTTATTTCTGATGATGCTGACTTCATTGTTCGTGAGGGCCTGAAATCGATTCCTGAACAAAGTGATTTCTACAAATGCATTGCCGATGTAATTGACTGGTATGACGATTATCCCAACGACTGGAAAAGAAACTGGTTTGAGGTGGAGAAAAAATGGTCATCTGATATCGGATGTCCTGACGGAGTATTTCGTCCCTTCAATATTGACGCCAAAATTAATTCGGCATATATTGCCATCGGCATGTTATATGGAGAAGGGGATTTTGGCAGGTCGGTTGACATAAGCACACGATGTGGACAGGATTCTGATTGCAATCCGGCCAGTGTTGCAGGTATCCTGGGCACCATGCTGGGATACTCAAATATCCCTGACTACTGGAAAATGGGGCTCGATAAAATCGAAGACCGTGATTTCAAATACACCACCGTATCATTGAATGATGTGTACGAAATCGGATACAAGCATGCTTTGCAAATAGTTGAACGAAATGGTGGTACAATAAACAATGATGATATCAGCCTCATTCCGCAGAAGCCCGAAGCTGTTAGATTTGAGCAAGGATTCACCAATCATTATCCGAAAGAGATTCTCCCCATAAAAAGCACCGTAAACAGACTTCATATCGATAATACCGAATATGAATTTGAATTTGAAGGCATAGGGTTTATTGTAAAAGGTGGATCATCAGGTTCAACAGATGCATCACAGGAGACAAACCCAGCTAACCACATCGAAGTATATATCGACAATGTATTACACGAAACCGCAATTCTACCCACCGGATTCACCACCCGACGCCATGAAATCTGCTGGAAATACAATCTGGAAAACAAAAAACACAAAGTAAAAATCAAATTAATCAATCCGCAACAAGGATTTGAAGTAAGATTGAACAATGTTTTGATTTACAAAGAAAAATAGGGACTGGGGACTGGGGACAAGGGACAAGGGACTGTCCTTGGTCGTTGGTCATTAGTCATTGGTCATTGGTCATTAGTCATTAGTCATTAGTCATTGGTCATTAGTCATTAGTCATTGGTCATTGGTCATTGGTCCAGAAGTCCGAAGTCCGGGTGTCCCCGATTCCCGATTCCCTAATCCCGCCTGCCCCGATGTCAATCGGGGAGTCCCGATTTTTCCTATCTTTGCGCCACTCGTGGAGAAACGAGATCTCATATCACTGTATCAAACGCACCCGAATATTGAACGTATTCGGGCATTCCTGCATGAGGACCAGTCAAAAACCCTGCATTTGAACGGACTATTGGCTTCCTCTTCACCCCTACTTTTTGCCGCACTTGAAGAAGATCAGAAGAATACCCGATTAATCATGCTCAATGAGCGTGAAGAAGCTGCATATTTCTTCAACGACCTCACCAATTTGCTCGGGAGTCAGTATGTGTACTATTTCCCATCAAGTTACAAACGCTCCATCCGGATGCAGCAGCTCGACAAAGACAATGTAATGCTGCGCACTGAGGTTCTCAACCGCATGGCCAGTCGTAATCGTAAAGCTCTGGTCATCACTTATCCGGAGGCCATTCTTGAAAGAGTGGTATCAAAGAAAGCACTCAGCGATCACACTCTGATCTTAAAAAAAGGCGAGGAAGTGAACCTCGATTTCATCACAGAGATGCTTTATGAATACGGATTCGAACGCAATGATTTTGTGTATGAACCCGGTCAGTTTTCAGTACGTGGCGGTATCATCGATGTATTCTCTTATTCTGCCGAGCATCCGTACAGAATTAATTTCTTAGGTGATCAGGTCGATTCAATCCGAAGTTTTGAGATTGAAACTCAACTATCTATACGCAAGCATGCCAGCATCTCCATCGTTCCAAATCTGAACGAACGATTAGATCAGGTTGCTGTTCAAACAATTTTTGATTTCCTGCCGGATGGGTCACAGCTCTGGACGAAAGATCTGAGTTTTTGTCTGAACCGTCTTGAGCAAATTCTTAAAGGGATAGATGTAAGTGCGAGCTCAGCACTTCAGTCTCTCACTGAAGCCTCAACGCGTGAGGATGATGAAATTCTTGATCCAGTTACCTTTAGAAAAAAACTTGTTGATCCGGAGGAGATTCAAAAGAAGCTAACAGAGATTCAACTGATCGAATTCGGCCAGAAGCACTTCTTCCCCTCAGTAAAAAGTTTCTTTTTCAATACCAGTATGCAGCCCCCTTTCAATAAGAATTTTGATCTCCTCAAAGAAAAACTTATTGAGAATCAGTCTGACCTGTATCGAAATATTATATTGAGTGATAGTGCCAAGCAGCTCAAACGTCTTGAAGCCATCCTGAATCCCGATGAGACCATCCGGGAGGTAAAAGTTGACAAAATTGAAATCGCCCTGCATGAAGGATTTTATGATCATGACCTGCGCTTTGCCTGCTTTACCGATCATCAGGTTTTTGAACGATATCATCGTTTTAAGCTACGACGATCATACAGCAAGAAAGAGGCATTGAGCATTAAAGAGCTTACTGATCTGCATCCGGGAGATTTTGTGGTACATGTTGATCATGGTATCGGGCAGTTTGGCGGATTGGAAAAGGTGGATATCAATGGCAAAAGGCAGGAGGCTATCAAACTGGTGTATAAAGATCAGGATACCCTTTATGTGAGCATTCATTCCCTGCACCGGATTTCAAAATATAAGGGCAAAGATGGGGAGGGGCCAAAGGTGCATAAGCTGGGATCAGGTGCATGGCAGAAGCTGAAGCAGAAGACAAAAAGCCGGATTAAAGATATTGCGAAAGAACTGATTGCTCTTTATGCCAAAAGAAAAGCCCAGGAAGGATTTGCTTTCTCATCTGATACTTACCTGCAGCACGAACTTGAGGCATCATTTCTGTATGAAGATACCCCCGATCAGCTTAAGTCTACGCAGGCTGTCAAGGAGGATATGGAATCAAAGACCCCCATGGACAGACTGGTATGTGGTGACGTGGGATTTGGCAAAACAGAGGTTGCTATGCGAGCCAGTTTTAAAGCCGTTGCTGATAGCAAACAGGTGGCAGTTCTGGTGCCTACAACCATCCTGGCATTGCAGCACTATAAAACTTTCCTGGCCCGCTTCAAGAATTTTCCGGCCAATGTTGAATATATCAGCCGTTTACGAAGCACGAAAAATCAGAACCGGGTATTGAAGGAATTGGAAGAGGGCAAAATCGATGTAATTATAGGCACTCACAAGCTCATTAGTAAAAGCATTAAATTCAAAGATCTGGGTCTTTTAATAATCGACGAAGAGCAGAAATTCGGAGTAGCCATGAAGGAAAAGCTCCGCCACATAAAAATCAATATAGATACTCTGGCTCTATCGGCCACTCCAATTCCACGTACTCTGCAGTTCTCAATGATGGGAGCACGTGACCTGAGCATTATCAACACTCCTCCACCAAACAGACATCCTATTATAACTGAGCTGGTTACACTGAATGAGGAATTAATAAAGGAGGTTATTGAATATGAACTTGATCGTGACGGACAGGTTTTTTTCATCCACAACCGGGTTCAGAATATCGGAGAGCTTGAAGGTCTGATAAACCGTTTATTACCTAAGGCCCGAACCATTGTGGCACACGGACAAATGGAAGGCAGGCTTCTTGAAAACCGTATGTTGAGCTTCATTAACGGCGATCATGATATTCTCATTGCCACATCCATAGTTGAGAACGGACTTGATATTCCTAATGCCAACACAATAATAATTAACAATGCTCATCATTTCGGATTAAGTGATCTGCATCAGTTGCGCGGACGAGTGGGTCGTTCAAACAAAAAAGCTTTTTGTTACCTCATCGCACCCCCACTTCATCTTTTAGCTCAGGATTCGCGGCGCAGACTCAAAGCCATTCATGAATTTGCTGAGCTTGGTAGTGGGTTCAACATTGCAATGCAGGATCTTGATATCCGCGGAGCAGGTAATATTCTGGGAGCCGAACAAAGCGGATTCGTCGCAGATATTGGATTTGAGACATATCAGAAGATATTGAATGAGGCAATGCGGGAAATGCGGGAGGTGCGGGAATCGGGTGTCGGGAATCGGGAGTCGGGGGATGGGAATCGGGAATCGGGAGTCGGGGCGACTGGGGACGTGGGGACGTGGGGACGTGGGGATCAGTCGCTTTTTGTTCATGATACTTCGATTGACTCTGATTTGGCGGTTTTGTTTCCTGAATCTTACATTGAATCTACCTCTGAACGTATTCGTCTATATCGTGAGCTCGATGAGATTAGTGATGAAGATGCTCTGCAAATATACACTGAGCATCTTCAAGATCGCTTTGGTGAATTACCCGTGCAAACCGAAGAATTGCTCGACATGATAAGGTTGAGATGGCTCGCCATGCGTCTGGGTGTTGAGCGCATCATGATGAAAAACCAACGAATGGTAATGTATTTCATCGCCAATCAGGAATCAGCATTTTTCAACTCACCCATATTTGTACAAATCCTGAATTTCGTCCAAACCCATCCCCGTCATTGCCAAATGCGTGAAAAGAACGGGAAGCTAACACTCAGTTTTGAGAAAGTAGCATCGGTTCGTGTAGGTCTGGAGAAGTTAGGAAAGGTTTTGGGATAGGCCCGGACTTCGTCCGAAGTCCGGGTTGACGTTTGGCGTCACGATAGGCGTCACGATAGGCGTCACGATAGGCGTCACCTCCCCAAATACTACCCCAAACCAACCAAACATTAAGCCATCCACCCTTTCGTCGAACAATATTCGTAATTTCATCCGTCCTCCATCACACTAAACCAATTTACCATGATTCAGCGATTATTGATGTTTGTTTTTGCTTTTTGTTTTCTTGCTCCTGCCGGATGGAGCCAGGGCGATGCTGATCCGATTTTACTTGATGTTAACAAAGCTTTGAAGAACCAAAGAAGCTTGAAACTGAGCGATTTCACTCAAAGAATCAAATATGTCAAATTAGAAACCAATGCAGATTGTTTGATTTCCAGAGGAGCGGTTATTGTTACTGATGATTTGATTCTGGTTAAAATCTCGCGTGCGCCACGGATTTTAGCTTTCGATCATGACGGAAAATATCTGTATCAAATTGGTCGTGAAGGAAAAGGACCTGGTGAATACCTGGCCTTGGCCGATTGGGATGTGAGTCCGGATGGCAAAATAGTTGCAGTTGCAGATTTCTACCAGATGATGATCTATTTCTATAAAACTGGCGGGGAGTTTATCGGACGAATACAAGGCGTTGCCTTTATGTATGATGGTTTTGGATTCATTGACAATGAACATCTTGTCACCTACACCAATCAGAATGGAATGGATCCTGATGGGAACTACCGTTTCAGAGAATATACTATCGAACCAGCTGGTCCGGTTGAATCCGTTTGGTCTGCCAATCGCCCGAGAGGCAAACAAGGTGAGATTAATTTATCAGACCAGTGCTTGATTAATGAGAATCATATATTATTCAGGGAACAAATGAGCGACACAATATTCTCACTTGCTGCAAATGGCACAAAAAGAGCTGAATTCGTTTTCGATTTAGGAAAACTCAAACCTCCGGCTAATTCTCTTCCTAAAGAAGAATATGACAAATACCGATCACCTATCGGTTTACAAACAATTCCGGGTTACATGATTATGAACCTCACCGGTGCAAAAAACAAATGGTGCAATCTGGTATATGACAAAAAAAATCAGGAGTTCTATTCCGCAATTAATTACTCAGCATGTCCCTACACAGAAACAAGCTACCTGGGAATAATGAATGATATCGACGGCATGCATCCCTTTACCTTACTTCGCTCTACCTACAATAATCGCTGGGCAAGTTTACTACAAATGGTTGATCTGAAAACTCATCTCGAATCTAAGTGCTGGAGAGAACAAAAACTGTTCACACCTGAATATCGTGAAGAACTTATGAAGATTGTTGAAGAGTCAGATATGGATGATAATCCGATTGTTCGGGTGGTTTATTTGGGAAAGACGCAAAAATAGGGCATAAGGATTAGGGCGTAGGGATTAAGGGGTAAGTACAGGGTGGAAGTTTTCAGTTTTCAGTTTTCAGTTTTCAGAAAAACTACTAATACCTTTTTTCATAAAATACATTACAATCCATTCCATGCTTATTCTTTAGTCTGAAGCCTTGATTGATCAAAAAAAATTATCTCTTTTATGTCACTTCAATTCGACTCTTTTGCCCACCTTTGTGATCATAATTAGTGGAAATATGAAAATCACTCGTACCAATCGCTGGACCTTTATACCTGCTGTATTGAGTTTGCTTATTCTTGGCGCTCATTTCTCAAGAAACGATCAGACTATCTTAATGATTCTATCAGTAGGATTGCCACTCTTACTGCTTGTCAAAAAGCCCTGGACCATATGGATCTTACAATTAGCACTGCTTCTTGGATCAATAGAATGGGTTTGGTCAACACTCGATCTGATTGAAGTAAGAAAAGCAATAGGTGAAGACTGGCAAAGACTGGCGATTATTCTGTTCTCAGTAGCCGCATTTACCCTTATTTCAGCTTTTTTGCTCTTTTGGGTGAGGAAGAAATAGCGTGAGCGGGAGTCCCCGAATAATATCGGGGCAGGCGGGAGTCGGGAGTCGGGAGTCCCTGATTAAATTCGGGGCAGGCAGGAGTAGGGACTGCAAACGAAGGAATTGAGGCTATTCCTATGCTCAATTATTCCAAATTGAGAAATTATTCGTATAGATTCGAAAAATTAAGCTGAATATTTCGGTTTTGATCGCAAGATTTGAGTATTGAGGAGCTAATTACCATCCCAAAACTAATTTCGTGTAAGAAAAGATGTCTGCAAAATAATCCGCTTTGCATATCGTTTCACTTTTACCCCCGTAATGTTGAACCTAAATCTATGATCAAATGAAACGTGCATTGAGCTGTTTTTTAACAATCACCCTATTATCAGGCCTGGCTATGGCCCAAAACAGAACTTACTTAGGCTGGGAAGGAGGAGCTAAATGGGATTTTTTCTCAATGGATGATCGTGGATATATTAATAACATTAAAAAACAAAAGACGTCTGTATGTTTCAGCAAGAATCGGATCATCAAGTCAGTTCAATGATGCTAATACCGGTAATTTGATTGGGGGCCCTATCAAATTGAGAAACACTATTATAGCCGAATTATTGGCAGGATACCGTTTCTTCAATAACTGGATTATTGAAACTGGAATTTCTACCAATCAGCTGAACCTGGGATATTCTATCAGAGAGTTTAGTGGTGGAATACATGGTTCATCTTCATCTTCTGGTGGAATTGATTTCTTTGGTATTCCAATGAGGATTAAACATGAGTTTGATCTCAATAATCGAATTTCTGCTAATCCTTATTTTGGATTAACCCATATGGTTTCACTCAAAAAAGGCCAGATAGGGTCAATCGGGCTACACGGACATAATGAAAATGAAGAACCAATGGTGTACACAGAAACAACACGTTTTATTGATCGCTCATATGGCCTCCTGATTGGAGGAGGAGCAAGCTTTGAATACAATATAACACCACTCATTTCTTTTCTTGTAAATGGTGAATACGATTATGGCTTACATAATCTTAAACGCTACCATATTGAGCATTATATTGATGATTCAGTAATTTCAGGAGATATATATAATCGGGGTACAGGCTTTAAGTTTTCGGCCGGAATAAAGTTTAAGATTTAATAATTATATACTGATTCAGTTGAATGGGCAGATTAGTGTCGAACCGGAATTCCCTGAGTGAAAACCAATAAAATAATTGATTTGACGGCTTATTCTTCATAAATTCATGCCTTATTCAGTATGTCTGATAAACCTGTGATTAGCCAATCTTTTATGAGTAAGCACGATTAAATAAAACACCATGAAGACACTTTCATATTTCTTCCATATTGCATTAGCTATAAGCCTATTGGCATGCACAAAACCTGATGTGCCTGAAGTTATTGGTAGCGTTCAAGGACAAGTTTATAATCCCATGACTGAGCAAGGTGTTCCCAATATAAATATGTTCCTGCTCGATAAAGATGCCAAAATTGATACCATAACATATAACAATCAGCATGTTTATGTCGATTCAACAATCACCGACTCAAATGGAAATTACAAAATCGATAGTATTGGTCCGGGCAATTATCTCATTGCACCAATCGATGAAAGAACAACATTTAAACATGAAGCCAGTTCCCAAGCATACGAATTTGAAATCATAGAGGGGGAGAATTATACTGTCAATTATAATACCGAACCACCGATTGTTATGGGAGGTGGTTTCACTATAAAAATTACATTTATTAATGAGAGTTATGTAAATGAGGCAACATGGATAAACGTATCACGAAGAATGTGGGCATTTTTCGTTCCAACCTATTCCAAACCCAATTCAATTCAAACCATGATTAATCCTGCGGATAATTCCGAAAGATTGTTTTCTGCTGTGTTTTCATACGGATATACAGCCGTGGCCTTTACAATAGATAATATGTTTGAATTCAGATTCGCTGATAATGTGTTCCATATCTATTTCCCCCTTGATGCCGCCCCTGAATCGAGTAATTGGCAGTATGATTGCACCAGCAAAGTGCTAACCAGACTTGATTAGTACATTTTACATTTCCAGGAAAACATTTGTCTTCACCTAATTACTTGTGGGTTAAATAATATTATTGTATGTTTGCATAGTTCATAATTTATGAAGTATACAATATTTGAACCTTTCAAACAATGCAACTTAAAGCCTAATATCATGAAACCAACTAAAAGCCTCCAGCTTTTCCTCCTTATTGCCTTTATGCTAGCATCTGGTCTAAACGCCCAGGTGAATAATAAAACTGGCTATCCACAAAAAGAACAGAAACATTTTTATGCCATTGAGATAAGCGATGTTTTATGTGGATATATCGAGGAGGATGTGATCCCGATAAAAAGAGAAGAAGCAATTCTGATAATGATTACTGACAAAATCATTGTATTGCAGTCGGTTCTCGGCGGGGAAGTAGATATGGAGATAAAATCAAATAAAATAATCGATCCGACAAGCGGAAACTACCTGCACCTTAACACAGACATCCAACAAGGGGGATTGTCTCTGGGATATGAGATTAAGGTCGACGATTTGTCTGTAGTCTATACCAACAAACTGAATGGAGAAACAACGAACTTCAACATTACCAAAGATATTGTCCTGGACAATGGCTCATACTATACTTTCTTAATTAATAAGCTGCCGGATGGTACCAAAGCCAATGATTATCTGTTTATTGAATCCATGAGTGGAGAAATAGAAACCCGATCTTACACCTTTTTAGGAAATGAGAAAATCAGGCTAAACAAAAAGAATTACCAGGCTCTGAAATTCAATGAGGTGAATAAGAAGACCGGATTGATTTGTGATTTGTGGATTGATGGTACTACCGGACTCATGTTACAACGAACTTTTCTAAACGGCAGAAGAATTTACCTGACCAGTCCCTCTGTGATCAAAAAAATTCAAGTAGCAAAGATGGATGATATACTATTCGCCAAAGTAGGTACTGTAATACAGAACATAAGCGGTATAGCGTATATGAAAATTGAGGCAAAAATCAGAACTACAGGAGAGTGGATAACACCAGATGATCTGAATCTGCCCGGACAAGAATTTAAGGGTACCGTTAAGGATAATCTCATTGAAGGAGTTTTCGAGATCTCACATTCCATTTATGATGGTTCAGGAGCACCGGATTTCCCATGCGATTACAGCAAACAGCCCGATATGGAAAAATATCTAAACCCCGAGAATTTTATTGAAAGTGATGATCCCAAATTAATTAATAAAGCTCACGAGATTACACAAGGAGCTGAAAATACATGGGAGGCCGCCACCCGCATAAGTCTTTGGGTATCGAAAAACATCACTTATGCAATTCCTGGCGGACTCACAGCTCGAAAAACACTTGATTCAGGCAATGGCGAATGTGGAGCCCATTCACGATTGGTGGCTGCACTATGTAGGGCAGTTGGTATTCCTGCCAAATTTGTGATCGGATGCATGTACACCTCTACTTACGGAGGCACTTTTGGCCAGCACGCCTGGAACGAGATTTACATGGGTGAAGCCGGGTGGATACCCGTGGATGCCACAGCAACAGAATTCAATTTCATCGACTCCGGACACCTACGATTGGGTGAGCAAACATCTTTCAATCCGATAGAGATGAGGATCATTGAATACGAAATTCGTGAAGAAGAATCAACTGAGGAAGTCGATATCCCAAATAAATTCATGCCCTACCTTGGTGCTTATACCGGACCAGTATCTGGCAATACATTCGATGTTAGCTACAAAAATGGCAGCCTGTCTGTTCAAATCCCCAATCAGATAGCGATGCCCCTGAATCCTCCCGATGATAAAGGAATGTGGCACTCAAGTGTTAGCAATAGCTTGTATTTCTCGTTCGAGATGGATGATTCTGGCATGGCTAAGAATATGCATTTACATCAGCTTATCCCCTGCCCCAAGCGCTCAAGCCCTGAAAGCACAGATGAAACCGTCCCCTTGAAATTCAGGCCATATCTGGGAAAATATTACTTTGCTGCAATCGCGAATGAGCTAACAGTGCTTTATCAAGACAGCATCCTGGTTGTAAAAGATCCGACAGTTTCACAGCTCATCAGACTCCAGCCACCTGATAAAAATGGTAAATGGATGGATGAGTTCAATCAAAACGGATTGGTTTTTGTTTTTGATGAGGTCGGTGAAGTCACCCGGTTTAATGTGGTATCAGAATTTATTTTGGAGCGAAAATAATACAAAGACTTATTAAAAAAACCATGAATTCAATCGATAAACTGAAACCTGCCGTAGGACTTAGAATTATAATCATCTGTGTTTTGTTCATAGCGGTCTTTATCACCGGCTTCGCCATTATTCAAACTTTACTCACCGAAACAGATGCAAACAAAGTATCCGGAATCATATACCTGGTGATTACCTTAACTCTTGTTATTGGCTTTTTAAAGAGCAAGCACTCGGTTTTCATTCCTGTTACCTTTCTAAATATGTCGATAGCCCTCAGCTTTTTAGTTAATATGGAAAAAGCCATGATCATCCCTAATGTGCTCCTGCTTGTTATCACCGCTTACATTTTCTATTTCGACTTCAGACACAATATCATGAAGAGAAAAATTCTCGAATTAGCAGCAAGACCGATCGATGACACTCAGAACGGATTTACTGACAGGCCATATCCGGCAGGTAAAATTACTTGCTCAAAAGGAGAACTTCATGGCTTTGCTCATTTAATGAGAAAACTACTTATTACAGTGCCTGTTATGGAAGAAAATGGCATTTCTTTTTCCCTGCCGGATGATTGGTTTAAACGCTTATACAACACTTTTGGTCATTACACACATGAGAGCCGTATCAGCATACAATACAGTGGTGAGGTGTCGGTGCATATCACCAGCACCGATTATAAGAAGTACAAGAATGCCCTCACATTCGATCGCTTGTGTGATTCGATGGGAGCATTGTTTATCGGGTATTTCGAACAATTCAGGGAGGGTGAAGGAGATCTGATAAAGGATCAGTTAAAGACAAACCACACGATATAATTCTCTATGGATTTTAAATCAGCTGCTATTTTCGGATCTTATATTTCAAAAGATTATGCTAAAGACCTGTTCAGCCTACTTGGTAGCTATAAGGATTTGTCTGCATCTGAGGCAGCATCACGCTTGAACCTGCATATTAAAACCGCACAGGGCTTTCTGGAAGCTATGACTGAGCTCAACATACTTAGTCGCGAGGAAGTTTTCGAGCACAAACGTCCGTATTACAGATATTCCCTTGTGAAAAGCGAGATCAGTATTGATCTTGTACTTTACTCTAAGGAACCCTTTGAAAAGACAGATTCAGCATTGTTCAAAAAGATCAGAGAGAAGAAAAATGCCAAGGCCAAATTTACTACAGCAAGAAATAACGATTATCTAAGCTCCGTGGCTATCTGGACTGGCAAAGGGCGGCAACAAAAGGAGAGGAAAATCAATCTCACCCGGGCTCAAGGTACATTCCTAATCAACCTGCCATTCCCAAATGCTGAATACATGAGCATTGCAGATATTCTTCTGAAAGCCACGGTAGACTCTGAGCATACATCAGAAGTATTAGATATCGTTAATCTCCTGTCGGATTTTGGAATAATCGAGTTTGGCTAGTGCTACCCTCAAATTAGAACACCATTACCACAAGGTTATCAACGAGGTCTGTTCATCAAATAGTCGGAATCCGGACATTGTTTTCGTCAAAAGCTTTTTGTCTGGCTTTGATTTTAACATACTTTAGTGTTGAATCAATAAATACCGCCATGTATCAAGCTGTAAAATTGTCAATCAGCCGTATCAGTAGCTTAATTTTAATCACACTGATCACAATATCCTTCGGATGTACAAAGAGCAATCTTCCTGTCGATATTACCGACATCAACGATCTCGTTGTACCGCAATCTTTTAATTATGAAACTGCTGGGGATCTTGAACTAAGCATCACCGACGATGAAGATATGGTTACCTACCAGGTATATTCCTACACCTCGGATGAAGAACCTGAAGTGATTTATATTGAGGAAGATACAATCATCATGATCAGTAATTCTAATCAGCTTTTAACGCAGGGCATAATAAAAAACGGGCAGTGGACAACAAAACTCAATGTCCCCAGTCATCAGAAATTCATCTATCTGAGAAGGTATGCAGATGGAGCCTATTCAGGAGAAATTCTTGAGATAACAGGAAAAACTCTTAGCTATAATCATACTGGTGGTATGAAGATGAAAAGCGGTCAATCCGAGGATATCATCTACACACTAAATAAAGAAGGAAACCTTGGGTATTTTTCAACGAGTGACTACACCTATCATGATATGGGTAAACTGAAACAAGGATCACGCGCAATAGCTGTTGACAAAGCAAATAATGTCATTTATTACTGCGGCAACAATAAGCAGCTTATCGAATACAACATCTCTACCGGAGCAGTCAGAGATATTATGAAGCTAAGCTTAAACTATTCAGGAATGGATTACCGGTCAGATGAAGGACTAATCTATTGCACCTATAAGCGTTACACATATACAGTTGATCCATTTTCTGGTAAATATATCTCAAAATATAAAACTGACGGACACAGTGAAAGAACACAAAATGATATTTGCTTTGCTCCCGACGAAACTTTGTACATGGCAGGTCTAAAACTCTACTCAGTCAAAATTACCGGCGAGAAAAACAAGTACAGTACTATCCTTAATCCCCTTTCACCCACCATGGAAGCTGCTGTTTATGGCTCAGATGGATACATTTATGCCGCCAGCAAGAAAGAAGTTTATAAAATAAACCCGGCTAATGGTGATAAAGAATACCTGTTCGACCTTCCAACAGACTCCGACGATTTTGGGATTATGGTACAAGATGCTCAACAGGCGAATCCCGACTCAGATGGCGATGGTGTACCCGATGCTACTGACGAATATCCTGTTGATGCCACCAGGGCTTTCATCACCTGGTATCCTGGCGAAAACTCTTTTGGAACATTAGCCTACGAAGATTTATGGCCATCAAGAGGAGATTACGATTTTAATGACATGGTTATAGATTACAAATTCAAACAGATTAAGAATGCTGATAACTTAATAGTTGCCATTGGTGTCAATTTCACCCTCAGAGCAATAGGAGGAAGCGTCAACAACGGCTTTGGTTTTCAGCTTGATCTTGATCCTGAACTCGTATCCGAAGTGGTTTCTGATTACTCATTCTCATCCTCTGATCTTAGTATTGCCAGTAATGGTCTCGAAAATGCTCAGGAGCTGGCAACTGTAATAGTATTTGCCAATGGCTTTAAGGTGCTGCCACACCCGGGATCGGGAGTGGGAGTAAACACCAACGTCAATAACAGTTTTGTTGAACCGGCGAATATTAATATAGAAATAAAACTCAATCAGGCAATCTCAGCCGATGATATCGATCAGCCACCATACAATCCTTTCATCTTCAGAACTGACGAAAGAGGCAGGGAAATACACTTACCCGGTTATGCTCCTACCGATCTTGCCGATGACTCATATTTTGGCACTGGTAACGATGCCACCGACATTCAGGCAGAATACTATTACAAAACAAAATTCGGTCTCCCCTGGGGAATGAACCTTCCGGTAAGCTTTACATATCCACTCGAGAAAATAAGTATTACTGATGGCTATCTCATGTTCGACCAATGGGCAGCAAGCGGTGGATTCAGTTACATGGACTGGTACTTAGATTTAACAGGATACAGAAGCAGTACAAGCCTATTCATAAAAGACTAAAACTGTTTATTACTCCCAGCGAATTGCCTCCGCCGGATTCATTCGTGCTGCTCGCCATGCATGATAACTTATTGTTAGCCATACGATAACAAGTGCTATCATGCCTGAAGCTGCAAATTCGAGCCAGCCAATTGTTGTACGATATATAAAGTTCTGTAACCAGCTTTGCATTATCCATATACTCAGTGGAATGGCAATCAAAAGGGCCAATCCTGTATAGATTGTAAAACTGCGATTGATGGTAGTCACAATACGCCATACCGGTGCACCATATACCTTTCTGATTCCGATTTCTTTCGTACGGCGTGATGCGAGTAAGAGGGACAAACCGAACAATCCTAATACTGCGATAAAGATGGCCAAACCCGTAAATCCGGTCAGGGTTTTAGCGAAACTCCTCTCAGTATTATACATATTTGCCAGGGCATCATCGAATGACTGAATACTGTAGAGCACATCCGGTCCCCCCATCCGCCGGTACACAGCCTCAATCTGTTTCATTGTTTGTTCTTGTTGTAAAGGATTAATCCTCACGGCTACCTCATAACAGTACTTCGTGTTCAGGCTGATAAACATGGGAGTAATTTTACTTTTTGCCGAGTGCACGTGAAAATCTCTTATCACCCCAATAATTCGCCGTGTACCAATCTCTTGTCCGACCGGATCACCCACAATGCCAAGCTCTCTGATCGCCGTTTCATTTGCTATTATTTGTCTGATCTCATTATCTTCAGCCCCGGGGGTGAAAAACCTGCCGGATATCAGCCTGAAACCCATAGTCTCGGGGTAGGATTCCCCAACTGATAATCCCTCAATTGTAATCATCTGCTCAGGATCAGTCAGATGAGGCATTTGAAACACTCCCATACTTTCAGTTGGTGGTCCGCCCATTGCCACACCAGCATTTTCCACACCTGATAAGTTACGCAACTCCCCGGCAAAGGCATTCCATTGGGTGAATTTGTACATGTCTATATCAATTAGGAACAAATTCTCCCGCTCAAAACCCGGATCCATGGTTTCGGCATATTTTACCTGCTTAAATATTATTGCAGAGCAAGAAAGCATCCCGATAAAGATCACGATCTGAACAGTAACCAGCACTTTGTACAATACAGAACGGGTACTGCTAAGCCCTGATCGGCTACGCAGAATATCAACCGGACGTAAACGACTAAGATATATCGCCAGGTATGCTCCTGAGAATATCCCGATGAACAAGCATACAGCTAAGAAGCCCGGAAGAAGCCAGGGATGAACACCTGGTTCAAAAGCCAGCTTTGTGCCCATGATCTGATTGATTTTTGGAATCACCAGTGCCACAGTCAATAGTGACAATGGAAAAGCCAGCAAGGAGGTTAAAACCGATTCGCCGTATATCTGTGTTGAAATACTTCTTCGGCTGGCCCCGTTTACTTTTCTAAGGCCAATCTCACGATAGCGGGCAGCAGTACGGGCCGAAGCCAAAATAACATAATTGAAAGCAGCTATTAGCAGAACCAGAATTCCCACCAGCGTAAATATTTTGATTTTCTTTAAATCGCCCTGATGTGTTCTTGCATTCACCAATTCATCAGAATGCAAATACATATCACTGATATTCTGCTTATCCAGGCTATACAACCAGTCTTTCTCAAAATATTTCTCCTCAATACTCCTTAATTGTCTTTCGAAATCAGAACTGCTTGCGCCCTCACGTAATCTGAAATAGAGCTCAAAGAAACAACTTCGCCAATCGGTTTCAATATTCTCCATATTGTAAAAAGCTGCTACACGGTCAACTGAAAACAGAGCTTGTGGACGAAAAGTCGAGGTTTCAGGAAAATTATCATACACCCCCGAAACAGTAAGATTAAACTCCCCTCCCCTGCCGGTAAAAGACAGGCTTTGTCCTACCGGATCTTTCTCTCCGAACAGAACATCAGACAACTGCTTACTCAATACCACCTCATCTCTCGACTTCATCAATTGCGAGCTACCTG
>JABHCC010000011.1 GCA_018669475.1 Bacteroidota bacterium | reverse complement strand
TGATCCCGGGATATATCCCATGAACATTTCCATCACACTCGGCAAATTATCCATATTACCTGCAGCAGCCTCTGCCAGAGGAGTAGCACCACTAAAACCATCAATTACTCCGTCTCCCTGTAACATGCCATCTATCCATATCCTGTCTCCTGACATATAGGATGGATAAGCAAAAAACAGGAATGCTCTGGTTAACAAGGCTACATTGAAAATATTCATTCCAGTACCCCCGAAAATCTCTTTCCCGATAATCACAGCAAAAGCAGTAGCTAATGCAACCATCCAAAGAGGGGTATCAATAGGAATAATAAGTGGAATTAAAATCCCTGAGACCAGAAACCCCTCATTGATCTCATGTCCCTTTACCTGAGCTACAGCAAATTCGATACCTAAGCCAACCAGGTATGAGACAATAATAAAAGGCATTACCTTTAAAAAGCCATACCATAATCCGGCCCATGACCAGAAAGTAGCATCTTCACCAATAGATAAAAAATGCTGGAATCCGGTATTTAGCATGCCCATTAGAACCGCAGGTACAACAGCCATAACAACAATAGCCATTGTGCGCTTCATATCTATGCTATCTCTTATATGAGATCCTTTATTTGTCACGGTATTCGGGACAAAAAGAAAAGTCTCAAAACCTTCAAAAGTTGATTGAAGGAAGCTCAGTTTTCCACCTTTCTCAAAAGTGGGTTTTATCTTATCGACAAGTTGTCTGATTTTTCCGTTTTTCATATTACGTGCTTTTTATCAGCTTCCTGGTGGATCAGCTCATTTCCTTTCTCATCAGATCCAGTCCATTACGCAAAATTCCCTGAACATCAGTCTTTGAGGTACATACAAATTCACAAAGTGCCATATCTTCCTCAAGCACTTCATAAATGCCAAGCTGTTCCATTTTGTCAATATCCTCAACCAGGATAGCTTTCAACAAGTGAACAGGCAGAATATCCATAGGAAAAACTTTATTATACTGACCAGTCAAAACGAAAGCTCGTTCGCCTCCCTTAAGGTTAGTATCTATTTCCCATTCTTTTCCTGGTCTGAGCCAGCTGAAGAATGCCCTTGTATTACTAAACTTCTTCAAGCCAGGCATAACCCATCCAAATAGCTCATAATAATTTCCTTCAGGAATAACAGATAACAAAGCATCATAGTAGCCAAGAAAACCCTCAGCCTCAACCTTTGTCCCTGTCAGTACATTACCACTGATTATCCTGACTGATTCCGGCTCTTCAAGCATGTTTGCCAACAAAGGCTTGAGGCTGGTACCCATCATTGTTTTAACATAACGTGGCTTGCTTATTCCTGAACCAGCTATGGCAATAGTTATTGACGGATTCAGTTTCCCATTCAGAAATAGTTTACCGATGGCACAGACATGCTGTGGACTCAAAGTCCAAACAATGTCTCCTTTGTTCATCGGCTCAATGTGATGAATCTGAATACCAACATTCCCGGCTGGGTGTTTACCTTTGAAATAGTGGTATTCCACATTCTTCAATTTATCAAAGGCCTTATTAACCGGATATCCTTCTGCCAAACCCATATGAACTTTACCATCAGTAAGCTGCTGTAAAGCTGCTACCCCGGCTGCCATACTTGCTTCCTCAGCTTTCAGAATTACATCATAATCCACTCCCAATGGAGATGAATCAAATCCTGAAATGTAGATTGACCTGGGTTTGGCTTCCGGATCAGCCAGCACTCCATATGGTCGCTGGATGATTGTAGGCCAAAGACCAGATTTAAGCAAATTATCACGAACGACTTCTTCAGTCATTCCTTCAGGATTTCCAGAGCTAAACTCCTCATAATCCTGGTCTTTTGATGCTTCGATAACAACTTCTAGAATTCGTCTTCGTTCACCTCTGCGCACTTCTTTCAAAGTTCCTGATACAGGGGAAGTAAACATAATGGATGGACGGTTTTTATCAAAAAAAACTGGCGTTCCAACCTTTACCTTTTCACCTGGTTTAGTACAAAGCTTAGGGGTTAATCCGACAAAATCAGGAGGCTTTATAGCATACAGATCAGAGCTCTCAGCAATGACTGTTACTTTCTCAGCTGCCCCCTTTAGCTTGATATCAAGGCCTTTCTTTATTTTGATTACCTTTGACATAGCATTGGTATTGTTTTTAGAATGAAACCATAAAAGTATTGTTTTTTTTTGATTTCAAAGTATTACATATGAGAATATATAAGTATCTAATTCTATATTATATCATAACTATTTTTACCTCAATTTTTCAGCCTGCTTACACCCTTTCTTATTTAGAATCACCTCCAAATAAGCAGTTTTTCAATGATGGTAAATTAGGTGACTTTACTTATAAGAATAGTATTTACACAGTTCAATTAAGCAGGGAAGGCTGGCCCCTCTCCTACCCGATACTTGACATCAAAGACCAGATCCCTTTACTGCTTAGTTTCGACGAACTTGATGAAGATCCTCAAAACTATTCATATACACTTATTCATTGCAACGCTGACTGGGAACCCAGTAACATTCTTCAAAATGATTATTTAGAAGGCATGCATAATGAGATCATCAGGGATTATGAGTTTAGTCGAAATAGTTTGCAGAGCTATGTCCATTACGAACTGAGAATCCCAAATGAAGATGTAAAGCCAATTATATCTGGCAATTATATTGTTAAAGTGTATGAAAATTACAATGAAGAAAATGTGGTTCTCACCAGAAGGTTTTTCCTAGTTGATCACTTAGTGAGCATCTCTGGTGAGGCAAAAAGAACAAACAACCTTAACTTCTTTGACTCCCATCAGGAAATAGATTTTACTATTCAGCATGAAAGAATCCGTCTCGATGATCCGAATAAGAATATCCAGGTTGTAATGGTACAGAATTTTGATTTCGAGACTTCGGTTTCTGAGCTGCGCCCAACATTTATTACTCCGGGAGAGTTGGTATATGACTATGAAGAGGAGAATATCTTCCCTGGTATTAGTGAAAACAGACATTTTGACACGAAAAATCTAAAAATAGTAACAGAAGGAATTGATTTTATCCGCTTTGAAAGGCCTTTGAATCACGTTTATCTCCTGCCGGATGCAACCCGCTCCATTGGCGACTATATATATGAAGAAGATCTTAACGGCAAATTTTTCATCAAATGGGATGAGGGCTTCGACGCTGATACAGATGCAGATTATGCATATGTCCATTTCAGTCTTCCTTTTGATGCTCCCTTGACTGAAGGAAGTGTCAGACTCTTTGGCGGACTCACTGATTGGTCAGACAATATGCGGTATGAACTCAACTATAATTATGACTCAAAAAGTTATGAAATATCTACTCTGTTAAAGCAAGGATACTATAATTATCAGTATCGTTTCAAGCCAGAACGAGCCCCGGTTGACCCTGGCTTTTTTGAAGGAGCCTTTTTTGAAACAGAAAATGATTACCTAATATTTGTTTATTATCAAGACTTTAGTCTAAGGTACCAGCAGTTGGTGGGATTTGAAATTTTCAACACAATTAATAAAAACAATGACTAATCTTTTGCATCGGCCATTTTGTTTATGTATTTTTGCATTAGGGATACGATGTTTATGATAAAAAGGAATTGTTGGCTTATCCTGTTCTTGTTCATTATTTTACCGGAGGCTTCCGCACAAGGGGAGCTTGAAGATCAGCCCCAGAT
>JABHCC010000106.1 GCA_018669475.1 Bacteroidota bacterium | reverse complement strand
GTAGGATAAATAGTTTTCTTTCCTTCAAATTTCCAAATGCCTGAATCTTCATCATAACTCCAAATGCTTATTTCATCACCAGCCTGAGCATGTTGACCTGTCTCAGGGTTAATGATGTTTGGATCAATGTCAATATCGAGCTCCATTACACCTTGTTCAAAGCTTTCAACTGTATGATTATTTGCATCAGTAATTTTTATATCCATAAATGCAGCTGAGACGAAGAAAACTTCTTCAAAGTCCCCATCCTCATTAATAATCGTCACATCCAGGCCTCCCGGGAATGCTTGTAAAACACCCGGTACACTCGGGTCAAAATGAACCAGAGATGCATTAAGCTTCCCTGATAATGCTTGTCCTGATTTATCCATCAGATTTGTTCCCTGAGGTACAAGAAAAGAAGCATTCCCTGATTGGGTATATACGAAGATATTATTGTCAAGAATTCCACTGTTTGCTGTTCCCGCATCATCAAGCAATCCAATTTCCACACCATCTGGCGTATGAGTCAGATTAACCATTTCCAATCCAACTTCGTGAATACCTTCGCGCCCTATAACCAAAGTTTTAGATGTGTTCAGATAACCGTCCAGACTGGCGACGATATTGAAAATAATTGGATCATCTTCCGTAGGAATTGCGGAGAATGGATCAAGTGCTAATCCTAAAAAACCACCACCTGTATTGTAAACCTCAAATTGAGTTCCCGATGGGTCAATTATGTACAGGCTATCCTGTCCGTGTATGGTCACTGATATTTTAAGATCATCGTTTGCTCCAATCATCTGTTTGCTTGCAGCATCGTAAAACCGCAAGTTAATATTCGTCTTGATCAGGTCTAGTTCAAGATTGATGACAAGATCATCCGGATTAAGCTTGAACTCCTGACAAGACGGAGTCGCCAGAATGGCAAGAAGGAAGACTAAAGACAAGGCTCGAATTGTTTTCATATCTATTCTCTTTTATTTTAATCTAATTCCAAATTGAAGAGTAAGAAGAGGATACCATTTGTAAGGCGCGAGAGCCTCCATGATAATTCTTCTGTTCTCTTCAGAGGCGATTGGGCCAATAATCCCATCGCCAGTTAAAGCTAACTGTGGTTCACCGTGATAGATTCCCCCAATTTCAAATTTAAGAGAAAAATTGGATTTTACCGAAAGTGACCTGCCAATTCCAATTCCCAGATATGGAGAAAAAGGCTTTTCAGGACTAAGTTCAGCCAATACATATCCCACCTCAGAGGCAGGAACTTCAACAGTACCGAGAGGAAAATCCCCAGCCGAAGTGATTCGTACGGTATGGTACATGTTGTTCTTAATTACGCCACCAGTAATATGAATCAGAGGAGTCAGATGCACATCAATAAATCCATTGATGCCACCAAAACTTAATTTCGCATTTGCCAACAAGTCAAAGCCCTGTACATCAATTATCTGGTCGTAAGGCAGGTTTAAACTGCTTGTGCCGATGCGAAGATTGACCCCTTCCCCAAAGCCTTTGATAACTTCAATGCCAATGCCATTAGTGCTGGCTTTAACACCAAAACCCCAAGACTCGTCAAACGAATTATGATCTTTAACTTTCTGATTGCGACCTGCTTGCCCAAAGGCACTTGAGCACAAACATGAAAGCACCAAGACCAATACAATTAATGAATGGATCTTACGCATCAATATAAATAATTAAAATCCTGCTCGAAATGGGGAAATAAAGATAGGGCTTAAAAAGCTAATAGCCAAGAGTTAATGCTATAAAAAAAGCCACCATTTTTATGGTGGCTTTAAATTTTTTCTGTATGAATAAGACAATTAATGCATGTTTAATAAATAATAATTATTCTCCGCAAATAATTACAGGCTCGAAAACAACATTTGTTTCAGTTCCAATATATTTCTCATACGGTGCACTTGGCTGCCATCTGTTTTGATAATAGGCCTGTAATTCATAAGTGGTATTTTCCTGGACTCCTGTAATTGCTATCTCTCCATTGTGAACCCATCTGTAATTCCAACAGTTTGATCCTTTAGCTCTGTACCGGGAGTATATCGACTGGGAAGGCTTGGTTCGAATTCC
>JABHCC010000105.1 GCA_018669475.1 Bacteroidota bacterium | reverse complement strand
TAGAAAAGTTGGAAGTGACAAAGAAATGGCCACCATTAATTGTGAGAATGGGGAATTTATAGGTCAAATTAATTTGGGGAACGCAAATGAATCCGATCATTTTTATGCAGAAATAGAATTTGGTGGAATAAAAGTCAAATCAGATCCAAAACCCCTGGGCACCTACGAGGATTTTGACAGCAAATGGGAATTTGCTTACGATGCTACAATGTATGGCTTAACCCGAAGATCTGACACGCTGGTTTTGCGAGGCAGTTTTTCAGTTATTCCAAGCTTTGGGAACTTCTTTCTAAGCGAAGATGACGGGCACTATAGTGTTAGTTATACAAATGATTATGACAGTTATGGAGCAATCAGAGCATCTGGATCTATCGAATTTGATGCGACTATTACTGCTATTACAAATTTAGTGGTCAATTTAGAGTTTACAGATTTGAATGATCCAACTTTCTTCTCAAAACAAGCTTTCAAGATTCCTCAAATACCTCTAATTGAACATGATGGCAAACTCAAAACTTACGGTTTAGGAGGGAATTGTCCAGATAATTGTGTGTTTAATGAAAAGGTTTACCTCAGGAGATCGGGAACTTCAAAAATTGAATACATTGGCCCTGCAACTGACAATCTACCTGGTTTTGAATATGTTGAAATCCACCTGAAAGAACCACATAAGTAGGGTCAATCGCAGAATTCCGATGATCTGTTAGATTGGTTCTCTTATTGACTCTGATATTAACCCGCTTATTGTTTTGGGATACTAGATATTATGTCTTTTATATAAGAGCCGGTACCCAAATCTATTAAAAGATTGCGTTTGATAGGGTTAAAATATTTGATTCATATTAATGTAATAGTTTAGCCCATATACTTAGCAGAATTCTTATCAAGATACATCCAGACAGCCTTGTGTTGCTGTAATACCGATGCCGGAACAAGTGGAGTAATCTCACCTTTCAATGATTCTTTAACTGCATCAGCTTTACGTACATCAGGAACACTGCAAATAATGCTTCTTGATTTCATAATCTGTTTAACAGACATGCTGATAGCTTCCTCAGGCACATCATCGAAAATTGGAAACCATCCTTCACCCAACTGCTGACGACGGCATTTGTCATCAAGTTTAACAATAAGATAGGGGTCATCGGTATCGAAATCGGCAGGTGGATCATTAAATGCCAGATGACCATTCTCACCAATGCCGACAAATGCAACATCAATGGGATACTTTCTAATTATTTCACCCAGGCGACTGCACTCTGCAAATGGATCTGTTTCGCCCCTGATATAATGGAATTTGTTCAATGAGATTTTTTCCACAAATCGCTCTTTCAGATATTTCCGAAAAGAAGCCGGATGGTTCTCTGAAAGGCCAATATATTCATCCAGATGAAAAGCGGTAACTTTCTCCCATTCAATATCCTGTTTAACCAGCTCACTTAACATTTCAAACTGAGATGCTCCGGTAGCAAGGATAATATTAGCGCTCCCATTTGTCAGAATCGCTTCACGAATTAAACCGGCACCGGTTTGGGCTGCTTTTTCACCCAGCTCACTTTTTGAATTTGCTATGACAATATCCATCTGTATTATCGTAAAATTTATTTTTCATCAATTTAATCATAAACTTTTTAACGGCCATAGGACGGGAGTGCAGGGTTGTGGGATGTTTTTGATTTGAGGTGTACCACGGTTGGGGGATGTGACACCTCTGGGCTTGTATTTTGATTTGTGGTGTGGCTTGGCTGGAGTTTTTCTATTTTTACACGACTAAACATTTACTAAGCATGCACAATCGAAAAATTTCTGTCATTAGTCTTAAAGTCTTATTTCTATTTTTGATCTTTGGTCTTGGGTCCTTGGTCATGTCTGAGCTAAAAGCACAAACCCAGGTAAACACAAGAGCCGAATGGTTCAAAGAGGCCAGATACGGAATGTTCATCCATTGGGGAGTATATTCAGGAGCAGAAGGCGTTTGGAAGGGCGAGAAACTACGATATGACAATGATTATGCAGAATGGATTTATTATCGCAACCGGATACAAAAAGATGAATATTTAACTCTACTTGAAGACTTCAATTGGGAAACCATTGATCCTGAAAATTGGGTGATTTTGGCCAAGAAGGCTGGAATGAAATATGTAACCATAACGGCCAAGCATCACGATGGGTTTGCACTTTGGGATAGTAATGTTGGAACTTATGATATCGGGGAGTACACTCAGCCAAAGAGAGATATAGTACGGGAACTAGCTGATGCCTGTAAAAAGCATGGCTTAAAAATGGGTTTATACTATTCACATTGGGTTGACTGGGAGCATCAATACGGCTGGGATCATACAAATGAGATTTACCCGCTAACAGACGAGCAATATGATCAATACTGGCAGGAAAAGGTGATGCCACAGATGAGTGAACTACTGACAAACTATGGGGATCTGGGACTGGTTTGGTTCGACATGTGGATTCATCATTCAAAAACAATTGTTACAAAAGAGCAACTGCTTCAACTCAAAAGTATGATCAGAGAACTACAGGCAAATTGCCTGATTAATTCCCGGCTTGGCTTATCTGTTGAAGAAGATCCTGATGTTGATTTCAGAACCCTTGGCGATAACAGTTTTGGTACCATGAAACTAGATTATCCCTGGCAATCACCAGCTACGATTGCTCACTCCTGGGGTTATCATGCGCTTGAAAATCAATGGAAATCATCAACCACCTTAATTAAGTCTCTGATCAATAATGTCAGCTTGAATGGCAATATGATGCTGAACATTGGTCCGCGTGCGAATGGTGATGTTCCATTTGAAATTGAGAATCGTCTCCTTCAAATCGGTAAGTGGCTTGAGAGAAATGGCGAAGCAATATACGGAGCTGAAGGATTCGATTTGGCAAAGAATCAGCATGATTGGTGTCGAATTACTTACAAGGAAGATCAAAATAAGCACAAGGTATATCTCCATATTACGAATTGGCCCTTGGATCAGGAGATTAAATTGACTGGCATTTTGAGTAAGCCCGACAAAGCTTATATTCTAAACCAGGAAAAGAATCCATTGCCATTTAGTCACAATACAGTTGTGACAAGGCTTAGCCTTCCTAACAACCAGCCTGACCCCTTAGTCTCTGTCGTTGTGCTTGAGTACGCTGAGTATCCCACTACAGAAAACGGACTTGTAGCTCAAAGTATGTCAAATGGATATTCTTTAACTCCGGATAATTGGAATGAAGCACCAGACGAGACATTTCTTGAGAGACCAGAGAGGTTTGGATCAATCCCTACACATATTATAGTTGATGAATCAAGCAGTTATTCCTGGAGAGTGTTTATCGACGAGCCAGGGACATACCATCTTGATGCTTCGTATAATTATCAGGGTGATAGGCTAGACGGAGCTTTGATTGTCAGTATGGATGGGAACAAGCTGAGCTCAAGGATTGAAAATACCAAACGAACAGTAGGTGAGCCAGGGAATAATTGGCAAATTGATTCATTTGTTTCTCACAAAATTGGAGAAATTGAAATAAAAGAGACTGGATACTACGATATAAAATGCAAAATCCAAGCCCCTACAGGTGAGGAGCTTGGATTTCAATGGTTATGGCTTTTTAAGAAGGATTAAGAATTCAAACAAAAATCGATGACGAAAAACCAACTCTTTCAGTCGCTGGTAAATCATGGTAAATCCAGCGATAAAGTTCTATTTCGGCCTATCCTCATGCAGTTTGCGGCTGAATTTATTGGCAGAAATTATGGTGAGTTTGCTTCAGATCACAGGGTTTTAGTGGAAGCTAATCTGGTATGTATGGAGGAGTTTCAAATGGATATGGTGGGGCTTATATCTGATCCTTATCGGGAGACCAGTGCTTTTGGGGCCCGGGTTCAGTTTGTTGCTGACGGCGTTCCCAGATGTTTGGATACTATGGTTAAAAATATCGACGATGTAAAGAAACTTAAAAGGCCGGATGTAACTAAAGCTGAAAGAACCCTTGATCGGATCAAGGGCTGCGAATTACTGGCAAAGAAAACGCATGGAGAAGTTCCCGTGATCGGTTGGGTAGAAGGGCCTTTGGCAGAAGCTTGCGATCTGGCAGGGATGGAGAATATGCTTATCCAATTGATGATGGATCCTGATTTCAGTAATCTTCTGCTGGATAAATGCCTGCAGACAGCCAAGGATTTTGCAAAAGCTCAGATTGAAGCCGGTTGCAGCATTATTGGAATTGGAGATGCAGTTTGCTCGCAAATAGATGTGCACACATACAATCAATACGTGATGAAGCGACATCATGAACTAATTGCTTACATCCATGAATTAGGGGGAAAAGTTAAGTTGCATATTTGTGGCGACACAAACCATCTCTTATCCTCATATGGAGAATTTCAACTTGACATTCTTGACTTAGACTATCAGGTTAATATTAAGCACGCCCGTTCCGTACTTGGTCCTGAAGTTATTCTCGGTGGAAATATCAACCCTATTGAGATTATGAATAAAACTACTACTGAAGTGGAAACAGCCTGTCGCAAGCTTGTCAGCAAGCACAAAGATGAGCGCTTTCTCCTTTCTGCCGGATGTGAGATATCACCACTAAGCCCTCCTGAGAATCTGAAGGCAATGAGCCTTGCTACTAGTATTTAAATAAACCAGCCAGGATAGTGGTTTTGACTAGCTATTGAAAATTGAGTAAAGCAAAATATGACAAAAAATGAGAGTCAAAAGAAAGCAAGCAAATTTATTATTCAATTCTGTTTTACTAATAGTGCTTAGTCAAGCTATGTTTTTTTGTGTATCACCACGGGATCAATATGAATAATAATATCTACGTCAGGAAGCAAATTTTGAAGGCTGTAATTGTCGTGTTTGTCAGCTTGTTCATGTTGTCTTGTGGGTTAATTTCGGAGTTATCAACTAAAAAGCAGAAATTCACTTTTGTGCAAATTTGCGACACACAGCTTGGCTTTGGCGGCTATGATCATGATATTGAGTCTTTTAAGAAGGCAGTTGAGCAGGTGAACGCAATTAATCCTGACTTTGTAGTGATTTGTGGTGATTTGGTTAATGAAATCAGCGAGAAATCAATTGCAGATTTCCTTAAGATTAAGGAAGGATTTAATATGCCCTGCTATTGTGTTTCCGGGAATCACGATGTTGGAAATGAGCCAACTCCATTTTTATTGAAAACATATCGTGAATATATTGGTAAGGATTATTATTCGTTCAGGCATAAGGGATATAGATTTGTGATAGTAAATACACAATTATGGAAATCTCCGCTGGAAGCAGAAACGGAGAAACAGGATTTGTGGCTTGAAGCAACTCTGAAGTCTGCTGCAAAAAGAAAATCCCGGATCTTCATTGTTGGTCATCATCCCTTATTTCTATCAGATCCGGATGAGGATAATCAGTATTACAATTTGCCCGTCGACAAGCGGAAAGAGCTATTGGCTATGTTCGAGAAGTACGGAGTTGTTGGTATACTTGGTGGACATACTCACAAATTGTACATTAACGATTACAAAGGAATACAATTAGTAAATGCTGAGACTGTTAGCAGAAATTTTGATAAGCGTCCTTTGGGCTTCAGGGTGTGGCATATCGATGGTGAGAGACCATTTAAACATGAGTTCATTTCCTTAAAAAATTCTAAAAACTAATAATTATAGATCTAAGAAGAGCAAAGAAAAATATGTACAATTTATGGTCATCGTGTGCAATTTTTGGATCAAAATGTGCAATGATTGCATTTAATAATAGATTACTTTTGAAGTCAGTTAAAAGATAATGTGAGGAGAATTGCTACATTTCTCCATAATTTGGTATCATTGGTTAACTAAACAATAATAAGAGCAATGCAAGCATTACTTGGAGTTTTATATCATTCGATAGGTGGTTTTGCCTCTGGAAGTTTCTATATGCCTTTCAACAAAGTAAAAGGTTGGGCATGGGAAAGTTATTGGATTGTTGGAGGTTTATTCTCTTGGTTGATTGTTCCACCACTGGCAGCCTATCTCACTGTTCCCGGATTTTTCGAGATCATTTTTTCCAGTTCACAACAAATTATTTATTTCACATTCTTGATGGGTCTGCTGTGGGGAATTGGTGGTTTAACATATGGTTTGGGAGTGAGATACCTGGGCATGTCATTGGGAAACTCAGTTGTTCTTGGATTTTGCGCCGCTTTTGGAGCCATCGTTCCATCAATATATTATAATATCAATCCGACAGCCGGAAAAATTTCTTTTACCGATATGCTGGCAAGTCCTGGTGGCAGAATCGTATTGCTGGGTGTACTGGTTTGTCTGATCGGAATAGCATTATCGGGCAAGGCTGGAATGATGAAGGAGAAGGAATTAACAAATGAGGAAAAATCAGCCTCAGTAAAAGAGTTTAGTCTGGTAAAAGGATTAATTATAGCCATATTTTCTGGGATATTAAGTTCATTCTTTAATTTTGGAATTGAAGCCGGAAAACCAATGGCTGAAGCTGCTGTTGCAGCAGGTCATAATCCACTTTTCCAAAATAATGTAACTTTTGTCGTGATTCTTTGGGGGGGATTAACTACGAATTTTATTTGGACCACTATTCTAAGTCTGAAAAATAAATCTTACGGCGATTTTGTAAATAAATCTACACCAATAAAGAGGAATATTATGTTTTCAGCATTGGCTGGTACTACATGGTTTCTTCAGTTCTTCTTCTATGGAATGGGTGAAAGTAAGCTTGGCAATGGTGCCAGTTCATGGATTCTGCATATGTCCACAATTATTCTTACAGCCAATATGTGGGGAATATACCGCAAAGAATGGAAGGGTGTAGCAAAAAAAACCAAACTGACCATTATTGTTGGAATTACAGTTATTCTGCTTGCCGTTGTTATTGTTGGAATAGGTAATTCTATTGAATAATTATCAAAGTTAGTTAATCAGCTATCTCATAATCTCTAAAGTCACAGGTTCGATTAATCCAGATGGTAATAGTTCTTCACCAAATTTCACATCTTCTATTGAAGTCCATGTGTATCTCTTTTCCTTTGGAACAGTTTCGTCCAAAACCATACGGTTCCTCAAAATATTTACCACATCGATTTCAGAATTATAATATTGGCTGAGTATAATGATTGGCATAATCAAGATCATTGCCCTGACAAACATCTTGATTCGATTTAGTGGATATAGTGTTTTCTTTAGTTCTATTATTTACATCTTTATTATTGCAACTGTTACAGTGCCATAATTCACTTGAACAGCAAACTCCTGCACGTTGATGGTATTTACAAAAGCAGGAGGACAGTAATCGTATATAAATATTTGATCTTCATTTAGTCGACTTTCGTAAATTTAATCTGCTTCAAAGCATATCTCTTTTTCCAATCACTCTCCGGATCTGCCTTCATAAATATTGGATAGATTCCTGTTTCTTTAAATTTTACAGTTCCAAGATTTACTTCCTGAAATTTATTCTCTGTACTCTGGTCGGCATTTTTAAACTCTTTGTTATTCACCTTAAGAATATACCTTTCAAGCTCAATATTCTTTTGTTTTACATCAATCCTATATGTTCCGGGCTCTTTAATCTCCAGATTCCAGCGAATAACAGTATCTTTTTCCCAATTATTTAGATTGCCATCACGAACGCCATAACCACCGATATTCCTTAGGCTATTACCAGGAAGACAATAAACTGCTGTTGGCTCTTTCGGTAAATTCTTCTCATAAAGCGCCATTTGCTTCTCTAAACCATTGGTTTCTATTTTAATGACAAAAGCATGATCGCATGGCTTTTTAGAAGGTTTTAAAACTTTCAAATAATCAGACTCTTGTTTCCATTCAATATTTTCATCAATACCAGAAATTGAAATATTCCTGAGTTCAATATTGAATTTTTTGGTAGATGTCAGTCCTAAGGATTTTATTTGAAAATCATTTTCGGGCCAGCCCATACAAATAGCATATAGCGTATTTCCTTTTATTGTAAAACGATAATCTTCAGCAGTTGCTTCCTTATTTTTTCTTTCCTGATGGGCACCTTCTGCAGTTTGTGTTGGTCCCTCTCCAAACGAGATCCAGGGACGGGTACCATAAATTGCTTCTCCATTAACTTTTAGCCATTTCCCAATGCCAAGCAACAGGTCTTGTTGTTCCTGAGGGATTATTCCATCTGGTTTTGGACCAACATTCAGTAAGAGATTTCCATTCTTACTAACTATATCAATCAGGTCATGAATGATTAAACGTGGTGTTTTATACTCGTTAACTTTCTTGTACCCCCAACCTCTATAACCCACTGAAGTATCTGTTTGCCAAGACTTCTTTTGAAGTCCACTCAACTTACCACGTTCTATATCTAGTACACCGATGGATGGATCGTAGATGTCATTTTTATACTGAAGTACTACTTCTTTATTCCAGTCAGTGGAAAGGTTGAAATAGTCGGAAGCAAACAGATAACGTGCGTCATGGAACTCCGGCTGATCAAGGAAAAAGTCGAACCAGAAAATATCCGGTTTGTATTTCACTGCAAGCTCTAATGTACGCAGATACCAATCGTTTATAAAGTCCTCATCAGGCCATCTTGTTGTTCTTGGTTTCCAATATAAATCCTGATAAGCCGGATTATAAGAGTCTATTCCTTCTATTGGGAAGTAGAAATCCCAATTGAATGCACGGTGCGACGATACTCCTGCTTTTAATCCGATATTTCTACATGCTGCTAATAATTCTCCCACAACATCCCTTTTGGGTCCCATCTCTGCTGCATTGTATTTCGAAAACGAGCAATCATACATCGGAAACCCATCGTGATGTTCTGCAACCGGAACTACATATTTTGCACCGGCATCGGCAAATAGTTTTGCCCATAGATCAGGATTCCAGTTTTGTGCCTTAAACATTGGAATAAAATCTTTATAGCCGAATACAGAAGGATCTCCATAAGTGGCCACATGATGCTTGTGTTCACGAGTACCCTCACGGTACATAGCCCGGGGATACCATTCGCTGTAAGTTGCCTGAATAGAGTAAGCCCCCCAATGAATAAAAATTCCAAACTTAGCATCGCGAAACCATTCCGGAGTTTCATACCTCGCAAGGGATTCAATTTCAGGGCTGTATTTATCCTGAGCTTGTATGGAAACATTTCCAAGTAATAAAATTATAAGGCAAATACCAATGAACGGCTTCATTTCAAGTTTGTATTTGCATACTAAAGTATTGATTATTATTTTGCAAATACTCCATTGGAGAGAAAATACTACTGAGCAACAAAGAAGAAATGAGAGAACCATTAATCCATTACAAATTATTATCAGGAGTCAGGAACATTGTTATAGTCTTATTGTCCCTATTCTTGATCCAATGCCTAAAATCCGATGATCTGACTGACGAGGATTACTCCCGAATCCAGGACAATTTCCTGAATCTCCAGGATTCAAATCGGCTCTGGTGCTATTACTATTGGATTGATGATGATATCTCAAAAGAAGGGGTGACAAAAGACCTTGAGGCCATGAAGGATTTTGGTATCGGTGCGGTCTTGATTGGAAACATCAATCCCGATGAGGTAGATGGACGAGTTCCCTTACTTGGTGATGAATGGTGGGATATCATGATACACGCAGTTAATGAGGGGCATCGCCTGGGTATTGATGTGGGAAACTTCAATTCTCCCGGCTGGAGTCAGAGTGGTGGTCCCTGGGTAAGCTATGATAAGGCGATGAGACATCTGGTGTATTCAGAAACAAATATTTACGGATCAGGAAAACAGATTGTTCATCTGAAAAAACCAGCTAACGAATTTCAGGATACTTATGTTCTGGCATTTCAATCGATCGCCGCCGAGAAAAAAAGATTAGATACACATAATGCTTCTGTAAAGTGCACGCCGGAATTAGATAATCCTGATAGATGGCTGGATGAAAATCCGGGAACATCAGCGCTCTTTAATATTGCTTCAGGGGTGGAATATACTATCGATATTGATACCGATAATGATCTCGATGTCAGGAGTATAATATTACACCCGGCTCCGTATAATTTCAAATGCAGATGTGAGCTCTATGCTAAATCTGGTGAGCAGTATACATTGCTGAGTTCATTTATTTTCGACAGAAGTAATTCTTCTGTTAGTGTAGGTCCTAATGTGAATGGTCCTGTTGCTATTGGATTAGCGGAGACTTCTGCGAGTAGTTTTCGACTAGTTTGTAAAGATCTGATTAGTAATTCAAGACAGGCAGGATTTTCTGAGATTACTATTACTGAAGCTCAGGTCCTGGAGAAATACATTGAAAAAACGCTTGGCAAGATGCATCCAACACCCTTACCTGCTTTCGATTCATATTTGTGGGATCAGCAAGACGAGCCCGGGAATAAGGATCTTGTTATAGCAGACGTGCTTGACCTGAGTGATAATATGGATGTAAACGGACAACTAACATGGGATGTTCCTGAGGGAGAATGGACTGTTATTCGAATAGGAATGACACCTACCGGCACTAAAAACTCTCCCGCTGCACCACAAGGAAAAGGATATGAAATTGATAAGGCTAGCGAAAAACTGGTTCGCTTCCACTTCGAGCAATACATTGCCGAGATCCAGGAAAGGATTCCAGAAGAGACTCGTTCAGCTTTTAAATATGTGATCGCTGATAGTTATGAGACCGGATCACAGAACTGGACAGATGGTTTTGAAGAGAGATTTGAAAATAAATATGGATACAACCCGATTAAATTCCTCCCGGTCTTCTCTGGTCGTATAGTTGGAAGTGTGGATGAGTCTGAACGTTTCTTATGGGATCTCAGGAGGGCTGTTGCAGATGATATTGCCTACCAATATGTTGGTGGATTGAGGAAGATAAGCAATGAACACAATCTTGAGTTATGGCTGGAGAATTATGGACATTGGGGTTATCCCGGAGAGTTTTTAATGTATGGTGGACAAACGAATCTCGTAAGTGGGGAGTTCTGGAATGAAGGTACTCTGGGGAACATAGAATGTAAATCAGCCTCTTCGGCAGCTCATCTCTATGGAAAACCCATTACCTCTGCAGAAGCCTTCACTGCAGCCGGTCGAGCCTTTGCCAGACATCCGGCACTATTGAAAAAGCGTGGAGACTGGAGCCTGACCGAAGGAATCAATCATTTTGTTCTGCATGTCTATATTCATCAACCTGATGATAACAGAATTCCGGGTGTTAATGCCTGGTTCTCAACTGAATTCAACAGACATAACACCTGGTTCAAACAGTCGAAAATGTGGGCCGATTATCTCAGGAGGTGCCAGTATCTTTTACAACAAGGAAAGTATAGTGCTGATGTTTGCTACTTCATCGGTGAAGATGCTCCAAAAATGACAGGTACCAGAAATCCTGAGTTACCTGATGGATATTCATATGACTATATAAATGCAGAAGTAATTCTGAACAGACTTAGTGTCAGCAATGGAAAATTGGTTCTACCCGATGGGATGTCATATAGCATCATGGTGTTACCGGATTTGAAAACTATGCGCCCTGAAGTTTTATCCAAAATCGAAGATCTTGTGAAGCAAGGTGGAATCATTCTGGGCCCTGCTCCCAATAAGTCCCCAAGTCTTCAGAATTATCCCGCAAGCGATCAAGAAGTTAAACTGATTGCTTCCCGCCTGTGGATAGAGAAGAACAAGGATGGAAAAATGTTTCGCGCTTATGAAAAAGGATATGTGCTGGATGGAATAGATCTAAAGGAAGCACTTGATTTTATTGACGTAAAGGAAGATTTTGGTCTTGTAGAGAATGCACATGTTCTATGGACCCACCGCACTTTGCCCGGAATGGAAATCTATTTTATTTCAAACCAAAGTGATGAAGCCCTGAATATTAAACCCACATTCCGTGTAAATGAACTCAGTCCACAACTTTGGGATGCTGTCACCGGAGAGATGCGTATTCTAAATGATTTTTCTGCTGAAGCTGGCACCACAACAATTCCACTAAAGCTGAATGCACAACAGAGTTATTTTGTTGTTTTCTCAAAGCAAAAAAATGACAAGACAAAGCCAGGATATGCTGCAAACTTCCCAGATTCTGATATTCTTCTTACTCTGGATAGTGAATGGACAATTAATTTTCATAACAAAGATATCGGTCCATCTAATCCATTAAAGACCTCAGTCCTGACAGATTGGACGCTTTCGGCTGATGATAAAGTCAAGCATTATTCAGGAACAGCAAGCTATACAAGCACTTTTTATCTGGACGAACTTCCTGAGAATGGAGATTATCTCCTGAATCTAGGTCATGTTGGAGTGATGGCCAGTGCAAAACTGAACGGGGAGGAATTGGGTGGAGCCTGGATTGCTCCATTTATTATTCCATTAAATGGTCAATTGAAGCAAGGTGAAAATCTTCTCGAGCTCGAAGTCGTCAATATCTGGAGAAATCGTATGGTAAAGGATAAATCCCTGCCGGAGAACCAGAAGTATACCTGGACATCAGTCGATGATGTGCAAGCTGGTGAGAGCTTATTATCTTCAGGATTAATGGGACCGGTACGAATCGAAATTCTGAGATAGTCATGTGTATCTCAAGATGAATTATCCTCTTTTATTACATTTGTGATTATGACAAAAAACCAACTGTTTCAGTCGCTTGTAAGTCATGGGAAATCATCCGGAAAAGTTCTCTTTCGCCCGATCCTCATGCAATTTGCGGCTGAATTTATTGGTAAGAATTATGGCGAATTTGCTTCAGATCACCGGGTTCTTGTGGATGCGAACCTGGCTTGTATGGAGGAGTTTCAGACCGACATGGTAGGAGTCATCTCAGATCCTTATCGCGAGACCAGTGCCTTTGGTGCCAGGGTTAAATATGTTGCTGATGGAGTTCCAAGATGTTTGGATACTCTGGTCAAGAGCATCGATGATGTAAAGAACCTTAAAAGGCAGGATGTGAGATCTCACCATTAACTCATCCGGATAACCTAAAGGCGATGAGCCTTGCAACTCACCTTAAATAATATAATCACCTTACAATCAACTGCTTAAAAAACCCTTGATTAGCACCCTTAATCAGTAAGAAGTACATCCCGGCTGGCTTATCATTAAGTAGTATTTCAACATTCCTTGAGTGTGGAGCAGAGCTTTGTATTAGCTGTCCTGTTATGTCCAATACTTCTATTCTTTGCATAATAAAATCAGCCTTAATACTTACTTGTCCTTCTGTAGGATTTGGATAAACCAGAACCCCGTCATCCTCGATAATATCTTATGCAATACCTGAAGCTGTATCAATTATCACGATTACGTTAGCACTCACAGCTCCCTCATCTCCGGAAACAGTGATCATAAATTCACCTCCTTCGCTTCCAGCCAGGTATACTCCATTGCTGACTTCTCCACCCTTAGCTGTCCATGAAGGAATAAATGTCATGGGGTATCCAAACTGGTTAAATCCCTCGGGCCAAATATAAGCGGTCTCACCAATAACTAAGTTCAAAGTATCAGGAGAAACTGTAATGTCAGATAATAGCTGATCAGCCGCACTTACATAGATTCTTGTTGTCCCCTCTTTTCCACTTATCGGATCGGTTGCTGTAATAATAACCTCTCCTTCACCATCATACAAAAACATTCCAGCCTCAGAAACATACCCCAAATTGGCACTCCAGGCCGGATCAATTATCATTTCATTTGCATGTTGATCCAAAGCTAAAGCAGCAAAATAAACAGTATCACCTGGTTTGACTGTTGCCAAATCAGGCAAAACCTGAATATCTTCCATCTCCTGAACATATAATGCAATAAAAACAGAGTCTATGGCTGTTGATTCCTTGCTTGTGGACGAGGCCTGTGCAAATATGTAGTTACCCTGACCATCACCTTCTGTTGTAGGGGTTTGAAAAGCTTGATACACCAAACTACCAACAGTATCTACCTGAGCTCCTGTAATCATGGAGCCAGTCAGCCATCCCAATTGATCTGTAAAAACAACCGATATGCTATCTGGATTATTATCAAGACTTATGATCATCAATCCTGTTGAATCCTCTGTATTTGTCGGTACAAAAAGAGTATCAGCCATGAAAGCAGTTGAAACAATAACAGGCGTTTCCAGCCAGGCCACTGCTGAAACTTGTCCGACTATATCCGTATCAGAAGGTCCGGTTTCAGAATCCCAATAATTCAAATCTGCATAAACCAGCTGGGGAGTATTATTTATTATCGCTGTTTGATTTCCAGAGAAATTATTCTGACTAATACTCTGAGGACCAATATCACCATTCAGAATTATGGCAGCACCAACAGCATCAATAAAAGAATTCTGAGTAATTACTGGTGAAGAATTGAGTACAGAAATACTAGTCTGGCTATGCTGGGGCTCAACAAATTTATTACCCTTAATTATATTTGGTTTTTTCTTATAGAGCGGAGCGTTTACATTGATATCTGTACCATTCCTATAGAAGTAGTTTCCAAGAATCTTATTACCACCATAAAAACTTAGAATCCCAAACTCTTCATTTTCAAAAATCTTATTGTTCTGGAATAAATTCCCCAATCCACTCATCACATAGATTCCGTATTGATGTCTTCCTATTCTATTATTAATAAACTCATTTTTTCTACTCGCAAGAAGTACAATCCCATATTTTTTTGAATCTTTAATATCATTATCAATAAATGTGTTTCTTGAACTTCCATCCAAATATAAGGAGTTATGACTGTGTGTGTTGAGAAACGTATTATTATAGAATTGGTTATCTGTACACATCTTTAGATATAATCCAATTTGATCTGATCCACCAAAAATATTTTCAAAGACTTTCTTTTTTTGATATGCTAAAATTGTACAGGATTTTATTGTATTACCAGAAATCTCCGAATCAACCCCTTCAAACCATGCGTTAAAATAGAAGTTATTCATAGTATTATTAGTAAACTTTATGTTTCCTGGACCATCGAAATAAAATAAGCCAATGGTTCCAATATCTGAATTGCCGGTAACGATGCAATTATCGAATAATCTACGTATCTCAATATTTTTCTGGTGTTTAAGAGTGGATCTAAACTTATTATCTTTGATGATAAAAGTACAGGCTGGATGCAGGGTTTCATCTGAGGTGAAGATTCCTATCTTACAATTATCAAAATAGTTCTCTTCAATTGTTAATCTATCAGTAACTTTGGTGATATTGATTCCTCGATATGCACCCTTAATTGTAAGACCTCGAATACCTACATCATAAAACTTTATATCGAATGCAGAAGTGTACCCGTCGTGTGAGCACTTAATTATTGTCTTTTCAGGTCCTTCCAAGGATCTTATAGTAATACTTTGTTGTATGGGAGAACTAGGCGGAAGATACTCACCAGGCAATATTGTAATTACATCATGATATTCATGTTCTTGAAAAAGAACGGCCTCTTCCAGATCTAAAAAGCCCCAATTAGCCTGATTATAAATACAAGCAATAAAAGTGAATTTTGACTCAAGATTAGGGATAAGTTTTTTTCCATATTCATAAACAACTGGAATGCAGGAAACATCTACAGCACCAGAAATTTCAGCCTTGAATTTCATTACATCAAATGACGCTGTCATCGGGCAACTCTGATCTCCTTCAGCAAGAACCAAATTGTAATTCAAAGTAACATTGATCGAGGTGCCTTTCGGAATCAGGAGCGAAGGGATGAAATTGAAAGTCATTTGACTGTGCTCTTCGTTCATTTCTCCTGTTACTGTGCCATCTGGAATACTCAGGAAAACACTGGAAATTGGGGATCTGTGGTTCAGGTTATTAAATTTAATTTGACTCAAAACCCAATCATCCACTTCATTGGCTGCAATGGTAAACTGCATAATATCAACGATCGGCTGTTCAACTACTTCATTGGGTTCAATCACTTTACGCTCAGGGCCGGTAGTGCTAAAGGTGATTACAGGCTGTACAAAATGAGCTGTTACAATCTTGTCAGTATTCATCTTAATAAACGATGGATTCTCACTCCCTGTTTTATCGCCAGACCAACGAGTAAAATTCCATCCGTTTTCAGTATCGGGGCTTGCAGTTAAAGGAACTTCCTCACCTTGTGGATATTCGTGTTTTCCAGGTGCTGGGGATACGCTTGAATTACCGGCAGGACTGGGGTCCATGTCCATGCTCAACATCTTCTTCCCTTCAACAGGAGGAATTAAGATCACTTTCCCCTTTTTTGGTTTCTGTTCGTCATCGTCAACGTCAGTTCCTCCCCATACTACACCTTCACGTTTTTCATAGGAAGTTGCTTGGGAAGCTGCACCGTGGTATCGTTTTTCGTAAACATCTGACTTCTCCCAGCTAAAATTGGTAAAGTTAAAATACCAACAGTCGCCAGTGATTTCGCTAGTAGAAGCATCTCTGCCACCAACGAAAAATACAAGACTTCCTTCCTGCCATGAAGAAGATCCCCATAGATCAGGAGGAGGACCAGCATTTCCTCCATTAACTGAGCCTGTTTTTAATGGAGTGGTAGTTTGAATACTCGACCATGAATTGGCGTCCGGGTCATATTCGTATATATCAGAGCCCATTCCCATTCCACCTCTCAGCACATAAAATTTGTCATTAAAAGCAGCAGTATTGTGCCACTGGAGATTATACTTATTGGTATCGTAATATGGGCAATCTGCCAATTTCTCCCAGCTATTCGTTTCCAATAAGAATCGCCACATCTGATCCTGGTAACTTACATAGATATACCCGTTAATCAATTCTGCCGCATGAGAATTCATTCGTTTGGGATTGTTGGTACTGGTAGGAACTAAAAGCTCCCAGGCATCATCCTCAAGAGAATATTTGTGAATCGTCAGATCAGCATCAACATTATTCTCATTGGCATCTGTGAGGCCTCCAATGACCCAAATAATGCCCCAGTCTGCAATAGCTGCATGTTCCTTAACTGGATCCGGGATATCACCTCCTGGAGACATTTGCTCCCAGGTTAGCTGGTTCAGTCCATAATTTCCCCGCCATAACTCATTGCTTTTCACTCCTCCATCTTTCTCACCTCCAAATAAATAGGTTCTGCCCCAGGTTTGATTTATAGTAGGCGCAAAAAGTCCTTCCGGCTCCTAAGCATTAAGTCCGGATGTAATTAGTAAAATAGAAATAAACAAGAATGATACTTTCCAAATTTTCATGCAGTTATAGCTTAATTGACAATGAATGGAAAAAACTTTACTGGTACTAATAGTACTGAAGAAGCAGTTCTTACAATCCTTCTAATTGCTAAGCTAACAAGATGCTTGGTAATTAGAAGGATTGTAAGGATGTATTTTTCATCCGGATAACAACTATTATTCGTGACGCTTTAATATAAAGCTGGAATATGGTTGCAGGTAGATTGTTTCCTCACCCCCTTTAAAAACCGGATGAGAACCAAATACCATGTCATATCTGCTAAGACTGGCCGGACTACTTATTTCCTGGATTTCTTCACTTAGATTAATAATAATTAAATAATGATCCAGATCAGCTGTTCTGAAATAAGCCAACACATGATCATTAGCGGTTTTGAGAGGAATTAATCCTCCCTGATAAAGGCCGGGACTTTCATTTCTAAGATGGATAAGTTTTTTATAAGTGTTATAAACAGATCGTGAATCAGTTCTTTGAAAAGATAAAGGCTTAACAGTTTTTGAAGAACTGGCATATGGAATTTCCCAATGGGTTTGTCCTTCATCTTCCCCCTCAATGTCCCATAAGAAGGGCTCACGGATAAATTCATCTGGTTTTTCTCCCAGCATTCCGATTTCTTCACCATAATAAACAAAGGGATTGCCAGGAAGAGTGAATAACAAAACCGCGGCAGCTTTGGCTAGTGTTTCATTGCCTTTGATTTCTGTCATGATACGGTTCATGTCATGATTGGTAAGGAAAATAGCATCTTCAAATGAATCATTTTCTTCACCGAATTTTTGGTAGGCACGGATAACCGTTTCTGCTACATTGTGATTTACTCCATCCTGCAGGCTCATTTTTATTGAATCAGACAATTCGAAATTAAAACCGGCAGATATCCCATGGCCGAGGTAAGGGGCAACTTCCCCGGATGTACCCCATATCTCAGCAACAACAAATGGGTCTTTACCTGACTTATTAATTCCTTTTCTAAAGTAAGACCACCAGTCAAGGTTATTGTCAAGCTGATCTTCAGGAAAAATGTACTTTATCGCATCAAGTCTGAAGCCATCAATACCAATATCTTCAAGCCAGAAGCGTGCAATATTGATGACCTCCTTCCGGAGTTTTCTGTTAGCTAAATTTAAGTCTGGCATTTCCCACCAGAAGAAACCATAATATCGCGAACCGTCCTGAAGTTCACCATTCTCGTTTCTGATCTGGTGCCAATGGAAGGGCTCTTTTTCAAAATCAGCTTCATCATCACTCCATACATAATAATCACGAAATGATGATTTGCGATCCTGACTTGCTGAAACAAACCAGGGGTGTTGATTTGAGCTGTGATTCACAACAAAGTCAAGTAAAACAGTCATATTCCTCTTGTGAGCTTCCTCAACAAGCTGCTTATAGTCATTCAGATTACCATAATCCGGATGAATAGCTTTGTAATCAACTACATCATATTTGTGATAGGTGGGGGAAGGATGTACTGGTAACAACCAAATTCCTCCGATTCCTAATTCTTGCAAATAATCAAGTTTAGAAATTAATCCTTCCAGATCTCCAATTCCATCTCCGTTAGCATCATAAAATGACTGAACAAAAACTGAGTAATACACCTTGGTGTCAGTAGTCTTCTGACGGTTTAAGCGTTGCGGAATAGCTGATTGACAAAAAGCTTGGGATGTCAAACTTAAAAGGCTTAAAATAAGGACAAAAAAACGTAGTCGATTTCTCATAAATTATTATCTGTATAATACTTTGTACCCCCAAGCACTTAGTTTGGCACTTGGAACCGTAAAACTAAGCGTTTCTTTTGAAATGAAATCGCTAAATATTTCTGGTTCTTTAAATGCTTCTAATTCCACATCAATTGTGTCTGGAGATAAATTTAGGATTACGAGAACTTGATTCTCACCTTTCGTTCTCATAAACGACAAAACTTTATCGGGTTGGCTATTCTTAATTAATTTCATTGTGCCCCCAAATCCAGGATTCCATAATGCAGGATTGTCTTTTTTAAACCGGTTCAGATTAGTATATAATTCATTAAACGGGTGGCTTATCCAGGGGATACTGTCTTTTACAAAGAATTCCAGCCGGTGGGCTAAACCAGCTTCCTGTCCATTATATATCAAGGGCATACCAGGCAATGTGTATGATAAAATAGCCATTACCTCAGTGGCATCTCCCATTCTTTCCCAAACTGTACCATTCCAACTATTCTCATCATGATTTGAAGTGAAGTACATTCGCATATCGTTCGGGTTGTAATCAGTTTCGCTGCGTTCAAAGTATTCCAGCATTACTGATAGTCCCTTTTTCCCCTGTGCCACTTCGTTCATCATGTGATGAAATTCCCAGGCGTATGTCATGTTGAAAGCCTTCTCATGTAAAGCCCTGTTTTCAGCCTCTGCCAGTAAAAAAACCTCAGGTTTGACTTCCATTAAGGGGCCCCGAACATCATTCCAAAATTCAATTGGAACCTGATGGGCCACATCCATTCGAAAACCATCAATATCAGCCTCTTTTAGCCAAAATATGAATGCATCGATCATGTAATCCTTGAGGCCGTCCTGCGTGTAATCAAACTGAACAACATCGGTCCAGTCATATGGTGAGTACATGTTTCCTGTGCTGTCGAGGGCATACCACTCAGGGTGCTCAGTAATAAGAGGATTATCCCAGGATGAGTGATTAGGCACCCAGTCGATAATAACTTTCATGTTAAGATCATGAGCCTGACGAACCATGGTTGTAAAATCCTCAAATGTGCCAAATTCAGGATTTACACCTTTATAATCCTTCACGCTGTAGTAAGAACCTAATTCACCTTTTCTGTTTTTCTCTCCTATCGGATGAATGGGCATGAACCACAAAATATCTACCCCCAGTTCTTCAAGCCTGGGAAGGTGGGCAGCAAAGGCATTAATACTCCCCTCCCGGGTAAATTGCCGGAGGTTAATTTCATAAATACTGGCATTTTTTGACCAGGCAGGATGAACAACTTCAGTTTTCACCCCATTGGATTCAGTGTCGGATTGATTACTGGATTGATTACATGCTGAAAACAGAAACAATCCGCTGATGAAAAGGAAGGATAATGTGGCTTTCATTGTCAATTAGATTTATAATGTTAAAATAAATATCTTCAATTCGTCATTTTTTCAGATAGTTTACAAAAAAAGAGAAAATCATATCCTGATTTCAATCGATTGAGATAAACTGTCTGTCAAGTAATTAAAAATATCATTTTTTTCAGGGATAGCAAATAATATTAATATTCGCATATGGCAAATCTCAAAATGGCAAATAATTACGACTATCTGATTGTTGGTTCTGGTTTTGGTGGATCCGTATCTGCATACCGATTAGCTCAAAAAGGTTATAGTGTGCTCGTGGTCGAGCAAGGAAAAAGATACGAGGCTGATGATTTTCCTAAAACAAACTGGAACCTGAGGAAATGGTTTTGGGTACCTGCATTGAGATTTTATGGTTTCTCCAGAATTAAATTATTCCGCCACATTACCGTTATGGCAGGAGCAGGAGTTGGAGGAGGATCTCTTGTTTATGCTAATACTCTTCCTGTTCCCCGTAAAGAGTTTTATGATTTGGGATCCTGGGCCGGACTGAATGATTGGAAAACGGAGTTAGCACCATTTTATGAAATCGCCAGCAAGATGCTTGGCACCAGTCAGAATCCCCATTTGGGTCCTGGCGATGAAGCCCTCGAAGAATTGTCAAAAGAGATAGGAAAGCATGATCTTTTTGAACCCACCCAGGTTGGGGTGTTTTTTGGTGAACCCGAAGTAACAGTACCCGATCCTTATTTCAATGGTGAAGGTCCGGAGCGTGAAGGCTGTCGTTTTTGTGGAGGTTGTATGGTTGGCTGTAGGTATAATGCTAAGAATACTCTTGATAAGAATTATTTATACCTGGCAGAAAAGTTGGGAGCAGAAATATTGCCATCTCATAAAGTTGTAGATGTGCAGCAGCTTACAGATGATAGTGATGGCAAAAGTCACACATATCGGGTCGCCCTCCATCCGGTAGGTAAGCCATTTAAATCAAAAAAGTATATAAAAGTTAAAGGAGTTGTCTTTTCGGGAGGTGTATTGGGTACTGTTCCTCTTTTACTCAAATTAAAGCGAAAAAGTTTGCCTGAATTATCTGATCAGGTAGGCAGGGGAGTTCGTAGTAATAACGAGGCCTTGATTGGCGTCGTTTCACGTAAAAGGAAGATTGACTTCACTGATGGAGTGGCTATTGGATCAATTGTACATACTGATTTGCATAGTCATCTTGAGCCTGTAAGATATCCGTCAGGTTCGGGTTTCTGGCGTTTATTAATGGCCCCAATGCTGAGTGGAAAAAACTTCTTTCACCGCCTGGCTCTGTTGATATGGGATTATATCAGACATCCTGTTACCAATGCAAAGGCCTATTTCGTTGGAAACTGGGCAAAGAAAGTCCAAATATTGCTTTTTATGCAAACCCTTGATAGTCGACTGCAAATTTCTAAAGGTTTTTTTGGTACACGAACGAAAATGGAAGATGGGCCTGCACCTTCTGCATTTATTCCTGAAGCCCAGGAGCTGGCGAAAAAATATGCCAGGATAATTAATGGTAAGCCACTTGTTTTGCCAACCGAATCATTGTTGGGGATACCTACTACAGCACATATCTTAGGGGGAGCCTGTATGGGAAAAGATCAGGAGCATGGAGTGATCGATAAGCACCATCGGGTATTTAATTACGAGAATATGTATGTAATTGATGGATCGGCTGTTAGCGCCAATCCGGGAGTTAATCCATCATTGACAATAACTGCTCTGGCTGAAAGGGCTATGTCGATTATTCCGGCGAAAAATCTTCAAAACAAAAAATAATACCTTTATATCTATTCATTCAAGCTAATTAAATCCACTATGAAGCCAGTAAAACTAGCATCAGCTTTATTAAGCGTATTTCTATTATTCAGTCTGTCTGCTTATAGCCAAAGCAAAAAAACTCTTGCAATTGAGGATTATGCTCAATGGGAGAGTCTGTCGTCTACTACCTTGAGTAATAATGGTATATGTCTAGGCTACCGAGTTACTCTGAATGAAGGGAATGATACTCTGTTTATAAAAAATACCATTACTGATTCTTTGTTTAAAGAAGCTTTTGGAACAAGCTTGCGATTCACCCCCGACGGTAAATATGCAGTATATCTGATAGGAGTCTCTCAGAAAAAGAAGGATCAAATGCAGGAAAAGAAGCAGACCGTGCATTATAAGATGGCACTCCTTGACCTTTCATCCGGAGAGAAAAAAATATACAAGGAAGTAAGCAGTTTTACCTTACCAGAAAATGGTCATTATATACTGATGCGCATGTATAAGCCTAAAGGATCAAAGGCTAAGGGATCGGATATGGTTTTATTTAATACTGAAGACGGGAGCATGCGTACTTTAGGTAATGTTAGCAGTTCAAGTTTTAATAAAAAGGGTGATTTCCTTGCCTATATCACTGAGCCAGCTAACCTAACAGGGAATGCAGTTGAGATTATTGAACTGGCCACTAATACAACACGAATTCTGGTCTCGGATACAACGGTGTTTTCAAGATTGACCTGGGGGAAAGAAGGAGAAGATCTTGCTTTTATGCAGATAATGAAGAATAAAGACTATAAGGAGGATAATTATAAGATTTTTGCATTCAGAGATGTGTATAAATCATGGACTGCAGAGGTTTTTAAACCTTGCCAGATGAAAGGTTTTCCTGAAAAGATGAGAGTGTCGAGCAGACGTTTGCAGTGGTCAGAAGATCAATCTGCAATATTTATCGGTATCCAGGATTGGAATCTGACTGAAAAAAAGATTAAGCAATTAAAGGCTGAAGCAAAGAAAGAAGAGGAAAAAGCACAAGAGAAAGAAGAGGAGGGGGAGAATGATGTTGAGAATAATGTTGAGAATGAGGACGAGAATGAGGACGAGAATGAGGACGAGGATAAAGATTCAGGAGACTCAAAAGATAAGGAGAAGGATAAACCAAAAAAGGAGGAGCTTAAGAAGGATGAGAAATTGCCCGGTGTAGATATCTGGCATTGGAAGGATGCCTATATCCAGCCCAGGCAAAAAATCACTTACGGACAAGATAAAAACTACAGTTATCTTTCGATGTGGAATTTGGATGAGAAGCGATTTTTGCAGATTGCCGATTCGAGTTATCGAAATGCTTCTCTAACAGGAGATCAAAAGAATGCATATGTGTATACACGAAAGCCTTATGAGCCTCAGTTCAGAATGACATATGCCGACTATTATTTGATTGATCTTTCTACAGGAGTCAGAAGTGAACTGCTGATGAATTACACAGGCTATATTATTCCATCACCGGATGGGGGCTACCTCCAGTATTTCAAGGATAAGAACTGGTGGATTTATGATATTGAAGAAAAATCCCATACTAATCTAACTGCTTCATTACCTGTACCATTCTGGAATATCCGGGATGACCATCCGGCTGAAGTACGTCCTGCTTTTGGATCCGGAGGTTGGCTGAAAGATGATAAATATGTTCTGCTGAATGATGAGTATGATGTATGGAGTGTTAAACCTGATGGATCGGATGCGAAGGTACTGACATCAGGAAGAGAGAAAGAAAATATCTTCAGGTCAAGAAAAATGGATTTCAAAAAGGATTATCTTGATCCAAAGGAGATGATGTATTTCAGCATATCCGGAGATAAAACCAAAAAATCGGGATTGTATCATATGAAATGGGGTAAGCAGCCACAAGAGTTAATTTTTGTTGATAAAGCAATATCTGCATATGGTATAAGAAAGGCTAAGGATGCAGATATCTTTCTATATACCCAGTCTACCTATGTAGAATCGCCATCCTTGTATATAACAGATACTGATTTTACAAATCCGAAATTAGTTGCCTCTACGAATCCTCAACAGGCTGATTATGCCTGGGGTAAAGCGGAGTTGGTTGATTTTACTAATAAGAATGGTAAAGAGCTGCAGGGAGTTTTACATTATCCGGCTAATTATGAGCCTGGAAAGCAGTATCCTATGCTTGTGTATATCTATGAGATTCGCTCAAATAGCTTGCATAATTATATTAAGCCGTCTGAAAAAAGTTTTTATAATGTGACTAATTATGTTCAGCAGGGTTTCTTCGTCTTTCAGCCCGATATTGTTTATCGTCTTAATGATCCGGGAGTTTCCGCAGTTGAGTGTGTGGTACCGGCAGTTGAGAAAGTTATTGAGACTGGTATGATTGATAAGGATAAGATTGGACTGATGGGTCACAGTTGGGGGGCATATCAAACGGCTTTTATTATTACTCAAACTGATATGTTCAGTGCGGCAGTTGCAGGAGCACCACTAACAGATATGATATCGATGTATACTGAGATATACTGGAATTCAGGTTCCCCTAACCAGAAAATTTTTGAAACTACCCAGGGGCGGTTTACGAAACCTTATTGGGAAATAATGGATAAGTATATCGAAAACTCACCAATGTTCCAGGCTATAAATATTAATACCCCCTTATTGGTAGCTTTCGGAGACAAAGACGGGGCTGTTGACTGGCATCAGGGTATTGAATTATACACTACGATGAGAAGAATGGAGAAACCGTATGTGATGTTGGTTTATGAGGGTGAGAATCATTCTGTCAGGAAAAAGGAGAACACGCTGGATTATACTAAGAAGATTAATGAGTGGTTTAATTATTACCTGACCGGACAGGATCCTGCAAATTGGATTATTGATGGTATTCCCTATCTGGAGAAGAAGAAAAAGGAGGAGGCACAGAAAAAGTAGAATATATATACCTGGCTCAGATATCGTCGACAAGGGCAAACTTTACCCTGATTTCTTCTTCATCTCTGATAATTTTCAGACGAATGATAGTGCTTTCATGACCATGAAGAATGCTGTTGATGTCGTCAAGATTAAGATTAGCTGCTGACATGTAATTTATGGCTTTCACCTGATCACCAGCCCGGATTCCGGCATTGTGTGCGGGAGAATTGTCTGTCACATTGTAAACGGTATACAAGGGGAGATTGATATATGGTTTTTCAACTTCCATCCCACTTTTATTGTAGGAGAAGATGTCATTTACTTTTCTGTTAGCACGAACAAACATTCTTGCATGGGGATAGTCAAAAATAATATCAAAGCGACGTAATACATCATTCCCCAGACTGCCATTTCTGTCTGAATCTCGCATCATTCCTTTCACTGATAATGAATCGGGAAATGCGATTACTGGCTTAAGAAGTTCGGTACCGGCAAATATTATCCCTTTAATGCGACCGTTTACTCCCTTAATATCACCATTTAAACCTTGTCCAAGCATGGCCGGAATGGTGTTTTGTGGTAGCTCTATTGCTGGATCTGAAAAAAGTGCGATCCACATGGCCAGACTGGCACCTGTATCGATTAATAATTTAACATCAGTTTTTAATCCTGAGTTTTGAATGAGAGTGGCCTCCACAAATGCTTTGTGATTACTAATCTCGAGCGGAATCTCGGTATACCTTTTGGTTTTCCTTTTATAATTAAAATTTTCAGGAGAATAAAAGCTTATCAATCTGTCATCATAGTCTATTTCAACAATAAAAGATGAAAAAAAATCAGAACCAATTAATCCATTCACCTTAATGCCCAGTTGTTTGCTCAGCTCAAAATGACTTTCCATTAAGATGAAAATATCCATGTTTAAACCAATGATGCCTGAATTACGGCGGTCAGGATGATCAATCCTGATTTCGTTACCTCTCGATGAATATGCTGATCCCGATTTGTCCTTTCCGAGCCCGGCCAGAGTGACTTCTTTTGTGTAGTTCAGGTCGACAGAATCAACTCCTGTTAACTCGGTAATGATAGTTTTAGTTATTCCGGAATCCAGAATGAATTTCATTGTCTGAGAACCATTTATCCGAATTGGAAGAATGATAAGGTTCTGTGACATCTCAAAAGGAATTTGAAATGAGGTTTTATCAGGATTGGTAAATTGTATTATCTCCTGTCCAAGGGTGGTGATACATGAAAACTGGATCAGCCCAACAAAAAATAATTTTATTTTATTCATCATCAGGAGGTAATATAGCGATTAATTTGCAAATGGTAAATTATATCATTCAGTCAGAAATCCAGCCGAATAATCCTGGTCAGGTCAGGTATTCTTTATTACCAACATAATATCTGAATTTTGATCCATCGTGTGTAGACACCTGAAGTTTCTTATGAGATATATAGACATGTATTATTCTGCCCCGGAAATGCACTTTAAATTTCAATGACAGCCATGTTTTCGGCAAAAGGGGATCAAAATGCAGGTGATCATTCTTCACACGCATGCCTCCAAATCCTTCAACAATTGCTAACCATGTTCCTGCCATACTGGTAATATGGCAACCCTCATGTACCTCATTGTTATAGTCATCTAAATCTAATCGACTGGTGCGAAGATATAAGTCATAGGCCTTATCCGGCAGGCCTAATTTAGTAGCTAAAATTGCATGAATACATGGAGAAAGGGATGACTCATGAACAGTTCGTTGCTCATAAAAGTCGAAATTACGACGAATTGTATCCAGAGAAAAGTTCTCTTCAAATAGATAAATACCCTGCAAGACATCAGCCTGTTTAATGAAGCACGAACGGAGGATTCTGTCCCATGACCATGTTTGATTTATTGGTCGCTCTACTGGCAGTAACTGGTCGGTGGTGATTTGCTCCTTATCCAGATAGCCATCTTGCTGCAAGAAAATACCAAGATCCTTATCTTCAGGGAGGTATAATAGTCCGATAATATCAGTCCATTTTGCTGTTTCTTCAGTGACTTTGAATTGCAATCGATCAAAGAGCTCATCGGCTTTTTTTCTGTTAACTGACCGGAGTTTTTCTATTGCTTCAATAGTGTATTTCAATGTCCAGACTGCCAGATAGGAGGTGTACCAGTTATTATTGACATTGTTCTCATATTCATTTGGTCCGGTTACACCCAGCATCACATATTTGCCTCTTTTTTCAGAGAAATTAACCCTTTGTGACCAGAATCTTGATATTGCAATAAGCACTTCAAGCCCGTAATCATACAGGTATTCATTGTCACCGGTATGTCTTGTATAGTTATAAATTGCAAATGCAATGGCGCCATTTCGATGAATCTCTTCAAAGGTGATCTCCCATTCGTTATGGCACTCTTCCCCATTCATAGTTACCATTGGAAACAGTGCAGCTCCATTTGTGAATCCAAGGTTTTCGGCATTTTCTATTGCCTTATCCAACTGTTTGAAACGATATAATAGCAGGTTTCTTGGGATACTTTGATCTGCAGTGCTCAGATAGAAAGGCAGGCAATAAGCTTCAGTGTCCCAGTAAGTTCCGCCTCCATATTTTTCACCGGTAAAACCTTTCGGACCAATGTTGAGACTAGCGTCATGTCCGGAATAGGTTTGGTTAAGTTGAAATATATTAAAGCGAATACCTTGTTGGGCTGACACATCTCCTTCAATAACAATATCGCTGTGTTCCCATTTTTTTGACCAGGCTTCAATATGTTCTTTTTTCAAATTTTCAAAACCAGCTTTTTCTGCTTCTCTGATTAATTCTCTTGTTCGTTTATCAAGATCACCTGCCGGATAATCTCTCGAAGTGGTAACTGCTCCAATTTTGTAGAATTGGGCTTCCTGTCCTTCAGAGAGATTAAATGTGTAAACAAGATGTGCTTTCCTGGCCTGAACAATAGCCTTTGGTTTCTTTGTGACCTCCTGCTTATCGATATCAACACGTGAACATTGGCCTGTTGATACCACAAAACTTGTTTTTTTCGTTTTTGCATTTACCCGGGCAAATCTTTCATCTGCAAACTCTGAAACCTGATCCCAGAATTTCTCATCATAGTTAGAATCCTCATTTGAAATATCTGCATCAATATAGAAATCAGCTCGTATCTCAGCTGAGAAATTTAGAGCTTTAACATTGTATTGTATGGCTCCCAGTTCACGTTTAACAATACTCAGGAATCTCTGAGTTTTGACTTGAACTTTATAACCATTCGGAAATTCAGCGATAAAGGAACGGCTTAGTATTCCTTCCTTCATGTCAAGAACTCGTCTGAATTTCGAGACCTGAAGCTGATAAAGATCCAGATCATATTGATCAATTTTAATGTTAATACCGATCCATGAAGGAGCATTGAGTACTTTAGCAAAATGCTCAGGATACCCGTTTTTCCACCAGCCAACTTTCGTTTTGTCGGGATAGTAAATGCCTGCTACATAATGACCCTGAAGGTAGGGCCCTGAATAGTGCTCTTCAAAGTTTGCTCGTTGGCCCATATGACCATTTCCCAGGCTGAACAAAGATTCAGAGCTTTCATGTACATCAGGATTGAAACCATCCTCAATAATCCTCCATTCGTCTTCCTGAATATATTTTTTCATTTTCTACTTTACTTTTTATCATCCGGATCTTTCACGAAGAACACGGTTATTGCTGCTATCATCATACTTCCCCCTCCAAAGATGAGGGCATAAATCGCGTTGCCACCAAACACATTTACTGTCAGAAATCCCAGAATTGTTGCCGCCAGAATTTGGGGGATTACAATAAAGAAATTGAAAATACCCATGTATACGCCCATTTTTGTTTGAGGCAGACTCCCTGTTAGTATTGCATATGGCATTGAAAGAATACTGGCCCATGCCAAACCTATGCCGATGAAAGGTATAATCAGGAGATTGGGGTCTTTAATCAGAATAATGCTGCATAATCCCAGAGCACCGGCGATTAGTGATATGGAGTGAGTCATTTTTCTCGAAGTTAATTTGGCAAGAACCGGTAGTAAAAAGGCAAATAGAGCTGCAGCCCCATTATATACTCCGAACAATACGCCAACCCAATCAGCCCCGTCATTATAAGCGACAGAAGTAGTGTCTGTTGTTCCGTAAACATGTCCTGTAATAGCTGATGTAGTATATATCCACATTGAAAAAAGAGCCAGCCAGGAGAAAAACTGAACAATAGCCAATTGCCTCATTGTGTCCGGCATTTTTCTCAAATCCGTCAATATCTCTGTAAGTCCATTGCTTTTATTTCGGGTCACAAATAAACCGGAGATAACTTGCAATATTCCGTACAGAAGGAGGCCGAATCCTAAAATATATAGTTCCTTTTCTAAATTCAGTAGGTAAATCATTGCTGCAATAATCAGTCCTGCAAAGCTCCATATCAGACCACTCTTCATGAATTTTCCAGATGGGATACCGGGCTCGTGCAAACCAGTTTGCTTTTTGTGGCCATTTTCAGTTTCGTCAGTTTTTCCGAATGAGGCAAGTTCTTCAGGTGTGTATTCTTTTGATTTAAAAACAGTCCAGAGCACTGTAGTGATAAATACGGCAGCACCCACATAGAATGCCCATTTCACAGATGGAGGAATGACTCCTTCTTCGGCTGTATTATCGATACCAAACCAATTTGTGAAAATATAAGGGAGTAGGGAAGCAACCACTGCACCTGTACCAATAAAGAAGCTTTGCATAGCAAAACCTTTAGTGCGTTGTTCTGAAGGCAGATTATCACCAACGAAGGCTCTGAAAGGCTCCATGGATATATTAATTGAGGCATCCATTATCCATAACATCCCGGCAGCTATCCACAAAACAGGTGAATTTGGCATAAAAATCAAAGCAACAGAAGCCAGAATTGCTCCTCCTAGAAAATATGGTCTTCTTCTTCCAAGGCGAGTCCAGGTTTTATCACTGTAGTGTCCAATAATAGGTTGAACAATCAATCCGGTGACTGGAGCAGCAATCCAAAGTATGGGTATATTTTCAATGCTTGCACCCAGGGTTTCAAAAATCCGACTAACATTGGCGTTCTGCAGGGCAAAACCCATTTGAATTCCCAGAAAGCCGAAGCTCATGTTCCAGATCTGCCAGAAACTTAATCTTGGTTGTGTTTTCATCCGTTTAATTTTGAGAGCACTTATTCAAAGGTAGAGAATAATGCAAGATATTATTCAAAAATTCTTGAGGATTGCTTGAGATTCAGTATGTTAAATCCTCTGTATTTACTTATTTCAAACGATTGAGAAGGAGATAGAATAATTTCTGAATCAGGATAGAATATGGGATTTCTTTGTTGATCCCCGCACCACAAGATCGGTTTTCAGCACCTGATGGATGAAAGGTTGTTCACCCTCTTTTCTAATTAGTCGGTCAAGTAGCAGTTGAACAGCTGTTTGCCCCATTTGATAACCATGTTGGTCAACAGTCGTAAGGGTTGGGTTGGTGACCTGAGATATTAAACTATTTGAAAAACCAATCAGGGAAACATCCTGTGGAACTCTTTTTCCCATCTCGGCAAGCGACTTCATTACCCCTGTGGCTGTCAGATCATTAACTGTAAAAATAGCATCGGGTGCTTGTGCCAGGTTCATTAATTGTTTAGTTCGGATCAGGGATTGTTTAAAGTTATCGCAATAAACGATAATATCTCTGTCGATTTTCATGTTGTGATCCTGAAGGGCATCGAGGTAACCACTTCTTCTTAAATCGGTGATTCTTAATCCGGGAGGACCTGTAAGATGGGCAATTTTCTTACAACCTGATCCAATCAGGTGACTTACAGCACCATAAGCTCCTTCATAATCATCAACAGTGACTTTGTCGGTTTTTATCTCATCACATACCCTGTCGTACATCACCATGGGTAAGCCATAATCGACCATTCTCTTCAGGTGGTCATAATTTCTTGTCTCTTTTGATAGCGAAATAAGCAGCCCTTCGACCCTGCTTGACATCAGAGCATCACACGCCATAACCTCCCGGTTATATGATTCATTTGACTGATAGATCATCACACTGTAACCTGCATCATAGGCTACATCTTCAATTCCCGATATTACAGATGAGAAAAAGTGATGTACAATCTGAGGAATTACTAAGCCAATGATTTTGGTTTTACTACTTCTCAGACTGAGAGCAATAGGATTTGGATTATACTTAAGTTTTCTGGCAAGAGAAATTACCTTACTTCGTGTCGATTCACTTATATCAGGATTATTTTTCAGTGCTTTTGAAACCGTAGATGGAGAAATACCCAGCTCTTTCGCCAGATCTTTAATTGTGACTTGTCCTTTGATGCTCATTCTTCCCGAAATCGTTTGAATGCTCTAATGTAGCAGGTTTATCTCAATAAATAGGCCATACTATTCCTTGATTTGTAAGAATGTCTGACTTTTCAGCAAGTGAGCCATGCTTTTGTGGCAGAAAAGGGCATTTATCAGGTTGAAATACCCTCTTATTGATGAAAACAAGGCGTTTGTTTGCTAGGCTTTCACAATGTCAGGATAAAATGCAATTATTTGGATTACTATTCCTCAAACGTTTGAAATAAGGTAAAAGAGGAACATTGCTTTTGTAAAGAGCAGGTTTTTTGAGTGTTATAATACGCTTTGCCTGATAGCAGCTTGAATTCTTTGTATATTTACAGTAGTGTAAGTTTGGATAAACTATTTTCAGAGACTAACCCATAATAATTTTTAATTGCTATTAACAATATGATTAAACATTGCATGACTCTAAATGTTCGAAAACTGTTCATACCGTTTCTGGTCATGCTGCTCATCAGCCAAAGTGCTTTTGCCCAGCAAACAGTAACGGGAACAGTAATTGATGCTGAAACCAGTGATATTCTCATTGGCGCTTCAGTCAGCCTGAAAGGCGATCCAAGTCGGGGGACAATTACAGGCCCTGATGGAAAATTTCAACTACGTGCAGAAGTTGGAGAAACACTGGTTGTATCCTATGTAGGATATGTGAGCCAGGAGTTTGCTTTGACAGCTCAGAGAAACATAACAATTACTCTTGAACCATCGGTTGAAACACTCGAAGGTGTTGTAGTAATCGGCTATGGTAAACAAAAGAAGAAAGATGCGACAGGTTCAGTAACTGCTATTAGCAGCGATGACTTTAATAAAGGTGCGATTACCGGGCCACAGCAATTGCTGGCTGGAAAAACATCTGGTGTACAGATTACTGATAATGGTGGAGCACCTGGTGCCGGAGCCGTTATTCGGATCCGTGGCGGTTCATCTATGTCAGCGAGTAACGATCCATTAATCGTTGTAGATGGTATTCCTTTGGATAATGATGGTATTTCAGGAACACGGAATCCGCTAAATGCTATTAATCCTAATGATATCGAAACTTTTACAATTCTTAAGGATGCGTCAGCAACAGCGATTTATGGATCACGTGCTTCTAATGGTGTAATCATTATAACAACGAAAAAAGGACGTCTGAATACTCCTATGAAGCTGAACTATATTGGGAAAGCTTCAGTTTACACTTTGCCAAATCAGATGGAGGTTCTAAGTACTGATGAATTCAGATCTCTTATCCAGGAACAGTATGCTGATAATGAGAATGCACTGGGATTATTAGGTGATTACGACACTAACTGGCAAGAGGCAGTTCTGAGCAACTCATTTGGCAATGATCACAGCATCAGTGCATCCGGAGCATATAAGAATTTGCCATATCGGGCTTCATTTGGTTATTCTGATCTGGATGGCCTTCTGAAAACCTCTGAGATGAACAGGATAACAGGTTCACTAAATTTGAATCCTACATATCTCAACAATCATCTTAAGGTAAATATTAGTGCAAAAGGTTTGCAGGAGAAAAACCGTTTTGCCAGCACCGGAGCTATTGGAGCCGCATTATGGATGGATCCTACTCAGCCTATTTATGATGAAGGAAATGCATATGGTGGTTACTATACTACAACACAAGCCAATGGAGATCCAAACACTTTAGCTCCTCAAAATCCTCTGGCTTCACTTGAACTAAGAGATGACCGTTCAAATGTGAACAGGTTTTTAGGTAGTGCACAATTTGATTATCGTTTCAGAGCTTTACCCGACCTGAGAGCAAATCTTAACCTTGCGGCTGATTTGTCAGAGAGTCAGGGTCAAGTCTCAGTTCCTTCTTATGCAGTTATGAATTGGGATCGTAATGGTGATGACCCCGCATATGGTGGTGTAGATGCAATCTACAAGCAAAAGAAGCGTAATGAACTTCTGGATTTCTATCTGAATTATGCTAAAGACCTGGTTGGAATTAATAGTAAACTCGATGTTATGGCTGGCTATTCATGGCAGCATTTCTGGAGAGCAGGTAACTATGTTGAAGTAAATGAGAGCAGAACAGATACCCGCACAAATACAGATTATGCAACTGAGAGTTACCTTGTTTCGTTTTTTGGGCGTATGAATTATTCCCTGGCCGACAAATACTTGCTTACATTAACTGTAAGAAATGATGGCTCTTCAAGATTTGCTCCGGAAAATCGCTGGGGTTTATTCCCTTCAGCAGCATTTGCGTGGAAAATCAATGAAGAAAGCTTCCTGAAAAATGTTGATGCCGTTTCAGATCTTAAACTCCGTATTGGTTATGGTGTTACAGGTCAGCAAAACATTACATCAGGTGATTATCCATATTTAGCCCGCTATACTTTTAGTGAGCCTACCGCAAGGTATATGTTTGGAAACCATCTTATTACTACTCTTCGTCCTGAAGGATATGATGCCAATCTTAAATGGGAGGAAACTACCACTTTAAATATTGGATTAGATTATGGTTTCTTTAACGATAGGATAATTGGTGCTTTCGAATACTATTCCAGAGAAACAAAAGACCTTATCAATACTATTCCTGTACCAGCTGGTACCAACCTTACAAACCAAATCTTGACAAATGTTGGAAATCTGACTAACGAGGGAGTTGAATTCTCAATTGTCGGACGTCTGATTACTAAGGAGGATATGTCATGGGAAGTTGGTTTCAACGCTACGTATAATGTCAATACTATTACCAAGCTAACCGCTACTGATGATCCTGATTACAAAGGAGTATTTGTTGGAGGAATATCTGGTGGTGTTGGAAATACAATACAAATTCATACTGTTGGATTTCCGGCTAACTCCTTCTACGTTTATGAGCAGGTTTATGATTCAGAGGGTTTGCCTATCGAAGGATTGTATGTCGATCGTAACAAAGACGGTGTGATAACAGATGAAGATAAGTATCATTTATATAAACCTTCTTCGGATGTTTTCCTTGGATTATCGACAAGGTTTAATTATAAAAATTGGGATTTCACGATGGCAGGACGGGCTAATATTGGCAATTATGTTTACAATAACGTTCAGTCAAATACCGGTGTATATGCCGGAGCATACCATTCAACAGGTTATCTGACTAACAGATCCAATGATGCACTTGTTACCAAATTCAATAACTGGAATTATTTCTCAGATTATTACATACAGGATGCCTCCTTTTTAAGGATTGACAATATTTCTGTTGGTTATCAACTGAGGAATCTCTTTGAAGACGTGAATTTACATTTGTCAATGACTGTACAGAATGCTCTTGTGCTGACGAAGTACACCGGACTTGATCCAGAGGTATTTGGAGGAATTGATAATGTGCTTTATCCGCGACCAAGGGTCTTTCTTATTGGTGTAAATCTTGAGTTTTAACAGATCCAAATGAAGAATAAGCAAATGAAGAATAAGATTATGAAAAAGTTTAAAATATATGCAGTTCTTTTGGCAGCCTTCGTTATTGGTCTGAGTGCCTGTATGAAGGATCTGAACACAGAACCAATTGACCGGGATGAAATTACTTCAGCCTCGGTTTATGAAAACGCATCCAACTATTACCTGGTATTGGCTAAGTTATATGCCGGACTTGCTGTTAGTGGACAGCAAGGACCACATGGGATGCCTGATATTAGTGGTATTGATGAAGGATTCTCTACTTATGTGCGTCAATACTGGAAAGCCCAGGAACTTACTACCGATGAGGCGATAATTGCATGGAACGATGGAACTATCAGAGATTATTGGGAGAATGACTGGTCAGCTTCTAGTGAGTTTGTGACCGCTATGTATAACCGAATCTATTACCAGATTTCACTGGTAAATGAGTTTATCAGAGAGTCATCAGATGAAAAACTGGCAGAAAGAGATTATACCGGGGCAACAGCTGATGATATCCGCACCTATCGTGCAGAAGCACGTTTCCTGAGAGCTCTCAGCTACTGGCATGCAATGGATATGTTTGGAAACGTTCCATTCGTGACAGAAGAAGACGCTGTAGGAAGTTTCTTTCCTGAGCAAATCAATCGCGCAGACCTATTCACTTACGTGGAGTCAGAATTGAAGGATATTGAAAATCTCCTTATGGCTCCTACATCAAATGAATATGGACGTGCTGATCAGGCAGCAGCCTGGATGTTAATGGCAAAATTGTACCTGAATGCTGAAGTTTATATTGGTACTGATAAATACTCTGAGTGCCAGAGCTATTGCCAGAAAATAATTGATGCAGGATTCTCTCTGGAACCAGAATATGCACACTTGTTTACTGCAGATAATAACCTCTCCGATGAGATTATTTTTCCTGTAAACTTTGACGGTGCAGGAACACGTACATGGGGTGGAATGACTTTCGTCGTTCATGCCGCAGTAGGTGGCTCAATGAATCCGGCAGATTTCGGAATCGATGGTGGTTGGGGTGGAACCCGTGTAACCAAAGAAATGGTGAAAAAATTCTATCCCAATATTACAGCAATGGGGATGATGATCTCACCAAAGGCTAATCTGAAGTCGTCATATCCAGTGTTGTATGTTCCTGGTAGTTACAGTACTCCAAACTGGGATCCAGCCAACTCTCCGACAATTGCTTCTGTTAATAATGACGGAAACTACGAAGGATATATCTGGATTGCAGATGCTGACATGCAATGGAAATATACTGATGGTCCATCATGGGATGTGAACTGGGGAGATGATGGAGACGATGGCACCCTTGAGCTAAATGGAGCCAACCTCGTTTCACCTGAGACTGGATATTATAAATTGAATGTCAATCTGAATGATATGACTCATACCTACCTCAAAACTGAATGGGGCATAATTGGTGACGCTACTGCAGGCGGATGGGATTCAGACCAGGATATGACATTTGATCCTGAAACTGGTATCTGGACAGCTATTCTTGATTTGGAGCCTGGAACGATGAAGTTCAGGGCAAATGATGACTGGGGATATAACCTTGGTGATAACGGTCCTGATGGCGTTCTGAATTATGATGGTGCAAATATTGAAATTCCTGAACGTGGTACTTACACTATTACCTTAACTTTAGGATCCCCTGATTACACTTATACTGTAGAGCGAGGTAGTTTCGATGGCAGAGCAATGTTCTATACAGATGGTCAGACATTGGAAATTGAAGATCCTTTTGAGTTTACTAACGGATATGCCGTTACTAAATTTACTAATCTGAATTCTGATGGTAGTCAACCGACTGATCTGACTTTCATCGATACAGATTTCCCATTGTTCCGTTTAGCTGATGTTTACCTAATGTATGCAGAAGCAGCAATAAGAACAGGAAGCAGTCTGTCACAGGCTGTTGAATATGTCAATATGGTTCGTACACGTGCTTTTGGTGAGGAATCAGGCAATATCTCAGAAGGAGATTTAAGCCTCGAATGGATACTGGACGAACGCGCTCGTGAACTATTCTGGGAAGGTCATCGCAGAACTGATTTGATTCGATTCGGAAAATTTTCAGGAGGCGAATACCTATGGCCCTGGAAGGGTGGTTCAGCTGAAGGACAGTCTATTGACGATAAGTTTAATTTGTTCCCCATACCTGCTTCAGATATGGGTGCAAATATAAATCTACAGCAAAACCCAGGTTATTAATCAATGCATTAAATCATTAAGAAATGAATAAAAAAGGTTTTATATACATTGTAGTAGCAGGCCTGATCATGCTGATGTCTTGTAAAAAAGAAGAAGTTGGTCCTGTACTACTTGACAATCCGGTAGCTCCGGTTCTCTCACTACCAGCCAGTGGGCTGAATGCTGAGTTTACTGAAGAAACAGCCGGAGACGCACTGAATTTTGAATGGTCGGCAGCTGATTACGGATTTGTTGCTGCTATATCATACAGTATTCAGATTGATCTCGCAGCAAACGACTTTGCAGAAGCAATAGAGCTGTTTAAAACTATCGAAACATCCGGTAGTGTTACCTATGGTGATTTGAACAACAAACTTCTGGCGGCTGGTGCCGTTCCAGGAGGAGTAAATGATGTTCAATTCCGTGTAATCTCTCATATCAGTGATGTAGTTGAAGACCTGGTTTCACCAACTGTTAGCGGAAGCATTAAGCCCTTCTTTATATTAGTTGATTATCCTATTCTCAATGTACCTGGTAACTACCAGGGTTGGGATCCGGCTAACAATGAAACAGTTCTGTATTCACTGAAAAGTGATGAGATCTATGAAGGCTATATCTACTTCGGCGAAGCAGCTACCATGTTCAAGTTTGCAAAAGGATCATGGGATGTTAACTGGGGCTCAGATAATGCCGATGGAACTCTTGCTGACGGAGCAGCTGATATTCCAGCTACCGGCCCTGCTCAGTATAAACTGAATGTAGATCTGAATGCTCTTACATACAGTGCTATGCAGACTGATTGGGGTCTTATCGGAAGCTCAACCCCGGATGGTTGGGATGCCGATCAGGACATGACTTTCGATGTAGAAAATAATGTCTGGACAATAACTATTGATCTTTTAGAAGGAGAAATAAAATTCCGTGCGAATGATGATTGGGCAATCAACCTTGGTGATGAAGGCCCGAATGGAGTTCTGGAGTATGAAGGTGCAAATATCGTGATTACAGAGGCTGGTAACTATACCATTACTCTCGATCTTGGTGTGGCTCTTTATGCCTATGAAGTGCTTAAGAACTAGTAACGATTCTCAATAATCAGGGCCCACTTAACCACAAGCTGGTTGAGTGGGCTTTTGATAAAAATAGTTATCAGTTATCAGTTATCAGTTATCAGTTATCAGTTATCAGTTATCAGTTATCAGTCAATCAATTAAGCAAGCTTAATATTACCAATTTTATAACATTGGCTACATTCGCTTAACAAAACCAAGGAAGCCGATTGAGACCTTAGGAATAATTGGTGCTATTAAGCTCTATTATCAGTT
>JABHCC010000104.1 GCA_018669475.1 Bacteroidota bacterium | reverse complement strand
ATTCTGAGTCCAGACAGCAGGATCAGCAGTAATGTCATCACATGTCCAGCTACCTAATTCTGTGGCAAGCATAACCTGTTTATCGTTCTCAGGGTGGAATAATGACCATCTCACGGGGATATCCGGGAGGTTACCTTCTTTATTTGACCAGTTTTGTCCTCCATCTAGGCTAAGCCACACAGATTCAACTCCATAATTCGAAAAGGTAACCAGTAGAGTTTGCTCTGTTTCACCCACTTCAATTGAGGAGATGAATCCTGAAGGAAAACTTGCTGATGTAATCTCTTGTACATTTGTGTTTCTTGTGGCATCAGCCAGTTTGTATAAGCGGCCAGCCTCTGTTCCAATAAAAATATTACTTTCTCCTACCGGAGAACGCTCTGAAGATTTAATACATGAAAATGGGACTGAGGTTTGAGTATTAAGATTTGCATACCTGAAATTCACATTCGATGCACTGATACCAGCTATTAAAAGCTTGTTAGCATCATTACCTTCCCAGTCCTGCATATTGGCAAACAATGTATTATCACGAGAACTATAATCCATTGGATTAATAAAAGTTCCGGAACCATCATTTCTTCCTGCCATACTGGAGGGCTTTGTCTCGACGGCGCCGTACCAGGTTCTTATACTGTTATGATATACAGTTGTGATTTGCAATTCTGGAGTATCTTCATCGATAAAACAGAGAGCGCCATCTCCTCCTGATAGCATATCACCAAAGGTTGGGATATGATTCTTCCGGTAAGACATAGTGCCGTTATCCTGAAGTCCTCCTATAAAATGCTCTGATCCGGCGAGCGGATGAATTGCGCCGCTATAATACTGCAGTGTACTGAAATTGGCCCTCTTTTCGGAGAAACTAACATTTGATGCAGGAGCCAGGGTTGTTCCGAAAATGCCGCCATCCGTTGCGATGAGCATATCGGTATCACTGCCAGGTCTGAATTTAAAGACATGAATGTCGGCATGGACATAATCAGATAAATCACCATTCGGACTATACATCCTTGCCCAATTTGACATTTTTGTCCATGTATTTCCGCCATTGGTAGAACGATGGCAGTCAAGACCACCTACCCAAATAACATTTGGATTGACCGGACTTACTTGTACAACAAGTGCATGCCAGGCCAGGTAGGCAAAATTTGAGGGGAAATTTAATTGTGTCCAGCTTTGGCCCTTATCGGTTGATTTCAATAAATACTTGCAATCGTATCCAACATAGTCGTCATGGGAGTGAGAATTAATCCTCTCATATCCTGAAGCTACCAGGGCAAATAATGTATTGGCATCTGAAGGAGCATTGCACATCATGACTCTTCCCGGATACTTATTTGTACTTTCTGCCTCAATCAGATTGTTATATGTATCGTTCACTGTCCAGTCAATTCCGTTATCTGAATAGAGAATACATGCAGCGCCTCTTCGTTCTTCTCCATGGTAGGTTGTACCTACAAATATCCTGTTATTATCAGAGCTCATGACAATATCAGAAGGGGCATAAGGAATATCAACTCCGGGAATGTTTGGTAAGACCTGTGTCCATGAGTCTCCACCATTGCTTGACCTGTAAAGGCCGTCAGTGGGTTGAGCTTCATGTAATTTCCCTTTATAATATCCACTTACAACTCCGGCGTAAATAACACTTTGTCCATCTTCGTTTCTAACAATAATATCGTTAACGTAAGCCCATTCAGAGGTTGAAGGGATTACATCCCATGTTGCACCGGCATCAGACGATTTCATAATACCTGATCCACGACCTGAGGATTCGCGATATATAATCAATGCTGTCTGGCTTTCACCCGTACCAGCATAAAAAATATTGGTATTGATAGGGTCATAAGCCAAACTGCTGATAGAAAGGTTAGGCCAGAAATCATCTACAGGCGTCCATTCAGCGTTGTGAAAAGGATCATCACTCCACCACAATCCGCCGGTCACTGATCCAGCCCATACTTTTGAATTAGCCGGGTCATTCGGATCAAACATAAGAGCTCTTGTACGACCACCCATATCTGTTCTGTGATGAGACCATTCCAGAGTACCATTTCCAGACTTAAGTTTGGCTTGTGATTGTATGTCCCTGTATGCATCATTCAACCTCCAGGTTGGAACAGCTTGTAATTCAGGGTCAAGCGTTTTGATGAAGTCGGAAAAGCCAGCCAGATCAGGTCGGTCGAGTTTTGGCATATCCTCAATCTCATCTGGGTTAAAAGTAGGAAATGACTTGTATTGCTCATTGAGAAATTGCTCATGTGCAGTTCTGTTACTATTATCGGAATGATTCTTATCAATCAAAATGGCAGATCCAATTAGCATCACCATTACAGTAAAAAGGAGTAAAATGTGTTGTTTTTTCATAATGAAATTTTGAATAGTAGTTAATTAATCAGCGAACATGGGGTATTCACCCATCATGTTGTTAACCTGGTTTTTGATGGTTTCTATAAGTTTGTTGTTTTCAATATTGGTAATGACCTGATCAATGTAATCAACGATGGTATCCATCTGCTCTTCTTTCAAACCCCTGGTAGTAATTGCAGGTGTCCCAACTCTAAGTCCGGATGTTTGGAAAGGAGAACGACTGTCAAAAGGAACCATATTCTTATTGACAGTTATATCGGCCTTAACCAAAGTGTTTTCAACCAGCTTGCCTGTGATTTCGGGTACTTTTGTCCGCAAATCTATTAGCATGCTGTGGTTATCGGTACCATCAGAAATGACCTTATATCCACGCTTAATAAATGATTCAGCCATCAGACCGGCATTTTTTATTACTTGTTTCTGATAGCTTTTAAACTCATCAGTCAAAGCTTCACCGAAAGAGACTGCTTTGGAGGCGATTACATGCTCAAGAGGTCCGCCTTGAATGCCGGGAAAAACAGCTGAATTCAGGAGAGATGACATTTTACGTATCACACCTTTCTTGGTGGCTTTACCCCAGGGATTCTCTGTATCTTTTCCAAGCAAAATAATTCCACCTCGAGGTCCGCGTAATGTTTTATGGGTGGTTGAGGTAACGATATGAGCATATTCAACCGGATTGTTTAGTAAGCCAGCAGCTATAAGTCCTGCCGGATGAGCCATGTCAACCATTAAGAGAGCACCAATTTTATCAGCAATCTCTCTCATGCGTTTGTAATCCCATTCACGTGAATATGCTGATGCACCACCAACAATTAGTTTTGGCCTTTCTTTTAAGGCAACTTCTTCCATCATGTCATAATCAACACGACCTGTCTCTTCTTTAACTCCATATGCAACCTGGCGGTAAAGAATACCGGAGCTATTAACCGGTGAGCCATGTGACAGATGGCCTCCATGTGACAAATCAAGCCCCATAAAAGTGTCACCAGGTTTCAGTACAGCAAGAAATACTGCCATGTTGGCCTGAGCTCCTGAATGGGGTTGTACATTGGCATACTCAGCATTGTACAATTCCATGAGCCGATCAATCGCCAGTTGTTCAGTCTGATCAACAATCTCACATCCACCATAATACCGGTGTCCGGGATATCCTTCAGCATATTTATTAGTCATAACTGACCCCATGGCTTCCATTACCTGTTCACTAACAAAGTTTTCAGATGCAATGAGTTCAATTCCATTTTTCTGTCGCAGGTATTCAGCTTGAATTAACTCAAATACCTTGGTGTCTCTAATCATAACAGATTATTTAAAAGTGATTTAGCAAATTTTGAGTAAATATAGCCAATCCCTGCATTTGTAGGGGGTTTCATTGGTCAAATTTTGTTGCTTTAATACTTTTTAACAGTGAAAAAAATAGGGCAAAGTGCAATTATAATGAAGGCATACATTAAATTTGTAGCGCAAAATGATAAAACCTCAAAATAGAAAGAAGAAGCCAACCATTTTAGGACGATTTCTTAAATGGCGGATCAGGCATGTCAACAGCCGTAATTTTATGCTGATGATGTCGGTCCTGGTGGGCTTGTCAGTTGGCTTTGCTGCAGTAATAATTAAAAATTTGGTGCACCTGATCCAATCTCTCTTAACGGGAGGTTTTTCAGCTGAAGACTACAATATTTTGTTTTCTATCTACCCTGCACTTGGGATTGCTCTCGCTGTTGTGTTTATTAACATACTGATTAAGAAGAGGGTGGGGCATGGGATTCCGACAATATTGCACGCAATATCATCAACGAACGGTGATATTTCCAGACATAATATGTTTTCCTCCGTTGTAGCCAGTGCCCTTACCGTTGGATTTGGTGGATCTGTAGGGCTGGAGGGCCCAACTGTAGCAACTGGGGGAGCTATTGGTGCAAACTTAGGAAAGCTTTTCCACCTTTCTTATCGTCAGATAATTCTTCTAATTGGTTGTGCAGCAGCAGGAGCCATGTCGGCTATATTCAAAGCTCCTATTGCAGCTATTGTTTTTGTGATCGAAGTGATTATGCTCGATCTCACAATGTCATCAATGGTACCTTTGCTGTTATCTTCTGTATCAGCAGCACTGACCTCTTATCTTTTCCTTGGACAAGGAGTAATTTACCAATTCTCACTGACTGATACTTTTCATTTGAATGAGGTACCATTATTCATAGGACTGGGTGTTTTTACCGGTCTTGTTTCAGTTTATTTTACACGTGTATATGTGAAAGTAGGGGGAGTTTTTGATAAATTTAAGAAGCCATGGGTGAAATTGGCTATCGGTGGCCTGAGTTTAGGAGTACTAATATTTCTTTTTCCGAGTCTTTATGGAGAAGGGTATGAAGCAATCAATGGGGGCTTAGCCAGTAACTTTACTTATTTGTTTGAAAAATCTATTTTCTATGGAATTTGGGAACGATCAAACCTAAGTTCAGATGCCATAATTGTAATCGTTATGGTTGCTGCAGTCCTTATCCTAAAGGTATTGGCAACCTCAATTACTTTCGGAGCCGGTGGAATAGGTGGAATTTTTGCGCCATCCTTATTTACCGGGATGAATGCAGGTATACTGTTTGCTCTTATACATAATCAGATATTTAATCAGGATATATCTATAACAAGTTTTGCCCTGGTTGGAATGGGGGGAATGATTGCCGGAGTACTGCATGCTCCATTAACTGCAATCTTCCTAATCGCTGAGTTAACTATGGCATACGAGTTATTTATGCCTTTGATGATTACTGCAACTATTTCATATGCAACCATCAAGTATTTCGAACCTAACTCTGTGTACCATATTCAGTTAGTTAAAAGAAAGCAGCTTTTTACTCATGATAAGGATAAGATTGTATTAGCCTTAATGCGAGTAGACAAACTAATCGAACGAAACTTCAGCACTATTCGACTGGATGCCAGTTTAGGCGATTTAGTAAAAGTTATTGCACATTCAAATCGTAATATTTATCCTGTTATTGATGACGAGGATAATTTTTATGGTATGGTTATCTTAGAAAATATCCGGGAGGTAATGTTTATTACAGATAAGTACGAAACAAGCTATGTGCGCAACCTTATGGTAAAACCTCAGCTGACCATTTACCCGGGTGAGAGCATGGACTCTGTGGTCCAAAAATTTCACCGTAGCGGAAAATTCAATATCCCGGTTCTTAAAGAGGGGAAATATATTGGCTTTGTGTCACGTGCCCGTGTTTTCTCTTCTTATCGTCAGATGCTCAGACAGTGGAGTGAAGACTAAAGAAGTACCATTCTTTATGGAATATTCTGTTATTGTCGAACCTTTCAGGTAGCAGAATTGTTATACCACAAATGAATACTATGGGGAGATTGCTAATTCAATTATGCCTGATGGGGATTGTTGGTAATTCAATATATGCACAGAATATCATGAAGCGAAATAATCTTACAAAAGAAGAACAACGGGTTCTTATTCATAAAGGAACAGAGCGTGCTTATACTGGGAAATATACAGATCATAAACAAGTAGGTGTTTATTGCTGTAAGTGGTGTGAATCACCACTTTATAGATCTGAGTCAAAGTTTGATTCACATTGTGGATGGCCAAGTTTTGATGATGAGCTTGATGGGGCAGTGGAGCGTAGGCCAGATCCTGATGGTTCCAGAATGGAGATTGTTTGTTCTAATTGTGGTGGACATCTGGGTCATGTTTTCACAGGTGAACATTTTACTGAAACGAATACAAGGCATTGTGTCAATTCAATATCTTTAAAATTCATTGCCAAAGAGGACGATCAGCATTTAGAGACCGCGATTTTTGCGGGGGGCTGTTTTTGGGGTGTTGAGCATTTGTATAAAAATACTCCAGGAGTGTTGACCATTGAGGTTGGCTACATCGGTGGTAATAAAGCAAATCCAAGTTACGAGGATATTTGTGTGCGCGAGACAGGACATGCTGAGGCGATCAGGATGACTTATGATTCATCTCTTATAAAGTTCAGAGAGCTTGCAAAATTGTTTTTTGAGATTCATGATCCCACACAGATGAACCGTCAGGGGCCAGATATGGGAGATCAGTACAGGTCAGAAATTTTTTATACCAATGATTCGCAAAAGAACATATCCGAAGAGTTAATTCAAATTTTAATTGAAAAAGGATATGATGTTGTAACGAAAGTAAGTAAGGCTGCAATTTTTTGGACTGCAGAGAGCTACCACCAGGATTACTACGCAAAAACAGGTGGAGCACCTTATTGTCATGTTTATACCAAGCGCTTTTGACCGAATTCTATTTCCTTCAAACTAGTCTTTGATGCAGCGAACGGAAATTGAGTATACTTTTTTATAATTATAGATATAAGCACTTTGGTAATCGTATCCCAAAGTAAGATTGTATGCTTCCTGATTCTGATATTCTGTACTTGAATAGAACTGAGCATAATAACCTGCTCCAGCTGATAATCCCTGATCATAACGTCGTCCTGCCGGCAGCGCACCAAAACCAGAAAGGTTGCTTGCTCCTGTATTTGGATCCCGCCAGAATTTAGTTTCATAATCTTTTAGCAGGCCACCAGCCACATCTGCTCCTCCGAAATGATCAATCAGGTTTTCAAATTCTTCTTTGCTCGGTAGATGCCATCCATCAGGACAGGCTTTCATGGCTGCATTCCAGTTGTACAATCTACCGTATCGCTGACACTTATCTGCATCACCGTCATAGCAATAACTGCCACTTGAAGCAAAGTTTAAGTTTTCAGCCATCCACCAATCAGTTCCAACTTCTATTGTAGTATAAATGTGACCATCCCTGCTGTCGGTCATGCTCCCGAATTTAAGGTCAATGGTTGTAAAACTCCATGTAGGTCCTTCAACTGTATTGCTTTTGATGTCACGAGCATCTAGTTTCCAGTAATATTTTGTGCCATATTCCAGTTTTTCGGGATCCAGTCCAAGATAGGTGTGATTAGTTTCGTATAGCGGAGGTGGATTTGAGGTGCCAAAATAAACTGTATACAAAATGATATCTCCGTCAGGATCAGTACATTCCCATTTCATATTTAGTTTAACAGCTAAACCGGTTTGTCCATCAGCAGGAAAGGGATTCTCGGGAATTTCCGGAGGTAAATTTGAGCTGAGCACCGTTAATGGTTTAGTCAGAGTATCAGTCAGACCGCGTGAATCTTTTACTACAAGTGTTACCAGATAATCGCCGGGAGTTTTAAAACGGTGCTCTCTGGTTTTACGTGTCCCGTACTGGGTGTCAAAATGATCATCGCCTTCCCAGTCCCATATAATATTCAGCTCCTCAGGGGAATCCTCCATGTCAGCAGTTCCCGAGGCATCAAACATGAAAATAGTTTCATCATTACCCGATGCAGGATTCATAGTGAAATCGGCAATCGGAGCCTGGTTTTCCTTTTTGCATGATACTATTATTATCATGGTGAGGGCAAGAATGGATAGATAACGGGTGGGCATAGTTTGACTAGTTGTTTCAGAAAGCCGAATTTCGGGTTTTCTCTCGTAATTCCAAAGGATTTTATATCTTGTTTGCTACAATAAACCTATGTAATGAGCCAAATAACATTTAAAAACAAAATCGGCCTGGGGCTGGTTTCATTTATCGTGCTGGGAATGATGTTGGGAGGAGGGATTTTTGTATACACTGGATTAGTATACGAAATGACTGGTCCGGCCCTTCCACTTGCCTTTGCTTTAGCTATGATCCCGGTGTTTATAAGTATGTTGCCACTTGCTATGCTTGGCTCTGCTTTTCCGGTGAGCGGTGCAAATTATATATATCCAAGCAGAATGATATCTCCGGCTTTGGCTTTCGCCGCTATTTGGGTTTATGCTCTGGCATCTTTTTTTGGTCAGATCCCCTTATATGTTATTGCAACCGGCAAATATCTGCAATCAGTTTTCCCTGAGATTCCAGTCATTCCGGTAGCACTTGTAATTCTGACATTCTTTTATCTGATAAATTTATTTGGAATCAGGATTGCTGCACAAATTCAGGGTGTTCTTTTAGCCTTGTTGGTAATAGCTCTCATTATTTATTCATCAGTCAGTGCAAATAACATTCAGGTTGAGCTGTTCAGTGGATTCTTCGACAAAGGAGCCAGTTCAATTATTCTTGGGATCGGATTATTGACCTTTACATATTTTGGTGCTAACGGGATAATCGAGCTTGGATCTGAAATAAAGAACCCTGCTAAAACTATTCCAAGAGCATTTATGATAGCTTTTCCATTGGTCACTCTTTTATATGTGGGTGTCTCACTCGGCACTGTAGGTACCCTTGATCCTGATTCAATAATGAACACTGAAGATCCACTTGTACAGGCGGCCAGAATTAATCTTAGTCATGGAGTATTTGTCTTTTTCGTTTTGGGAGGAGCAGTATTGGCATTGCTAACAACATTGAATGCCTTGTTTTTAATTGGTACCAGGTCATTATTAATGATGGTTCAGGATGGTCTCTTACCTGGATGGATGGGGCTGAGAACCAAAAACAGAGAAGTACCTTATGTTTTATTAACGATGATATGGCTGCTATCTATTGTTGGTGTACTTTCAGGCTTATCACTCGAGACTTTTGCTTCTTATGCAGCTTTAGGAGGATTATTTATTTTCTTACCCATTTTGTTAGCAGCCTGGGTTTTTCCAAAAAGATATCCTGAAGCTTACAGAAAGTCGAAATTCAGATTATCCGGGTTCTGGTTGAAATTGACTGTGATAGTTGGTGTTCTGATGGTTCTCTTCTTTGGATTGATCATACTGTATGATATGGGCTCGGTGCTGAAATCAGGATTATTCCTGTTATTCATAGGTTCGGGTTTTGCTGCTTATTATTGGCGCCAGGCAAGCAATAAGAAGAAAGGAAAATATAGAATTATCCGTGAGGATCAATCTCTCTTTACTAATGCTGATAAAAAATAACAAACTCTATGAAAAGTTTATGTTTATCACTGTTTTCTGTTGCAATCCTATTCTTAAGTGCTTGTTCTGATCTTGAAAGATCCGGACCTCCAAACATAGTTTTCATTATGGCCGATGATCTGGGTTATGAAGGACTTAGTTGTAATGGGAGTCTTTCGTACAGCACTCCAAATCTCGACAAATTGGCTATAGATGGAATGCGATTTACACATTGCTATTCACAGCCTGTTTGTACTCCAACCAGGGTGCAGATTATGACAGGCCGGTATAACTTCAGAAATTATAAGCAATTTGGTTTTCTTGATTTAAAGGAGAAAACATTCGGTCATTATTTACATGAGGCAGGTTACACCAATTGTATAGCCGGTAAATGGCAGTTGGGTAATGGTATTGAAGCTCCATTTCTGGAAGGATTTGACGAATACTGTTTATGGCAGATATACAACAATGTGGCTGGTAAGGATATGAGAGGGTCTCGATATGCTGATCCAAAACTATATAGAAACGGGGAGGTGATTAATAATACCGCAGGCAAATTTGGTCCTGATTTGTGTACTGAGTTTGTTTTGGATTTCATGGAGGCTAATCAATCGGAACCCTTCTTTGTTTATTATCCAATGATTCTCACTCATGATCCTTTCATACCTACTCCTGATACAGAGGATTGGGATATCGATCCTTTTGCAAAAGACACAAGCTATTTCAGAAATATGCTTGAATATACTGACAAACTAGTTGCTACCATAAGAAATAAAATTGAGGAGCTGGGTCTGACTAATGATACATATTTATTTTTCACAGGTGATAATGGAACATCAAGAGCTATTTATACCCATACTGATATTGGGATAGTTCGTGGAGGGAAATCTCTGACACATGAATATGGAATTCATGTTCCTTTTATTGCTTATTCACCTGGTGAAATTGCGGCTGGTAGTGTAAGCTCTACATTAGTTGATTTTACTGACATATTGCCAACATTTTGCGACATAGCCGGTATTGAGATTCCCAAAAAGCGGGTGCTGGATGGATCAAGTATCCTCCCTGTTCTAAATGGAGAATCTTCATCCGGCAGGGAATATATATATGGGTACTACTGGACCAGGGGACGAGATCCGTTAAATGTCAAAGAATACGTAAGAACTGCGGATTACAAATATTACCGAAGCGGTGAATTGTTTGATCCTGTAAGAGATCCCGAAGAGTTGAATCCTATCCTTACTGACGATAAGGGAGAATTGCTTGACCTATTAGAAGGTTATTTGAATGAGGTGAGACCAGTTAAAAAATAGAAACACCACCTCCTGCTTCTAATTAAGGTGTTGAAGAATGCCTGACTTAACGACCTGGCGATCAAATTGAGGTCCTGACCAGGCTAATTCAAGCATATTTCCTCCGGATTTCTCAAAAAAGCTAATCCTGATTGAGTGGAGCCCCTTGCCAAGGGGAATCTCACCAGTAAGCTCAGTTGCATTATGTAATCCATCATGATTAATTAGCTCGGTTTCTCCGATATACAAAATACTTCCATCGTCAGATGTCAGGTAGAAAGTATAAACTCCTTCGAATTCAATATCAATAAATCCCTGGTAATCAATTGAAAAGTTTTCCTCTATTTCTTTTGTGGCTAAATTAAAGTTGTCAGCTACTCCTTGTTTTTTGATAGTAAGGCCATTATAATCAGGCACTTTGTCCCATTCGCCCTCATAGTAATTATACTTAAGTCCGGATTTTAATCCTATTACTGTACGACCTGGAAGAGGAGTGACTTTTTCATACTTATAGCTTGAGGTAGCACTGATTGGACGATTATTCACGAAACATGTGGCTGAGATAATTGCTGTTTCAGTGATGGTAAAAGAGCCATTATATATTTGTGATGATTCATTTGGCAAGGATCCATCTCTTGTATATCTAATATCTGATATATCTTCTGTTTTGTTCAGAGAAATTTGTAATTCGCTTGTAAAAGTGTTTGTTCTGGCAGCTATTTTTGGTGCTTCATAAATCACCGGATCACCAACGATGTCAAGTATAACTATTGCATTATCCGGATCGGGACAATTATCCGGCAGGTCAATAATAATAGCATCACGTTCTTTAGTGATTTTTAGTTCATACTGCTGAGGATCGGCAAGGATAAATGCACGTATTGTTTCACTTCCTAATCCCGGAATCCTTAGCTTCTGTGACTCGGGCCAATCAAATACATGAAAATATAAGCGGGTACTTTCTTCCATGGCCTTTTGCGTGCATCTTCCCCATTCCAGGTGTTTAAAGGGACTTGCAGTTGTGCCATATATGGATTCACCGTTTTTATCCATCCATGATCCTATTGCCTTTAATCTGTCAATACTTTCCTGAGGAAAGAGGCCTTCTGCAGTTGGGCCAACATTTAGCAGGAAGTTGCCGCCTTTTGATGCAATATCAGCAAGTTTCTGCAAAAGGTCTTTTGTCGATTTGAAATCTTTATCGACGCGATTGTAGCCCCAGTGCTTGTTCATAGTCATGCATGTTTCCCAGTCTGTTCCCGGCAGGCCGGTAGCAGGAATTTGTTGTTCTGGAGTGCCAAAGTCACCACCAAATTCTCCACTTTCGGTAAGACCTGCCATGCCAGACCGTCCTACACCCACTCTGTTATTTATAATGATATCAGGCTGTAAGCCACGAACATAATGGTAGAGGTCAGTGCCATAGTTTCCTGTCCAGGTCTTTTCCCACTCTCCATCAAACCATAAAACTCCTATATCTCCATAATGGCTAAGTAACTCTTTCAGCTGCTTTTTCATGTACCCAACATAGTTGTCGAAGTCACTTCCTTCTTCAGTTCTGTCTTTCTCCCAGGCTCTTCGTGGTAAATAATCAGGATGATGCCAGTCCATTATTGAATGATACCAGCACATTTTGATATCTTCTTTCTCGCAGGCTTCTGATAATTCTTCCATAATGTCTCTCTTAAATGGAGTGGACATCACATCAAATTCAGTATGTTTCGAATCCCACAAACAAAAACCATCATGATGTTTTGAGGTAATCACAATGTATTTCATGCCTGCTTCCTTGGCCAGTTTGACCCACTGGTCGGCATCAAACTTTACAGGGTTAAACTCATCAATAAATTGATCATAAGTATCTAAGGGAATTTGTGCCGTAGTGCGAATCCACTCTGCATGATTCTTTGATTCACCCCATTCGCCAGCGGGAACCGCATATAGCCCCCAATGGATGAACATTCCAAACCGTGCGTCTCTCCACCATTCCATTCTTGAATCTCGTTCGGCGGTAGTTTCCTCACCGGGTACATATTCAACATTTTGACAGGCAAAAGATGATAGCATCAGCAAACATAATAGAACAGATTTTGTTTTCATATGGCAGGGTTATATTGAAAGAATTAAAAATACGGAAAAATGAAGCCTTTGCCATATTAATTGTCAAATTTGCTAACATATTTATAAAGATTCGATGACAACAGATCCATCAAAATTGTGGACAAGGGATTTTATTTATCTGACCTTGTCTATTTTCCTGATTTCTACAGCCTTTTATTTTCTAATGCCAACTTTGCCAGTATTTGTTCTGGATGTATTGGAGGTTGAGAAGCGAAAAGTTGGTTTGATAATAGCTATCTACACACTTGCTGCTATGCTGGTAAGGCCATTTGCGGGCTTGCTTCTTGATCTAAATGGCCGAAAGTGGCTGTTAATTGTTTCTGTTATCCTTTTCTCTTTGTTTTTTTATGCTTATAACTGGGCTCTAATGTTTGTTCCCCTCCTGCTGATCAGGTTTTTACACGGATTACAATGGGGAACTGCAACTACTGCTTATTTTGCAGCAGCTGTTGACATTGTTCCGATGAAAAAGAGAGGAAGAGGTATTGGTTATTTTGGACTTGCGTTTAACCTTGCAATGGCTATAGGACCGGCACTTGGACTGCTGATTATGGCTAAAGATAATTATCGGGCTTTGTTTATATCAGCAATGTTGATTTCATGTTTGGGTATCATATTCCTGTTTATGATAAAGTTCCCTCCTTTTATCAGGCCTAAGGGATTGAGGTTTACAGCTAAAAGCCTCGTTGCCAAAAAATCACTTCCGGTTACTATCACCGTATTAATTATTATCTCAGCATATGGTGGAATATTAACCTTTGTTTCTGTTTATGCAAGAGAGGTTAATCTGGATCAGAGTACCGGATGGTTTTTTACTATAATGGCAGTTGGAATGGGTTTGGCAAGAGTTTTATCAGGTCAGATATTTGATCGTTACGGACCAAGGATAATTACTTTGTTTGGCTTAGTTATGAGTATTGCAGGCTTATGGATTCTTGCTCTAAACCCACATCTTCCGGGATTTCTACTTGCATCAGCAGTAATTGGGGCAGGTTTGGGTACGGTAATTCCAACTTTACAAACAATGGCCAATAATGTAGTTGTAAAAAGCAAAAGGGGTGTTGCAAACAGTACTTTTCTTACAGGCCTGGATTTAGGAATCGGATTGGGTAGCTTATATACCGGATGGTTGGCTGATTTAGTTTCATTGTCTTTTGCCTTTATGCTGGCTGGTGGAATATTATTACTGGGTTTGATTCATTTTTTTATTTTTACTCTTCCGCATTATCGTAGAAATCAGGTGGATGAGTAAAATTAGTGCTTGGTTTTTATTTTTTTCATTTCATTTTACAATATACAATTTGCTCATTCGTCACCTAATGTGAAACAAATGAAGCATGACTGAAAGAGAAAAACATCAGGTTGAAGAAACCTATCAGCAAGAGAAAGGACGACTCCTTGGATTTATCAGGAACAGAATTCCTGACGAGACCGAAGCAGAAGACCTGATGCAGGATGTTTTTCTCAGGCTAATACTTAACGTCACCGGTATCCAGACCATAGACAATATTACTGCCTGGATTTATTCAGTAACTCGAAATCGAATCGTTGATTTCTTCAGAAAGAAGAGACCAGATTCTTTGGAAGAGCAGGATGTTTATAATGGGGAGGATAATCAAAGTACTACTCTTATCAATTTGTTACCTTCATTAGGAATGAATCCTGATGATAAAATGATGGCTGATGCCATCTGGGATCAAATTCAAGAGGCTCTTGATGAACTGCCGGATGAACAAAGAGAGGTTTTCGAATATCATGAGTTTGAGAATCTCAGCTTCAAAGAAATTGCTGAAAAAACAGGAGTAAATAAAAATACCTTATTGGCCAGAAAAAGGTATGCGATACTCTTTTTACGAGAACGTTTAAATGAATTGTATAAACAAATTAATGAATAAATAAAATGAAAGCACTTAAAATCACTGGATTTGTAATAGGAGGAATCTCACTGTTTGCCCTCACAGCTTTTGTAGTATCACTGATACTATCATCTTTATGGAATTGGTTGATGCCTGAAATTTTTAACCTGCCGGAGATAGGATTGTGGCAGGCTGCGGGCTTATTTATCTTGTCAAAACTGCTGTTTACTCCAGGTATGGGAAAAAGCAAGAATTCTCATAGCTCATCCAGAAGCAAAGCCTGGAAAAGAAAGTTCACAAAAAGAATGACTGATTCTTCAAAATACAGTCATTACACTGATTGTTGTTCTGAACCTGAGGCTGAGCCCGAGGGAAATAAACCAGAAAAGAAGGATTGAACTCAAAAGAAATAGTAATGAGTTAAGGAATTTAGGTGGACATGAGTATTAAAATCATGTCCACCTTTCACATTATAATAAGAGGAAGCTAGCTCTACTCATATCACCGTTTTTTTAGTTGATAGACTAATCCACTAATTAATAAGGTAATGCCTAGGAAAAATATCAACACTGGACTTGCGGGTACGTCCCATGTCCAGGATAGTGCTAAAGCTGGAATTGTCAACAAAACTATCAGCAACAGCCCTGCGAGAATTCGAGCTCTCCAATTGGAAAAGAATAGCAGAGTTGTTGATGCTGGAATAATCAAAAGTGCAAACACTGTCAGGATACCGCCTATTTGCACTGCCTCGACTATGACTAAGCCAAAACTGAAATAAAAAAGAAAATCGAGGAGTCTTTTTCTCTTAATTGTTTTTTCATTCGCCACGTAATTGTCAGTGAGCCTGATCATTTGTTTTCTTAACAAAACATGGATAAGGGCAACAACTGAAACAATTATCGCTAAGCGTAATATTTGATCCCAGCTAACCCACAAGATGGCTCCAGTCAGCATATCATGGATATGCACATCACTACCTGCTCCTTTGTCAAGTATGATTACCATGGCCGTTGTAGCTACTGCATAGCTAATTCCGATCAGGGCTTCAAGAGGTATTTTTACTTTTTTATTCTTTAGAATAGAGAATAATCCGGCTGCCAAAGTGGTGAATAATAGGGCAAAAAGATACTCTGTAATAAAATCACCACCTTCATGCGAATGCCCTTCATGATCATGAGGGAAAAGTACAATTGCAAAGGTGCCACCCAAAGCCGCAATTTGGGCAAGGGCAATATCAATGAATACAATTTCTCTTTTAATAACATGTATACCAAAATAGACCAGAATTCCTCCCATTAAAAGAGTGGCTACCAGTGGAGCCGCCATGAATGATAATAGTTCCATTTTACAAGTGGTTTATGCGTTACCTACTGGTGATTTCTTAACAATAACCAACAGAGTAAGACCCACTGTGAGCAATCCTAGTAAACAAACAATGGCTGGTCCGTTAGAAATGTTTAAACTATACGAAAGGAATATTCCAATAACAGATCCTACGGCACCAATAATCCAGCTTCCGATCAATCGCTTTTTCCAGCTTTGAGTGAAAAGGGTAATCGAGGCAGCAGGTGCTATCAGAAGAATAAAGATAAGGAAAACACCTCCAATGGGTACTGCTTTGACGATTACAATTCCGAATGTCATGTAGAACAGCATGTCGTAAAGGCGTGTTTTTTTCAATGAATCACCATGAGCCGGGTCATTAGAAATAGATCTGAATGGCTTCTGAAAGAAGTAATGAAATACGCCAATTATTCCAAAGAGGATGAAGCTAATCAGTACATCTTTCCAGGTAGTCCATAAAATATTACCTGTAATTGTTTTGGAAATATAATTTGATCCCCCTGAGATTCTTTCAGCAAGTAAAAGCGCAAGACCCAGACCCAAACAATATATTATACCAATATAAGCTTCCTGGGGTATCTTTTGATTTGCGAACTTTGTAAAGGCAAAGACTCCAATAATGATAATTGTGAAGGCATAGGATACCATTTGCAAACCAAAAGATTCATCGGCAAATCCGAGAAGGAGTCCAATCATAGTTCCCAAAGCAGCTATTTGAGCTACAGCGATATCGATAAATATTATCCCCCTTGATAGAATATGGTTTCCGAAGTAGCCCAATATCATTGACAGCAAGACACTAATAGCAATTGGGGGACCTAAAAAGATAATTGTATCCATGCTTTATTTTGTTGCCTTAAGTGTTTCGCGGATCCAGAAATCTACAAGCTTGAAGTTTGTACTTGCTTCTTCAACTCCTCCGACAAAAAGAGGAAGATAGACGGCTTTGATACCAGTCTTGTCCTCAATCATCTGGGGGGATTTCTTTTCAAAATAGCTGGCCACCAGCATAACCTTTATATCTTGGTCTTTTATCAGCGAGACCATGTACTGAACATGCTTGGCAGATGGTGGAATACCTGGTTTTGGTTCAATATATCCAGCGATATCCATTCCAAAAGTTTCTGCAAAATATGCCCAGTTTTTGTGATAAGCAATAAAGCGCATTCCTCTTAGAGGAAGAGCCTCTTTTAGCCAGCCACCCAGTTTGTCAATCAGTTTTGCCCCTTCGTATTCGTTTTCAAGAAAGGTCATAAGTGTACCATTATCTAACATCTTACCAAGAGCATCGCCTGTGAACATAGAGACCAGTTCGTCACCAAACATGGCTATGTCAACACGATTTTTGAAGTCATCACGGTTGGTCTGATAAAAAGATGAATTTGCCGGATCAACTTTAATGAGACCTATTGTAATATTGTCAGCAATATTCTTCCAATTCATTGGCCCCGTATTTATGTGAGGGTTACCCATCAGGTGTACGTCCCCATCTGTTCTGTCAGCCTTTTCAACCTTTTGTATTATCCTGATGCCATCAGAGACAGACACAAATCCGGCAGCCCCATCCATAACCTTCTTGTTTCTTGCTTTATCCAATAGGGTAGTAGACCAAACTTCAAGATCCATACCGGTTGTTATCCACATATCAGCCTTTTTAAGCATCATTGCAAAGCTGGGCTTTGGTGGTATGAAATGAGGATCCTGAGTGCCCTGACCAATGTACTCCACATTGACTTTATCTTTCCCAATCTCTTTTACTATACCGGCATAATCTGAAAAAGAGCACACAACTTTTATTTGCGCCTCTAAGTTTGAAAAGCTCATTCCCAGGAGGGCCAGAACAATTATGAAACTTTTATTATTAATCATTTTTCCTTTGTTTAGTCAATTCTATTTAGTCAATTCTGATGTTATAATCTGAAGGTTATATTTCTCCAATTAGTATGCTTCATGTCGATGTGGACCCATTGCCCATCCAATTTGAAATACTACCGAATGATCTGATGGAATATCAAGGTTCTGTTCAATCCATAAAGGGCGATTATTGTATTGATACTGCAATCTGAAGAATACAAATTCACTCTGCCAAAAATCAAGTGCCAGAGTATAATCCCAACGGTTTTGGTCAGGAGTTTTGATCTTTTCTGTGTATCCAATTCTTCCTGAGATCCAGAATCTGGATGAAAGCTTGTTTTGCATTGATGAATAGAAACCCTTGCTGGTGGTAGTATTACCATCAATTCCCTGATAGGTAACATAGAAAAGTTCAGATTTCCAGTCAAAAGTTCGATATTTTGCCCTTCCGGCAGGCATCCATTTGTAAACGAGACCCAAACTGGAAATTGTAGAGAGATAATTTTTATCCAGATCAAAACCTGCCGGATTTTTTCCGACAGCAGTATTTAGGCTGAATTCAAAGAAGCTGTTCTTTCCCAGATCATAGTAATTCTTATAATGACCTACTCCCTGGAGCAACCACGGAGAGCCTGATGCGAATGCTTCTGTAGCGCCACTATGTACTGTGGCAATTTCCAGGCTACTTGCATCTGCCCATAAAATTCTGGGAAGTAAGAAGTTTGCTGCAACTCCCGGGCCTCCAAAGTTTGTGTTGCCAAATATATTGACTAAGGCACCAGGACGGTCAAATTGAGGTAAAGCATGGTCATGGTAACGATTTAATGGCCCAAACTCAGGATTGAATATCCCAAGCTTCAGGTTCATGTTAAACGGAAGATTTAGTATCTCAATATAAGCCTCTTCAAGAGAGATCCCTTCTTTCGTGATTGACATAAATGTCTTGCCACGAGTAAAAGGATCAAGAGCAGATTCAAGGCCCAGTTCCATTTCTCGCATGAAGATTCCGTTGTTTCCATAACTATATGAATCGGGAGTGTTCAAATAATCACTTTTTGCAGTGGATCCGGCTATAAAGAAGTCTCCACCCATACTTATATTTGGATTTAATCCCTGCTGTTTTCTAATACCGCTATGGAATTTTTTATTCAGATCAGCTACTTCAACCTTGTCCTGCCTTCCTAATTGCTTGGCCTGCTCAAGGAGTTCCCTCATTCGATCTTGTTCTTGCTGTTTGTTGAAGTAACCCTCTATATTATAAACTATACTATCGAGTTCATTCAAGCCCCGCTTTCGATTCTGGCTTTGTTCCTGAACTCTGTTTTTATTGCGATTACGATTTTGCTGAGAATGTGCATCTGAGAATATCAATAATGACATAACCAGCACAAAAATGATGTGCTTATTCATGAAAATGATTGGTTAAGAGATGAATTTGAAAGGATATCAGTTTATCAACATGCTGAGGGAGGTCCACGAAGTGGTGGGATGCAATGCTGAAAAGCAAGAATCTGCTTTTTTATTTCTTCATCACTTTTGTGAGAAACTACACGGCGAAATATTTCTGAAATACAAATGAGTACCAGGGCCAGTGTTAATAACTGGAATACCTGATCAAGGATTAGCAACTGAGAACCATTATGATGATGCGAAGGTGTATTGCTGACAGGAGCATCATTCTTATCAAAAGGATGCGCATGAGTCACAGTCCAGCCTGAATCCAGATAGTGAAGATGCCAATTTACAGAATAGTTATAAATGAGCCATACGAAGGCTGGCAATAATAATATTGCTCCTATTCGATGTGTCAATCCTTTTGCCTTGTTTTTGATGATCCAAAAGTAACGATGGAATTCGCTCAGTCCAATGTTTTTTATTAATTTGGATTAAATATAAATAAACTAGAATAGATTGAAAATTAGAGGATTAGTATGAATTGGGGTGTTCGTGAAAAGGTTAAAAAAGCTTAAGAATGATCCTGATCCAGGCAATGCTTGTGACAAAGCAACAGAGAGGGATCATTTCGCTTCCACCAATGCAGACCATTTCCTCCACAATATTTGTAATCTTTACATTCAGCACAGATGCCTGTTTTTGTCCAGCTACGATCTCTGAAATCCATAAATTTATCTTTCCAGACATCTACAAATGAATCCTCATAGATTGAACCCTGAATCATATTTCTATCAATATTCGGACAGGCTGAGATTGATCCATCGATCAAGACTGAACCGATATTGATTCCTGCCCTGCAGAAAAATAATCCATCTCTGACTTTACTTTCATATGATCCTAGATAGGCCTCGCAGCTAAAGTTGACATCCAAACCATTTTTTTTATTTTTGCGGCATTTCTCAATAAACTGCATTAAATAATTCATCTCGAGAGAGCTTAGCTTGAATTCTGGTATTTCTGCAGCTCTGCCGATCGGTGTTATAGTAAACAGGCGCCATGCTTTTAGATTCGACTCTGCCAGACTCTTATAAAGCTTGTCTAAACTCTTTATATTCTTTTTATTCACACAAGTAACAACATCGCTGATTAGTCTCTTTTGTTCACTTATCAGAGATAATGCATTTTGAGCATTTTCAAAAGCCCGTGAATTCTGGCGTAACCAATTATGGTCTTCTTCAAAGCCATCAATACTTAGAGTTATAGATCCTAATCCTGCATTCAACAGACTATTCAGGCGTGTCTTTGTTAGTTGCATACCATTGGTAACAAAACCCCATCTGAAGCCCATCTTTCTAAGTTCGTAACCCACTTCTTCCAAATCTTTTCGTAATAAAGGCTCACCCCCTGTTATAACAACAGTAATATTATCCCCAATATCAGATTTACTTATTTCACGGGCTACATCAAGGAAATCCTTAGCAGGCATATCAGGTATGGAAGACTCCTTAAAACAATCAGAGCCACAGTGCAGGCAACTCAGATTGCAGCGCAAGGTGCATTCCCAAAATAGATAATTCAGTGGATGCAGGGCGGTTTCAACCTTGCGAAATCGTTTAAATGATTCTAATAAGATTTTTTGTCTGAGTGAAAAGGAAGTTGTTCCCAAAATTTCCTGATTACTATTAATTAATCAGAATATTCAGATTGATCTCTGTAGTGTCCTCATGAACTGAGAATAAGGTGTCTTTTTGAGTAAAAAGTTTGTTCAATTCACCATCCTCATCCTTAAAATACATCTGATAGCTTGATTGTCTGGGGCAATAAATAGAGAATCGGCCTGAATCATCAGTTGTTGTATATTGGTCAATATCACTGAAACTGACTTTTATATGAGGAACAGCAAGGCCATCTTGTTCTGCTTTAACAGTACCTTCAATCAATACATCAAGACCAAAATCCTGAGGAGTGCCATAACAAGCCTGGAAGACAAAAAGCATAGCGGAAAGACTAAACAAGCCGAAGAAGCCTCTTAATAATTTCTTCCTGCTTTGGTTAAAGGATTGACTTATTTTATTCATGATTAGGTATTTATCTTCTGCAAGTTAAGCAAAATCTATGCCATTTGCACTTATTTCAGTTGAATTAGGATATCAACAATTAACTTATAATAAACTGTTCGTTATTCGTTGATAAGCTGTTAACAGGCTGTTTGTACCATGTTGACAAGCCTTACTATTTACATTAAGCCAATTTAAAAATCTGCTTAGACAGATGATTATAAGAATTTTGCAAGAATGTATAATACAATATTTATTAACAGAATGATAAGTATAACAATTCCGATATTTACCCTTGGGCGTCGGTTAACAGCAGGAGGATCAAGATCTTTCAACTCCCTAAGACATTCTTTCAATGGTTGTACATATTTATACTCCTGAAATTTGATAATACCCAAAGTTATACCAATGATGAGTAGAAGAGATATACATAAAACAATAATATCATTTGTCTCCATGTGCAAGCTGCCGTATTCCATATATCTGTATATCAGCGTGACCGGAATATAAAATCCGAAACCGATAGTCGGAGCCAGATATTTTCCCCGTTTGAAGTTTTGCTGCAAGTACCTCGTTTTGTTATCAAGACTATCCTGTAAGCTTCCGGATTCATCAACTTTCCGCATTTTTCTGATATGCTTCAGGCCTTCCCATACAGCAGCACCAGTTGCACCGCCAAGAATAATTACAAGCAAAATGCTATACCAGGTTATAGGAAAAGATACTAAAATACTGACCATCATTGCAGGAATAACTATTGCCCCGCCAATCAGGCCTGTTTTTTTCTCTCTTAGAAACTGGGCAATTACATCCTGAGATTTAGATTCTATTGCCTTAGTAATTATCGACCGGGTAAGACGGTTATTCTCCTCTATTTTCCGGCTGGCTTCTTGCCATATTTTTTTTATTTCTGTTAGCTCATTCATGTGCCCAGGAGTTTTTTCATTTCCGATTCCAATTTCTTCTTAATCCGCATAATTCTTACCCCAACATTTGTTCGGGTCAACCCTGTTATCTCGGCAATCTCTTCATAAGGCTTCTCTTCAAGATGTAGGAGGATAATTGCTCTCTCAATCTCCGAAAGAGTTGAAATAGCCTGCTGTAATGACTGGATGTCTTCAGGGGATACACCACTGTCTTCATCCGCAGTTGTGGAGATGGTCTGGTTGTCAATTGTACGATTACCCTGATGTTTTTTATTCCTGGCCGACATTGAAATTGCTGTATTCAAAGCAATCCGGTACATCCAGGTTGACATTTTACTGTCTCCCCTGAATTTAGGCCAGGATTTCCAAAGCTGAATGATGATCTCCTGGTATAGATCCTCTTTATCTTCCGTAACAGAACAAAACATTCCACACACCTTGTGCAGAATGCCTTGATTGTCCTCCATACGGGTGATAAAATCTTCCCTGTTTATTGCAGGCATATCCCTAATTTTTTGAATTAGTCATGAACCTGCAGGAAAAATTACATATTTTTTACAACTATTTCTCAATAATATTAAAATAGCGCTTGAAGTGGATCCCTGATCCCTGACGAAAAGCCTTTAATGGATCGGATTTCAGCAAGAGGATCTTTTTAATTACAGGACTCAGAAATTGGATTAGAGAAAAGCTTAGTTTGTTTTGCTGCTGCTCCAGGATATTATAATAGTCTGCCAGATTATCTTTTTGAAATCTAATAATCTCTTGCAAATCTGATCCGTCACTGTAATATCCACAATGGAAGTTCTGATTAGCAAAGGCTTCCCGTGGAAAATCAGGTCTTTTGAGTCCTTTGATTGCGAATACCTTCTTTAAAAAATCAAGGTAAAGTATTCGGCAATCTGGGCCTCCTGAAAGATTATATATTTTATGATTCAATTCTGGTAAATAATCCAGAGCTTTCACAAAAGCCCTTCCTGCATCTTTTGCGGTAACTATTTCTAAAGAGGTATCCAGTGGCATATGAAAGAAAAGAGAACTCATTTTCGTTTGACTGCCCATAACTGCTGATACTCTGAATATCGTCCATTTTAGTCCAGACTCTCTTAGCAGGTTTTCTGCCTCTATCTTTGTTTCAGCATAGTAATCACCCTTACTGGGCAATAGAGGGTCAGAAACTCTTATCCATGGATTCTTTACCCGATCTCCATAAACCGAAATAGAAGATGCATAAATTATTGACCCTCCCGGATTGTGTCTTTGCATTGCCTCAATGACATTATGGGTTCCCTGAACATTGGTTTGCCAGGCTTGCATTGTTTCTTTATCCGCTCTTGGTGGAATGAGGGCTCCCAAATGGATAACCGCATCAACTTCTTTGCAGGCCTGATTAACAATTGCTTTATCATTTAACTGGCCATAGACCTTTTCTATATTGGTAAACGAACTAAGAATTCTTCTCACAGATTTTTTATCCTGATCCAGAATTCTTATTCTAAATCCATGTACCCGACTAAGTATTTTTAATACTTCATATCCCACCGATCCGGTAGGTCCCGTAAGCAGAATACGATTATGGGACTGTCTTGTCATAATTGTTTTTCCAGGAATGATAAAGTGAAATAGTCTTCTGAGACTGATGGGTTATATTGCAAATCCTCAATTCTCATCAAACTGTATCGATTATTTATGAGGTTTTTAACCTTCATTTCGCCTATGAAATACTTCTGGTTCTTTGAATCAAGTTCTTTGATTCCAGAATAAAGTAATTCTTTGATAGCTACATCTTTATCATTATAGATAATAGATTTTCTGGGCATGTAGTCAGATTTTGCTACCCACAGGATCTTTTCTTTATATCCCAGTTCTTTGGATATGACTTTACTGACTGGTTTGACAATAATCTTCCAGCAATCTGTACCATCGAGCGATTCTTGTCCTGAAATTTCATATAGAAAATCATCCATTGATTCAATTGATAAATCCCCATTGGTAAATTCAGAACCCATGAAACTTTTGGCTTTTTCTGTGCTCACAATCTTCCGGCTTTTCCGTAGAGCGGGTAGAAAAATCCACATCGCATCATCCCTGGCCTTATAATCATAGATAAGCATACTTGTTCCCTTAACATCAGCAGGGGAAATAAAGACTATAACCCTTTTCTCAGTGCCATCGCTGAACATTCTTGAGGCCATTGTTGTTTCACGCACTCTAACGTTTCCACGTCCATCATGAATTTCAAGAGTGGATCTGCTTTCGAGCCCATCTAGTCTGCTTCTTAGATGAGATTCTTCAATTATCTCCCTGCCGGATTGTGCCAACAAAGATCCTGATGTAAACAAGATTAATAGCACTGCAAAGACTGATCTTAGTGTATTCATAATTATTATTCTTTAGTTTTTAGAAAATTGGGTTTAATCAGCATAATTATAGCTGGTACGATAATAAGTGCACCCACCAGGCAGGCGATAATAGAGAGTACTGTTAGTAAACCAAAAAAGCGTATTGGATTGAAGCTTGAGAATATTAACACACTGAATCCAAGTATCACAGTTAATGCATTATAAAAGATCCCCTTTCCGCTTGTGGTCAGTGTTGTAATAAGAGCTTCAGAGTGAGTGGCTCCCTTATTTAACTCCATGCTATGGCGCCACAAATAGTGAATTGTATAATCCACTCCAACACCAATCATTACCGATGATAGAAGTGCTGTGGCTGCATCAAGAGGAATATTGAGCCAGCCCATTGAGCCAAACAGTATCAGACAGGCCATTACCAATGGAATGAGAGCCAGAAGTCCTGTTTTCAGACTTCGAAAAATGAACATAATCAGAATTACAACCACAATTAAAGCCCAGGCAAGTGACCTCTTTTGTCCGGTAATTAAACTATTTGTCAGCTCAGAAGTGATGAGGCCGATACCACCAATCCGTTTTAGAATGGGATCTTGTCCAAGCATTTCCTGAATGGTGTTTCTGACTTTCAGAATTGATGAAGCAGATCCATCATTAAGCCTCACAATCATGATGGCATTTTCATAGTTGAAATCAACCAATTGTTCGAAATCAGCTGGATCACCGCTAAAAGAATAGAGTTCAAAGTATTGAGATACTGCTGCCTGAGTATCTGGAATTTTGCCATATCCCTCATCCATCGGGTCAAGTATTGCTTTGCTCATTATCTTTATGACATCACAAATCGACATGACATTACCAACACCCGGATGATCAACTAGTTGTTTGCCACATGCATCCATCTTTCTTAGTAAATCAGGATTCCTGATGTTTCCGGTGAATTGTATTAAAAGAGATTGAGAACCTCCGAAATTGGTGTCGATTAATTCAGCCGATTGTCTCACTTCATGATTCTTGTTGAAAAAGTTAACTGTATTACCATCAACTCTCAATTTGGATAAACCCAGACTGATTATTATAAGTGCAATTCCGGAAATAATTAGTACCCGTCCTGGCTTTTGACTAATAATCATGCCCATGCGGGTTAACAGTAGGTTTATTTGTTTGGAATGATGCGAAAGCTTTGAGCTTGCTGTGTATTTCTTGCGTTTTCCTGATAACCAGGCAGGTATATATATGAGACTGATGAGTAAAGCCCAAGCGATACCTATTGCCGCTAGTATACCTACTTGTCTGGCCGGAATAATTATGTGAGAAACAAGGCCCAGAATACCTGCGATAGTTGTTAAGCCTGTAAGAATAACAGGCTTACCCATTGATTGCCACAGAAGTTTAATACGCCTTGTTCCATGGATTTCAGGCATGGCCTTTTCAAGTTCCATGTCCTTATTAAGTAAGTGAATGCCATAATTGTTTGCAATCGCTATAAGCATTACGGGTAACAGCACAGTAACAATTGCGATGGACCAATTAAATACCGGAATCAATCCCATTGAAACTGCAATGGCCATGATGACCACACTAAATGGTAATATAAGTCCCAAAATACTTCTGAAAGCGAACAAGAGTGTAAGAACCATTAGTAACAGGGCCAGGGGAAGTAATATCCACAAGTCCTTGGTGATATTGCTGGTGATTGCTTCATTTACCACAGGTAAGCCACCTATGTATATATTCCCTTCTCCAGGATTGTTTTTCACAATTTGCCTGATATCATTGAGCAGGCTTATATTGTCAATTTCACGCTGCAAAGTTCCTATGATAGCTGCATATTTAAAATTATCGGAGAAACACACATCCATAATCAGAGGGTTATTTCGGATAATGTTCTGGAGCGAGTCTTTCTCCTTTTCTGTTTCGGGATGGAAAGGTATGGCTGGTTCTACCATCATCATACCGTCATGGCCGTATATCATTTTAGAGTTGAAAGGGGAGACCAATCTTTCGATTTCAGCAATTTCCATCAAATCATCAGAAATACTTTGAATTCTGGCCAAAGCGGTCGCAGATAATACATCGTCATGTTCAAGAATTATCAGAACCATATTGCTGCCACCGAAGATTGATTCAATACTATCAGTCATCTGACGTGATTCCATGGTTTCAGGAATCATGGCCTCAACAGCAGGATTAATCTTTGCCTTTGGGACTTGCCAGATCCAGACAATGGCAATGAGCCAGCAAGCGAGAATAACCGGAATTCTAAATCTGGATATTAGTTCAGAAAATCTGTTCATAGCTTATATCGTAGTTTTATGTTTAGCTTATTCCTTCCGGATTTTAATATGACAATGCATTTTTTAAAAGGTGGTGCTTTCAGGAAAGGCACAATATTGTTTGAAAATCCATATCCTTCACGAGGTATTCTCAGACGATTATAGTCTAATGCATCATTATTATTCTCATCATCCAGCAAAGAAAAAACATAGGTTCCTGGCTTAAACGTGAGTATTTGTGTTTTGATTTTTTGATCCTGAAGTGAATCTTTTTTGATTATATGTGTGCATATTGGTTTATGTGGATATTGCGAAGATTCGGTATACACCGCCAAACGTATAACTCCCTTTGAGTTACGAACACCGTCAATCTCAACATCAACAATCACCTGAGCACATAATGCCTTTGCTACAAAAGAAAAACCTATCAAAATAAGTATAAACCTGTTCATTATTAAAAACTTATACGTATTTCAGCATAGGGGCCCGAAAAAAGGTCTTTTATCCAATGAAACCTTGTGTTGACAGGGCCTGTAAAGTACTGATAGCCCAGTTTTATTGATAATTGATCACCTGGCTTATAATGAAATGCAGGATTCAACATATATTCATCAGTAGTGAAATTATATAAGGCTGTGATATTTGCAGATAGCCTTTGTTGAAAAAAATCAACTGAACAATTAATCATTCCTGAATGATAGTATTCGTGTTGTTGTTCAAAAAGTATCTGGTTATAGAAAGATATATTCTGATTCAACATTCCCGCGAGATATGGCCAGTTTGCAGGATCAGCCAGTGCTTCAGGATTCATTTCCTGGATATCATCCGGTAGGGTAAACTGGGGGATATATTTACCTATATACTGAGCTATGATGTGTAGCGATCCGAGAGATGGTTCTATTCCGACAACCATGTTGAGTTCCTTATGTGGCAGATTTGACAGTTGGCTCCCTTCAGTTAATGGCATCTTCAGAGATAGCTCTGTTCTGACTATTGTTTTGCCTAAGGTGATTGCTCCATCAGCACCAAAACTTTGTTGTCGGTACGGTGCTGTTGCTAATCTGAGGAAAAACGGGTCGAAAGGAGGGGCCGCAACTTCGGCAATACGCAAGCCAGGTAAATGGTCATATCCTCTGAAATACGAAATTGCTCCTTCAAGTACTCGTCCTCTGTAATCAGCTTTCAGTGCAATTGAGCCTTCACTAAGTTTAACAATCGGTGCCATGTTGTTTTGAATTTGCACATATTCGGGCATAGCTATAAGATCAAAGCGATAGTTGGATGCCTGATATCCGGGAACTAATATTACCTCCACTGATAAAGGATCAATGGGATTCCAAGTGCTTCGCAGCATAAATGAACCTAAGCGTAAATCATCATGATCAGGACTTAGAAAAAAATAATCCTGACTACCCAGATGATTTGTCGGATTGAAGCCATCTGCTCTGCCCCAGGCTATTATTTGCTTCCCCATGGTAATGCTTAATCTGTTCAGGTAGAATGCCGCCCAGGCTTCTTTAACATCAAGTAAAGAGAGAGATTCACCAAATTGTTGTCCTGATTTAAACCTTAGATCAGCGAAGGCTTTGCCATATTTACCCAGTGTGCTTGAAATGCGCAATCCCAGTGAGCTATATGTAGCGTTTGTATAGGCTTCGCCATTTGACACGTTCATGTAGGAAACTCCTCTGATGAAACCGGATAATTCCGGACCCGATTTCAGTGCATTTTCTGTGTTATTCAGAGATCGCTCAAATATTCCCTGAGCATTTAGTACACTTGTATATAAAATGCACATTAGTATTATTACTCCGTATCTGTATTTTATTACCATCTCCTTTTGTTTTGGGTAAAAGTAGGGAGGAGAAGCATAGAGGTCGACCGAACCCCTTGGATAGGATATGTATTTTGTCCGTCCCATATGGTTCGGACACTTTATTCTATTTCTTTAAATATTCGGAGGGTGTTTGTCCGGTAATTTTCTTAAAAACTGAGTTGAATGTTGATTTGGAGTTAAATCCACAATCCATGGCTAGTGCAAAAAAGGTTAGGTTTTGATGATTTTCATTTTTGAGACGGTTAATAAATTCCCTAACTCTGAATTCATTGATGAAAGTGTAGAAATTCTTTGCGTTTAGCGTATTAAGTGCTTGGGTTATATGATGCTTGGGGATATTGATGTGCCGTGCAACCTGGGTAAGGTCAAGTTCGGGCCTGAGATACAAACCATCCTGAATCATTGATTGTTCAAGCTTATCAAGTACCAATTTCATTTCTGGCACTTCCATTGATGATTTTGCATACTTTCTATACGGTTTTGCAGTCTTTGCTGATTCGTTTACTTTTGGGATGAGTGGTTCCAGGTAGCCAAAAATGGAAGCCTGACGGTAGCCATAGAAGCTGAATGCGAATGAAAATAAGGTAAGACCAACATAGGTGAAGAGTTTGGGCTCAAAGGGAACTTCTCTGACAAAAAGTTGAACTCCGGAGCTTAAAAAGGAGAGGCAAAATGATACATAGACAGTTATGGAAACAAATAGTAGCCAGTTTAAAGTATTTCGACCTGATTTGTATGAAAAATGTTCTTTTATTGATTTTCTGTGCCTAGTAAGTAATACAAAAGTCAGGGAGCTGTATACAGTAATTGAGATAAAAACAATGATGTTATATATTGAACGAGCAAACCAACTGGGATATTCTTGTGAAAATGGCTCAGGATTATCCATTATGTCAGGATCTCTGAAGAAGAAGGCAATACCTAAAAGCAGAAAAAAGGGAACAAAATGCATGTATTCAATGATTCTGAAACTCAGCCTCTCTACAAGTAAAGACCTAACATAAAAAAACAATAGGGGACCATAAATCATGGGAACTAAGAGGAAAGGAAGTTGATAGGGGATGGCATCTAACCATTTTACATTCACAAGAGCCAAAGCCATCTCTAAACCAATTAGAAACAACCAGGAAGCCATGAAACGGTCGGCGATCCATTGTGGCCTTTTAGTTGCAATAACAAATCCTGCGAAGAGAGATTGCGTAAGTCCAATGTATAATACTGGTTCAAGCATGAAAAGAAAGTATTAGCTCAGTTTCAATAATTCAGGTGGCCAGCTGACTGAATATAAAACAAAAGTACGAAAATGAACTATGAAAATCTCTGTTAATAATTAATCTGAAGGATAATTGTCTGGAATAAGGGCATATTGCTGTGTGACAGTATAATTTCGACATTTAGCTATCTTTGCATGATGAACCGAGCATGACAAAAGGAAAGATATTTTAACACATAAACGGATGAATAAGAAAAGGGTAGTAGTGGGCATCTCTGGTGGTGTTGATTCTGGTGTGGCAGCTTATGTACTACAGCAACAAGGTTATGATGTTGTGGGTTTATTTATGAGAAACTGGCATGATACTACCGGATTGAAATCAGCAGCCTGCTCTTATGAAGATGATATTCTATTTGCTGAAATGGTGGCAAATAAATTGGGAATTCTCTTGCATGAAGTTGACTTGAGTGGTCCATACAGGAAAAGGGTTATTGATTATCTGTTTAAGGAATATGAAGCCGGACGAACACCAAATCCTGATGTGTTGTGTAATCGTGAAATAAAGTTCGATGCTTTTGCAGAGGAGGCACTAAAGCTTGGTGCTGATTTTTTAGCAACAGGTCACTATTGCAGAAAAGAAAGTATAGAGACTGATGGAGTAATCAGACATCGCTTGCTTGCAGGCTTGGATGATAATAAAGATCAGTCATATTTTTTATGCCAACTGAATCAAAAACAGCTTGAAACTGCACTTTTTCCAATAGGAGAACTTACAAAGCCTGAGGTAAGGCAAATTGCCAGGGAACAAAATCTTGCCAATGCTGATAGAAAAGACTCACAAGGGATCTGTTTTGTAGGCAAAGTAGACTTACCTACCTTTTTACAGCAGCAGTTAGCCGCAAAAGAAGGTGATGTGATTGAGATTCCGCCAGATTCTGCATTAGTAAGAGATATGGATGATCTTTTTTCTTTAGCCAAACCATATGCCTTCACCCCTGAGTTGGGTGATTCAGTAGGGAAACATAAAGGAGCTCATTTTTATACGGTCGGACAAAGAAAGGGCCTGAATATAGGAGGTAAGCCAGAACCTTTATTTGTTATCGGGACAGATGTGGTTAAAAATATTTTGTATGTAGGACAAGGACAAAACCATCCTTTATTATTTAAACAGGCTTTGTTTATTCGTAATGAAGATATGCATTGGATCCGTCCTGACCTGGCCTTAGCAAATGGAGAGGAAAGGGATTTTCTTTTTAGAATCCGATATCGTCAGAAATTACAGGAAGGAACGCTCTTTATGAAAGATGATGGAGGATATGTGCACTTCAAAGATCCTCAAAGGGCTGTAGTCTCAGGACAGTTTGCTGCTTTTTACCAGAATGATGAGTTGATAGGTTCTGGTGTTATTCATAATTAATTTGTAACAATTTTATCATTTCCCATCTATAGGGTGAAATATACCCGAATGAAAGCGGAAGAGAAAAAACAAGTCTTTGAGAAAGTATATCAGGATTTTAAAGATCCGATCTACCGAACCTGCTGCATTTATCTGTCTTCTGAGGCAGACCGCCAGGATCTGTTTCAGGAGATACTGACAAAGGTTTGGAATGCATTAGAAGGTTTGAGAAGCATGGGTGCTTTGAAGACATGGATATACAGAATATCCAACAATACAGCTCTGCAATATGTAATTTCTCAGAAGAAGAAGGAGCATAATCAAGTTGATCATGAGCTTATTCCATTGATTGATTCCCATGAGCATGATCTTGATAAAAAAATCCGGCAGGAGAAAACTATCGAAGATCTGTATCAGCAGATAAACAAGCTTCCCGCTTTTGATAGATCTCTAATCTCGATGATTCTTGAGGAGTTAAGTATGAGAGAGATAGCTGAAATTACCGGATTGCATGAAGGGAATGTGAGAGTGAAAGTCCATAGGGTTAAAAAGAAACTGAAAGTAATGTTGGAGGAAAATAATGGATATTAAAGAGTTTAGCAAAAGGATAAAAGAAACTGATGCGTCTGGATTAGATTTTATTGCAGATCAGTCACAGAATAAGTCAGATCTTATTTTGGATCAGGTAAGGGAATCGAATAAGAAAAGTCTTAAAACAATTCGATTTATGATCAGACTGATTATGGGAGCTATGGTCGTACTTGTAATCGTTTTTATGTTTAATCCTGATCCTGAAATGACATATGCCCAACGCGTACAGGGAGGGTTTTTATTCCTTGCATTTGTATTGTACATACCATTTGCCTACAAAGCATATATGAAATTGAAATATCTGGAGTATGGAATGTCAACCCGGGAGTTTATTGATATATCGGAAGAAAGGCTGAGATACTGGACAAAGGATTCATGGATGTTAGTACCCTATATTCTCTTACTTCTTGGGGGGCTCAATACTACCGTCTTTGCCAGATATTGGCCTGATGATTGGTCTCTTTGGCTGGGAATTCTTTTAGTAAATGGTGGATTCTTTCTGATAATGGGATTTGCCTTGTGGTCATCAATTCGTCAATGGAGAAAGGATAAAAAACCTTTGCTGGTTAAACTTTTGGAATTGAAGGATGCTGTGAATGAGGAGTGATGTCTGCTTGAATTAACTAATGTTAGCCTGATATCCGGGGTAATGAAAAGAGAAATACTGAACCATTACCTTCATCCAGGGTTTTTACATTGTAATCACCTCTGAGTTTCTCGAGAATTCTTTTTACAATGGATAGACCCAGCCCATGACCATCGGCTGTATGAGGTGAGAGTCTTGAATATGGTTTAAATAATTGATTCAACTGATCCTTATTGAGTCCGGCTCCATTGTCTTTAACCCAAAACCATATAACTTCAGGACTTTCATCATATCCGATAGTGATTTCAGGAGGATCACCACCATATTTGATAGCATTTGATAAATAATTCACCCATATTACCACGATCCAGGGTTCATAACCTATAACCTCAGGCCATTGGTCAGGCTGCTTAATAACTGTTTTGCTTGCTTTAATCAGCTCTGAGATTCTATCTTGAGCAAGACCTACACTTTTACCAATATTCAGGCTTTGTAATTCAACCGATTGTGACCTGACTGAAGATAGGAGCAATAGTTCTTCAATTATCTGAACCATTTTATCAGCTGAGGACGTGATTTGAGTACTGTACTTCCCGGCCAGCTCGGAATTACCTGATTGTAATTCTTCAGTCAATAATTCAGAAAAACCAACCAGACTATTCAGTGGAATTTTCAAATCATGGGCTACCGTATGGGCATAAGCATCTAGCTCAAGGATAAGCTTATTACTATTCTCTATCTGGTCTGATAATAACTTGTTTGTTTTTTGTAAAGATTGTTCAGCCTGTTTTAAATCTGTAATATCGTTTATGAGTAAAAGTCTACCGGTCATCTTGTGATTCTTGCTAGCCAGATCAGAGATTCTTACATCCAGAATCTGATCATGGTGATGAAATTCAGATATTTTCTGGTTTTCGAAAACATTTTTATCTGAAAGCATATCGATGAGTTCAGGAGTATTGCATAATACCTCTGAATAAGGCTGCCCCAGATAATCTATATTCTGAATATTTAAGTGTGACAGAAAACTTTGGTTAATATCTTTAATCCTTCCAGCTTTATCAACGAGTAGCATGCCTGATGTCATTGTGTCAACAAGATGAGTTCGTGCAATTGGTACGAGGTTGAAAAGTTTCAAGCCCAAAATATTATAAGAAAGTATAAGAGAGCATAACAGGAACCCAAGTAAAGTCCATTCCATTCCCGGAATTGGATTTGAAGGAATCATATATAAGATATTTCCGGCGACTACGAAGCTAACAGCAATGCTTGTCGAAATTGCCTGTTGACGGTATATTTTATGTAATCGAAAAGCTGTAAATATTAAATATCCCAAACTGAGAATGATCAGTATATAAGCATAAATGAAAAAAACCCAAAAAGCAATTCCATGGCCATAAACAGCTAAATGCTGATTACCCTGAATAGTAATATCTGTCCATACCAGATGATGAGAATTATTGGTCCAGGCTAAAATAAATGTTGCCATTGGTATGATGCCCAATAATATCCATGCATATGGTTTGTGGATCAGTCTCCGGTTACAATATTCCTGCGAAAAGGCCAGGAAAAGCATAGGAGTACTCAGTGTGCCAAGATAGGCTATCTGAGACCAGAGGAGTTTGCCTTCAACATTCGTTGCAGCAGATTCGAATATATAAGCAAATGCCCATATAAAAAGCGCTAGAAAGAAAAGAGATGTTGGTTTTGCTCCCGGTGTATTTCTTTTTCTCCAAATCAGCAATACGAGAATCAGGCTGAGACATGCCAGACAAATGTATATTATACTAGGAAGTGTGTATATATAATCTTTTTGCATTTCTGATAATTGCTTAACTACTAAAGATATTAAACAATAGCTCTAACAACAAAATTATTTGACCAATGTCTCCAACCTTTGAAAACCTCAACAATTAAATACTATTTCTGGATACTGTTACCGTATTTAATACGACAAACAAAATCAGCAATAGTTCGTGTGTAATCCATTTTCCGGGACTCGATATGTTCAAGAAGCTTGATGAAGCCACTTCCAATAATAGCTCCTGATCCCCAATCGCAGGCCTTAATGAAATCTGCGTGACAACTGATTCCAAAACCGAATATTATTGGAATTTTTAGATTTAATGATCTTATTCGTTCAAAATAGCTTGTGTCAGCATTATGAAATGAGCTGCTTCCTGTAGTGGCTGAACTGGCAACTGCATATAAAAACCCACGGGATTTTTCTGCCAGATCCGTAATTCTCCTATCTGTGCTTAGTGGAGTAATCAACAAGATATTATGGATATTATTTCTAATAAATGTTTCTTCCTGGATCAAATATTGACTAAGGGGCAAATCCGGAATGATAGTACCGCTTACATTTGCTTCCTTACAGGATATCAGGAAGTTCTCAATTCCATATTGAAGAATCGGATTCAGGTAACCCATTAGTATAACAGGTATGTTAAACTCAATATTACGAAGCTGCTCAAAAAGTACCTTCAGACTCATCCCATTTGAGATGGCTGTTTGACTTGATTTCTGAATCACGGGCCCATCTGCAATGGGGTCAGAAAAAGGCATTCCAATCTCAATCAAATCAACACCAGCATTCTCCAGGGCTGGCAAGATCTCTGCCAGGCTGTTAATTTCAGGGTGGCCTGCAGTGAAATATACTGAAAGGATATCATTTTGCTTTCGCTTAAAAAGCAAGTCAATTCTATTCATCACCAAATTCTTTTTTATAAGTACTCATGTCTTTATCTCCCCTGCCGGATAAGTTTACCACTACAGTTTCATCAGACCGGAAATTCATTTTGTAAAGTGCGGCGATAGCATGTGCTGATTCAAGCGCTGGGATAATCCCTTCTAGTACAGTTAGATCTTTGGCTGCCTGCAAAGCCTCCTCATCAGTAACACTCAGATATTTTACAAGGCCTTTAGCATCAAGCCAGGCATGAACCGGACCTATACCAGGATAGTCAAGCCCGGCTGAAATCGAATAGGGTTCCGTAATCTGGCCATCCTGATCCTGCATGAGGATAGTCATACTGCCATGAATTATTCCAGGCCTGCCCAATTCGAGTGTTGCTGCACTCATGCTGGTTTCATTACCTTTTCCGGCAGCTTCCACTCCAATTAATTGCGTTTCATCTGTACTGATAAATGGATAAAATGCCCCGGCAGCATTACTGCCTCCACCTACACATGCAATAATATAATCGGGATTTTTCCCTGGATTTTTTTCTTTGAATTGTTGTTTAATCTCATGTCCAATTACTGATTGTAAACGGGTAACTATATCAGGGTAAGGATGGGGCCCAACTACAGATCCGATTATGTAATGTGTCTCCTCCGGATGGTTGATCCAGTCGCGAATGGCTTCATTAGTGGCATCCTTGAGAGTTTTGTTTCCCGAATGAACAGGAACAACTTTTGCTCCCAGCATTTTCATTTTATACACATTGAGTGCTTGTCTTTCAATATCAAGAGCACCCATATATATAATGCACTCTAAACCTTTCAGGGCACAAACGGTAGCTGTTGCCACCCCATGCTGACCAGCCCCCGTTTCAGCAATTATTCTACTTTTCCCAAGAAATCCGGCTATTAAAACCTGACCAATAGTATTATTAATCTTGTGAGCCCCGGTGTGATTAAGATCCTCCCTTTTTAAATATACTGAACAGCCAATTTTCTGAGAGAGTCTTTTGCTATGAAAGAGTGGGGTAGGACGACCGGTATAATCTCTTAAAAGTGAAGTGAATTCTTTGATAAATGAGGGGCTCTCAAGAATCTCCAGGTATTTCTCTTTTAATTCCTGAATATTTGGCAGAAGCATTTCAGGAATATAGGCTCCTCCATAGTCACCATAGAAGCCATCGGAATCAGGATGAGCTGAGATATTATTCATTTCTGTATTTAGTTATAAAGTAATTCAGACTTTCAATATTTTTTAATCCGGCTTTTATTTCAAAACGACTATTCAAGTCCACTCCGAGAAATGAGCTATTTTTCACAGTTATTTGATCATCAGGACTAACACCTCCGCTCAATAAAAATGGAGTTTCACCGTGGTAAGCACTCAATACATTCCATTCGAATTTATTTCCGCTCCCTCCATGCCCCGGACTGTTGCTGTCAAAAAGGAAGAGATCAATATTTGGCTGGTATATATCAATATCTTCAAAATTAAATTCTTTACCAACACCAAAAGCCTTTATTACAAAAAGCCCGTTGTTTTGGCATTCACGACAGAATTCAGGACTCTCACTGCCATGCAATTGTACTCCATCCAGTCTGGCGATTATACTGATCTCAAGTATTTTATCCAGACTCTCATTCACAAATACACCGATAAGTTTATATTGTCTTGGCAATGATAATATAGGAATCATCCTGCTTATTTCTGTGACAAATCGCGGTGATTTTTCGTAAAAAATCAGCCCTATAAATTCAGGTCCCAGACGAATTATATCGATCAGGTTATCTGGATCAGTGATTCCACATATCTTAATTTTCCGCTTCATCGATTAGTTTATTAATCTGATATTGAAAGTCTTTAAGTGCTGAAACCGGATTTCTGACTCTCATAAAGTACTCACCCATTAAAAAGCCAGCAAAACCTTTTCTGTATAGCTTTAGCAGATCAGATGGATTGTGTATACCCGATTCGGCAATGCTGGGAAGGTGATCAGGAAGATCTTTAATCATCATCGCTGATTGGTCCAGGTTGACTGAGAAATCATTGAGATTTCTATTATTCACTCCCATTATCGACACATGATCGGATATTCTGTCCAGTTCAGCCGGATCATGAATTTCAAGCAGGACTTCCATTTTTAATGATTGGGCCAGGTGAGCAAGCTCATTCACCTGGGAAGGACTCAATATAGCTGCAATCAAAAGAATGACATCAGCTCCCATAGCCTTTGATTCATGTATCTGATAAGGATCGATTATGAATTCCTTCCGGATTATTGGGACTGAGACAGTTTTTCTCACAGAAGGAAAATCGTGTTTTGTAGCACCAAAAAAGGATTCATCAGTCAGAACAGATATCGCCGCTGCCCCATTCAATTCATATCCCGATCCGATTACATCAACTTGAGAATGCATGTTAATTATTCCCTTTGAAGGACTTCGTCTTTTAAACTCGGCTATAATCTGTGGTGTTTTGGCATATCGCAGTTTATTAGCCAGTGAATAGCATGGTGAAAAATATAATAGTCTGTCTTTCAATTCCTCCAGCGGGGTTGTTTGTTTAGCAAGCCTCAGTTCATCTAGTTTTTTCCGGGCTATTGTATGGAGAATACTTATCATGGCTTAAGAGTTAAGCTCCATTAATTGATTAAATGCTTTCAAAGCTTTCCCCGAATCAAGAGAATCCTGTGCTACAGAAACTGAATCGCTCAAACTTAGCTGAGGATTTAATATTCTCAATGCCATTCCTGCGTTGGCAGCAACAACAGAATTTTGTTGTTGAGTTCCCTCATTTTCTAATATTGATTTGAAAAGCCTTGCTGATTCCTGAATATCACTTCCGCCTAAGATTTCATCCGGGAGGATTTTATTCAGGCCTAAATCCCTGGGTTCAAGCAATTCCTCCCGCCTTCGTGAAATTGCTTTAAATGGAGCTGTCAAAGATATTTCGTCATAACCATCAAGATTATGCAGGATTGTATAATTACAATCGGTAGTTTGATACACGTAGGAATACATTCTCGCCAATTCAAGACTATAAACCCCAATGAGTTGATTATTAGGATTTGCAGGGTTAATCATAGGTCCGAGAATATTGAAAAATGTTTTAAGACCCAATTGTTTGCGTACAGGAGCAACATTTTTCATGGCTGGATTAAACATAGGAGCGTGGAGAAAACAGATACCTGCTTTGTTGAGTTCCTTGAGTAGCTTATCTCTATTATTCGAGAACTTATATCCAAAATATTCCAGTACGTTTGAGGACCCACAGGTTGAAGAAACACCATAATTTCCATGTTTTGTTACTTTTGCTCCTGTACCCGCAACAATAAATGATGTTAAAGTTGAGATATTGAATGTGTTTTTCCCATCTCCTCCTGTGCCACAAAGGTCAATTGTTTCAAAATCAGTCAGATCTATCTGAATAGCAAGGTTCTTCAATGCTGATCTGAATCCCATTAATTCCTCGAGGGTAATGGCTCTCATTTGAAAAACTCCCAGGAAGACTGCGATCTGGGTATCGTTATATCCTCCGGATGCTATTGTAGTTAATACCTCTTTCGCTTCTTTCTCACTGAGGGTTTTATATGAGAATAGATGGTTGAGAATGTCTTTCATAATACTGTTGGGTATAACCAGTTTTTGAGCATGATTTTACCGTGCTCAGTCATAATTGACTCAGGATGAAATTGTACTCCACGAATATTAAGTTCTTTATGGTAAAGAGCCATAACATAGTTATTATCATCAAGGGCTGATACGCTCAGACAATCGGGCACACTATCCTGATCAACCACCCATGAATGATACCTGCCAACATTCATTGATGACGGGAGTCTGGTAAATGTGATGTCTTTTGGATCTGTAACCCTTATTGGAAGATCAACGCCATGATATACATGATCGAGATTAAGTAATTTGCAGCCAAATACTTCCCCAATAGCCTGCATTCCCAGACAAACCCCAAAAATGCTTTTCGTTGAAGCGTATTCTTTAATAATGGCTTTTAATAAGCCGGCTTCATCTGGTATTCCGGGTCCGGGTGATAATAAAATGTGATCAAATTCATTAACTTCTTCAAGTGTGATTTGATCGTTACGAGCTATGCTAATGGGTGAATCAGTTAATTCTCTGACATAGTGAACCAGGTTATACGTGAAAGAGTCGTAGTTATCCAGGATGAGTACTTTCATGATTTCAGTTGTTGAGGTTTGATGCCATTTCAATGGCTGTATTTAGTGCGGCAAGTTTGTTTTTCACTTCATCCAGTTCTTTTTCTTCAGATGAATCGGCCACAATACCAGCTCCGGCCTGGTAAATCAATGTGTTATTACGCGCTAGAAATGTTCGTATTGTAATTGCATGATTGAAACTGCCGTTTAGCCCTATTTGGCCAATACAGCCCCCATAATATTCCCTTCCGGTAGGTTCGAGTTCATCAATTAACTGCATAGCTTTAATTTTTGGTGCTCCTGATAATGTGCCAGCAGGGAAAGAGTCTGCAATTAACTGAATAAGATTATAGTTTTTCGGCAGATCTCCAATGACTTTAGAAACCATATGCAGGACATGCGAAAAGAACTGAACCTCCTTAAAGGTTTCAACCCGTACATTTGTTGAGTTTCTACTCAGATCATTTCGTGCAAGGTCGACCAACATCACATGTTCTGCATTTTCCTTTTTATCTTGTCCGAGTTTTTCCGCAAGCTCCTGATCTTTAAGGTCATCTCCGCTACGTTTGAATGTGCCTGCAATAGGATTGATTTGGGCAACATGGTCTTTAACAATCAACTGGCTTTCAGGTGAGGAGCCAAATATTTTGAAATTGCCAAAATCAAAGAAGAATAGGTAGGGAGAGGGATTTATTGAGCGCAATGCCCGGTACACATTAAACTCGTCCCCTGTATAATCTTGCTCAAATCTTCTTGATAAAACTATCTGATACACATTTCCCCTGTGACAATGAGATTTGCCAGCAGTAACAAGATCTTTATAATCATCGTCTGTCATGTTTGACCTGACAGATCCAGCCGTATGAAATGGAAATATAGGGTAGTTACGATTGCTTAGCAATTCAAGGATGTTATTAATGTTATCAGGACCACTGTCTAGTCTGTTCTCAAGTATTTGTATTGAGTTTTTGAAGTGATTAATGGCAATGATGTAGCGATAAAGACTATATTTTATCTCGGGAATGTTATCCGAACGATTATTTCTTGCTTTGAGATCAATATTCTCAAAATACTTAACTGCTTCATAAGAGGTGTAACCAAAAAATCCATTCAGTTCGTCTTTTGCATTTTGAGCATTAGCTTTAAAGGCGCCAAAGAAATCATTCAACATACCTTTAACATTTTTGCTATTCTTAATTTCCATTCTTTCATCCGGAAACTGAAAACTAACCTGGTGGTCTTTAACCTCAATACTTGCAATAGGCTCCATGCAAATGAATGAATAGTTGTCGCGTCCCCCGTGATAGTCACTACTTTCCAACAATATGGATCTGGGGTATAGATCCCTGATTTTTAAATACAGGCTTACCGGAGTAATTGTATCAGCCAGGGTGCTCTTACTATGTGTTGTTATTGTGTACATGTGTTTTTCAATTAATTCAAAAAAAAAGGCCCACCGTGATAGGTGGGCCTTTTAATATTATTATTCAATGGCTTACGTTCTCACGAGTCGATCCTAAGTTCGTTAAGCCACCACCAATATGTTCTTTGTGTTATTATCATTACGGGAGCAAATGTATGAAAAATTTCATATTTACAAATTAATAATATCGATACGAGTTTTTCTAATCAGTAAATCATCCTGTTAGCATTTGCTCAATTCCTTTTTTCATATTCTGCACTTCGAAAGAAAATACTCCTGTTGTCAGTTCATGCCATTCAATAAGCCTACGGGCTTTCAGTAGTGTTTCTCTCCCGATTGGAAAGTCTTCTTTATGTCGTATCTCTCCTATTCTGTACAGAAACTCGGCAATAATTCTTACTTGTCCGGCTAGTAATTCCTTTTCCTCAGTAAGGAACTTCACAATGTCATCCTGGTGAATAACATCAAGTTCATTGAGAGGAAGAGCAGTAAGGTTTTCTAATGACTCTGCACCATAATCCAATGCATCATTAATTCGTCCCTCACGCCAGATACCAAGCATATACATAATCATAGGGCCAATCATTTCTAATTGACGCAGTAAATAATCTTTTTGTTCCATTAATCTGGTATTGTTATATGTCCCTGCAAGTAAGTAATGGCTTTACCTGCAATCTCAACCCTGTTACCTTTCATCTTAAGCATCAAATCACCACCTCTCTCTGATATCTGTAGTGCATGCATTTCAGTTTTCACCAATTCTCTGCTCCAATAAGGAATTAGAGTTGTATGAGCTGATCCGGTAACCGGATCCTCATTTATTCCTACCTGGGGAGCAAAAAAACGAGAAACAAAGTCAACTGCATCGCCTTTGGCACTAACGATGATGCCTCGTGCCTCAACTTTAGCTAAAGCAGCAAAATCAGGCTTCAGGTTTTCAATAACTTTTTGATTCTGATATATAAGAAGGTAATCTGTTTTTCCTTGGTAACACAATAATGGTTCCTGTCCAATAGCTTGAAACAGCCCTTGTGGTGCTTCAACGGGATCACAAAAATCGGCCGGGAAATCTAAAATAATCCTGTCAGCCTTTTTACTTACAAGCAGTTCCCCTGACCGGGATGAAAATTTAATAATATCTTCAGAATAGTTTAAGTGCTTAAATAAGACCCAGGAGGCTGCAAGAGTAGCATGTCCGCATAAGTCAACTTCAATTTTTGGAGTAAACCATCGGATTTCGAATCCTTCATCCTTTGCTACAAAAAAAGCAGTCTCTGCTAAATTATTTTCAGCTGCTACAGATTGCATTATATGTTTTGGAAGCCACTCTTCAAGCGGACAGACGGCTGCGGGATTACCTCCGAAAGTATTGGAGGTAAATGCATCTACTTGATATATTTCTGTTTGCATCCGTGTGTGTTAATATATTATTCCTTTTGTTACGCTCGGTTCATTTTTAAATTCGTAAAACTGGGAGAAAGACTTCGAATTTACCATTTTTACTTGGATTATGAAGATCAGAAAAACCTAAGAGTGAATATCTGAATCCGATACTCATTGGAAGAATATTAAAAACTTTCGTATCAAAAATAAGTTCAGAACCAGCCGAGAGATAGCGTCGGCAAATCACTGAAGAAGAATAATCGACAACCCGACCCTGGGCCAGATCGACGAATAAGTTTGCTCTTATTCTTAATAAATAAATGATACCATTGATTCCGATATCAGGATATAAAAGAGGAAAATGATAATTAGTAGAAACTGTGATCATAAAATCATTTTCCGGGATCTGATAGCCACGAGGATAGGTATGTTGGTCAATGAATTGATACTGATTTGAACTAGGTTCAATTTTGGCTGATAATCCCAATACGAGATTATGATTTGGCATTAAACCCCGTACCGCCGCATCACCGAAAACCTGAACCTGAGAGGCTCTCAGGCTGGAAAGAGATCGGTTAATTATAAATTCTACGCCAGCTCCCAATGGCGTAGTGATATTTTGATAGGCCTTGATTTTTGTTATTATGGCTTTTGATTGCAGTCCTAATACAGCAAAGCTCATATTGGATCCCGAATACAAATCATACCCCGATGAAGGTATGGTAGTTCGTTGTACGTTTGCCTGTGAAAGTACTTGCTTAATAAACGTGCCTTTTGAAAAATCAAGCGGAATTTCAAGTCCGGCTGACATGGATCGCTCCCAGGTACCACGAGCATTGAATTCAAGAATACCCGGGTGCCTATACAGCTCACCATACGACAATGAAATGATTGGAAACCATTTGCCATATTTAGCATTGACAGAGTACCCTGTAGATCTTTCGTTTAAGTAATAATCTACCCCTGCATCAAGATGTAAATTGTTCATCACATTATCAGACTGGATTGCCAGGCCGACTGAAGTTAATGTATTCCGTGATGTTGGTGACCAACTGTGAATTTTAAGTGAATGGAGAATCGGGTAATAGTTTTTGATTTTGTATTCCTGATTTGGAATCCTGTTTAGAATATTACCACCCTCAACAGATGCATAAGCAGGGACGTATCCTTCTGTTTGGTGAAGAGGAACAGGACTTACTTGTTTCCATAAAGCGTCCTGTATCCTGACTTGCTTTAAATTCCTTCCGTTATATGTGAAAGCGCTATATGCCAGCTGTTCCTCGTTATGGCTAATACTTGAATGATAGGCTCCATATGGACTATCAGTTAACTGAAATATTGTACCTCCCGTCCTTTTAATAGCATAAATATCATCTTTGCCTCCAAAAGAAGCTGAGAAATAAATATGTTCTTTACCTGGGGTAATGCTACCAATGATGTGATTAAAAGGATTCAGGATCATTTGTACACTACCCGTGGAACGGGTAATTCGTGCAATAAACATTTTTCCTGTTTTTGTTCTGCCAGATGAGATCAAATATTTATTACTATTATCCCATTGTGGATAAGTATAATAATGGTTTTCAGGGTTGGGTATTCTTTGTTTAATATCCCCTGATTCACGGTCAATAATTACCAATTGATGGCTCAGTTCCTGTGTAGACTCCAAAGCCAGAATCTCAGCTTCATCCGGAGAGATATCCGGAGAGAACAGTCTTTCTCCTTCAGTCAGATATTTCAGCTTCTGAGTATTTCTGTTATAAATAACAATATCAGACCAGGTGATTGTGGAAAATCGCATGTCTCCTGAATACTCAGTCCATGATAAGTAATTCTGGCTTCCTGAGAAATAAGGATCCAGGCTAATACCTGTATCAGTTATTTTGGATTCAGTACCATCGGCTTGTATTTCATATATGGCACCAGTTTGTTTAAAACTGGATTTATAAACTAATAAACTGCCTTTTTCTTTTTCAAATAATGGGTGCTTATAGAAAGTAACAGTACGAGATTCTATGTTTATTGTTTGAGCTGGAATTGATACCAGTGTCTGGAGTTGATTACTCCAGTCGTCCTGATACTTCAGCATTGCAGAGTTATAAAAAGATCTTGTTGAATGAGTAGTAATTCTGCGTAATGCCTTTGAGAAAGGGAACACAATACCTTGGAAATTTGCTGTACCTTTTATGACTCTCATCCAAAGATCATCCCCATATTCCTCACGTCCGTATTTGCATAACAAATATCCTAATGGATAGTGATCCGGAATGGCATCTTTATATGATCCATTTCGAGCTTTCATGTATGAATAGGTATTCTCTGTTCCCAGAATACTCCTATATCCCTGGTAGAATGCCGGAATTCTGCCTCGACCCTGTTCAGTAAGAGCTGTTTCACTCATTACCGCATCTCCTTCAAAATACCAGTTAGGGGTCGTGAGATTTGCAACTAATGCCCAAATCTGCTGTCCACCCAGAATATACCCGAGTTTAGTCAGACCTTGGTTGAAATTTGAGTACTGCAGAGCATGGCGGTATTCATGAATTGATAATAAATCAAGCCATGGCAATGAACCCAGGGCATGACTTTGCTGAAAAGGTGTCGTGAAGAACTCTGATCTGAATGGCATAAGTGTTACATATCCATTCGGAATAATTCCCTGATTATTCAGAATTAAACTGAGCTTCTTAGATCTTGATCCAATACTGGTGCGATTATTCTGGTCAATGTAAACCAGATTATTAGCAACCCTGTTTGCTGCATTTTCAAGTCCGACAGGAAAAATCACCCTCACCGACCTTGTATTGATTTGCTTCCATTTAATATCTGGAGAGTAGCTCCCAAAGTCTTGTGAATAGGCAAGGTTATTGAAACAAAGAAAGGCAAGTATTAAGAGGCTTATACGTTTCATAACAATGAAATAGGTTTGTTCCAATCTACCGAAAAGCTATCAATATTCCAAAAAAAAGCAATATCAGAAATATAGCTAATTATGTATTCTTTATAGATAAGATAATATGCTTGCTTGATTCAAGTGAGATAATTAATTTTGCACTTCGCAAAAAGGAGAAAAGATGAACCGAGCATGACAAAAGGAAAAATATTTTAACACACACGCGGATGATTGTTTTTGTTGTGCGAGCTCCATCAGACAAAATAAATAAATAAATATAAAAGGATGAAATGGTTAAGTAAAGCTGGTGCCTGTCCAGTACTTCATGGGATTAGTCATGACCGTTTAATAGAAGTGTTTGGGATAGTTGAATACCAGGTTAAAAGATATAAAAAAGATGAGCTGCTGGCTATACAGGGAGATGAAGTTAAAGGTTTGAACATCCTCCTCACAGGAAGCGTAAGAGCAGAGATGACTGATTTTTCAGGTCGGATGATCAAAATTGAGGATATTTCAGCACCAAAACCTCTGGCTGGAGCTTTTGTTTTTGGAGATGATAACTATTTTCCCGTCGATGTTTTGGCGAATGAAGATGTCGTTGTATTGATTATTTACAAGGATCAATTTTTAAAGCTTCTTCATTACTGTCCACAGGCACAAATAAACTATTTGAACCTGATCTCCAAAAAGACTCAGTTCCTTACGCGAAAGCTTAAGTTTCTGTCATTCAAGACTCTAAAAGGTAAATTGGCACATTACTTACTTCAGCAAAATCAAAAAAATTCAGGCTCAATTCAAATTCCTATTTCGCAACAGGCTATGGCAGAGTTATTTGGTGCTGCAAGACCATCTATTGCAAGGGTGTTTTCGCAGCTAGAGGATGAAGATATCCTTCGGATTAAGAACAGACAGGTGACTATTATGGATCAGGAGAAACTTATTGCCTATCTCGATTGAAAAAAAACTGCCGGATAATCTTTCGATCTATCCGGCAGTTAATACTTTTTGAATTAATAAGTCAAATCAAATAGAATCTGTTTCAACTACTTTTGCCATAATATCACCATACGGGACAAGTAAGTAATCGTTACCTTCAAATGTGATCTCTGTGCCAGAGTATTCTTTATAAAATACCTGATCTCCAACAGCAATTTCACTATTCTCTATGCCACTTAATGCTATTACTTTCGCAAATTTGGGTTTCTCCTGAGCTGAGTCAGGAATGAAAATTCCACTTTGGGTTTTTTCTTCTTTTTTTGCAAATTCTAATAATACCTGTTGATTAACGGGTTGCAGTTCTTTCATTCTTAATTAACTTTTGGTTTGTTCAATAGTATTTCATCAATAAGACCGGCGAACATCTTTTTTGTATCCGCGTGGGTGCGTGCAATACCACTGGTCATTTGAGGTTTGCCCTTCATAGGAACAAACAGAAAAGCAGGGATTCCACTAATGCCAAATACGCTGGCAAGTTCTCTTTCCTGATCAGTATTTACCTTATAAATTATAATCTCACCTGCATATTCTTTGGCTAATTCATCAAGAACAGGAGCAGCTTTTTTACATGGGCCACACCAATCAGCCCAGAAATCAATGATGCAAGGTTTATCACCTTCGTAAACCCAGGTTTCAGTGTTTGTTTCGTAATCCATTACCTTTGTAAGGAATTCTGATTTTGTAAGCTTTATTGGCTTATCAGCTACTTTTTTGTCTTGTTGACTCACACTGATCTTCGAGGCTTTTTGATCATCCTTCAGATCATTTCCAGCACTGGCTCCAGCCTGATTACAAGATAACAAGCTAAAAGAGAGTGCAATTGCGAATAGAAATAGTTTATTTCTCATTATTATATTGTTTTTATATTTCCAATAATTCGTTGATTCTTGTTTGGTTAAATCCAACAACCCACTGACCATTTATTTCGGTCTGTGGTACGCCTTGTTGACCGGTTCGGGCAACTAATTCCTGACCCAGCTTGGGATCCCTTGATATATCAACGTCAGTAAACCTGATTTTGTTTTTTCTCAAGTATGTCTTTAGTGTTGTGCACCATGAACAAGCAGGGGTTGAATACACTGTGACACTTTTGACAGTTTTACCCTCTTTCTCCATCTTGGCGCTGTATACAGCCTCTTCAAATACTGCTTTCAAGACATCAGATTGATGGCATCCTTTTAACACATTTTTATATACCCCATCATCAAACTCGAGCAAAGCTGGTACGGTAGTGATGTTATATCTTGGATGAATATCAATTACCTGATTCACATCTGCTGTGTAAACAGTGAAACCTGGTTGATCAATGTCAATGCTTTGTAAATTATCAAAGGCACAATCACTTTTCTCTAAACCAGATTTGTAAAGCAATAGAAAAAAGCGTGAATGCTCTTTAAAGCAGCCGCTTAATTCATCGTGGGATTCTATACTTTTAATGTTCATGTTGAATAATAAATATATGTAGATGTTTACATAAACTGTGCCAGAATCCTAAAGCGAAGTTTTGTCAGTAAATAAAGAAAAATTGTCAGTTATTATTCTGTTTTGGCCTCTTCAAAGAGAAGCCAGTTATCGGGGTCAACAGTGATAGTTCCCGGATTGAAAGATAAGGGCATTTCTGTGATACTATTTTTCTGATCGAGCTTGATTTGAAGTATTTCAGATTCCTCACCATCCTTTGATCCCAGCAGTATATCAAGCGTGAAACAGAAAAGGATATCTTGTGTTTGTTCAAGCTCAATTGTAAACATCTTTTTTTCTTCATTATAACTGTGTGAAACCTTAAGAACAGGATGCCCGGCCTGGTAGAGCCATTGGTTGAAAAATTGTTCAAGATTCCTGCCTGAAACTTCTTCCATACAATGTCTGAAATCCTCAGTCAATGCATTTTTATTCATGAACTTCAAATAGTAACTGTTCATGCCTGTCCAAAAAGTAGATTCACCCAGGTCGCGCCTGAGCATATGTAAAAACCAAGCTCCCTTTTGGTATGAATTTGTCGAAAGTAATCGTCTGAGATTTACGATACTGGTATCAATAACAGGAGCGGGATTTCGCTGGTAATAGGCAGTAACACGGTTTCTTGATCTGGCCATTCGTTCTGATAAAGTACGTCCCTGATAGTTTTCACTCATATAGACCGATTCCAAATAGGTTGCAAATCCTTCACTAAGCCATATATGATGCCAATCCGCTTCGCTCACTGCATCACCAAACCATTGGTGTGCAATTTCATGAGCAAGCAGGCTGTGTAAACGATTATTTCCACTCACAGAATTTTCATAATAGAAAATGGCACCAGAGTTTTCCATCCCTCCATATACAGTCTTCGATTGTACATTTGCAAGCTTTTCAAAAGCAAAAGGTCCGATTTTTCTGGAGAAATAATCAACGATGTCAACAGCTGGTGCATAATCAAGGAAGCCATTGTTTTGATCCTCAGTATACACCCAGCTCTCAATCGGAATATGACCAGCAAATCCTGCAGTCTGAATAGAAAAATCAGCAATGCCAATAACCATAACTTTTGTACAAAGTGGAACGCTTGAAACATAGTGAGTAATATTATGGTGATTTTCGCCCGGGTATAGGGCTTTACGATAACCAACAGCAATAACTTCGTATTGTTCTGGTGCACTTACAATAAACTCAACAGTTGCTTTATCTGAAACATGATCCACACAAGGGAGCCAATGCCTGGCACGGTCGGGCCAGTTGTCACCAAAATATGAGTTCTTGCCATGCTTAGTTTGGGAGATTATAAGTCCGTCCTTAGGGATTCCGACATAAGCAATTTGAATAGTCACCAGAGTATCTTTTTGGGAATAAGCTGGCACCGTTATTCTAATTTGATCATTTTCATGTCTAAAAGGCAGTTGCTTATGTTTGTTGCAAACTGACAAAACCTTCATGCCTTTGCCTTCATTCTCTGAGATAAGATCGAATAAAAGTTGGTTTTCGGCAGCACTCATCCGACAGGTGATAATTGCCTTTCCCGTCAGACTATCGTTATTTTCAGATACTTTCAAGTCAAATTTGTAATGGATTACATCCAGATTTGGATTAACAGGATATGGATCCTGTGCAAATAAGGAGCTTGACAATACTAATAGGATTATTCCGGCGAGAATAGTTTTCATGGTAGAGTATTTTAAGATTTAAAAATAGTCAAATCATTATACTGACAGGGGTTTATGCTTATACAGCATAAGAATACTCATTCGAGATCAGTTTTCGGAATAGGTATTTCTTCGACAGATGAAAACTCGTTATGAAATCTCGCTCCAATTGTGATTATGATTATTAATTCGGGATAATTCTTTACTCAGAATTGCATGCTCTTTTTTATCCAACAGGGGATCATCGTCCAGAATATCGGAGGCAACGTTTCGCGCATGTTCAAGTATTTTCTGGTCTTTTACCAAATTAGCAAGTTTCAGGTCGAACGGAATACCACTTTGTTGTGTGCCTTCAAGATCACCAGGTCCTCGGAGTCTCATATCCACCTCTGCAATATCAAAACCATCAGTTGTTCTTACCATTGTTTCTATTCGTGTCCTTGCATCCTTAGTCAGCTTCACACCCGACATTAATAAGCAATATGATTGTTCGGCACCCCGACCTACTCTTCCGCGTAACTGATGTAGCTGGCTCAGTCCAAATCGCTCAGTACTTTCAATTATCATCACGCTGGCATTAGGAACGTCAACACCAACTTCTATTACAGTTGTAGAGACCATGATCTGTGTTGTTCCATTGACAAACAGCGCCATTGCTTTATTTTTTTCTTCTGCTTTCATGCGACCATGAAGAACCGACACTGCATACTGTGGGGTAGGGAAGGCTCTGCTGATACTGGCATATCCATCCTCAAGATCCTTGTAATCCATTTTCTCAGACTCCTTAATTAGAGGATATACCACATATACCTGGCGACCAGCTGCTACCTGATCTTTCATGAATTTGAATAGCTGAAGGCGTTTGCTATCATAATAATGTGCGGTTTTCACTGGTTTACGACCAGGAGGCAGTTCATCAATGACCGAAACATCCAAATCACCATAAACTGTCATAGCAAGAGTTCGTGGAATGGGTGTAGCCGTCATGACCAGGATATGAGGCGGCTGTAAAGGATTTTTCTTCCATAGTTTAGCTCTCTGTGCAACACCAAAACGATGTTGTTCATCAATAATCACCAATCCCAGATTATTAAAGATTACTATATCTTCAATCAGAGCATGAGTTCCGATCAAAATTTTCATTTCGCCATTTTGCAAAAGAGAATGAAGCTCTTCTCTTGCAGCTTTTTTACTTGAACCAGTTAGAATACCTATTTTAATAGGAAGATTTCCCAGCATTTGTTTGAAAGTAGCGAAATGTTGCTGTGCCAGAATCTCGGTTGGTGCCATGATGCAGGTCTGAAATCCATTATCAATTGCCATGAGGATAGTAAGCAGAGCTACGAGGGTTTTACCGCTTCCAACATCTCCTTGCAATAAGCGGTTCATTTGTTTTCCCGAACCCACGTCCTTTCTGATCTCTTTAATAACTCGTTTTTGGGCATCTGTCAGATTAAAAGGCAGATGGTCGTGATAGAATCTATTAAACCGATCCCCAATTTCTGAAAACAAACAACCTTTATGTTTGACTTTACGGCCCTCACGCAATCTCAATAACTTTAGCTGGATATAGAATAACTCTTCAAATTTTATTCTATAACGGGCTTTTTTCAATAGTTCCTCATCAGAAGGATAATGAATATTAAGTAAACAAGTATTCAGATCAGGTAGTCCCAGATTTCTTAAAATGTAGCCAGGCATGGTCTCTTCAATCTGTCCATAAACCTTTTGAAGCAAGTTGTACTGGAGTTTATGAAGGGTTCTTGACGTAATGAAACCATTTTTGAGCTTTTCAGTCAGGGGATATGAGGCCTGAAAAATATACGGGTAGCTGACCTTGCTAATCCTGGCCATTTCTTCCACCTCCGGATGAGGTATGTTTATTCTTGATTTGAAAAAGACTGGTTTCCCAAAGACCATATATTCAATACCCTCTTTTAGTGACTGACTCATCCATTTAACAGACTTGAACCAGATAAGCTCAACAGTGCCTGTGTCATCTTCAAGTGTAGCAACCAGGCGTTGTTTTTGCCTCACTCCAAATATTTCCATGCCTGTGATTTTTCCCTTTAGCTGTATATGGCTTTCACCATCTTTGATTTCACGGATTGGACATATTCTTGACCTGTCAGCATATTTATAGGGAAAATGGAACAGAAGATCTTTGAACGTTTTAATAGCCAGTTCCTTCGCCAAAAGATCGGCACGTTTGGGACCGACTCCTGCTAGAAACTTAATATCCTGATCAAGAATTACAGACATAATGCCTTAAATGTACAGCTTATTCATTTCTCTGTTAAATTATGTTAATAATTCTTTTGCTTGGGTCGCAAAACTAATTAAGGAGGTATTTTTGCAGTAAATCAAGATTCGGATATGGAAACTATTATTGAATTAAAAGGGATATTAAAATATTACTATGTTGGTAATCAGGTAGTAAAGGCTCTTCGTGGAATTGATTTAGAGATTAAACGAGGTGAATACGTTGCTATTATGGGACCATCAGGATCAGGTAAATCTACACTGATGAATATTCTTGGTGCCCTTGATACTCCCACAGAAGGAGATTATATTCTTAATGGTACAAATGTAAGTGTACTTACTGATGAAAAACTTGCAGAAATAAGAAATAAGGAAATTGGATTTATTTTTCAAACTTTCAACCTCTTACCAAGATATACTGCACTTGAGAATGTTACTTTGCCATTAATTTACGGAGGCGTTCCAAAATCTGATAGGCAGGCACAAGCTCGAAAAGTACTATTTAACGTGGGTTTGGATGACAGGGTAAAACATAAACCTAATGAATTATCCGGAGGTCAGCGTCAAAGAGTTGCTGTTGCACGAGCTTTAGTTAACAATCCATCAATGATTCTTGCTGATGAACCTACCGGAAATCTTGACTCAAAAACTTCAGCTGACATTATGAGATTGATTTCCGATATCCATGAACAGGGCAATACCATTATTGTTGTGACACATGAACAGGACATTGCGGAGCAAGCTCAAAGAATAATTCGACTCATAGATGGGATGGTGGAATCAGATGAAGTTAAAACTGCTGTTCATAAGGTGTAATTTTTTAAGTTGGATTTGTCAGTAAAAGATGTATATTCGCCAAAAATTATTGCCACTAATTGGACGCATATGTATTGGACACTTGAATTGGCATCAAAACTTGAGGATGCACCCTGGCCGGCAACTAAGGATGAGCTTATAGATTTTGGTATTCGTTCCGGAGCACCTCTGGAAGTGATTGAGAATCTGCAGGAAATGGAAGATGAGGGGGAGGTATACGAGAGTATAGAGGATATTTGGCCTGATTACCCAAGTAAAGATGATTTCTTTTTTAACGAAGATGAATACTAAGTTATAGGCGCTTCCTGCGCCTGTTTTATTTCCATTCAAACACGTCTTTTCTGTTTTTTGGGCGCAATAAACCGTGCCAAATGAAGCCTTCGAGCTTTCTTTCCTCGCTTGTAATCTGCTTTAAAGGGGTTAGTTTTGAATTCGGATCATATAAAAATTTTACTCCGGTAATCTTTCCATCCTGAAATACCATAATGATTTCACTGCTGACTGCATTATTGAGTCCGATATGACTACTGTCCTCCTCCGGATAAAATAATGACTCCCCATTTCCAATAACTTCAACCCGATTCAAGTCATTATCCTTGAAATACCCACGGATAGTTTTTCCCTTTATCTGATTATAGAGGATACTGTCAATTTCTGTTATAAGAAATCCCATATCAAGCATTTCTATAAAATCAATTCCTTCATCTGACATTTTGATGGAAATCTCAGTTGCTGTCAGCTGGTTTTTTTCTTGCCAGAGGATAGGTTCATTGTATAAGTGAATTATCGAGTCAACTACCAGATAATCAAGAGAGTCGCATCTGCCTTGCATGTCTGATCGAAAGAATTGGACTTGATGAAAGGCTTCTATTTTCCTGCTGTCAACAGAATCAATGCTATAACTTAACAATGTGTCGGCATGAAGAAATAGTGAATCAAGACCATCAATCATTATATACAAGGTGTTCTCTGTAACTACAATATGGTCTGCCGCTTCATCAAAGTATAATTTTTCTCCTTTAATAATGCTGTTCTGTATGCTGTCACGAGCAGTAACATTACCAAAAGCTTCAGTGATATTGTTTTCCCTGTCGTATAACAAGCTATCTCCCTGAAGAATTTGATCACGAGATTGAAATACAGCATTTTTATTAAAACTTGATAAATTATTCGGTGAGTCATACCATCCGTTCTCACAATAGATGTAATTGGTGTCACCAAAAATCTGTGTTGGTCCGAGGAATTTAACCAATTCAGTTTTGCCATTATAAAACAAAGTATCTGTTGACAGAGTATTATCCTCATTTGATAAAAAAACCTGATTCTTAAAATGGTATTCTTCAGTCTCCATAAAATAATATCCCCAGGTACTTTCCAGAGTATTGATGCTGTCAATTATTTGTCCTCCTTCAAAATACCACGATATTTCCTCCTCCATATTGTAATGAAGGTGATTAGTTTTTAGCAGGGTATTGTTATGTTCCATTCTGACTCTGCCTTCTAACAGAGCCATCCGGCTGCTGCCATCATAATCCAGAAAATCTCCATATAAATTGATTGAATCAGCCTTTATGATATGTACATTTCCAAATCCTTTAAAGCGATTAGTTCCTTGATTAAGGTGTGCACTGTCACAGCTAAGAATTATGTCTTCATGTTCCATCCAGACATTGCCTGTTAACCTATGCACCTGGGGCCCAAGGGATTCATCATAATCCATTAGGTCAGAACTGAAATTTACAATACGCTTCTCATTCTCCTTTTCCTGGCCTTGAGATTGAAGTCCGGAAAACAAAATTAAAACTACAGCTAAGTATCTGATGTTTTTACACCAGTAATTCATCTATTATATTTTCTATGGATACTCCAGCAGCTTCTGCCTTATAGTTTTTCACCAGTCGGTGTCTTAAAATCGCTGGTGTTATTGCTTTTATGTCCTCAATGTCGGGAGAATACTTGCCATTTAGCACGGCATGAGTTTTAGCTCCAAGAATGAGATACTGTGAAGCTCTTGGACCTGCTCCCCAAACTAAATATTCAGAAGCTATGCTGGAGCTGTGTTTGAGCCCTGGTCTTGATTTTGCTGCAATGTTTACTGCATATTCGAGTACATTATGATTGACCGGAATCCTCCTGATAAGATCCTGAAAAGATAGTATTTCCTCTTTGCTAACAACGGGTTCTAAATTATGGAGTTTTTCACCTGTTGTTTGCCTTACAATTTCAATTTCTTCATCAACAGATGGGTAGCTAACATTTATGTTAAACATAAATCGGTCAAGTTGAGCTTCAGGCAGGGGATAAGTCCCTTCCTGTTCAATTGGATTCTGTGTTGCCAAAACAAAGAAAGGCCTGTCAAGTTTATACCTAACCCCGGCAGTGGTTACTGCTCTTTCCTGCATGGCCTCCAAAAGGGCTGATTGTGTTTTCGGCGGGGTTCTGTTAATTTCATCGGCCAATAAGATATTTGCAAATAGTGGCCCTTTGATAAATTTGAAGTTTTTGTTTGAATCCAGGATTTCTGTTCCAATAATGTCTGAAGGCATCAGATCCGGAGTGAATTGTATTCTGTTATATTTCAGTCCTAAAATCTGTGCTATAGTATTTACCAATAATGTTTTCGCCAATCCTGGAACACCTACCAGTAAACCATGACCATTTGATAAGATTGCTATAATAACCTCTTTGATAACCTGATCCTGTCCAATAATTACTTTTCCAATCTCCTTGGTCAGACGATAATAAGACTGTCGCAAATCATCAACAGCTTCCTTGTCATTAGAATATTTCTTCATGTATCAACTAATAAAACAGAATATGAGAACTATTTGATCCAGCCACTGTATTCGAAAGCACAATTTTTAAAGTCATTGTGAATCTTCAGATACATTGTTTTTTGCTTATCGTATACCCATTCATCAATAATCTCCTGTTGTTTTTGCCGCAAAGCCATTTCCTGAATGAATTGATAGTCCTTATCAATATCAGCCCGGTGAGCAGGGATCTTTGATTTAATACTGATAATCTTGTATACCAGATTATCAGTTCGATCCTTTGCTACAAAAGGCTCAGATATTTCCCCAACTTTTAAACTTTTGATTGCAACCATAATCTCTGGCTCCAGATCCTTGGGTTCAAACTTGGATGATGCTGTTTTTTCATTAACCATCAAACCCCCATTTGCCCTTGAATCTTCATCAGCTGAATATTGCTGAGCAGCAATATCAAAACTTATATCATTAGCTCGTATCCGGGTGGCAATTGAGTCTAAATCCTGTTGGGTAGCTATTTTGGATTCCTGAGAAACCTTCGGACGTAGCAAAATATGTCTAACGTTAATCATATCGCCTTTTCTCTCAATAAGTTGCATGATATGATAGCCAAAATCTGTCTTTACTACTCTAGATAAATCACCTTGTTTAAGGTTATAAGCAACTGCAGCGAACTCAGGAACAAGCACTCCTCTTGGCAAGAGGCCAAGTTCACCGCTATTATTAGAACTACCAGGGTCTTCGCTATACAAAACCGCCAATGTGGCCATGCTCTGGCCATCCAATATCTGCTGTCTGAATTCTCTCAGGCGTTTTTGAACGTTCTGATTCTCATCTTCACTAATTTGAGGTTCAATTACAATTTGCTTTATTTCAAGCATTTCTGGTATTAATGGAATATCCTCTTTGGAAAGACCTTGAAAGAATTTTTGAACCTCAGATGGAGTAATACGGGCGTCTGCAGTAATCGTTTGTTCCATACGCGCTGTGAGCATTTGCTCCCTGATAGGTTTATACATGTCTTTTTCAATCTCCAGCATGGATTTCTTAAAATAATCGACGATCATTTCTTCAGAACCTCCGGCTTCAGCCAATAGACCCTGAATCCTGTTTTTGACCTCAGACTCCACTTCGTTTTCAGTTACCTCAACACTATCAATCTCTGATTGATTAAGTAAGAGTTTGCTAACAAGCAGTTTCTCGAAGATTGAGCACTTAATATCTCCCTGAGCAGTATAACCCATAGCTCTGGCTTGTAAATACTGACTTTCAACATCAGATTGAAAAATAGGATGTCCTCCTACAACGGCCAATACCCTGTCAAGAATAACAGGTTCATCGTTTTGTCCAACCACCTGTGCGAGGCCGCTGGCCTGACAAAAAAGCAGAAGTATTGGTATAATTAGAATATGCGAAATGCGTTTTTTCATTGTTATTCTATTCAAATATTTCGAAATCATTTTTTTGTATGGCATCCTGATATATTGATTCTTCAAGATCCTGCAGATATTCCATTTTTCTCTGGGTTCTGACTAGATCCTGAATCTTGTCCCTGACATATTCAACAGGAGCTGTTTCTCCACCCCTTTTAAACTCATGTATTTGTAAGAAATGTATAAATTCTTCGTCCTGAGTTTCAAGCAGAGAGTTTGAACTTAGAAATTCATTTTCATTTTCGGGGCTGTCCGGAATCTTTTGGAGTATCTGATTTAGTGATACCCATTCATCTTCAAAGAAATCAAATCGGTCAGCATATTGGTAACACAGATTCACCAGTGATTCAAATGATGACTCATTATTACTCCCGATTAATTGTCGAATCTCTGCAACCTTGGTGTTACTCTTGTTAATCCTCACATAAAGAGCCTTTACAACCGAACTGGCCAGTTTAAATGACTGAAGGTTCCTGGAGTAGTATTGTTCAATCTGATTGTTTGAAACCACTGTATCAACTTTATCGAGTAGCATTTGCTTCTTGTACTCATATATCAGAAGAGAGGCACGATAATCTTCAATCAGAGCAGTGAAATCTTTGTTTTTTTCCTCCAGATTGAACTCAGCATGCTTAAGCAGTAATTGTTTTTTAATCCACTGATCAATATACGATTTTGCAATTTCGCTGCTATCAGGACCAACAAGCCCGGTGGGAATTATATCCATCAGATCGTTGCTATACAGAAACTTATCATACACTCTGGCCATGGGCGTTGATCCGTCTCTATCTGCTGAATTATCGCAGCCAGTTGACATACTGAGCAGTACGAATAAACAAAAGATGAGCAGCTTACTAGTTCTCAATTGATCGAAGAGCTTGTTCATTGACAATAACTGAATACTTGTTTTTTAGTGATTTAACCCATTCTTTTTCCAGGTAATCCTGATAATCAGCTGTTATCTGCCCTTTAGCTTCATCTAGTGCCTTGGGCTCAGGTTTCAGAACGTTCTGAATCCAAACAATGATTCTTACGTCCTTTTCTTTTGTAATATCTGAAATGCCTCGTTTCCACCTCATTTCATCCAGAACCCAATTATCTCCTTTTGAGAATGGTCCGGTTTTTATCTCAAAAGAGTCACCAGATTGAGTATCTGTCAGACCTCCAATGAGTTCAATAATTTGATCATAATTCAGGTCCTTTTTACTTTGCCTGTTTAATTCACGTTGAACTTTATTGGCAAATTGATCAGAGTCCAGTTTTGATTTACATTGAATAATAAAACCGTCAATTCTGTCATCCCAGAGATAATTGTTTTTGTTCTCTTCGTAGAACTGCTGTAATCCGAGGCTGTCTTTAACTGCTTTTGACCAGACTAACTGGTCAGTGATTTCAAATAAAAGATTTCCGTCTCTGAATTCCTGATAAAGATACTTAAACTCAGGGTACTTTCTTTCCAACTGAGTTTCTTCATAATCCAGAATATGCGATTCTTCAAATTTCTTAAATTCTCCGTCTATAAACTCTGCAATTGTTGAAGCTGCTGCATTGTTCATGTTCAAGGCCAGAAACTCAGCAAATTCCCTTTGTAATACTTTTAAATCACCCAAAGAAAAAAGTACACCCAGCTTTTGCAATGCAGGTGTGGGATCCCATGTCCCACTGAATATTGATGGATCCACTAATCTGTAAAATTCTTCGTAGTTCTTCTTGTTGAGTTTATAATTGTATTCAGACTTGAGTTTTTCGGCAATTACTTTTCTGCTTTTCGCTGACCTGGTATCCCTGCTTATTGAACGTATCAGGCTGGGTTCAACTTCAATCCGGGGAGGATTGTCCTTGATTCCGATTCGCTTAATGATATACCAACCCATACCGGTTTCAACCGGTTCGGATATTTGTCCATCCTCAACGAGTGAAAAGGATGCATCTTCAAAGTCTCTTGGTTTTTCTCCAATACCAAACCACCTGGTAATTCCTCCACGGTTGCCAGTGTTGCGGTCATCCGAATATTTCTCAGCAATATCCGAGAACTCTTCCCCATCTTGTATCAAATCATACAATCGGAATATTTCATTTTTGACATCAACTTTTTCCTCATCAGTCATGGCATAGTTGAAAGCTTTAAGAATCACTGCCACCTGAATCTGACCTCTGGCTGCTTGTCTTTCGGTAACCTTGATCACATGATAACCAAATTGAGTTCGTACCGGATGGCTAACCGAGCCTACAGGTGTGTTATAAACTGCATTTTCAAAGGGGTAAACCAGTTGGAAAACAGTATAATATCCCAGGTCTCCACCATTGGTTTGTGCCGAAGGATCTTCACTTACTTCACGAGCAACTGCATCAAAACTTTCACCAGCCAGCAATCTGTTTCTAATCTTCATAGCCTTTTGGTAAGCTCTTAATGTGTCTGATGGGGGAGCATCCATTTTAACACCCACCAGAATATGACTCGATCTAATCTCCTCCAGGGATCTTTGATAAGCCTCCTCCAGAAGTTCTTCATTGACAGTTTGATCGAGCAAATATGGTTTTGCTATTTCCTTTCTATTCCTTTCCAACTCTCTAATGAACTGCTGAGTGGTATCGAAACCTAAAGCATGAGCTTCTTTTACCTTTAATTTAAAATTGACAAATAAGTCCAACGCTTCCTTTAAATCGGTATCAGTATTATTTTGGATATTCTTATTCAAAATACGTGTGAATTCAGAAACCATTATGGCTTCACCATCTAAAGTAAATAGTACTTGATCCTGCCCGTTTAGTTCAATTCCGAAAAATAAGGCTGGGAATAGTAAGCCCAGTATAATTCTTTTCATAACTGTGAATTTTTCTCTGAAAAATTAATTGCTGTATATATAATTAAAAACAAACGTATATATGACTAAATTGTTATCTAAAAAATGGTCTATCGACTATAATTTGGTGCCTCCCTTGTGATTGTTACGTCATGTGGGTGACTTTCAATCATTCCGGAGTTTGTAATTCTCACAAAACGAGCCTTCTGAAGTTCTTTTATGTTTACCGTTCCACAATATCCCATACCGGCTCTTAATCCTCCGATCATTTGATAGATCACTTCATTTAAATTCCCTTTATATGGTACGCGTGAGGCGATTCCTTCAGGAACAAGTTTTTTAATGTCATCTTCCACATCCTGAAAGTATCGATCTTTTGATCCTTTTTGCATAGCTTCGATTGATCCCATTCCACGATATGACTTAAATTTCCTACCCTGATATATTATTGTTTCACCAGGTGATTCCTCTGTTCCAGCAAATAGAGATCCAGCCATAATTGAATCAGCACCAGCAGCTATTGCTTTAACTATATCTCCTGAATAGCGAATGCCTCCATCAGCAATTACCTGAACATCATATTCTTTCAGGGCTTTGGCAACATCATAGATTGCTGATAATTGTGGTAGCCCTACACCTGCAATAACACGAGTAGTACAAATTGACCCGGGCCCAATTCCAACCTTAACTGCAGAGGCACCAGCAGATGCCAGAGCGACAGCAGCTTCACCTGTACCTATATTGCCAACAATAAATTCCATTTCAGGGTATTTATTCTTAGCTCTCCGAAGTGTTTCTATAACATTAACGGAATGGCCATGTGCTGTATCAATAGTGATAGCATCAACACTGGCCTCAATAAGAGCATCAATTCTATCCATGGTGTCTGGCGTAACACCAACAGCAGCTGCAACTCTTAATCGACCCCGATCGTCTTTGCAAGCGTTCGGACGATCACTGGTTAATGTGATGTCTTTGTAAGTCAGTAAACCAACCAGTCGGTTTTCCTTATCGATTACCGGAAGTTTTTCAATTTTATGCTTTTGCAGAATTTCTGCTGCCTGACCAAGGTTAGTTGATTCACCTGTAGTGATGAGGTTGTTCTTTGTCATTACTTCTTCAACCTTAGTCTCAAGATTATGCTCGAAGCGCAGATCCCTGTTCGTTACAATACCCACCAAAACAGAATTCTGATTCACAACAGGTATGCCACCAATACCGTAATCCGACATCAGTGCTCTGACATCTCCAACGGATTGCTCAGGATGAATTGTTATTGGATCCATAATCATACCATTCTCAGCACGCTTTACCGAAACCACCTGTCTTGCCTGTTCTTCAACACTCATATTTTTATGAATAACGCCAATGCCTCCCTCACGAGCAATGGCCATAGCAAGAGCTTCTTCTGTAACAGTATCCATAGCAGCTGATACAATCGGACTCTTGAGCTGTATGCCAGGTGTAAAATGTGTTGAAATATCAGCTTCTCTGGGCATTATCTCGGAATAGGCTGGTATTAGCAGTACATCATCAAAAGTTAATCCTTCAGTTTCAATTTTCTCTTTGTGAAATGACATGGCTGACTTTTTTTTTGTTCTGATAAATTTGCGCTAAATTACAAAATTCTCAAAGATTTGGAGGAGTATAGAGAAATACTAAAAAAGTACTGGGGATTTACCCGGTTCAGACCACTGCAAGAAGAAATTATTCAGTCAGTTGCAGATGGAAAAGATACACTTGCCCTTATGCCAACCGGCGGCGGTAAATCTATCACTTTTCAAGTCCCGGCCATGTCAAAGCCAGGCTTATGCCTTGTAATAACTCCTTTGATCGCATTAATGCGTGATCAGGTAAGCAATTTAAGATCCAGAAAGATTAAAGCAGTTGCAATTCATTCGGGCTTATCAAGATTTGAACTCGACATTGCATTAGACAACTGCATCTATGGTGATTATAAGTTTCTCTATTTGTCTCCAGAAAGATTGGGATCTCCATTGTTCAGGAAGCGTTTGGAGAGTATGAAGATCAACCTAATTGCAGTTGATGAAGCTCATTGTATCTCTCAGTGGGGGTATGATTTCCGACCTTCATACTTGAAAATTAATGAATTAAGGGAATTATTGCCTGATGTGCCGGTTATGGCATTAACAGCAACTGCAACTAAATCTGTAAGCGAAGATATTCAGAAACAGCTTGGATTCGCAGTAAACAATACTATTCGACAAAGCTTTGAGCGTAAAAACCTGGTTTATTGGGTAAAACAGACGGAAGATAAGCGAATGTACCTCCTGAGGATTATTAAACAGCAACAGGGAAGTGCAATCATCTATGTCAGATCAAGAAAGCGATCCAGAGAAATTGCAGAGTTGCTGATTAAAGAAGGCTTTTCAGCTGATTATTACCACGCGGGTTTGACAATGGCGGAGAGAGCAAGAAAACAAGAAGAGTGGCAAAATGACACCATCCCAATAATGGTATCAACCAATGCATTTGGGATGGGGATTGATAAGCCGGATGTTAGAGTGGTGGTGCACTGGGATCTGCCCGAATCTCCTGAAGCATATTTTCAGGAAGCTGGAAGGGCGGGGAGAGACGGAAAGGAAGCTTACGCCATTCTACTTTCGCATCCTGGAGATAAAGTTTCACTCAATCAGAGCTTTAGAGTGCGATTCCCTGATATAAAAACAATCAGATCTGTCTACCAGGCTCTTGGACACTATTATCAATTGGTGACCGGAACAGGTAAAGGACAAGTTTTTGATTTTTCTCTGAGTGATTTCTCTTCGAAATTTGGATTTCATACCCTGGTAGCATACCACTCCATCAAACATATTAGTCGGGCTGGATACATTGAATTAACTGAGGAGATCGATTTGCCCGCACGATTGCATTTCAGGGTTAGCCGTGATGATTTGTATAAATTTCAGGTTGTGAACTCTCAATTTGATGGTATCATTAAGCTGTTATTAAGGCTATATGCCGGTTTGTTTAGTGATTTTATTCATATAAATGAAAGTGCAATAGCAAAGAAAGTTGGAGTAAAAGTTGAAGTGATCGAACGAGTACTGACTACACTCCATAATCGGGAAATTATCTATTATATTAAGCCAAGTCAAACTCCCAAATTAGTTTTCACCACCGAGAAATTAGAAGATAAGTCTCTGTTGCTTCCAGTTGAAACATATGCATGGAGAGAAAAAGAGTTTAGAAAGCGCTTAGATACAATGTTCTATTATTCTGAGTCAAATGAGCGTTGTAGATCTCAGATTTTACTAATGTATTTTGGTGAAAAAGATCCGTTTCGTTGTAAGCAATGTGATTTTTGTAAGGGATTGGATGAGAAAAAGCAAGTTTCAACAACAAATCTCGTAGAGAAAATCACCTCAATTCTCAAGAATGGGCCAATTGATCCGAAAAATCTTTGTCAAGAGCTCGGAGTTGATGAAGATGAAGTAAACCAAGTGCTTACATCCCTAATTGACAAAAGGGTGATTCAAATTAAGGAAGGCCAGATTATCTTTTTAGGGAAAGCATGATTAAATATTTATCAGGCTGACTTTTTTTTATAACATTGACCCCCCATATGGAGTATGCCAAAAAAATCGATAGTACAGAACTAAACCAGCTTCCATTGAAGTTTTTTAAGGGCCCAATTCATCTGGTATCAGATATTGATGATTACTTCCAGATTCTGCCCCGGCTGATGAAGATAAAAGATTTTGGTTTTGATACTGAGACACGGCCCTCATTTAAAAAAGGTCTCAAACACAAGGTTGCTTTATTGCAGTTATCATCAGCTGATGAGGCTTTCCTCTTTCGTTTGAATAAAATTGGACTCCCCGATGGTTTAATTCAAATTTTCTCTGATGAAAAAAGAATAAAAGTTGGGGCAGCTATACGGGATGATATTAAAAGCTTAATTTCAATTAAACCATTTACACCAGCTGGTTTTGTCGACCTGCAAATACAAGTTAAAGACTTGGGTTTTGAAAGTTTTAGTCTCAAAAAACTTGCCGCAATTGTGCTTGGATTTCGGATTTCAAAATCTCAGCAACTCTCAAATTGGGAGGCAAATGAGTTAAGTCCGCAACAAGCTACATATGCAGCTACAGATGCTTGGGTTTCTCTGAAAGTTTATCAGAATCTGATTAACAATCGTCATTAAATATTGTTAACTATCAATGACCAAACAAACATTCACTGAATTTGGTTTGAACCCTGAGCTGGTTGAAGCTATGACAATGATGGGCTATAAAACTCCCACTCCTGTACAGTCCCAGGCCATTCCTCCCGCAATTGAAGGTAGGGATCTGATTGCATGCGCTCAAACAGGTACTGGAAAGACAGCAGCTTTTGTATTACCCGTATTAAATAATATTATCCATCAACCAGGTAATGGTATAAAGGCACTCGTTATTGCACCAACCCGGGAATTAGCTGTGCAGATTGATCAGCAATTTCTGGGATTAGGCTATTATGCAAATGTTTGTTCTCTCGCAGTATACGGTGGGAATGACTCTGTGGGATGGGATCAGCAGAAAAAGGCTCTTACAACAGGGGTGGACGTGGTAGTTGCTACACCCGGGAGGTTAATTTCGCATTTGAATCTGGGATATGTTAATCTGAATGAAATTCGAACAGTAGTTTTAGATGAAGCTGACAGAATGCTGGATATGGGTTTCTTTGAAGACATTCTTAAAATCATGAAACATGTTTCAGCTAAACACCAAACCCTCATGTATTCAGCTACTATGCCTCCTAAAATACGGGATATGGCTAAAAAGATACTGAATGAGCCGGTAGAAATTAGTATAGCAATATCAAAACCCGCTGAGAATGTTCTTCAGGCCGCTTACCTTGTGTATGATAAAGATAAACCACAATTAATTGCCCAGCTTCTGAAGGGGAAAGATCTAAGTAGTGTATTGCTATTTGCAGCTACAAAAATTGCAGTTAAACTTGTTGCCAAAACTCTTAAAAGTCTGAAATTAACCGTTGGTGAGATTCACTCTGACCTGGATCAGAAAACAAGGGAGGAGACATTGCGACTCTATAAATCAAGAAAATTTCAGGTTCTGGTTGCTACTGATATTGTGTCGCGTGGAATTGACATTGAAGGCATTGATCTTATAATTAACTATGATGTACCCAGAGATCCGGAAGACTATGTACACCGTATCGGCAGGACAGCACGAGCAAAGCAATCTGGAGTTGCAATTACCCTGATTAATGAGAAGGATCAAAATGAATTTCAGAGAATTGAAAAGCTGATAGAGAGAGTTGTAGTTAAATCCCCAACACCTGAAGGAATACCTGACGGCCCGGCATATCAACCAATGCAGCAAAGAAGGCGGTCTCAATATAGTCGCAGAAGAAGGTAAATGATTGTAAATAATGTAAGGAGCTCAACCTCTGGTAAAGGTCAGATTGTTACTTTTCGATAGCTTCTCATTGAATACGTAAGCTCCAAGATCAAAAGCTTTTAACTGCTCAGTTTCCTCTATCTGGTTTTGAATAATAAACCTCGTCATTAAGCCTCTGGCGTGCTTACCATAAACTGTGAGAAATTTATAAGTTCCATTGTGAAAATCTTTAAATGATAGTTCCAGAACTCTCGCATTAAGTGACTTTAGCTCAATGGCTTTAGTGTATTCCTTTGAAGCCAGGTTAATGATAATACCAGAACCTTCCTGCCGGATGAATTGTTTGAAATAATTTGTTAAAGTTTTTCTCCAAAATAAATACAGATTTTCTCCCCGGCGGTTGGAAAGAGGAATGCCCATTTCAAGCCTGTATGGCTGTATATTATCCAATGGGGCAAGAACACCAAATAGTCCTGATAATATTCGCAAATGATCCTGAGCATAATTCAGGTCTTTTTCAGAAAGATTCCAGGATTCTGCCCCTCTGAATACTTCGCCTTTAAAAGTTAGTAGGGCAGGAGCATAAGCCCATGTTTCGAAGTTGCCCTGCCAAAGGTGAAAACGTTGAAAATTTAATCTCGCCAAATCAGAGTTGACAGAAAATAATTCAGAAAGTTCTTCAATAGTGTACTTTTTAAGCAAACCTGCCAGATACTGAGCCTGCTTCCTGAATACTGGTTCAGTAGGATTGATCCTCTTTTGCTCAGGATTAGTTTCCAGAGTTTTTGCCGGAGATAGCAAGATTATCATATTCTAGCAATTTTCTACCTTTGACACCTGTGTCAATAAATGTATAGTACAAAGTGTCGCAAAATATAAATATCAATTGGGAAAAGCTAAAACAGAAGCTTGATTTTTCCAGTGAGATCCAGTCTTTGCTTTTTGATCAGGCTCAAGCTGTGTATGCGAAGTTAAGCTCATCATTTAGCAATGATGAGCAGTTTGCTATCAATAAAAAGGTTGGTGGGATAAGTAATTTACTTATTGATGAAGTTGGTTTGGGTTTCACCTCAGTTATGGCTGTGATTTTATGGCCTGTTTATGATAATGACTTAATCAAAACACACGAACTTACAGAGTCGTTTGATGAAAGTATTGCAAGTATTCTGGTTGGACTTAAGAAGCTTGAAGGACTGGATATGAGCAAGACTGATATTCATTCAGAACATTTTATTCAGTTACTGTTAAGCCTGTCTTCAGATGTACGGATAATTCTTATTAAAGTCGCCGAACGTTTGTATGCAATAAGGCAAGTTGAAGATAATGAGGGTGTCAATCCCAGAGGACTAGCTAAAGAGGTTCGTGATTTGTATGCACCTATAGCCCATCGTTTAGGCTTATACTTAATAAAAAATGAATTTGAAGAGGCGGCAATTAAATATTTACAAGCTGAATCATACAGGCATATTGCCCGAAAACTTAATGAAACCAAAAAATCCAGAGAAGTTTATATTAATAATTTCGTAGAACCACTGGATAAAATGCTCAAGTCAAATGGCTTGAATTGTGACATAAAAGGAAGGCCAAAATCTATTCATTCCATTTGGAATAAAATGTCGATGCAAGAGGTTGAATTCGAAGAAGTATATGACCTATTTGCTATTAGAGTGATTTTGCATTCATCAGGATCATCAGAGAAAGCTGACTGTTGGCAGGTATATTCATATATTACAGATATCTACCAACCTAACCCAAATCGTCTGCGTGATTGGATATCATCACCCAAACCTAATGGTTATGAAAGTTTGCATACCACGGTAATCGGGCCAGATGGGAAATGGGTTGAAGTTCAGATTAGAACAAAACGGATGGATGAGATAGCTGAACATGGCCATGCAGCTCACTGGAAGTATAAAGAAAACAGGGGGATTGCGGATGATGATAGCTGGCTTGGACAGATTAAGGCAGCGCTTCAATCTCCTGAAGCAGGCGATCAGGAATCAGAACATTCCTCCAAAACAGAACTTTATTCAAATCAAATATACATTTTCACTCCCGAAAGCGATTTGATCAAATTGCGGGTAGGCTCTACTGTACTTGATTTTGCTTTTGCAGTCCATTCAAATGTTGGTGTTCATTGCACTGGAGCAAAGGTGAACGGAAAAATAGTTCCTATAAAGCATACTTTGATTAATGGTGATCAGGTTGAGATTTTAACATCTGCCCAACAAAGACCGAAAGTGGATTGGCTCAATTGGATTAAAACATCAAAAGCACGCTCCAGAATTAAGAGGTTTCTTAAAGAAGCCGACTATCAAGGTTCTGAGAAGGGGAAAGATACTCTAAAGCGTAAGTTTGAGCAATGGCGAATAAAATACGATGTTACAACCATTCACAGATTGGTGAATTTCCTGAAACTAAAAAATGCATTGGAGCTCTATCAGGAGGTAGCGGATGGTAAGGTGGACCTGACCCAGATACGTGATCTATTGAAAGATAAAGATCCGGCAGGACATTTAAAAGACAAGCCGGAGCAGGATAAATCCATTGACAGTTTTATAAAATCACCAGTAAGACAAGAAGACTACTTAATTATCGATGGCTCATTGGACAATGTTGATTATCGGCTTGCCAAATGTTGTAATCCTATTTTTGGGGACGAAGTATTTGGTTTTGTAACTGTAAGTGACAGTACCAAAATTCACAGACTGAATTGCCCAAATGCGAAGCAAATGATAAAAAGATATCCTTATCGGGTATTAAAGGTTCAATGGACTGATAAGCATGGTGATGAAGCTAATTATTCGGTTAACATCAGGATTACTGGTTTTGATGATATTGGTATTATTAATGAGATAAGCCGGGTAATCTCAGCAGATCTCAAAGTAAATATGCGAGCAATGAATGTTTCATCAGATGATGGCTTTTTTATCGGCCTGATAACTCTGGCAGTCCAGGATAAATATCATTTGGAGGTTATTTTTGCAAAACTGAAAAGAGTCAAAGGTGTAATGAACGTAATAAGGTCTGACGAACTAATATAGTATGGATAAACAATTAATCATTGCCCGTTTGGCCCGGGAAATTGGTGTTAAGGATTTCCAGGTAGCCAATACAGTTGAAATGCTGGAGCAAGGAGCAACCATTCCTTTTATTAGCAGATACCGAAAAGAAAAAACGGGAAGTCTGGATGAAGTAGCAATTTCTTCAATTCAGGATGCATGGAAAAAAGCTATGGAATTGGAAGCCCGACGTGAGACAGTATTGAAAACGATCGATGAACAGGGTCTTCTGACAAAAGAGCTGAAAAGTAGAATCGAAGGCGTCTATTCCCTTTCTGAACTTGAGGATATTTATTTGCCTTTCAAGCCGAAAAGAAAAACCAGAGCCTCAATGGCGAGAGATCTCGGTTTAGAGCCATTAGCAAAAATCATGATGGCACAACGGGAGTGGAATATGGATGAGCGAGCAGGTGCCTTTGTGAAAGATGGAGTAGAGAATGTTGAAAAAGCTCTCAGTGGAGCTCGTGACATCATTGCTGAATGGAACAGCGAGAATATCCGAATCAGACAAATGTTAAGGAGATATTTTGAGAATGATGCCCTTGTAAGTTCCTCGAAGCATTCAAAAAGCACAGATGAAGCACATAAGTATAGTGATTATTTCGAATTTTCAGAGCCAATTCGGAAGTGCCCTCCGCATCGTCTGCTTGCTGTATTCAGAGGAGAACGAGAAGGTCAGTTGAAGCTAAGTATTCAGCCTGAAGAGAGAGCAGCAGTGGAAAAAATGGAGCAGATACTAATAAAAGCTGATAATCCTGCTGCCGACCATGTGAAATTGGCCATTAAGGATTCATATAAAAGGTTGTTGGCTCCATCTCTTGAATCTGAGCTACGACAAACGAGTAGAGAGGAGGCAGATGATCATGCTATTCACGTTTTTGCCGAGAACCTTGAACAGCTGCTTCTCATGCCTCCTCTGGGGCAAAAAAGGATTATTGGTCTGGATCCTGGTTTTCGTTCTGGATGTAAGCTGGTTTGTCTTGACAGCCAGGGAGGATTGCTTCACAATGAAACCATTTTTCCTCATCCTCCACAAAACGAGAAAAAACAAGCAGCAAGAAAACTATCATCATTAGTCGAGACTTATAAGATTGATACCATTGCGATTGGAAATGGCACAGCAGGTCGTGAAACAGAACGGTTTGTACAAGATTATTTGCATTTTAACAGAGAAGTCAAGGTGTATATTGTTAATGAGAGCGGAGCATCTGTCTACTCTGCTTCATCAATTGCCCGTGAGGAATTTCCAGAGTATGACATAACCGTAAGAGGGGCAGTGTCGATCGGAAGAAGGCTCATGGATCCGCTGGCTGAATTGGTGAAGATTGATCCAAAATCAATCGGAGTAGGGCAGTATCAGCATGATGTTGATCAAAAGAAACTCCAGGATGGCCTGGCTCAGGTTGTAGAGATATGCGTAAATAAAGTAGGAGTTCATTTGAATACTTCAGGTAAATATTTACTCAGACATATTTCAGGTCTAGGACCACAGCTGGCTGAAAATATTGAGAAGCATATTCGTGAAAACGGTCCCTTTAATTCCAGAAAAGAATTGCTCAATGTTCAACGGATGGGAGCAAAAGCATATGAGTTAGCAGCTGGTTTTTTACGTATTACAAATGCTGAAAATCCTCTTGATAACACTGCAGTGCATCCTGAACAGTACAAAACAGTTCGCAGAATGGCTGAAGATCAGAATTTAAGCATGCGTGAGCTAATTGCAAACAAGCAAGTTCTCGAGAGTTTAGATTTGAAAAAGTACATGACAGAGGATGTTGGATTACCGACCTTACAAGACATCATCAAAGAACTTGAGAAACCAGGAAGAGACCCCAGAGGGATAATAAAAGTTTTTCAGTTTGATCCCAATGTTCATGCTATTCAGGACCTCAGAACTGAGATGATATTGCCGGGTATTGTGACAAACATAACTGATTTTGGTGCGTTTGTAGACATTGGAGCAAAGCAGGATGGTCTGATCCATATCTCCCAGTTGGCAGATCGTTTTATAAAACATCCAAACGAGCTTGTGAAAATTAATCAGCAACTGATTGTTCGTGTAGTGTCAGTTGATATTGAAAGGAAAAGGATTCAATTAAGCCTCCTGGGTGTTGACCAGGGATAATAACTCAGAAAGTTTGTCTATTTGGAGACTGGAGCAGCTTGAAAGCCGTTCTGGAAGATAATGCCCATTGGAATAGCTAATAAATTCAATTCCCAGATCGGCTGCAACTTCACCATCATGACAAGTGTCACCAATCATGACAATTTTACTCTTCTCCGCTTTAATTTTTGACAATAGCTCCCTGCCAAGTCCAAGTTTGCCAGCCGCATAGTGATTGTCAAGTCCTTCGAGGTGAGTGAAATAGTGCCCAATATTGTAGTGTTTGACCATTTCACTCAATACGATTTTTTCACTTGCTGATAACAGGTATTGCTTAATTCCTTTTGCATATAGCTTATCCAAAACATCAAAGGCACCATCATGCATTGAGCATGAGAACTTCCCATCATTATAAAGATTGATAAACTCCATAGCAGGAGTGGCAAAATCTTCCTTTGTAAAGTCAAATCCGGCCAGCTCGTAATAATCCTTTACCGGAAATCGAAATATTTGAAGGTATTTCTGATCATCTAATAATGGTAAGCCACGTTTGTGTAATAAATGATTGATCGACTTTAGACACAACCATCTGTCATTTAATAATGTTCCATTCCAATCCCAGATGATGTGCCGGATATTTGATAATATATTCATTACACGTGTCTCAGAATGGTTTTGCTTTTTGTCATACCTGATCCATTGTGAGACAAAAATATACTTAGAATTTTGTATGGCACCATTCTTGGCATATATCTATGAAGAATTTATTAACTACAGTTTAAATATAGAATTTGCGTGATGGTATGGTTCTCTAAATATGCTGAAAGTCAAGTGGTGGGAGCATGTTGTAATCAGGATGGGTTTTGTCCTACTCACAATAATACTTTGCATTTAGAGTCCAGATTATGGAATAGTGAAGTTGAATATTGGAAATATATGATATTGTGAATCCTACTCAAATATATATTGTTGCCTTATTGATGATATCGGTAATTGGATCAGGACTTATGGTTCTGGGTTGGATTAAACGACAACAACCAATGGGGAAAAGCTATTCAGGGCTAATGATGGTTATTACCATATGGATTATCTTATTTGCAATTGTATTATCTCTGCCTGAATATATCAAAGCTGTTAGCGCTTTAGAGTATCTTACAATGTTAGCTTTACCGGTTGTTTGGCTGGTTTTTGCCTTCAATTTTGCTGGTATCAAGTTTTGGGCTACTCCTGGTGGAATAGTCATAATGCTGATAATTCCGGTGTTATTATTCCTGGGTTCGATACTTGATCCCAATTGTCCCTTGTTATTTAATCATTATGTTTTCTTTCAACAATCGCATCAGCCTCCAACGGCCGATGGCACTAAATTATGGTTGATAACACATATAGTTGTTGCTCTGGCTTATTTTATTCTTGGTACTTATCTGGTATTGAAAAAGATTAACCAAAGTCCTCAAATTCAATCGAAGCAGGCTTTTGTCTTGTCAATGGGGATTCTTGTTCCATGGATTGGGAATATCACCTTTATTTTCAGGATTTCTTCAGTTTTCCCACAATTGGATCTTGCTCCTTTTGTATTTGTTCTTGCAGGATCATTATTAGCATGGGGATTGTTCTACAAACGGTTTGATTCAATTTTAAGAATGGCACAGGAAACCATGATAGAGCGAATGACTGACGGAGTTATAATTCTGGACAATCAAAGTTGGATTCTGGATATGAATATATCTGCCCAGAAAATATTCATGACAACAAAAACCGGAATGATTGGTCAGCCAGTGCAAGGGCTGTTTAAAGTTTGCCCGGAATTATACCCATTTGTAAGAGAGACTTCGAAGAAGAATCAAGATATTACTATTCCTCAAGGTAATAAGAAACGTTTTTATAACCTGAATATAAGCCCAATATATGCATCAAAAGGAATTCTCGCAGGGAAAATATTTCTTTTCAAAGAAATAACGGAACTGAAAGAGACAGTTAAAAGATGGGAAGATGCAAAAAATAAAGCCGAGGGAGCAGATGCATTGAAAACGGCATTTCTGGCTAATATGTCGCATGAGATAAAAACTCCTATGAATGCGATTATTGGTTTTTCAAATCTGCTGAACGATGAGGAGACAACAGAAGCTGAAAGAGTAGAATTCGTTGATTATATCAGGAATAGCGGATCTTCACTACTTCGCTTAATAGACGATATCATTGATATCTCAAAGCTGGATGCAGATCAGATTGTTCTAAAACAAGAATCATTCTTGCTCCGACGATTACTGAGTGAGTTATACGCACAATTTAGTGAGGAAGTGGAAATATTAGGAAAGCACTCTCTTGAATTGATTATTAATCATGAAAATACCATGTCGGATATTGCCATAATAGGGGATAAAGATCGACTTCGTCAGGTTTTAAGTAATCTTATTGATAATGCCATTAAATTCTCAGATTCAGGTAAAATAGAATTCGGATATACCATGAATGATTCAAGGCAACTTGAATTTTATGTTACAGATTCGGGTATCGGCATACCATATGAGAAACAAGAAGTGATCTTCCAAAGGTTTGGTCGGGTTGCAACTTCTACACGACAGGATTACAGAGGGACAGGTTTAGGCTTAACTCTTAGTAAGGCCCTGGTCAAATTATTTAATGGCCGTATCTGGGTTCAATCAACTTATGGTAAAGGGACGAGCTTCTATTTTACACATCCTGCAATAATAGACAAGGATTTTACTCTGCCATCTGTTCCGGAATCAAAACTGGAAATGAAACCTGCCCAGGCACCAATAGTGCAAGCAGAACCTGTATCAAAACCTGTTGCGGAACCAGAACCTGTACCAGTACCAGTACCTGAACCTGTATCAAAACCTGTTGCGGAACCAGAACCTGTACCAGTACCAGTACCTGAACCTGTGCCAGAACCAGAAGCTGTACCAGAACCAGAACCAGAACCTGAGCTAGAACCAGAAGCTGTACCAGAGCTTGTACCATCACCTGTGGCAGAAAACATACAAGAACCAATTCCGGTTGAGCCGGGAATAGTTTTTGAAGAGAGTCACGCACCAAAACACAGCATTGAAGAAGAGGTAAAAGAATTAAGCGGAAATTTAGTGGTTTTGGAATACGATGATATGTCTTACCTTTTTATTGAAATGATTTTGAGACCAACCAAAATCAATATTATTCGGGCAAAGTCACTTCGTCAAACCATGAACCTCCTTAAGTCTGGTACAAGAGCTGATGGAATTATTGTTTCATCAGAAGTGCCCGATGCAAAACTCAGTGAGGCTTGCAAGCTTTTAAGACAAAGGCAGCCCCGATCAGTAATTATTGCTCTTACTCCATTTGCCAGTCCGGCGAAAAGAAAACAATGCATGGATGCTGGAAGTTCGTACGTACTTGCTAAGCCCATCAAGCAAAAAGACTTGCTTGCAGCCATCCAGAATATTGCATCTTTTAATGAAATCTACAGGTAGTTTGTTATTTTTGGGGCGAACAAATCTGTGGTATTTTGATATATCCTAAAAACCTGGAAAAGAAAATTGGTTTCGATCTAATCAGAGATCGACTCAGTTCATACTGTGATACCAGTTTAGGGAAAGAAGAATGTTATTCCTTTTCTTTCTCAAGCGATATTGCTGAGATAAGAATAAAGCTCGAAGAAACTCAGGAATTTACTGAGCTTCTGAGCTTTGAGAGGAGCTTTGAATGGTATCCTACGCAAGATTTGCGAGAAGCATTGAAAACTGCTTCTGTTCCTGGTATTTTCTTAAACCTTGAAGATTTTGTTTCCATCCGGGAGAATTATCGATCAGTTAAGAAGATTCTTACTTTCTTTTCTAAAACAAAGCCAGAGCAGTATCCCAGACTAAAATATCTAACTAAAAGCATCCAGATATTTCCGTTTATTCAGGATAAGTTGGATCAAATAATTAGCAAAACCGGCCAGATAAGAGATAATGCATCACAAGATCTTTTATCAATTCGGAAATCAATTTCGCAAAAGAATAATAACCTGAGCCGTAGAATCAAGAGAATTGTAGATCAGGCACAATCTGATGGCTGGGTTGACCAGGATACTAGTCCAACCATCCGGGAGGGAAGACTTGTTATCCCTGTTCCTGCTGCAAATAAGCGAAAACTCAGTGGATTAATTCATGATGAATCAGCTACAGGGAAGACTGTGTTTATCGAGCCGGTTGAAATGGTTGAACTGAATAATGAGATCAGGGCACTTGAAATTGCTGAAGGTCGGGAAATTATTAAAATCTTGCAGACACTCACCGATTCTTTAAGACCATATTTTGATGATATTCTCACATGGCCTGTGTTGATAGCTGCCTTTGATTTTATCCGTGCAAAATCAAAATTGTCAAAGGAATGGGAGGGGAGAGCAATAGCTCTGGCTGACGAGGAGCTTATTGACTGGAGGCAGGTACGTCATCCATTGTTGGTATTGACTTTCAAAAAGGAAGGAAAGAAAGTTATTGCTCAGGATATTCAACTCAACCAGGATGACAGGATATTACTGATATCAGGGCCCAATGCAGGAGGGAAATCGGTATGTTTGAAGACGGTGGGGCTGGTTCAGTATCTGATTCAATGTGGCTTGTTGCCACCGCTTGCTGAAGGATCAGTAACACGTATTTTTGAGCAGATATTCATTGATATAGGAGACGAACAATCAATTGAAAACGATTTGAGTACTTACAGTTCACATTTGCTGAATATGAAGTACTTTCTTCGCTCAGCAGGGCCTGATAGTCTTATGTTGATTGATGAATTTGGAACAGGTACAGAGCCCCAGCTGGGAGCTGCTCTTGCTCAGGCTATGCTCAGACAGCTTAATGCAACAGGAGGGTATGGAGTTATTACAACCCATTACTCTAATCTAAAACATTTTGCAGCCCATGAGCCAGGTATTATTAATGGAGCTATGCTATATGATGCCCAAAAGTTTGAGCCTTTGTTTCAGCTGGAGATTGGTAAACCTGGTAGTTCATTTGCTTTTGAGATTGCACGGAAAATTGGATTACCCGATGCTATTTTAGATGAGGCAAAGAATGAGGTTGGAACGGATACTATTATGTTTGATAAGCATCTCAGGGAAATCTCACGTGACAAAAGATACTGGGAGAACAAACGAAAAAAAATCAGAAAATCTGAAAAGCAACTTGAGGATCTCATATTAAATTATGAGGCGCAGATAAAAGATATGGAGAAGCAGCGCAAACAAGATGTTAAAAATGCACGTAAAGAATCTGAAGATCTGCTGAATAAGATTAATAAAAGGATTGAGAATACAATTCATGAAATAAGAACTCATCAGGCGGAAAAGGAAAAAACCAAGGAAGCCAGAAAGTCACTGGAATCGTTCAAAGATTCTGTAGCGAAGGATTTTAGTCAGCAGGAGGATAATATAGGAAGGGATGTAGACGAATTAAAGAGAAAGCAACAATCGGTAAGAAGGAAAACAGGGATTAAAGCAGAAATAATTCCGGATGTTGATGAGAAAAAGAAAGAACTTAGCATAATACCTGGCCAGAAGGTAAGAATATGGAAACAGGGTACTGTTGGGGAGGTTCTTAAAGTAAATCCCAGCTCAATATTGTTAAGTATTGGCGAGATGATGACAACGATGCCCAGAGAGGACCTTGAAATTATATCAGAAAAGGAATACAAATCCTCATTGGGTTATAAAACCACTGGAACAGCTAGTTCAGCTTTTTTTGACCTTGATAACAGAAGATTGAATTTTTCTCCTAATGTTGATATCAGAGGACAAAGGGCAGATGAAGCAGTAGAAAAAGTCCAGAATATGATAGATGAGGCTATCATGTTGTCAGAAAAAGACTTAAGGGTACTGCACGGAAAGGGTAATGGTATATTGAGGCAGGTTATCAGACAGTATCTATCCACTGTTGACGTAGTATCTAAATTTCAGGATGAAGATATCCGCTTTGGGGGGACAGGAATTACCCTTATTCATCTTGAATTTTGAAGAAGAGTCAAATTATTCAAAATAAATGTTCGGGAACAGCTTATGCAATTTGTTCCTTATATATAATTAGGCCATTTTTATGCACGCAAAAAATTACCGGTCATGCAAAAAATAAACGACTTTCTGACTTCAATTGATGGATTCATCGGAGGATCTCAATGGTTTGTATTTCTGCTATTGGGAGTAGGTCTTTTCTTTACCATTTATCTCAAGTTTCCCCAATTCCGATACCTGAAGCATAGTCTGAGAATCGTCAGAGGCAAATTTGATCGGAAAGAGGATAAAGGTGATACATCACATTTTCAGGCCCTTACTACGGCCTTATCAGGTACAGTTGGTACTGGAAATATCGCGGGAGTGGCTTTTGCGATTCATCTTGGTGGGCCAGGAGCCTTATTTTGGATGCTAATGACTGCTCTGGTTGGTATGTGCACGAAATTTGTGGAGGTGACTCTTTCGCATAAATACAGGGATTTTACACCGGACGGAATGGTTTCAGGTGGTCCTATGTATTATATGAAAAAGCGACTTAATATTAAGTTGCCAAGTGGAAAATTGCTTCAAACTGGTAAGTGGCTGGGAATATTCTTTGCAATTGCAACTGTGTTATCTTCATTTGGTACTGGTAATCTTCCCCAAATTAATAGCATAGCTAGTTCAGTAAGTGCGACTTTTGGAGTAAAGGAAATTGTTACCGGTGGTGTTTTAGCAGTATTGCTTGGTTTCGTAATTATCGGTGGTATTAAAAGAATTGCCAAGGTTACTGAGAAGCTTGTTCCCGGAATGGCATTGATATATTTTGTCGGAGCATTATTGGTTATTGGATTCAATTATCAAAATATCATACCAAGTTTTATTTCTGTGTTTGAGGATGTTTTCTCTGGTACCGCAGCTGCAGGAGGATTTCTTGGAGCAGGTTTTGCATTTGCTTTCAACAGAGGTGTTAACAGGGGATTGTTTTCAAATGAAGCTGGTCAGGGTTCTGCACCAATAGCACACGCCGCTGCTCGTGCGCATGAGCCAGTATCAGAAGGTTTGGTTGCTATACTGGAACCTTTTATTGATACTATCATTATTTGTACTCTGACAGGCTTGGTTATTTTATCTTCCGGCGTCTGGACAGAGAAAATTCATAATTCTTTCCAGATGGCTGATGTCATAGTTCTTGATGGACAGTATCAGCAATCTAATGCTGATGACGTTGCCCTTTTATCAGATTATTTTAATAACAAGGAGGAAACTCCAGGGTTTAATGGTAATATTCAGATTGTAAATGGTGAAATACAAGGAGATGTAACACTACTGCACGCCAGAAGTCTTGCTGAAAATATTCTTTTTCTAAAGGATGGAGACAATTACAATGGATTGGTTCCGGTTGAAGATGGCTCAATTAGATTTGGTGAAGGAAACTATGAAATAACGGGTGAATCGCTGATACATAGTGCTCCATTGACCACCGAAGCATTTAAAAAGAGCTGGATGGGAGATTGGGGTAAATATATAGTAAGTATCGGCCTACTTTTGTTTGCGTTTTCTACAGCGATCTCCTGGTCGTACTACGGCGGAAGAGCAATGACCTTTTTATTTGGAACAAAATCTGTTATTTACTACAGAATTCTGTATGTAATAGGATTCTTCCTGGCATCTTTTACTGATACAAGCATTATTTGGACGCTCTCTGGTATCACGATTGCATTTATGACGATACCAAACCTGATCGGAATCTTCAGCCTTCATAAGGAAATGAGACAAACTGTGAAGACCTATTGGGTGGATTTCGCAAAGGAGCATCCTGACATTAAGATTCCGGAGAAGGTAGATTAATACCCGTACCGATTTGTTTTCTTATTATATTTGCTTGTTAACCATATCCTATACTTATGAACAAGCAGGTAAAAATACTATCCCTATTAATTGCCATTGTAATGATAGCAAGTTGCCAAAATCCTACAGGAAAGAAACAAACTGATTTTTCAGATCCTCCTGTAGTGGCTAAGAAAGCCACTGAATTGACTGAACATGGTGATACCAGAATCGATAATTATTATTGGCTCAATCAAAGAGAGAATCCGGAGGTAATCGATTATCTAAATGCTGAAAATGACTATACCCAAATGGTTATGGCCAGTACGGAGACTTTCCAGAATGATTTATTCGAGGAGATTGTTGGTAGAATAAAGCAGGACGATGAGTCGGTTCCTTACCTTGACAATGGGTATTACTATTACAGTCGATTTATTGCAGGAGGCGAGTATCCTGTGCATTGTCGAAAACAAGGAAGCCTTGATGGAAAGGAAGAAATACTCCTGAATGTTAATATTCTGGCCAAAGGATACACCTATTATGCTATTGGAGGAATGTCAGTAAGTCCTGATAATACCCTTCTGGCTTTTAGCGTTGATACCGTAAGTCGCAGAAAATATACTGCTTATGTGAAAAATCTTGTCACGGGTGAGATTTATTCAGATGCTATTGAAGAAACCACAGGAGGCGTAGCCTGGGCAAATGATAACAAGACTTTCTTTTATACACGTAAAAACCCTGTGACACTCAGGTCAGAATCTATCTTCAGACATCATTTGGGAGAAGCTGGCGATATGGATTGGAATATTTTTTATGAGTCTGATGAAACATTTAGTGTTAGAGTTGGCAGGTCAAAGTCGGGTGATTATTTATTCATCAGTTCAACTAGCACCCTGTCAAGTGAGTTTAGCTATCTGGATGCAAATGATCCGGATGGATCTTTCAGTGTTTTTCATTCACGTGAGAGTAATCTTGAGTATAGCATTGATCACTATAAAGACCATTTCTACATTCTGACTAATCTTGATGCAGAGAACTTTCAACTGATGAAAACTCCTGTTACAGAAACTGCTAAGGAAAATTGGGTGAGTGTAATTCCTCATCGGGCTGATGTTTTACTGAATAGCATGGTATTGTTCAGTGACTATTTGGTTTTATCAGAAATGAGCAATGGCTTGCCAATGATCAGAATAATTAGTCACAAGAATGGATCAGACAGCTACCTGCCATTTGAAGAAGAAGCTTACTCGGCCCGAACATCAGTTAATCGTGATTTCGATACTGATATACTACGATTTTCATATAGCTCCCTTACAACACCAAATTCAACATATGACTATAACCTGGATACAGGAGAGAAGACTTTGCTGAAAAGGGATGAAGTAGTTGGAGGGTATTCTCCGGGGGACTACCAAACTGAGCGAAAATGGGCTAGTGCTGAAGATGGGACTAAAATACCCATTTCAATAGTATACAAGAAGGGCTTTGAGAAAGATGGAACTCATCCGGCAATGCTATATGCTTATGGATCATACGGTTCGAGTATGAGTCCGTCATTTCGCTCTGATCGTCTGAGTATGCTTGACAGGGGGTTTGTTTACGCAATTGCTCACATCCGGGGAGGACAGGAAATGGGACGTTATTGGTATGAGGATGGAAAATTACTCAAGAAGATAAACACCTTCACAGATTTTAACGATTGTGCGCAATTTTTAATTACTGAAAAGTATACCAGTACTGAAAAACTCTTTGCGAAAGGTGGCAGTGCAGGAGGTTTATTGATGGGAGCCATTTTAAATATGCGTCCTGATCTGTATAAAGGAGTTATTGCAAATGTGCCTTTTGTTGATGTAGTCACAACAATGTTAGATGAATCAATTCCATTAACTACCAGTGAATATGATGAGTGGGGTAATCCCAACAATAAAGAGTATTATGATTATATGCTCTCTTATTCTCCTTATGATCAGGTATATTCAACAGACTATCCAGCTATTCTTGTAACTACTGGTTTACATGATTCTCAGGTACAATATTTTGAGCCTGCTAAATGGGTTGCAAAGCTTCGGGAGCTAAAAACCGATAACAACCTCTTATTGCTACATATAAATATGGAAGCAGGTCATGGAGGAGCAAGTGGAAGGTTCAAAAGATATAAGGATGTTGCACTGGAATATGCATTCATCTTTGATCTCCTCGAAATAAAAGAATAGTTTTTATGTTGTACAATAGATGCGGGCAGATACGGCATAATAGTTGTACGATTGTCAGCCTATGAAGTTTCCTTTTATTACTCTTGTATTGCTCCTGTGTGTAACGATAAATTCGTATACTCAGAATTTAAAAGTCCTGGATGCGAATAATTTACAGCCGATTCCTAATGTGTTTGTATTTTCAGATGAGAAATCTACTGTTACAGATGAGAATGGAGAAGCTGATATTCTGATTTTTGAAACTTCGGATTCTATCAGGTTTCAGCATCGATCATATAAGTCGGCACATTTCTCTCTCAGTGAGGTTAAGGTTTTCGGTGGCGTCATATATCTTGAAGAAGATCTTCTGAGAGTTAATGAAGTACTGGTCTCAGTAAATCGATGGGAACAGAACAAACGTGAAATTCCGAATAAGATAGAAGCAGTTCGCAGTAAAGAAGTCAATTTCTATAATCCTCAAACCGCAGCTGACCTTGTAGGATTATCAGACCAGGTTTATATACAAAAAAGTCAGTTAGGAGGGGGAAGTCCTATGATCAGAGGCTTTTCAGCTAATCGTGTTTTGTTGGTAGTAGATGGAGTAAGACTAAATAATGCGATATACCGTTCAGGTAACCTGCAAAATGTTATTACAATGGATCCTCAGATAATGGATAATTCAGAAGTAATCTTTGGGCCTGGTTCCGTAATATACGGTAGTGATGCTATAGGTGGAGTGATGGATTTTCATACGCGACAAGTAAAATTGTCAACCTCTGATGATGCATATTTGAGACTTAATGCACTGTCACGCTTTAGCTCTGCAAACATGGAAAAAACAGGTCACCTTGATTTTAGTTACGGAAAGAAACGATGGGGCATGTTATCAAGTGTGAGTTTTTCTGATTTTGACGACCAGATTATGGGTGTCGGAGGATTTCCTGACTATGAATTACCTATGTATGTCAGGGTGTATAATGATCATGATTCTATTTTTCTCAATACAAAACCAAATAAGCAGGTTGGATCAGGCTATAGTCAGATGAATCTGATGCAGAAATTCAGGTTCAGGCCTAGCAAATCTCTTGATATTATTTATGCTTTTCATTATTCCCGCAGTAGTGAAGTGCCCAGGTACGACAGACTCTTTCAAATGTCGGATGATAAGCCAAAATATGCAGAGTGGTATTATGGACCTCATAAATGGCTTATGCATACTTTGGGTGCCGAACTTACTGATACTACTCCTTTATTTGATCAGGTTAGAGTGACCTTGGCATATCAGGCTTACTCAGAAAGCCGGCATGATCGAAGGCTGGGAGATGACTGGATCAGAGAGCGATATGAATATCTGGATATTGGCAGTATTAATGTTGATTTAGACAAGAAAATCAATGCAAAGAATGAACTATTCTATGGAGTTGAATGGACCTCCAACAGGGTCTTTTCTCTTGGGATGTCCAGAAATGTTTATACAGATGAATTAATGTCTGAATCAAGTCGATATCCAGATGGTGGTACTTTATATCTTAACTCGGGAGTTTATTCGGGATTGAAGAATTATATTTCTGATAGATTAACGTTGGTTACAGGTCTTAGGGCCAATTATGTTAGCCTGAACTCCAAGTTTATAAGTAAACAATTCTTTAGTTTTCCGTATAATGAGATTGCCATTAGTAATATGGCTTTCAATGGTAGTATTGGAGTTGCCTGGGTGCCAAGTGACGATTGGCAATTCAATACCAATTTGTCTTCAGGCTTTCGTGCCCCTAATCTTGATGATGTAGGAAAGGTTTTTGATTCTGAGCCTGGTAATGTTATAGTACCAAATGGAGACCTCCGTCCTGAATATGCAATAAACGCTGATATTGGCGTAATTAAACTTTTGGGAGACAAAGCAAAGCTGGATGTGACCGCTTTCTATACTTACCTCTTTGATGCAATGGTACGTCGTGATTATAGTTTCAACGGCCAGGATTCCATATTTTACGATGGTGAACTTAGTAAAGTTGAAGCAATCGTGAACGCTGATTGGGCTCATGTATACGGTGTGTCAGCTTCAATAAACTGGAATGTAATTAGTAACCTGTTTCTCAAATCAAGCATAACTGCCACATATGGTGAAGATTCCGGATCAGTCCCTTTAAGGCATGTTGCTCCTGTTTTTGGAGCAAGTCATCTGATCTATCAAAAAAATAAATTCAAGGGAGATTTTTTTATCAGATATAATGGAACAAAGATTCACGATCAAATGTCTCCATCAGAATTGGCAAAAGAATATATGTATACGCTAGATGAAAATGGAGAATTATTTTCTCCCGGATGGTATACTTTAAATATTAATGTGGCTTACCAACTTCAATCGTTAATACAAATAAATGCAGGGATTGAAAACCTTCTTAATACACGCTACAGACCTTATAGCTCAGGAATAGCTTCTCCCGGACGCAATTTCATGCTAACTGTCAGAGCAAGTATTTAGTCTGATCTATTTTCTATTGTGGGTCTCCGGATCTGAAGGTACGATCCGAAGGTTAAATTTTTCTCCAATTTTATATTTTCTGACCTGAAAAAGTGGTAACACCAGGCCAGCAGCTAATAAACTTCCTGATGTTATTAAATTACTGCGCGACCATATAGGCCTGATTGAATTTATCAGTGCGTTAAATCCGGTCATAAGCAAGAATGCAGGACCAGCCAGTTGTAATATGGACCCACCTGTTTTGAAATTGAATGATTTACGGTAGAAATAGACAGTGTTAATCTCACTAATTGGGAATACCTCACTGCGAATAACTATAAAATCCTCTCCAATAGCCTCCAGCTGACCAATAACCGGAGTTTCAAGATGATTTCGCTTGAAGCGGATGGAATCCCCTGTCAGATAATGATGCTTGTTCTTATAGCTTTTTCTTAGTATAAGATGATTTTCATATTGAGCCTGACAGGACACCGGAAGTAAAATTGCCGTTCCGAGAGTAATAGCTAGCAGCAGAAAGATCAGTTTGTTCATCCGTGTGTGTGTTAAAATATTTTTCCTTTTGTCATGCTCGGTTCATAGTAAAACCTATTTGCATGCTCTTAGCATTTCACGTTTTCCTGGTGGACCCTCAATTCGTTCAACAGTAAATCCACATTCTTTTAAATTCCTTCGAACCTGGCCTTTGGCACTGTAGGTGACTAGCTGCCCGTTTTGTACTAAGGCATTATAAAAGAGTTTCAGAGTGCTGAACTCCCATAAATCAGGTTGAACCTCTGGCCCGAATGCATCATAATACACAAGATCGAAATTGTTTTTGAAAGAAAGGTCATGACAATCAGCAATAATTTTCCGGAAATGAAAAGCACCAGATATTTCGATAGTTTTATCTTGACCTGATGTATGCATTTGAAGAAATGCATCTCCCGATTGTTTTAAAAGGGCAGGGTAGTTAAGTTGCTCATATTCTTCAGCAGCCAGTGGATACTTTTCTATAGTTGTATAGAGCACATTTAGATTCCTGTTCCGGGTGGCAATATAAGTAAGAAAAGCATTCAGGCCTGTACCAAATCCCAATTCAAGAATCCTGATGTGTTTTCCGGCAAAGTTATCAAGGCCTTTTTGTATAAACACATGTTCTGATTCCTGAATTGCACCATGTTTTGAATGATAGGTTTCATCCAATCCTTCAACCTTAAGACTATGAGAACCATCCTCAGTTACGAATAATTTGCGATCCATGATAGCTGGTAAATATACTAATTGTTGACTGTGAATTTACTCAAAACCCAAATTGCATCATTTCTTTTACCTGCTGAAATGCAGCGGTGATCAAACAAATAAACTGAGAAAATAAAACAAAGTCTTGCCGTCGGTTTTCGGCAAGATTTTTTCTTATTATTGTAGCCAAATTGTGGATGATATGAAAAAGACGTATGGAATACTGTTGGCTGTACTACTAACTACAGGCTCATTAATTGCTCAGGACTATCTGAATCCAAATCCTCCTATGATCAAGGGTTATAAGGATCATCCTGGAAAAGTATTTAAAAACCACTATTTTAATTATATCACTGTCAAGGATGAAACCGGTGAAAATGAGCGCCAATCAACCGGGCATTATTGGGAAGTCACTTATTCTTTTGATTCAGTATTCAGACAAAAAAGACGGATTCAGGATTTTATGACTCAGCAACTTAATGATCTCGGTGCGAAACTGTTCTTTCAGGATACCAGTAGCATTCATTTTGCAATACCACGTGAGACGGGAGGAAACTTATGGGGGAAAGTTCTTCTCACAAGTGACAAAGTTTACAGACTAAAATTGATTGAAGAGAGAGTGTTTGTTAATAAGCTTGAATTTGATGTTGAGGCTGAATGTAAGTATGACGAATATGTTGAATCAGTTGAGCTTCCGCCACGTATTAACTTCATTCCGGGATCAGTGATCGCCAGATCGAGATATAGCAAATTCAATCACTTTAATATTAATTATGTATCAAAAGATAAAATCTCCTATCAGCAAACTTTGATGGGACCTTATTGGGATCTTAAGATTAACGTGATAAATGAGCAAGGGCAGGTAGATAAGCGTATATCAACAGTTGAAGTACTCGAAAGTTATTATCGCTCTACTCTTAAAGCTAAGGGTACAATAATAAAAAGTAGGTCGAGAGAGCTGATTTTTAATTTGCCTGCAGATGATGAAAAAACGCTTTGGGTTCGTGTTATGGCTTCTCTGGATGGCACTTATTTCCTCCGGATGGTTTTACAGGATAATGCTGATGCAACTCTTCCAAAAAGTTTGATTGAACGCAAGGCAGACTCAAAGAAAACCAAGGGATAGGGCATTATCCAAATCATTGATTAGATCACGGGGGTCGTCCAATCCGACATATAACCTGATCATATTAATTGGTAAACCGGAGTGTTCCTGTTTTACCATGAGCGATACCGCTGGAAAAACTAAAGATTCATGTCCTCCCCAGGAAACGGCAAGAGTGAATTGCTTTAAGCTATTACAAAATTTCTCAATTTGAGCGGGATCATTCGTTTTTAGAAATACTGAAACCAGTCCTCCGCCAAGTCTCATTTGCCTTTTAGCTAGTTCATGATTAGGATGATCAGGTTCAAAAGGGTGAATGATACCTTCTATTTTTGGATGTTGCAGGAGAAATGCTGAAATAGTTTCTCTGGTTTTTTCCAGATGATTAAGTCTTATTGAAAGGGTTCTTAAACCACGGATAAGAAGCCAGGCGGTATTAGGAGACATGATTGCCCCAAGGTTCATATACTCTTCTTTAAATAACCCTGATAGGATTTCTGATGGGCCACAAACTACTCCCCCAACAAGATCACTGTGTCCGCCCAGGTATTTTGAAGCTGAATGAACGATGAGATCTATACCAAATTGTGATGGATTTTGTCCAAGCGGACTGGCAAAAGAATTGTCACAAATGGTTCGGATATTTCTTGACCTTGCTATTTCACTAATAGATTTTAAATCCTGGATAGAAAAAAACCATGAACTGGGGCTTTCAAGGTATATCAGTTTAGTATTAGCTTGTATTATTGAGTTTAACTCGGATAAATCATTTCCATTGAAGTAGCTTGTCGTAATACCGAATCCTGGTAAATACTGATCAAAAAACACTTTTGTCCATCCATATACTTCTTCAATAGCAATAATATGGTCACCAGCTTTAACACTATTTAATATGCTACAGGTTATGGCAGCTATTCCGGAACTGAAAGCCAGGGCATCTTCGGTCTTCTCAAGTGAGGCCATTTTTTTCTCAAATAGTCTTACTGTCGGATTATTGCCTCTTGAGTATACTGAAATTTCCTTTTCGCTCTGTAGAGCATGCCTCATCGCATCAACAGTTTGAAATCTAAAATTACTGGTTTGGTAAACAGGTGGAGAAAAAGCATTTATAAACTCAGGCTCATTCTCCCCATGGTGAAGTATTATTTCCTCTTCAGTCATTTGTTCGATTGTTTTGATTTGTTCTTAAAATATCTGAATATAGGATAGGCAATAATCAATAGTGCGAGACCAGCGTATGCCTGAGCAGGTTTTTCAAAGAAAGTATTTATCACAAAACCAGTTGTGATAATAATGAAAATAATAGGAGTGACAGGATAAGCAAAAGTTTTGACAGGTCTATGTACCTTTGGGTATCGTTTTCTGAAAACAAAAATTGTCGTGGCTGCCATTGCGAAGAAGATCCAATCAGTGAAAACTACATAAGTAATTACTTCTTCGAAAGTACCCCAAAGAAGTAATATTACAATTGCGAGTGCTGATTGAACCAGAATTGCGTTAACAGGAGTATGATATTTTGGACTAATCTTAGCCATTCCTTTGAAAAATAGTCCATCATTTGCCATTGCGTAATATATTCTGGGACAGGTCATCGTATAAATACCTGCTGTTCCAAAAACTGATACTGCTATAAGAACGGCGACCAGTGCACCACCAATTGAGATAACTTTTGAGATGGCATCAGCTGCCAGCGAATCAGATTGTGACAATTCAACAATCGGCATAAGGTGCAGATATCCAATATTGGTTAATATGTAAATTACAGTTACCACAATCGCTGCAATTACCATAGCCTTGGGAACATTTCTGGCAGCGTTCTTTGCTTCACCAGAAAGAAAGCTGGTATGTTGCCAACCACCAAAAGACCATAACACACCTACCAGAGCGAGTCCAAATGCTTTAATTCCAATATTACCTTCCATCTTTATCGACTGAAGACTCCAGTCATTCAGGTTAGCATCTCCAGCAAATAATCCAACTGCAATAACTGCCAAAATTCCAATAATCTTAAATCCACTAAATACATTTGCAAAATATTCTGAAAATTTTACTCTGAATAAATTTATCAATGTCACTAGAATAATTACTGATATAGCAACTATCGTAGTCAATTGTCCTTCAAGAGGAAAGAAGAAACCCAGATAGCTTGCAAAAGCGATACTCAAAGCTGCAAGAGCACCAGTATTTATTACTGTTAGGTAAGCCCATCCATATAAGAAACCAACAAAATCGCCATATGCTTGTTTCAGGTAAATGTATACGCCGCCAGCTTGTGGAAAGATGGAGCCTAATTCAGCAAAGGTTAAAGCACCTGTAAGTGTAATTAAGCCTCCAATAAGCCAAACTGCCATTATAAACCAAACATTGGGTAGGTATGCGGCAATAAGAGATGGAGTTAAGAAAATACCTGATCCGATACAGGAGCCTATCGCGATCATAGTTAGACCGTATAGACTTAGCTCCTTTCTGAGTTCTGTCATTTTAATATATTTGCAAATTATTTTTACAACTTATGCGTGATAAACGGAATGCATTTCCAGATAATGGAATAACCACTTTGTATGTAGGGTGTGCTAAAGGCCAGGAAGAGAGCGAAGTAAGATGTTTATTGCACTTATGGTTCATCGTTTGATTACCTGTTATCAGAGAATAATTAAAAATTAAAGCCATGACACACAGAACAGGTAAAGTTATTGGAAAACGCAACAAATACGGTGTATTTGGAAGAAAAAAGTATTTTGTAAGCGTACAGTTTGAGCAAAAGTTTGACAGGCAGGGAAATGATAAGTATGAGTATGAAGTGAATGCTGATTTGTTCAATGATATCGTAGTTGGTGCCTTTGTAAGGGGTGAATTTGAACAGGTACCTGAAGGTTTACGCCCATTGTATTTCTATTAGAATAAAGCCCGGCAATTGCAGGCTATTTGTGCACGAAGCGAGAACTATTAACAAATATTGTAGCACATATTAAAAAAAGCTCTATATTTAGTTAACAATACAGAACAAAGTTATGGCTAGTCGGAAAGACTTAAAAAAGGACATCGATTATTTAGTTTTTGAAATTATAGCTGATTGCTATGGTTGCATTTATGAAAATCCGGAGATGGATTTATCAGGATTTGAAGAAATTATAAATGATTCAATTCATCTTAAAGAAAGTTTGATAGTTCGGATAAATCAGTACGATCCAGAGGAGAATGGCAATTCTCGGAAGTATTTTAAATCAATACGTATTGATTTGGTGAAAGGATTGAAAGCCGGATATGAGAAACTCAACAGCATCGTGGGATGATGCCATAATAATCACAGGTGCTCGGGAAAATAATTTGAAGGATATCAATCTTCAAATCCCAAAAAACAAATTTATTTTAGTTACCGGAGTCTCAGGATCAGGGAAATCTTCTTTGGTTCATGATGTTATTGCAAGCGAAGGGAAGCGCAGGTTTTTAGAACAGCAAAATCCTCGCATAAGAACAGTACTTGCTGGTATTCATCCACCTGATGTTGATAAGATAACAGGGATGAGTCCGGTCATTTCTCTTGATCAGCTTACTGGCACACATTCAATTCGTTCAAGTATAGGCACGTTTAGTGGTTTGTATGATCATTTAAGACTTCTTTTTTCACGATATGGGCTCATTAATAAGACTGAAAGATCTGTATTGAGCAGATCTCATTTTTCTTTTAATCTTGCCGCAGGTGCTTGTGAACACTGTCAGGGTTTAGGAGAAGAGGAATATATTGACCCTGATACTTTTATTGATTATCCGGAGAAATCACTTCTTAATGGAGCGCTAAGCTTAACAACCCCAACTGGTTATGTAATCTACTCTCAGGTAACATTGGATGTTCTGGAAACGGTTTGTCATGCTGAGGGATTTTCTATAAACAAACCATGGGATCAATTATCGGAATTCGAAAAAGACATTATTTTTTACGGGAGTACTCTTCTTAAGGTGCCCTTTGGTAAGCATACCCTAGAATCCAGAATGAAATGGACTGGTATTACGGCGAAGCCCAGGGACGAAGGTTATTATCGGGGTATATTGACCATAATGGAGGAAATTCTGAAGCGGGATAGAAATGCAAATATTCTTAAATACACCAAATCAAGAAGATGCCCGGTTTGTGAAGGATATCGTCTGAAAAGAAGCTCCCTGGATGTGAAATGGCAGGGTCGTCATATTGGTGAATGGGCTGAATTATCAGTAGATAGTTTTGCTGAAGAGCTATCATTGGTCAATTCCACTGAATTATCAGGCGGTGAAAGGGAAATTATTAATTCAGTAATTCAGCTGAGTACTGCTCTTTGTAAGCTAGGCCTTGGGTATCTCAGTTTGAACAGAGAGAGCCGGTCTTTATCAGGTGGAGAAAGTAAGCGTGTAAAACTGGCAAGTCTGTTGCAATCAGGTTTGTCAGGATTGATTTATACATTGGATGAACCAACAGTGGGTTTACATCCGGCAGATCATAATAATCTTCTCAGTTTGCTTAAGGATGTGCAGCAAAAAGGAAATACCATTGTATGTATTGATCACAAGTTCTTTAGTTTTCAACAAGCTGATTATTGGATTGAGTTTGGTCCTGAAGCTGGATTCCGTGGTGGAGAAATAGTTGTGGAAGGATATATGACAGAGTTGGTCGGATCCCCGTCCTTGCTGGCAAAAAGTCAAACCTGGGAATATTTTTCAGGTATAAAGGAATTGTCATGGACCAACAGCAATAATTATTCTGATAGTTTTATTGAGGTGATTAGTGCCAGAGCACATAATTTAAAATCTATTTCATTAAAACTGAGAACTGGAGCCCTAAATGTCATATGCGGAGTATCAGGTGCAGGAAAATCAAGCTTGTTATATAATATCCTTCAACAATATTTTAATGGAAGTTCGAATGTGCCAGTTGATAAGGTTATAGTGCCCGATCCGGTAAAACAAACCATATGGATTGATCAGGCTCCGATAGGACGAACTCCCAGAAGTAATCCGGCAACATATACGAAGTTGTTTGATAAGATTCGTGATTTATATGCATCATTGCCTGAAGCAAAGGAAGCAGGATTCACAAAAAGTAACTTTTCATTCAATGTGGAGGGAGGAAGATGTCCGGCTTGTCTTGGAGCTGGCAAGATCGAGATTGGTTTAAGCTACCTTGGAAAAACTGAAGCACCCTGTGATACCTGTTTAGGAAAAAGATTCAAGCCTGAAATATTAGAGGTTCTTTGGAGGGGTAAGAATATTGCCCAGATACTGGATTTGGAAATCGATCAGGCAGTAGAGGTCTTTTTTGATCATGCAAAAATTCTGAAATATCTTGTTTTATTGCGTGATATGGGGTTGGGTTATATCAAATTGGGTCAGAGCTCTTCTTCCTTATCCGGAGGGGAAGCTCAAAGAATAAAACTGGTAGCAGAATTGATTAAAGGCAGGTCACATCACTGTTTATACTTATTGGATGAACCATCAAATGGACTGCATTATGCTGATATTGCTATATTATTGAGGGGCTTTGAGAAATTGGTTGAGAAGGGTAGTACTTTGGTTCTTGTGGAACATGACCCGTATATTATTCAATTAGCTGATTGGATTATTGAATTGGGTCCCGGGGCAGGAGTGAAAGGGGGTGAAGTAGTATTTCAAGGTAGGGCAGATTCCCTATTGTCGCAAAACTCTTTGATGGCCAGATCTATACATGAATCCAATAAGATATTTCAATCATTTAAACTTCCTTCAAAAAAGGAACATCCTCTTGATAAACAGTTGGTTTTGAAAGGGGTGAACACCAATAATCTACAAAATATAGATATTGAGATACCCCATAACAGGATTACAGTTATTACAGGAGTGTCAGGGTCAGGAAAAACAAGTCTGGCCTTCGATACAATATTGGCGAGCTCAAACTATTTATTTGCTCAGTCATTTTCTCCTTACGTAAGATCACTTCTGGGAGGCAAAGAATCGGGTGAGGTAAAAGATATTCAGGGTTTGCTGCCGGCAATTGGAATCAGAAGTACAAAACCTGTAAATGTTAAGTATTCCACTATTGCTACTTTATTGGGAATAAGCTCATCCCTTCGATTATTATTTTCGAGGTTCTCTGTGGACGATAAGTCAGCAAAGTCAAAATTGTGGGCAAACCATTTCTCATTTTTACATCCGGCAGGAGCTTGTTCTGCTTGTCATGGGCTGGGTTATCAAATGGAAGTTAAAGAAGAGCAACTTATCAACAATCAGGAAGTATCTCTGTTGAACGGAGCTATGAAGGGGAGTCGGACGGGTGCCTTTTTTTCTGAGCCAAAAGGTCAATATATGGCTATACTCCAGAGTATGGCAAGTAAACATCAGATAGAAATTCAGACTGCCTGGAGAGATTTTAGCGAAACAGAAAAGGATCTTATTTTGTTTGGTACTGGTGATATTGAATATTCTGTGGAATGGAAATACCAGCGTAAGAATCTTGCAGGAAAGCATATTTTCAATAGTAAGTGGTTGGGTTTTATACCATTAATTCAGGCTGATTATCAAAAAAAGGCAGGAACTAGTCGCCAAAAGACCATGGAAGATATACTCAGTCCGGTTATTTGTTCTGATTGCCAGGGATTTCGAATTCAAGCCGATCGATTGAAATATACCTTTCTTGGCAAAAGTCTTGCTGATTGGCTCTCCTGTACCATTTCAGACCTGCAACTATCCCTTTCTGAAGTCCGTAATAATAATATAATATCCCGATTTAAACCGGGGCCGAAACGACTGATTCTTGCCGTACTTGATGAAATGGAAAAGGTATTGTCATTTATGATGAAACTTGGGCTGGGCTATCTGAGTTTAAACAGGTCAACCCATAGTTTATCTGCAGGAGAATATCAGCGGACCCGTTTAGCTGGGCAATTAGTATCTGGTTTGAATAATATACTTTTCATTTTAGATGAACCCTCAAACTCCTTACACCCTGCCAACCTGAAATACTTACAAGAAATTTTCGCAGAATTAGTCAGGCAGCAAAATGCAATTATTTTTACTGATCATAATCCATGGCTGATTGAGCAGGCTGATTCTGTTATTGAACTCGGACCCGGTGGAGGTAAACAAGGAGGGCAAATTATTCATAAATACAGACAAAAGAACAATTCCAACACGATGGCAAAAGGAGAGTTTAAAAATGTTGCCAGACCTGATTTTTTGTCAAATGTATTGTTTATAAGAATGAGGGGAGTTGCTTTCAGAAATCTGAATATTGAATGCCTGGATTTACCTCTTGGGTGGATTTCAATCTGTGGAGTTTCAGGCAGCGGGAAATCTACTTTGTTGAATGATGTTATTGCCACCAGCCTGGTGTCGGGAGTTGGTATTCATTGTGAGGAAATGAGCATTACTCATGATAACTTTACAATAATTGATAATCTTAATACTGGTATTATTTGGAATTGGTATCGAATGCCAATCAGGGAATTGGGTCTGGATACGGTTTTATTCAAATGTTATTCAGATTCGGATAAAGGAAGAGAATATAGACGTAAACCAGCTTATTTTAAAAGAACCTCAAAAGGAGGACGCTGTGAAAGTTGCCAGGGTCGAGGTTTTGAGAAAACTGAACTTGACTTTTTGGGAACTGCTGTGAATAGCTGTGTGGATTGTTCGGGCACAGGATACAATAAAACAGTTTCAGAGTATACTTATAATCAAAGAATGATTACTGAGTGTATGTTAATGACATTGAGTGAGATACTCGATTTTCTTCCTGATTTTCAAGGCAAAGATAAAGCTAGAAGAATAATGAGTTCCCTGGGATTGGGGTATCTGATCGCTGGTCAGCATGGGCATAAGTTATCCCCCGGTGAAAGACAAAGACTAGTGCTAATGCGTCAATTGCTTGATATGGGCACAGAAAAGAAAGTAATTTTATTTGATGAACCTGGTCAGGGACTAGATGCAATTAGTTTAAGAGGATACTGTGAATTAATGAGGGATTTGGCGTCTCAGGGTAACATGATAATCAGTATTGATCATGACCAGGAGCTCATTTCAAAAGCAGATTGGATTATTGAACTTGGTCCTGGAGCTGGAGATAATGGAGGACGGGTTGTTTTTGCCGGCTCTCCTGATAATTTAGTCAAGGATGATGTGATGACTGCAACTGCTGCAGCAATAAAGGACATGGATTCCTAATATCACTTATTGCCATGGTTTGAGTAAGCTATTTTTTTCTATTTTTAGGCAACAATTTAGACTGACACTGCGTGCACTCTGGAATAAAAACAATTTCTCTCGGCTTAGTAATGATTTTCTGTGGTTTAGCTTTGCAATCACAGGAAAGCCGTTATCACTTTACCTGGTTGTCTGATCCTGATCATCAGCGCGCCGGGGTCGTTGTAATGAGCTATTATCCATCCCCCTCACTTGAACAACTCGTAGTTAAATTATCGGTAGAGTGGTATAATGATGATGGATACAGAATACCCGCATCAGGCAATCTGCCATTTTTGTACTTGTCATATATCGGCTTAGAAATCAATCCTTCTCCGGCAATAAATTGTGAAACATTCGCTGATCAGGCAGTCTATCAAATCTTTTTTCAGGAGAATTCTGAATTAGTTTTTAACATTGTTGATAATCTTTCGACAAATATTCTCTTATCCTTTTCGTTTCAGTATGCTTTCAGTGAATCAGATATCTCAAATGGAAGAACCTTTTCGCTGGGATTACCGTCAGAGACAAAAATTAATCTGGAAGTCCCTTTTGATATTTTATTGAAAAATGAAGATGATTCAGCCACCCAGCCTGAAGATCAGGCAGCCATTATTGTTCGTGAGAAGTGCGAAGAGCTTAATAGCTATCTTGCTTCACTCAGTCACGCCAAAGATTTAATAAGAAGAAAGAGTGACTCACTGTCACCTGAAATATTGATTTCATCGTTTAGTAATGAAATTGCAGGTTTGCAAGCGGGAGATTCTGTTCGGATTCGGAGGATTTCTGATGAATTACAAATAAAGCATACTGAATTAGCACAAATAGTTGCTGATGTTGATTCTATTCTGCCACGAATAAGCTATGCCAGAGATCTGATCAACTCTGACCATATTCCACCGGATTCTTCATCAGGGTATTTCCTCCAGACGGAAAATATTCGTATTGAAGTGGGGTCAATTAAAAGATCCTTTATCGATTACAGAATACAAATCAGAAATCTGGTCAATAATATTGGTGTACATGATATACCTGCCAATTTTGATGCGGAACGGATTTTGTTATCAAACAATTACTTGCCAGTTTTTCAGATCCAGCTCGATAGTGTAAAACAGATTCTTGTAAATCACAATGTAAATATGCTTGCTCTGGAACCCGAGTTGCACCAATTACCCGCCATGGCAGTTGATAATGGAAGTTTGGACTCACTTGTTGGAATTCACAATATGTTAAAGGCTCAATTGAGCTCAATCAGAGTGAGTCATCAGGAATCTTATTTGCAATATCTGAGTCGCACTGCAAGTTTAGGTCCGGTAGCCGAAATAGATATTGAACACAGAAAATTTGAAGAGTCATTTCTCATTGCGAGTTCAGCTTTTGACCAAACTGATGTTCAGGTTGAACGGCATAGGCAAAAGATTGATAAAATAGCAAGTAGAGGAGACTATAGGGTACTCTGGTATGGTGGTGGCGGATTATTGATCCTGATTTTGCTGATTATTGTTCAACAAATAGCAAGAAATAGAAAAAGGGCAGTTGGTGTAAATACTGATTCGGATAGTATTCGCAGAAAAGGGATGAAGGGTTCGCTGAGTTTACTCGACGACTTTGATGATGAATCTCAAAGAACAAATGATTTGTATCCTCTAATACCGGCAAAAATACCCGATCAGGTTGTTGCTGAAATACAGTTCAGTTTTAGAGCAATTAAAGCAATCAATCAGGTAGTACAAGGAGCTATCAGCCGGAAAGTGCCACTCGATTTTGGGGGATTTTTATTCGGAAGACAATATAAAGCTACAGGAATTGATGTTGGTCAAAGTATCCTGATGATTGATCAGATTGTTTTTTCATCAACTATTCGGGATAGTATTGAAAGCGGAATTGATAGTGGAGAAGATTTGGTTGATGAACTCGACAGAGTTGTTAGTCAAAACAAAACATCGGTTCTTTTGGGCTGGTATTCAGCAGTCAATAATGCTACTCTGGAGATGAATGAAGAACTGATGAAGATTCATCGGACTTTCTTTAGAGAAAAATGGCAAATAGCTATATTGGTTAATCCTGGTACAGCCACTCTCGCCGCATCCATGTTTCTGAGACGCAAATCAGGTTTCTTTGAAGCTTCTCCGGTAAAGGAAAATCTTTTCAATTTAGAAGATTTGTATCAATATGCTTTGAATCCTCCATTAAATACACCTGCTGACAGTCCTGTTAAACATGATCTTAGCGAATATATCAGTGTTAACCTTAATGATAACTGGTGTGATTCTATTGTTCAAAAAGTCAGCATTCTGCCTGATATTCTGGTCAACCTTCAGAAGGACCGTGAAATTGTGGATCTGAAATTGTTATCAAATGTGGCTGCAGGTTATTTCTATGGTAATGTTGAAACGACAAATAGTAGTAATGGTAAAGATGAATATATAGTTTTTATTAACCGATTTGTGGAAGTAACAAATGGTGATTTACCTCGTGAGATTCCCGGATCTAATCTGATTGGCTGGCTTTATTTCGGTGATACTGAGGCATCAGAATCACTTAAGGAAGCTATCCCTTACCATGAGAATAATTTTTCCGAATCCTATCAAGTTTGTGTACTTGTTAACATTTCTACCAATGAATTAAGAGTCTTTAGCCGCAAACATTCACTTGAAATGAATAACAATGTAATTGAAACAGAGGAGTTTAATCTGTTGAACCTAATCCTTTCTGCCCGCAAGGCTACTCGTTAGAGTGCAGGTTGTTAAAATCACACTGTTTTATTAACACGACCAATTTGCTATTTTTGTCCCACATTTTCCAAAGCTTTACTATCTTACATGTATGGGATATCTTCGATTATTAATATTGATTCTGTTGGGTATATGGACGACTGGTACTTCTAGTGGCCAGGAATTTGTGTCAAAATCGGATGTTGAAGATCCAATCATACAACTGCTCGAACAATATATAGTTAAACTCGGAAATATTGAAGCTTCTGACCCATCAGGTTCAACAAAAGATTTTTTGGCAATCTTTTCTAATCCAAATGTCAGAGTCATAAATAATTTGTATGCTGATAGCGCTCAACAGAGTCTTTCTGTAATGAATTATTGCAACAAGCTGATAGAGTTGTATCCTGAAGGTATGACTGTTGGATTTAGTGATAAAACAATCAAAATTGGTAAGGCAAGACAGAGTCTTGGGAACAGGTATTTAATTCCTGTGAAAGTGCATCTGAAAATGACTGCATATTATGAAGGAAAAGTTTATGAGCACAGCCAGGATGTATCTTTTACCATTGCTTTTAACTGGGATGGCAATTCTGCTGGTTTATTTCAAATCTATGGCATTTCATTACCTAAAAGTTATCCGCAGGAAATTTGGGTCACAACTGCCTTTTCCGGTTCGCGGGTGACAGGCCCATGGATAAAACAGGATGATCGTTTTACAAATAAAGTGCAAGCTGCAAGTAGTATTAATCTAATGTATTTGGTTTGGATTAATAGTAAACTTGGATTAGGAGCTGGGATACGCACAAGTTTTGCTCAATCATGTCTAGAGTTAAATAGTTTTAACCCTCTTCAGGGAAGAGATCCCAATTTTAACCAGGTTTCTTTTAATACCAGCCTTTATCAATATGAATTTCCTATAAAATTGTATAGTAAAACAAACTGGAAAGGAAGGTTTAATCTGATTGCCGGAGCCGGATTGTATTGGTCTCAGAGAATGTGGCTCAGCACTGTCTCATCAGCCGTAAATACTAATTATGATATCCGTAAAACGGATGTTATTTCTGACAGTCAATGGATGAACAGGATAAGAAAGTCTTTTATAGGAGCTGAAGTGCAGGCAGGAGTGCGAATGAAGCTTAGCCGTAATATTAATCTTTTATTGGATGCTAATTATTCTCAGGCCTTGTCTGCTCTGGATAAGATGGATGATGCGCAGTTTAGTACTCAGAGATACCTAGGTAAGTACAATCCTCTTTGGATGGATCCCGAAAGCCGTAATTACCTGCAAATAATGTCAGTAAGGTTGAGTGTGATTATGTCAATAAATAGTCTGGAATAAAATGAGATATGAGTTTTAAAGAATCTGCATACACTGTATCCAACTTTACCTTGAAGCTCTTGGGCTGCTTGGCTTTGATCTCTGTTATGCTGGTGTCTTGTGTGAAAATAGATACTCCTCCGGCTCTTGAAGTTAAAGTTCTTGACCAATATAATGATGTTGTTGCCGGAGCAAGGGTAAGTCTGTATACCAGTCTGGAAGAATGGAGCATGCTGGAGAATCCGGTTCAGGTATGGAAGAATACTGATCAAAACGGTAAAGTTACTTTCCTGAATTTACAGGAAGTATTTTATTATGTTTATGTGGAAAAGGATACACTAAACAATATTAAGGAAGAGATTGTCACTCATCAGAAGCTTAAAGTGAATATTATATCAACATTGGAGATTCATGTAAATTAGATGGTTAAAATCAGGAACATACGGATATATCTTATTGCTGCGGTGATGCTGATTTGTAGTTTGAATTGTGAGAGAATTGATCCTGAGATAAAACAAATTCAGGGTAGTCCCTTGGAAACGAGTCTGGTCGATCGTCTTTTTATTCTGGATACCTCCTTAATATCTTTTGACCACAGGAGTGGTGATATCAGTTATTTTGCTTCAGCAAATAATTGGCCAACACTCTCAAAGGGTGATATGATAGCGTACTATTCATCAGATGAGGCTATATATGGCAGGATTATCAATCTTTTATCTGAGGGAGAACTAAAGGGGCTTGAACTTGAACCGGTTCATCTGAATGAATTATTCAGTTACATGGCCATACGAGATACACTGAGAAGCCTTGGAAACGGATACGAAACAATCCTGGGCACAGATGTTTCATTGAGCAATGATACTCTGACCTTACAGGATGTTGATATTGAGATTCTCGATGGTGTGATTATTATTGGGCGGGTAAGAGTCAACAATCTCAGCCTGTGGGAACAGGCTGATGGAGAAGTTTTCTCATACATGGGACCCAAGTGGGCTGGTGGTACCGAAACACGTTCTTTTCAGCTGGAATGGAATCAAAACTTGTTATTCGATGCTAATTTGGGGTTTTATGCCCTTGATGGTGAAGTTTTGCAGGATAGCCTCCTGCTGAGAACAAGAATATATACCTCGGATGAGAGTAGTGACTTTCCTGTACATTTCAAAGTAGAAGACTGGATTGTTTTTCAATGGTATATGCCAGGAACATCATCTTTTGATATGGATGTAGAACTTGGAGGGAGTGCGGATTTCACAGCAGAGTTCTCAACAAGTGATCTGTGGCAAACTATAAGTACTTATGATTTTCAAACAAAAGAAGCTGAATTGCCAGAATGGAATCATACCAACACAGTTGAAACTAATGTAAGGTTAACAAGCAGATTAATCCCGGTTTTCTGCGGCCAAAGTGGTCCGCTTATTGAAAAAAATATTTCAACCAGTATTGAGGCAAAAGCTGAATGGCCTGAATGGACAATCAGTAGTGAATTTGATTATAATGCAAAAGTGATTTCCGATGCTGTAGTTTTCAAAGAAATGCCTGTCGCTATTTTCCAAAATACTGCAGATACTGAATCCCTCTTTTACAATTCAGGTGTACTTGAAAATGAGTCGCCTGTTGCTTCTTTTTATATTTCACCGTCAACAGGTTTTACATCTACTGATTTCAAGTTTAATGCAAATGCATCCAGCGATCGTGAAGATAATAGTACATCCCTGCAGGTTCGCTGGGATTTTGACGGTAATGGAACATGGGATACTGAGTATAGTATTGACAAGGTAGAGTATCACAGATATGTGCTTGCGAATACTTATGAGGCAAAATTAGAGGTAAAAGACTCTCAGAATTCAACAAGTATCAGCACTGAAACGATAGAGGTCCATAGTACATCCTCTGCTCCAATCGCAGCCTTCACCATTAGTCCTGAGTTCGGAAAAGTGGCTGATTTTTTCACCTTTGATGCCTCTGGATGTTATGATGCTGAGGATCCCCTGTCTACTCTTGAAGTGAGATGGGACTTCCAGAATGATGGAGAATGGGATACTCATTTTGAAACTTCAAAGGCGAAAACATGGGTTTATGATGCAGCCATGGATTATGTGGTGAAACTAGAAGTACGAGATTCAGATGCTCTTACCGGCTCAACAACCAAATTGTTGAAAGTTGAAAATGCCAATATCAAACCTACTGCCTTTTTTACAGTAAGTCCGGAAACTGGCTCTATAGAAACCCGGTTCGATTTTGATGCTTCAGGAAGTACTGATGTTGAGGATAGCATTGATGAGCTTCAGGTAAGATGGGATTGGAAGAACAACGGAATCTGGGATACAGAATACCGCTTGTTAAAAACTATTACTCATGAATATTCTCGTACAGGCACCTATACAGTAGTGATTGAAGTGCTTGATACTGATGGTTTTTCAAATACATTCAGTAGGGATGTTATTGTTAACGATCCAAATACTCCGCCAAGTGCTGATTTTACAATTAATCCCACTATTGGTACAATAAACACGAAATTTGTATTCGATGCTTCTATCTCCACAGATAAAGAAGACGACACCTCAGAACTCGAAGTGAAATGGGACTGGGATAACGAAGAGCCATACGATACAGAATACTCTAGTGTTAAAACTATTACCTATCAGTGGACTCAGCCAGGTACCTATGTCGTAAAAATGATGATCCGTGATTCAGGAGGTCTTGAAGCTACCAAGGCTCGTTTCGTTACAGTACAATAATCACATATACAGATCTAAGGCCTTTTGATGAAGATTTTTTACCTCCTGCCGGATGGTGTCAGGGCTTAATATTTTAATCCTGGGCCCGTAACTCAAAATATGCATGATAAATTCAGGAGAAGGAATCAAACTTAGAGTGATAATAACTCCATCTTCCTCTTCCTGCACAATTTGTTGTGTCTCATGAATAGGCTGAGCTTTTAAATATTTGGCTTGTATAGTCTCAACCCATAGTTTAATACTCTCTGGTTTTCCAGAGTATATTCCAATACCAAACGAGTAACGATAATAAACCTCCGGATTGAATTCTTCCTTTGGGGAAAACTCCTTTCCAAGGTTCTCAATACCTTGAATTCTGTCTAAGCCTAATGTCCTGAATTTATCAGAACCCACTTCATAACAGATCAGATACCATCGGTTCTTATGTTCCTGAAGTAAATAGGGTTGAACCGTATATTCCCTTTGTATCTCATCAGCAAATGGAACATATTTGAGCTTAATTTCATGATTGTTTCTAATATTGTCAAGTAAACACGCCAAATGTTCACTGCCTGAGAATGCTGGCGCCGATTCAAAACGGATAATCTTCCCACTGTCTTTTTTACCCATATGCTGATAAACATTCAACCTTCCCTGGATTTTCTCAATTGCAGTTTCCAGATCTGAAAATACCTGACTGTCTTTGAACTGTACCAAAGTAGTTGTGGCTAATCTGATCAATTCGATATCCTCTTTGGTTAATGGTAAATCAAGACTGAATTCAGAATTTGAGTATAAATAGCCGTTTTCAGCCTTGTTATATACAATTGGTGCATATCCCAAACTCGATTCGTTTTTTAGCGCCCAGAGGTCTTTTTCTATGGTGGAAATGGAAATATGCTCTCCGCTTGAAGTCCCGTAAAGCTCATCTTCACATGCTTGTCTTAATAATTCTTTAGATGGGAATGGATGAGATCGTGATCTCAAGCATCTGTCTATCACACGATAGCGTATTGTTGCATATTTATTTAATGCCATTTTTCAAATATTTTTTCCATTGGACGCAAAAAAAAACATCTATATCAACAGAGACCGTAAATACATTACGGTCAGCTGTTTTTTATTTGTATCAGAAAGTAATAAAGGTAAGATATGAACCGAGCATGACAAAAGGAAAATTTATTAAACACTCACGCGGATGATTGTTTTTGTTATGCGAGCTCCATCTGACAAATTAAATTAAATTAAATATAAACAGATGAAAACGATTGAAGAAAGAATTAAGCTGGAAAAACGATTTTGGTTAGATTTATTTACAGTTATTCAAAAGAGCGGTCATCATCCGGAGTGGGAAACTATCAGTCACCTCACGAGCAGGCAAAAGGTGTGGAATCGTTTAGCTAACAGTCATCACCACAAAGAGCAATCAGGATTCTATGGCCTGTCTTTTAACATTGGCAGGATCGGATCTCATGAATTGAGGTTTTGCATTGAAATGCAGGATGAATTGAAAATCGGATTGAGATTTAGTACCGGAATGATGTACTGGACAGAAGAAGAAATTGAAACCTGGGAAGAATTGACCTTGCGCCTTGAGGGTTCAGGTGTCAAGTGGGATTTTGATCAGCCGGGATGGTTTGTTTTCAAGAAACTTCCTGTAATACTTAATTTCAGATCAATCACAAACTCAGCTGCTCTGGATCTGAGCTATTATCAGGCTGACAGCTATGCCAGAATACTGATAATAGACGACATATTTAACCGGATCAGGGATATCAGGTCAGCTAGTTATTCACCAAAAACAAAAAAAGTATGGAGCCTCTGTTAATTTCCTTACTCAGTCTTTATCTTATCAGTTACTGGAAGAATAAAAGAAATTCTGTACAGGCGGATTAAGACGATACTTGCAATAAGAAGAACACCAGTTGGCACCACCTGAACACCAAGAATCGCAAGGATATAAAAGAGTATGCCAAGAGCTAAAAATATTCGGGCATACCATTGCTGAAAAAGTCTTAGCCTTGGAAATAATACAATGAAAGCAAAAATCAGGTGCAGTGGGAATGCCCACATTAAATTTAAATTTTGATGAACCACTTCGTGTTTAGAGAAGAACCACATAAAAGCAACAAGGATTCCAATTAATCCGGTAGAAAAGAAGATCGCAAAATCAATACCCTTATGCCATGATTTATCTGCCAGTCTTTTATTGCTGATTATTAGAATTAGAGCAAAAACGAGAAAAACCAGCAATGTTGTTAATGTATGTTTGCGTTTTTTTGGGGCTTCTCTGGTCGAAAGAACCATTGTACTCACATTTCTGTCAGGGGCAAGTTGTATTGAATTATTTGTCTTGGCCAAACTGAACTGTTCATACATATGATCAGGAAGAAACATTGTTTCCCAATTACTGGCTTCCCTGTCAGCCTTGTGTGACAATAACAGATTTATACCCAAATAAACCCATCCTTGTTCAAGATAAGGTTCCAGAAGCTCCCTGAAAGTAAATGTCTTTGCTGAGTCCTGAGAGAGTGTAAAACGTCCGTTGGTAACATCAAATATACGATCCCGAATAATTGATGAGCAATTCAGAAAAAGGAAATCATATCTGTAATACCTGTTTTCAGGTTGATAATTATCAATCAAAATTCTGTATAAGTTTTGTTTCTCTAGTGAGGTAAGATTAAGTATTTGCTTCTTCACAAACCTGTTCTCAGTCTCATACTCTTCAACAAAGCCCTGAAAGTTTGTGATAGATAAGCGGTAATTGGCAATTCCCCTGAGAAAAAGGTAGTAAAAATTTGAGTCACTGAAATCAAAGGTTCCGTAATTAAAAATAAGATCAATTCTATTCTCCGGATCCATAACCCACAATGCACTATGTCCGAATTTTGAATACATTGCATCGCCGGGGCCACAAGTCAATAAACTAATTTCGGAATTTTCACTTAGTTGAATCTCCTGAATAATGAAAGGCAAGCTTTTATTGTCTGGAATATCAGGATTGGCCTCTGTTATGTTAGAAGAATATCCCGACAAGGTCGAAATTCCTGTGAAAACCAGTAATAAGACAAAATAAAACCTAATCCGATCAATTTTTTTCATGATAATGCTTTTAACAAAGATCATAAATTTTACTATTCTCCAAAACTCCCTATCTTTAAAAGTTCCTAACAGAAAAACAGCATAAAATGAACCGAGCATGACAAAAGGAATAATATTTTAACACTCACACGGATGATTGTTTTTGTTGTGCGAACTCCATCCGACAAATAAAATTAAATATAAACTGATGAAAAAAACAGTATCTCGAAGAGATTTCCTTACAAAAACAGGTGTTGCAACAGCTGGTGTGATGGTAGTTCCCAGACATGTTCTGGGTGGTAAAGGTTTTACTGCCCCAAGTGACAAGCTTAATATAGCAGCTATCGGATCTGGAGGTATGGGAGGTGGTAATATAGGCAGGGTTACATCAGAAAATATTGTTGCCCTGTGTGATGTGGATTTTGCGCGTGCCGCCGGAACATTCAAAAAGTTTCCGAAAGCCAAGCAATACAAGGATTTCAGAAAGATGCTTGATAAGGAGAAATCTATTGATGCAGTAATTGTTGCAACTCCTGATCATACTCATGCCGTTGCAGCAATGGCAGCAATAAAAAGAGGACAGCATGTATACGTTCAGAAGCCTATGACACATGATGTTTTTGAAGCCAGAAAGCTTACAGAGGCAGCCAGAGAGTATAATATAGCTTCACAGATGGGTAACCAGGGGCGATCAGGTGAAGGAACGCGACGTTTAGCCGAATGGATATGGGCAGGAGCAATAGGTGATGTTAAAGAAGTTCATAGTTGGACAAATCGTCCTGTATGGCCACAGGGAATTGATCGGCCGAGCGATACAGTTCCCGTACCTGATACTCTTGATTGGGATCTGTGGTTGGGAACAGCTCCTGAGCGACCCTATAATCCAACATATCTGCCTTTCAACTGGAGGGCATGGTATGACTTTGGTGCAGGTGCTTTAGGTGACATGGGTTGTCATGTTCTTGATCCGGTCTTTAATGCAATGAAACTAAAATATCCAATTTGGGTGCAAGGATCCAGATCATATGATGTGCAGCAAATGTGGAAGCGTTTCGAAAACAATGAAACATACCCAAGAGCTACAATGATCACTTATAAATTTCCAGCAAGAGAAGGAATGCCTCCGGTTAAGCTGAAATGGTATGATGGCGGAATCCTGCCTGAATGGCCAGCTGAACTTGATGGTGCAAAAATTCCAATGGGTGGTGGTTCAATGTTTATTGGTGAAAAAGGAGTGATAATTTGTTCAACCTACGGAGATGATGTGCAAATGTTTCCTGAGGAAAGATTCCTCGAATATAAAACTTTACCCAAAACACTCAAACGAATCGAAACCAGTCATGAGATGAATTGGGTTGAAGCTTGTAAGGGTGGGGAACCCGCAAGTTCGAACTTTGATTATTCAGGACCACTTACTGAAATGGTTCTAATGGGTAATCTGGCTATCCGCGTACCCGGAGAAAGATTACTCTGGGATGGTGAGAATATGACTGTTACAAACAATGAGGATGCCAACAAATATATCCGCAGGGAATACCGAAATGGTTGGGAACTATAGTTCTGTTGCAGTATAATACACAAAAAGGCCATCTATGTATGGCCTTTTTTTATGGTTCATAGTGTAGGAATTGGTAATTTAAAGGCTTGTTTCACAAACAAAATTATTAGTAATCCATTTAATAAGCGATCAATATGAAAAGAGTTACAACATATCTATTTCTTGCAATTCTGCTAATCATAAGCGCATGCCAGACAAAGGTGAACTTCGATGCTGTGAACCTTAGGTGTGAATATCTTGAGAATCCGCTTGTCATTGAATCACAGAGCCCCCGTTTCAGCTGGGAAGTAATAGCTCAGGACTCTGGTTTTGTGCAAACAGCATACGAAATCCAGCTTAGCATGGATGAGAAATCTCTTGGTGGAAGTAGCCTTCAAAGCTGGAATACCGGTAAAGTGCCAGGTAATCAGACTAATCAGATTAATTATGAAGGATCGGCACTTCTGCCAAATACGAGTTATTGTTGGCGTGTTCGACTTTGGGATAAGAATGAACAAAAAAGCGAATGGTCCCAAATCGCAAGTTTTCATACCGGTATGGATGCCAAAACATGGTCAGCCAAATGGATAGGAAAACCTGTGGATAAGAGAGAGTACACAGATTTTACTATTCCGCCTTCTCCACTACTGCGAAAAGAGTTTAATAATGACAAAACAATCAGTAAAGCCTATTTATTTGCCTCAGCAAAAGGTGTTTATGAGGTTTTTCTTAATGGAGATAAGATAGGTGATCAGGTTTTAGCACCAGGATGGACCGACTATGCCAAGCGTATTCAATATCAGGTGTATGATCTTACTCATGAAATAAAAAATAACCAGAATTGTCTCTCAGTTATCCTATCGGATGGTTGGTATGCCGGCCGTTTGGGCTCAATTGATTTTTCATTTCCAGACTATCCATGGAGAGGATGGTACGGACGAGACCTGCGTTTTATCGGACAATTGGAGATTTGGTATACTGACGGAAGTCGTGAAACCATTTGCTCAGATGAGAGTTGGAGTTATTTTGATGATGGTCCGGTGAGGGAGGCAGATCTGTTTATTGGTGAGACCTACGATTTTAATTATGAGCAGGACGCATGGCAAGAACCCGGTTTTAGTGAAGACGGATGGAGAGCTGTAACTGTTGAGGAGCCAGAATATAATATGCTGGTAGCCCAGCCCGACCAGGCAGTGAAAATTATCCGGCAGGTGAAACCACTTACAATTAGCGAGCCTGTTAGTGGGGTGTATGTTGTTGATATGGGTCAGAATATGGTTGGTTGGTTAAAGCTACAGTTGAAAGGTGAAGCAGGAGATACAATTGTATTGAAGCATGCCGAAATGCTCCGAGAGGATGGTTTTGTTTACAGAGATAATCTTAGAAATGCACCGCAGATCGATACATATATTCTCAAAGACAATGAAGCTGTTTGGATTGAACCGGTTTTTACTTTCCATGGATTCAGATATGTGCAAATTGAAGGTTTCAGATCTTCACCTGATCTGGAAAATATTCTAGGACAGGTAATCGTGTCTGCAACTCCGGAAACAGGAACTTTTTCATGTTCAAATCCAATGCTGAATAAGCTTTGGGAGAATATCAGATGGACACAATGGGGGAATCAGATCTCAATTCCAACCGATTGTCCGCAACGTTCCGAGCGAATGGGCTGGATGGGTGATGCTCAGGTATTTGCTCAAACCGGTATATATAACCATGATATGTCAGCCTTCTATACAAAATGGTGTACAGATATTATGGATGCTCAATTTGAGACAGGTGAATTTTCTGATGTGTCACCCCGGGGAATGCCAATTCATTCAAGGTTCTCTAATGCTCCCGGATGGGCTGATGCAGGGGTAATTGTTCCTTTCAGAATATATGAAAATTACGGAGACATAAGGATTCTTGAGCGTCACTATGAATCGATGAAAAAATATGTAGACTGGATTCACCTGCATAATCCTGATTTACTTTATACACAGGTAGCTGGTCATGCATATAATGACTGGCTCAATGGTAACACCATTATTGCAGAGGGTTATCCTAATGATAAAGGCGAAGTTCCTCCTGCAGTTTTTAATACAGCCTTCTTTGTGCGATCAACACGCTTATTAGCTGAAGCCGCCAGGATACTTGGAAAAGAAAGCGATCATAAAGAATATAGTGAGCTGGCAAATAATATTAATGAAGAATTTATGAGAGCATATGTATCTGAAGATGGTACAATTCTCGGAGATACTCAGGCTGGATATGCTATTGCTCTCAGTTTTAATCTTATACCGCATAATATGCGTCCAATTATGGCCCGAAAAATGGTTAAAGCACTTAATGTATATGATAAGCGTATGTCAACTGGTTTTATCAGTACAATTTGCATGATGGATGAGTTGAGCAAAATCGGATATCATGAACTGGCTTGTCAGCTGGCTGAGAGCACCCGAATGCCATCATGGGGCTATTCAATTGAACAAGGGGCCACAACTATCTGGGAGAGATGGGATGCTTTCGTTAAAGGTCGGGGTTTTCAAAATGCCGGAATGAATTCATTCAACCATTATACCTTCGGATCGGTGGGAGAGTGGATGTATCGCCACCTGCTTGGGATTCAGCCTGATCCGGAAAGTCCTGGTTTCAGGCATTTTATCCTGTCACCAAAGATAGGTGGAGATTTTACCTCTGTATCAGGATCTTATCATTCCATTAATGGTCCGATCGCACTGGACTGGACCCTTCAGCACAATCTGCTGGATTTGAATATTCAAATACCCGCAAATACTTCAGCTACATTTATTTTGCCAAATGGTTATATGACAGAGGTATACATTGATGATGAGAAGCTTGAACCTCTTCCAGCCGACCGAAAAGTAGAGTTAGGTTCAGGAAACTACCAGGTGCACATGATAAGTAAATAATTTTATGATATGAAAAATAGAATAGGAATAAGCATTGTTGTAATTATCTTATTAACAGTAGTAAATGTTAATAACGTTAAAGCACAACTTCAAAAAACAGAACTGACTTTAGAGAATATTTATACGGGAAAATTCGGACTAAAAGGCTATGGTCCGGTACGATGGTTAAAAGATGGAGATGGATATACCACACTGGAATGGAATAAGGATATTGCCGGAAGAGATATTGTGAGATATGATGCAAAAACCGGGGATCGTACTGTTCTGGTCAAAGCTTCTGCATTAATACCTCCTGGTGAATCAAAGCCTCTGAATATCAGGGATTATGTCTGGTCTCATAATAACACTAAGATGATGATCTTCACAAATACCCGTCGGGTATGGCGTCAACATACAAGAGGGGATTACTGGGTGTTGGATTTAAAATCCGGCAGTTTAGTAAGCTTAGGAAGGTCTGTGGAGCGCACTACCATGATGTTTGCTAAGTTCTCACCAGATGATAATAAAGTGGGATATGTGAGCAAAAACAATATCTATGTAGAAGATCTGGCAAGTGGAAATATCATACAATTAACTTCGGATGGATGTGAGTACATTGTCAATGGCACCTTTGACTGGGTTTATGAAGAGGAGTTTTCTGCGAGAGACGGATTCAGGTGGAGTCCTGATAGCAGAAACATAGCATACTGGCAGTCAGATACAAGAGGTACAGGTACCTTCTCTATTATCAATAATCTTGATTCTATTTACCCCGAGATAATTCCCCTTCCATATCCAAAGGTCGGTACTCCAAATTCTCACGTAAAAGTTGGGGTTGTTCCAGCTCAGGGCGGTGAATCACGATGGTTCGATGTGCCTGGCGATCCCAGAAATAATTACTTACCCAGAATGGATTTTATCCCCAGATCAAATGAGGTGATGATTCAACAGCTTAACAGACTTCAGAATACCAATACGGTATGGCTTGGTAATGTGAATACTATGGACCTTAAGACCATTCTTGTTGATAAAGACGATGCCTGGCTCGATATTCATGACAATATCAAATGGATGGACGAAGAGCAGTATTTTACCTGGACCAGCGAGAAAGATGGTTGGATGCATTTATACCTCGTATCCAGGGACGGTACTGAGATGCACGATATCATACATGAGCCCATGGATGTTGTAAAGATTAATTGTATTGACGAAAAGGGTGGATATGTGTATTATATTGCTTCTCCTGATGATTTTACTCAGCGCTACCTGTATCGCAGTAAAATTAATGGCAAATCTGAGCCCGAAAGGATTAGTCCGGATGAATTACAGGGGCAGCATGCTTATCAGATGTCTCCAAATGCAAAATGGGCAATCCATACCTTCCAGAATCACCTTACGCCTCCTGTGATTTCTCTCGTCAGTATTCCCAGGCATAAAAATATGAGGATTCTTGAAGATAATCAGGAAGCCAAAGAGCGATATGATTTACTTGGATTAAATCCTAAGGAGTTTTTCAAAGTAGATATTGGTGAAGTCGTTTTTGATGCATGGATGATCAAACCAAAAGATTTTAATCCCAAAAACAAGTATCCTGTGATCTTTTACGTGTATGGAGAGCCTGCCGGATCAACTGTTCAGGATAATTGGGGTGGAGGAGACCTTTTCCATCAGTACATGGCACAACAGGGATATTTGGTTGTGAGTGTTGATAATCGGGGTACAAAAACTCCGAGAGGAGCAGAATGGCGTAAGTGTGTATATGAGAAGATCGGCATAACAGCTTCATTTGATCAGCGCGATGCAGCACTGAAAATAATGGATATGTATGATTTTGTTGATGAAAACCGCGTTGGTATATGGGGATGGTCGGGTGGTGGTCAGATGACTCTGAATTGCATTTTTCGTTTCCCTGAGGTATACAATACCGGTATCGCTGTAGCTTTCGTGTCACACCAAAAGCTTTATGATACGATATATCAGGAACGATATATGGGGCTTCCTTCAACTAATCCTGATGGATATGAGGACGGTTCACCCATCAATCATGCTCATAAGCTGGAGGGGAATCTGCTGATCGTTCATGGTACTGCCGATGATAATGTTCATTACCAAAGCACTGAATGGCTGGTGAATAGATTGGTTAAGCATGGTAAAATATTCTACCAGCTGTCATACCCAATGCGATCACACGGAATAAATGAACGAGAAAACACAACTTTCCACCTAAGAATGCAAATGGAAGATTTCTGGAAGAAAAATCTATAACCTATAACCTATAAGCTATAACTTTCACCATTCACCAATTAGCAATTCATCATGATAAGAAACTTATTACTCCTTGCAATTATTTCACTCACACTGAGCTGCAATAATAATCCTGATAAGCTCTATGTTGCTCAGGCACCTGCCTCTGATCAATATACTCATATGGATACTAATGGTATGACTGTGATCCCAAATGGACGACTGGTTCAGCCGGCTGGTAAAACCTACAGGATTGCGCCTCATCCTTTTGGCCTGGTACTGAGTAGTGACGGGTCCATAGCAATAACTGCAAATTCAGGAACTAATCCATTGTCTATAAGTATCTTGAAAGATATATTGACTGGCGATCCAGATATTTTCCAAATACCAGATAGCCCTACAACTGATAAAGGCGTTCTTGCATCTGTTTTCATGGGGATTGCAATATCTCCTGATAATCAGACTATATATGCTGCTGGTGGCCAGGCAAACCGAATATATATGTTCGATGTGGATACCCGGGAGTCAAAAGGCTACATTGATTGTGCTGCAGAGATAAACGGCAAGGATTATACTCATGGTTACCTTGGGGATTTAACTATTAATGAGCTTGGTAATCGCCTCTATGTAGTTGATCAGATTAACTTTCTTATGCTGGAAATTGATCTGGTCAGCAAGGAAGTATTACACCGAACATCAACAGGCAGATATCCTTTTGGAATTTGCTTATCTCCGGATGAAAACCGGGTCTATGTTGCCAATGTGGGCATGTTTGAGTATTCTCGTTTTGCCAGCCTGAATCCGGATAGCATCAGCGCTACAAGTATTGATTATCCGGCATTTGCATACAATAGCAAGGAAGCCCGCGATGGCATTTACACTGACAGTCTTAACATTCCAGGTTTAGGCGACCCGAATGCCCCTGAATCATTCTCTGTTTGGACAATTGATTTGAAAGCTTCTGGCGGGCCATCTGTTGTTGCTAAAACCAAAACCGGAACATTAATAGGAGAAATGGTTGAAGATATTCCAGCAGTTGGTGGAGCAAGCCCGAATTCTATTGCGGCTACTGATGAGTATGTTTTTGTAAGTAATGGCAGCAATGACAATATATCTGTAATTGACCCGAAGCTCGACACTGTGGTCGCAACAATCCAATTGCCTCTTGATTCAAGAGTTGATCGATTCAGAGGAATGATTCCTTTCGGATTAGCTGTTTCGCCCGATCAGAAACGTCTGTATGTTGCCGAGGCTGGTATCAATGCTATCGGTGTAATAGATATTCCCGAACTAAAATTAATTGGTCATATTCCTGCCGGATGGTTTCCGTCAAAACTGGCTGTTACTCCGGATGGACGGCATATTGTCGTTACTAATGCAAAGGGATTTGGAAGTGGACCAAACGGAGGTGAAGCTTTTGAAGCTGGTCCCTATGGAAGTTACATCGGAAGTTTGATGAGAGGCAGTGTGTCAGTGATACCAGTACCTTCAGATCGACAGTTAAAGGAATACTCGAAAGATGTTGAGCGAAATAATTACACATTTACTGATGTAAACTCTGCTGATTTCGATTGGAGAAAAGACAATCCGATACCGCTATACGGCGGAGAGAAAGAATCACCAATAAAGTATGTCGTTTTTGTTTCGAAAGAGAACAGAACATATGATGAAGTCTTTGGTCAGGTTCCAGGAGGAAAGGGTGATCCTACTATTGCACGTTATGGTTTGCATCAGAAAATAGATAATCCCAATGGAGACTCTCATGAAGACGTAGCTGTAATGCCAAATCATCTGGCTTTGGCGTCTCAATTTGGAATTGGCGACAATTTCTATGTGGATTCGGATGTGTCGGCTGATGGGCATCGATGGCTGGCCAATACCTACCCTAATGAATGGGTTGAGGCCACTACTCCGGCCAGTTATGGTGGGAATCGAAATTATCGGGCTGATTCAAAAGCACCGGGTGCCCTTAGTTTTGTCGGGGCAGCAGGGGCCATTTATCCGGAGGACTATAATGAAGCCGGATCAATGTGGGACCATCTTGAGAGACATGATGTTCGCTTATTCAATTTTGGTTTTGGTACAATGTTCGAACCAGGGTCATATAAACAGGAGTATAAGCATTCAGGAATTAAGCATTTGGCAAATTATCCGATGCCTGCACCTATTTACGATAAAACATCAAAGCTGTTCCCAACATATAACATGGCAATCCCAGACCAGTTCAGAATTGACATGTTTATCGAAGAATATGAGCTCAGATGGTCAGATGGTAAATACGAATTACCTCAGATGTTGACCATCATTGTTCCGAACGATCATGGGGCAGGAAATCGTCCTGAGGCCGGATTTCCCTACCGTGAGAGTTACATGGCTGACAATGATCTGGCTATCGGACGATTAGTTGAATTCCTTTCTCACACTCCTTATTGGAAAAACATGGCCATTGTCATAACCGAAGATGATGCCCAGGGCGGGGTAGACCATGTAGATGCACACAGGAGCCTTTTAATTGTGATATCCCCATATGCAAAAAAGAATTATGTATCGCATGTCCATTATAGTTTTGGTAGCCTATTCAAAACTTTCTGGAATATCTTTGGTATACCCACTTTGAATCAATATGATACCGGGGCTACTGATCTTGCTGATTTTTTTCAATCAAGTCCTGACTATTCCCCGTATTATGCTTTAAAGGCTGATCCGAGGATTTTCGTCCCTCAAAAGGCACTTGATCCATTCGACGAAAACTTCAATTGGGATGCTCTTGAAGATAGTCCGGAGATTGACAAAGTAGAGGATATGCTTAGGGAGAGCAAGGAACTAGACGAATGGCGAAAGAACAAATAAGCAGATGAACCGAGCATGACAAAAGGAAAAATATTTAACAACCACACGGATGATTGTTTTTGTTATGTGAGCTCCATCCGATAAATAAAATCAAATATAAACGGATGAAATTCTGAATTCCGGATTCTGAATATCATTTTCCGATTTTTTTTTAAAAAAGGCTTGTTGGTATAAAAAATTGTTTACTTTTGCACCCACATCAACTCGGTCATGTAGTTCAGTTGGTTAGAATGCCGGCCTGTCACGCCGGAGGTCGCGAGTTCGAGTCTCGTCGTGACCGCGAGTAGAGAGAAAAGCCCCTGATAGTCTAGTACTTGAAGGGGCTATTTTTTTTAAGAGGTCCGAAGTCAAGGGTCCGAAACCGAAGTCACGACTTGGCGTGACGACAGCGTCACGACAGCGTCACGATGGCGTCACGATGGCGTCACCTTGCGTAAACCCCGCGTAACCCCGCATAACCCCACGTAACCTTGCAACCCTCCCGCCTCCCATCCCTCCCGTCTCCCGCTTTAATTCTTTTTCCTTAACTTCATACAAATTTATTATTCAATGAACGCTATCGAAGCAATACATAAAGCAAAAGAGCATCTCGCCGTATTCAGACCCATCTTGGAAGGTTTAAGAGTTGAAGCAGCTACAAACAAAGGGAAAAATAAGAATTGGTTAGTCACTCTGAGCTTCTTTGATGATGATGCATCCCTGCCATCTGCATTGATGGCAAGAAGGAATCGGGTGCATAAGAGGATTGAGATGAATAAGGATGGAGAGTTGATTGGGATAGAGGCTTGAATCAGTCCTTGAGTCTGTTTGGTTTTAGGTTCCTGAATGTGAATGGATTTAATTATTTGACATATACTTATATCTAATTTGATTAATCAATTCATTATGAACCGAGCATGACGAAGGGAAAATATTTTAACACAGAACCGGATGATTGTTTTTGTTATGCGAGCTCCATCCGACAAATAAAATAAATATAAACGGATGAAAAGACTTAATTACTTAGGACTAATCTTTGTGATAGTTATGCTGAATGCATGCCAGGAAATTAATGATTATGGCTATTCTGATACATTAGAGAGTTATGGTCTTGGCTCCTCATCAGAGATCAAAGAGATGGAGGTTTTTACCAATCCTACTGACCCTACAGTTGCCAAAGTATCAACTGGGGACAATACTGAATTTGTTTTCTTTGGTGAAAAAGACGAAGAAGGGGCAACCGAAAGAATAACCTATTTCTATACTAAGTATCCTGGTGATGATGATTATTATGTGACTATGTTGAATGATGATTTGTTGCCAGAACGAGTTACTGCACCGAATGGGTTCGTTTATGAATATCATTACCCCTCTGATACAGCCATGCTTATAACTATAATATGGCCAACAGGCGAGGAAACTGTTTCTGTATTATTTTCTCCAGGAGATTTCAATTCTTCTTGGGAATCAAATAGTATAGTACCCAGCGATCGAGGTAATATCCAACCTGAATTGTTGGTTAATCATAGTGACCAAGCTGTGACAAAAGCGCACAAAGGATTGGTTGGGAATATGAGTTTTGAGATTTTTAAATGTGGAGAACTGGTTAAGGATGCCAGTGTTACGCTCACTATTGAACCTCCCATCACAGGGGCAAACTACACGAGTGATGGAGACAAAACAGGGAATTATTCGTTCAATATTCCCTCACAATCTCAAGAGTCCAATGCAAATAAATTGTGTAATTCAATAATGAAGGGATTGACAGATGTGTGTTTTGCTTATAATTTGTCAAATGAGAATTTTTCTGGAGAAGCACATCCTCCCGGAGTCATCTGCGATAAGATGAATAAGAAGATATCAGCAAAAACTGAATTGGATCCAACTTTGCTAACTGCGGCGTCTGCCGTTTGTCCTTATATTGTTGGCGGATTCCCTGATTTTTGTAAGCTGAGAGAGCAATTAGCTGAATCAGGCAACTACGAAACCGCTTGTTTGTCGGGCTACGAGATCTATCAAGCTTTTACACCAGGCGTGTCATATGTCTATAAACTGGATGTAAGTATTCCGGGTCATGGAACAGAATCAACTGAATTAACTTCATTTGATCCGAATAATCCTGGGTCATATTCATGGGATGTTGGTGGCGAATTTTATTTGGGCATCATTAAAATCTCGGGGAACCCTTCCCCTGGTGGAAACTACTCGGTATCATGCGACGTTGTTTGCCCAGTTGAAGGAGGTGTTTGGGTGACCCTTACTGTTTCTGGGTCAGATGGTTATAATCCCTCACCTGTAAGGACAGAATTTCTTCAAACAGGAACAATCTCTTTTTCAGATATTCCTGGGGGCAAGGAAGGTGTCAGGGATGTGATAACAGTTGTGACAGATAAAATCGATGGTATTACATATGAAAGTAAAACCAGTGTTGTTTTCTAATATTTTGTGACCGTACTAGTATTAATAGGTAACGGTATGGTTTTTGCCTCATAGCCTGAAATTATAATATGATGATGAGAATTATTTTAGCAATATCAGTGTTGGGGATGGTAGTTTTTGGCTGTAAGAAATCAGAAGTGAATACGGATATAACGCAAGCTGTCCTTTTTGAGTATGAATATGTCAATCATGCATGGATCTATACCCACATGGGGTGGATGATTGATGAGAATGGTGAAGTGAAAGGATTTACTTCTCCTGGCAACTGGAAATTTACGGATGATGAAGGATATATTTCTAAAGAGGATTTAGAATCAAATTTATCACAGACAGATACAAGCTATTTTGCTATATCAAAAGATGATATTCTGAATCACTTCAATGAGCGCTTTGATTTATTAAATGGGAGAATCGACACATCAGATACATTCATGGCTGATGCAGGAATTGGAGGCTTATATGTTTATGTTTGGAACCAGCAGATGAACAAATACAAGAAGCAGGTATTGGCTACATCCGGAGATATTAGTGTGACTAATAGCCATCATAAAGCCGGGACAATAATAAGCTGGCTGAAAGGTATTGGCGAAAGAACCGATCGTTATTATTGGATCAGATAGTGAGCATATTTTTTGAATAAAACTTAATATAAGTTACTATGAAAAGGAAAGTATTTTTATTGTTATTAGGCTTAGTTATAGGCTTATCTGCCTCTCAAAGTATGGCTCAATTGAGATTCGGAGGTGGAATTAATTTTGGTTCATATTATCATTTAGGTATTGATATCAGGGGTGAGTATAATTTAACTGATGATCTGATTTTGGCCCCAAAAGTTGATATTGGACCTTCATTTAAGTATGGATTCAGTTATTTGACAGAAATATGCGCTCATGTACATTATCTTGTATATAAAGAAGATGTTATAGCCGTATATCCCTTGGCAGGACTTACTTTAAAGAATTATTTCGATTTAGATACCAGCCCCTTTGATGTCGACCTGAATTTTGGCTTTGGGTTTAGCTTTGGAGGAGGTGTGCAATTTGAATTCACTGATACAATGACAGCCTTTGGAGAGGCCAGGTATACAACCGGTAATTATCATCAGGGGATGTTAACGGCTGGAATTATTTATACACCGGAAACCCGCGAGCAATAGAGCAATATCAAAAATAAAGGGAGACACAATGTGTCCCCCCTTATACTTTTGGTTTGTTTCAGGTTTGTTATTCCCAATTCATATTTGCTAGTTCATAAATATCGAGATATCCTAATTTAATAATATTCAGCATTTTGTCCCATAAGACTAATTCTACATGATCTTCTGGCTGATGATACTCCGGAGGGAATCCAGCCATGAAATAGAAAACAGGAATATCTGCACGGGCAAAGGGAGCATGATCACTTCCACCACCTGGTCTTTCACTGCCTCTGAAGTTAATATCGAAGCCCAAATCGTATTCATCATTATGCTTTTGAGTAAGCTCCTGAAAAACAGGGAAAGTGCTTGTAAAAGTCATTGAAATTTTCTTGTCCTGATCTTCACCCGGACTATTCCGAGATATCATATCATAATTAAGATTGCAGAGTATATTCCAGTCATAATGATTGTCAACGAAATAGCCCGATCCAATCAAACCTTTTTCTTCTCCTGTCCAGGCACAAAATACTATTGTCTTCTCTGGTTTAACTCCTGAAGCCACCATTGCCTTAGCGATTGTCATCACACCAACTGTTCCTGATGCATTATCATCTGCCCCATTAAAAATGTATCCATCTCTTTCTCCCAGATGGTCATAGTGTCCGCCAATTACAATTGCATTTGTTGTATCCTTTCCTTCCAGAACGGCTACAACATTTCTGCAACGCACAATACGAGAATTTACTGAAGTTTTGAACCGAATAAATTTGCCAGGAAGTTCCATTGAAGCAGGTTTACCTGTCTCAGCAATCTTATTTTCAAGTTCTTCGATATCAAAATCAAGTCCGTTAATGATTTCGCTAATGACTCTTTGAGTTACCTGAAAGGTTGCAGCTCTTTGACTCAGCTGATCACCCATTCGTCTTAGGGATTTACTAACACCACTTCTGGATCTTCCTTCTGTTTTGTATGGAATATTTTTAACCCATACAACTGTTGGATCCCGGTTGGGATTCACTTCTATTATCCCTAGAACGCCTGCTTCATTAGCCCAGGTATTCCTGCTACCTCCATAACGTCTAAATCGATTTGCTTGATTGCTTTGCTCTTCAGGCTTGAATTTTTCATAAGTTATACTCCCTGGAGCTTTATGTCCTGGAAAGCCTGATAGTTTGATTACTATCTTTCCATTAAGATCTAATCCTTTAAGGTCATTATAACCTTTAGCATCATCTTTTAAACCGTATCCAATAAATACAACAGGAACTTCTGCTTCGATTCCGGTTTGACCCGGGCTTAATGAGAAATCAGTTTGGTAATTAAAATCTACAGACTTATATCCTCCATCTTTTTTTGATACAACACTGAATTCCTGTTTTTCACCTGGCCAGGTTTCAACGAGATTAAAGTTTTGAAAATAGCTCTGTTCAGGTGGTGGTGGTGTACCTCCACCACGGCGGAAGCTTCTCATATTGTAACTTCTTTGTTTAGGGTCTCCTCCAGGCTTCAATCCAAAAACTTTGAACATACTGGCAATATAATCACCAGCCATGTAAGCTCCCTCAGCACCAGTTTCTCTTCCAAGAGTCCAATCTGAGGCAAGAAATTCCAATTGACCTTGAATAGCGCCTTTAGTTATTGCTTCTAATCCGGTATCCTTACCGGTATCCTGTGCCTGAATCAGGGTAAATGAGGCTACAAGGAAAGTAAAAATAAGTAGTACTCTGATAGTTTTCATGCAGTGTTATTTTATTGGTTACCAATTATAATTTACTAATTCATATAAATTTAAAAATCCAACTCTGATGATATCTCGCATGTAAGTCCATTCAGCCTTTTCTACATGGTCGGTAAACTGATGATAATCTGGCGTGAACTTTCCATGTAATAAGAAAATTGGAATGCCCTTTCTCGAGAAAGAGGAGAAATCACTACCTCCAGCCGGAACTTCAGAACCTTTGTATTTCATATCTAAATTGACATTATAATCTCTGATATGGTTTTCAGTAAGTTCTTTTAAGATTGGTACAGTTGAAGTGAATTGAAAATCGCATTTGTTCTTATTTGGATCATCTGGTGCAACTCTTGAAATCATATCATAGTTCATATAGCATTTGATATCTTCAATAAGAGGATGGTCAGCATAATACGCTGATCCGATTAAACCCTTCTCTTCGGCAGTCCAGGAACAAAATACGAGTGTTTGTTCTGGTTGTATCCCTGATTCAACCATTGCTTTCGCTATAGTCATAATGCCAACGGTTCCAGAAGCATTGTCGTCAGAACCATTATAGATGAAATCTCTAACAGTACCTAAATGATCATAGTGGGCACCAGCAACAATACATGATTCAGGATTCTTACCTTCGATTATGCCAATTACATTTCTAGCCTGAATAAGACGTGTAACTACAGATGTTTCAATATTTACTACCTTATTTTCCAGTACTTTTGAATTGGTTTTAAGTTTCTGGGATTGGACTTCAAAAGCTTCAATATCTAATCCAATATTGTCGAGCAATTGTGTCATTGCTTTAGCCGACAGGTTGATTTTTGTTATTCCTTGTGCTGATTTATCAGGGAAAGATAATCTTACTCTTGGGGCAGTTCTGAAAGGCTCATCTCCTTCATACTTGGTTCGTTGATCAGTATATCTGAAAGGTACGTTACTTGGGTCACCCCGAACAGATGAACCAGCCGAAATATCTATTATTGCAGCTGCACCAGCTTGAATTGCTGCTTCATCCTTTTGCCTGTTAATCATATATCTGGCATACGGACTGTCGCCGCTAAACTTTTTATAAGCTTTCGAGTCGGGATTATTATGTCCTGGAAAACCATTAATCCTAAGGATAATTTTTCCTTTCACATCGACAGTTTCGTAATCGTTATATCCTTCTCCTTTAAATCCATATCCAACAAATACAACAGGGCTTTGAACAGTGACGGCCTGTACTCCTGGCGTTAGAGTGAAGTCAATTCCGTAATTCAGATGTACAGCATTATAGCCACCTTCAAAAATATCAATTAATGAACATTTCTGCGTGTCACCTGGCCTGAATTCCAGAAGATTAAAGTTTTGAAAGTAAGTTCGTTTAGCAATGTTTCCTGATGGGTTCGAAGGTCGTCTTCCTCTATTTGAAGAACGTACAGGATCACCGCCAGGCTTCAATCCAAAGGCCTTAAACATACTTGCAATATAATCTGAAGCCATATAGGCACCTTTTGTTCCTGTTTCTCTTCCTTCCATCCAGTCGGAAGCCAGAAATTCCATCTGCCCCTGTATGACATGCTTGGTTATTTCATTAAATGCTTTGTTTTTAGCCTGATCTTGTGAAAATGCACTCGAAACTGCTGCAAGGAGCAGAATAAGGGTAAGAATCTTCTTCATATTAGGATAACTTTTTGTAAAATATTCCTAACAAATTTAATTCTTGAGAAATATAATGTGTACCCGAATTAGTTAAATTAAGTTAAATGCTGAAAAAGCTAAATCGTACTTTACCATATTTCCTCAATTCTGTGAAGTTGACATGATTCTCAAAAGAGTATTTGGGGCCATGCTCAAGAATGAGGAGACCTTCGGGTTTTAATAAATCTGACTGAATAATTTTATCCGGAATGCTGGCGAAATCCGGTAGGTCAAAAGGAGGGTCAGCGAAAATCAGATTACATTTTATTGAAGACTGTTTAATGAATCTGAAAACATCTGAGCGAATTACCATTACATTGTTAAATTCCAGTGTATCAAAGTTTTTTTGAATAGCGGCGACGTGGAACCTGTCGATATCCACAGAGACAATATGTTTACAGCCAAGCGAAGCAAATTCATATGAAATTGAACCTGTTCCCGAGAATAGATCCAGAACTTCAAGCTCTTCGAAATCAAAACGATTTACCAGAATATTAAAAAGAGCCTCTCTGGCCTGATCTGTGGTTGGTCTGGCTCTTAAGGATTTGGGTAAGTGAATCCTTCTTCCACTATGTTCTCCATGTACTATTCGCAACGAAACATATTTATAAGGTTAGTATAGCTATGCTGTTCCAATTCATTAAAAGTATAACTGTAAGTAAAGCTTCTGTTAAACTCTTCATATTCAATGCGACGAATATAACGGCCTAACTGGTCAAGCAATTCACTTGTGAAATACCCAGATAACCTAAGTGGTGTTTGCTGGGTGGGAAGTCTGAATTGGTCGTAAATGTAAAGGATATAAAAAATAAGATCTTTAAGTGTCTTGAATGAAAAAGTATTATATAATTTCAGAGTTCCACCTTCAATTACAAGCAGATCCGCAAAGTTTGAATTGATTTGTATAAAAACTCTGTTCGCGGAAGATTTTCCTTTAGATGATATTATAGCATTTTCAATAAAAGGACTGGCCTGATGGAAAAAACTGGGATCATCCAGATGATGATTGGCGAGTTGGTAAACTTTTTCAGGCATTGAATAAACAAGAAATGCATCAACACCCGGAATCAACTTGCTGAGAACTATTTCTGAGTCAGAGCTTGAATCTATGAAATCAAGATAAGACTCTTTGTCATCATCAACATAAATTGGAGCAGGAATAAGGGTTGCTTTTCTACATATAAAATTAAAAAACAGATGCCGGTAATTTCTGTTCAGATACCCTTCAGTGAGAAAGAGGGCATCCAGTTTATCAAAAAGTGATTCATCCTCCAGGTTTTCTCCGAACCAAATATTTTTAAATGCAATGAATTTAACTCTTACCGTATCAAGAATTGCGAAGCATACACCCTTTGAACTCACTTGAATGGCTAAATGATAGCTAGATGTGATATTGATATCAAAAGTTTCATCAATGATAGCTATGTTTTTTGTCATGCTCGATTCATATTAGCTTTTTAAGTCAGCCGGTCAGCCATTAAAAGTCACAAAAAAAAATAGCTTCACCAAAAACAGGTGAAGCTACTTTCAAAAAATAATATTTTCTATTCCCAGTTACCTGCGTTATTATTCGCTTCGTCAATACTACCTACCTTAAGGCCGGGGAAATCGGTGAGATCATTTAGATTGATAATCAACTGCCTGTCCATCCCATTCAAAATATCAAAATTCTGAGCTGTGGCTTCAAAGACCTGCACTTCTACTTTGGAGGCAGTCATGATGAAACCTGATTTTAACTCGAATTGAACATCATCAGTAAAAGGAACGTACCTTAAAGAGTCAGTTGGATAACCAGGAGGGAATATGGAGTCCAGAATGTGAACATAGAATGTATCCCTCACAACTAAACCCATAGCAACTGCTAAAGAGTCATCAAGACTTCCTTCAGCAAATTCGACAGGGAAGGAATCCTCTTTAACAAAATGAATCAGCGTGTCGAAGCTACTGGTATATTTGCCATAAACTGATTTATGAGCAATCTGTGCAGTTCGGATATCTTTCAAACGCTGAACAACAACCTTGTAGCGTGCTTCTTTTCCATTCGCGAAATCAATAGGTTTCATAACGCCAATGTAAATGAAGTATCCAAGTGCCACAATTGTGAAAAACAAGAGAATTTGTACAATAGTTTTAACCGCTTTCATCTGGTCTGATTTGATTAAGTTTGTGCAAATTTATAAATGTTTTTGAAATAACTTATCCGTCTATTCAGGTTTTTTATAAATGCGAATCATGCAATTACAGATTGAAATAGAAAACGAACTCGGACATTCACCTACAACTGGTCAGATAAAGGCTATAGAAGGGCTATGCAAATTTGTGGAAAGTGATTTTCAGGATGAGATATTTGTTCTTCGCGGATATGCCGGAACAGGGAAAACAAGCTTAATTGCCTCTTTGGTCAGAAGTTTGAAAAAAAACAAACGAAAATCCGTACTTCTTGCGCCAACAGGAAGAGCAGCAAAAGTGTTGTCGAGATTTGCCGGTGCATCGGCATTTACAATTCACAAGAAGATCTATCGGCAAAAAAAGATACTTGAAGGATTTGCGGAGTTTGGACTGGACAGGAATCTTCATAAGAATACTTTCTTTATTGTAGACGAGGCCTCAATGATATCTAGCCAGTCTATTGAGTTATCTGTTTTTGGAAGCGGACGACTGCTCGACGATTTGATAAGTTATGTGTATTCAGGCCTCAATTGTAAATTGATCCTGATAGGTGACAGTGCTCAGCTACCTCCTGTAGGCCTGGATATAAGCGAAGCCCTGGTTCCTTCGATTCTTGAAGGGTATGGTTTTGAAGTGAATAGTTTCGAACTTACTGATGTTGTGCGACAATCTGAACAATCGGGTGTTTTGGATAATGCAACAATGCTTCGAGTAAGAATGAAAGACCTTACATATAAGGTGTATCCCGGGCTTAACACGAATGACTTTCCGGATTTTGTTCGACTGTCAGGTGCAGATCTGCTGGATAAAATACAATCGTCTTATGATAAGCCGGGAATGGATGAAACTATGATTGTTTGCAGGTCAAATAAACAGGCAAACAACTATAACCAAGGCATTAGAAACAGGATTCTCTGGCGGGAAGAAGAGCTGTCAAATGGGGATCAGCTTATGATAGTAAAGAACAATTATTATTGTCTTAAAGACGAGGAAGAGATTGACTTCATTGCTAATGGAGATATTGTTGAGATACAAAGGGTGTTAGAATATAAAGAACTATACGATTTGCGCTTTGCTCGTGTTGAGGTTTGTTTGCAGGATTACAGAGATCTGGAATTTACAACATGGCTTTTATTGGATACACTAACCGCAGATGGGCCAGCGTTGGACAGGGATAGCATGCGTGATTTCTTTTTTAAAGTAATGCAGGATTATCAGCATGTTAAAGGAAAAAAGCATCGAACGGATGCTGTTAGAGAAGATCAGTTTTTTAATGCTTTGCAAGTGAAATATGCTTATGCCGTTACTTGTCACAAAGCACAAGGGGGTCAATGGAATCATATTTATATTGACCAGGGTTACATTACCGAGGAGAAACTTAACCTGGATTACTACCGTTGGTTATATACAGCAATAACACGAGCAACAGAAAAAGTATATCTGGTAAACTTTCGGGATGAGTTTTTTAATCTCCTATGATTTTAACTAAAACTCTTTTTCTCCTCTTACCATCGAACTCTCCATAGAAAATTTGCTCCCAGGGCCCAAAATCCAACATCCCTTCTGTTACGGCGACAACAACTTCTCTTCCCATAACGGAGCGTTTTAAGTGGGCATCAGCATTGTCTTCATAGCCATTATGCTTATACTGAGAATGGGGCTTTTCAGGGGCAAGTTTCTCAAGCCATATATCCATATCATGATGTAAACCTCTCTCATCATCATTGATAAAGACGCTGGCAGTGATATGCATAGCATTGACTAAAACAAATCCCTCTTGTATCCCGCTCTCCTTTATACATTCACTTATCGTAGGGGTGATGTTCAAAAAACCTCTGCGGGATGAAATGTTAAACCAAAGTTCTTTGCGATATGATTTCATAAATTACTCTGCTCCTATGTCTTTAATTAGTTGTTCAATGCGCTCGTTTAGGGTTTTATGCAATTGCTCCATTTCAACAGATTTAGACGCTTTTTCACGACATGAAAAATAAAACTTAATTTTTGGTTCTGTACCTGAAGGTCTTATTGAGACAATTGACCCATTCGCCGTGAGAAATTGCAAAACATTTGATTTGGGTAAGGTAATATCATATCTCAGATCAGAAATCATGTCAAATGACTTTCCTTTTTGAAAATCAGACATCATAACAACATCAGATCCAGCCAAAGTTTGAGGAGGCTGATTCCTCAGTCTTTCCATCATACCAGCAATTTCTTCTGAACCTGATTTTCCTTTTCGAACAATCGATTTCAGATGTTCTTTATACAAGCCAAATTCCTGATATATTTGATTAAGCAGATCAAGTAAATTCGATTTTCTGGAAAGAGCCCAGGCGGCTGCTTCAGCAATAAGTGCACATGATATTACTGCATCTTTGTCCCGAACAAATTCACCAGCCAGATATCCATATGATTCCTCACCCCCAATAATAAACTTCTCCTTGCCTTCCTTCTGCTTGATAATGTCGGCGATATATTTAAATCCTGTCAGTACTTCGTAAGATTTCACGCCAAAAGAATTAGCAATCTCTGTTAGCAAAGGGGTAGTCACAATGGTTTTGACGATATATTCTTTTCCGGTCACCATCCCTTTTTCTTTCCACTGGTGTAGAACATAATAGATCAGTAATGATGCTGTTTGATTTCCATTAAGCAAAATGAACTCTCCATCTGAATCCTTAACTGCAATTCCAACCCGGTCAGCATCAGGATCGGTTGCCATTACCAAATCAGCATCCAGCTCCCGGGCCCGTTCAATAGCCATATTTAAAGCTGCTTTTTCTTCAGGATTTGGAGAGAATACAGTTGGAAAATCACCATCGGTAATGTCTTGTTCGGGAACATTGTACACTTCTCCAAATCCAAAGGCCTTTAAAGTGTCAGGTACTAAGCTTACACCAGATCCATGAATTGGAGTATACACAATTTTTAATCCATTTTGCTCCCTGATAATATCAGGATTCAGACTTAAACTAAGCAATTGATCAAGATATTTTTGATCAATCTCTGATCCAATTTCATGCACTAAGTCAGAATTGCCTTCAAACTTAACTTCACTGATACTTTTAATGTTTCCGACTTCAGAAATAATTGCATTGTCATGCGGACTGATTATCTGGCCTCCGTCATCCCAATATACTTTGTAACCGTTATACTCTTTCGGATTGTGTGACGCAGTTATAACAACACCTGATTGACAATCTAATTCTCTAATTGCAAATGATAACTCGGGCGTAGGACGCAAGGCATCAAATAAATACACCATAATTCCATTGGCAGCAAATACCTGAGCTGTTGTTTCAGCAAAAAATCTGCTATTATTGCGACTATCGTATGCTATTGCCACCTTAATTTGATCAAGGTCCATGAAACTGGTCAACAAATAGTTGGCAAGTCCCTGGGTTGCCATTCCAATAGTGTATTTATTAACCCTGTTTGTGCCAGCCCCCATTATTCCTCTTAAACCACCAGTCCCAAAATCCAGGTTTTTATAAAAAGCCTCAATTAAAGCCTCTTCATCATGCTCGAGCATATCCTTGACCGAATCTCGTGTTTCCTTATCAAAGAGTTCGCTAGTCCATGTTTGTGCTTTTAAACGCACTGTATTCAGAAGTTCCAGATCCTGTGTCATTACTATTCGGTGTTTTTTATTATTTCCTTAATGCATGTTGTAAGACTGCTACGCCAATAGGGTATTTCCAGTCCAAATTGATCTTTAGTAGTATCAGTATTTAATACTGAATAAAATGGTCTTTTAGCAGGTAAAGGATAATTTTCTGTTGGAATAGGGTTAATCTTACAATCCAATCCCGCTATTTCAATAATAGCAATAGTGAAATCAAACCAGGATGCACAACCGGTGTTTGAATAATGATACAATGAAGTTCCATTTTCCTGATCGAATTTTTTCTCCGGATGAGAAAGCATCTTTAATATTGCATCTGCAAAATCAGAAGCATATGTAGGTGTCCCGATCTGATCAGCAATTACATTAAGTTCATTGCGATCATGCCCTAATCTTAGCATTGTTTTGACGAAATTCTGACCATATTCAGAATACAACCATGAAGTTCGAATAATACAACCTGCCGGATTAATTTTCTGAATGGCATTTTCTCCTGCAGCTTTACTTCTACCGTATACTGATTCAGGTTTTACTTCTGTATCAACGGGGTAAGGACGAAATCCCTGGCCTGAAAATACATAATCAGTTGAAATATGAATCAATACGGTTTTAGTTTCTCTACAGGCGATGGCCAGGTTGTGTGGCCCCTTCTCATTTATCAAAAAAGCCAGCTCTTCCTCTTCTTCTGCTTTATCTACTGCAGTATAGGCGGCACAATTAATTAAAGCATATGCCGGGTTATTCCCAATAAAAGCTCTTACTTCTTCCAGATTGGTAATGTCGAGTTCAGCCTGGTCTGTATTGATGAATTCAAAATCAGGGAAATGCCTGATTAGCTTATTGAGTGATTGACCCAACTGTCCTTTTGCTCCTGTTATAATGATTTTCCTCATTTTCATCATCTCATCATCTCATCATTTCCTCATTTCCTCATTTATCTCATTGACATTAGTCAAATCTGAAATTCATTTCAGCCTCAGTTAATACCGGATGTATTTCATCTTTGTCCGAGATAATACGATGTTGCTTAGGGATCATCCAGTCTATTGCCAGTTTCGAATCTTTATAGAGGATTCCTCTCTCGGCTTCAGGATGATAAACTTCATCACATTTATAATAGAATATGGCTGATTCACTGATTACAGAAAAACCGTGCGCAAAACCTTTTGGAATCAGTAATTGTTTTTTGTTCTCAGCAGACAAAATAATTGAATAGCATTCTCCAAAAGTCGGAGAACCTTGACGAATGTCAACTGCTACATCTAATACTTCACCATGCAATACCCGAACCATTTTGGTTTGTGAATAAGGAGCCAACTGGTAATGTAGCCCCCGAACAACTCCATAATTAGATTTTGACTGGTTGTCCTGAACAAAATCCTGTTCGATACCATGCTCCTGCCAGGTTTTAACATTGTAGCTTTCGAAAAAATATCCTCGGCTATCTTCAAATACTCTTGGCTCCAGAATCAGTAATCCTGGCATTCCAGTTTCAATAATCTTCATAAACAAGATTTAACTTGGGTGATTTTCTTCTGATGCAATTCGAAAGAGATACTGCCCGTATTGATTATTTTTAAGTGGCTCTGCCAATTTAAGTAACTGTTCTTTTGTAATATAATTCTTAAAATAGGCAATTTCTTCAAGACAACTAACCTTTAAGCCTTGACGCTCTTCGATTGTAGCAATAAAATTTGATGCCTGTAACAGACTCTCATGTGTGCCAGTATCCAGCCAGGCCATCCCCCTACCAAGTAATTCAACCTTTAAACTGCCTTCAGCAAGATAAAGTTTATTCAGGTCGGTGATTTCAAGTTCACCACGAGGAGAGGGCTTAAGACTTTTGGCTTTTTCAACAACAGTATTATCATAAAAATATAAGCCGGTGACTGCGTAATTTGATTTTGGCTTTTCTGGCTTCTCTTCAAGTCCAAGAACTTGTCCCTTTGAATCAAATTCAGCTACTCCATAGCGGTGAGGATCATTTACATAATAACCAAAAACTTTAGCCCCATGAGATAAATCTGCAGCTTCTGAAAGAATCTTCCCAAAACTATATCCATAGAATATATTATCCCCCAGAATCAGGCAGGCACTTTCACCGTTCAGAAATGTTTCTCCCAAGAGAAATGCTTGTGCTAATCCATCAGGTGATTGCTGTTCAACATACTCAATTGATATGCCTAAATGAGAACCATCACCAAGAAGATCAATATATAGTGGAAGATCTTTTGGAGTTGAGATAATCAAAATTTCCTTTAATCCTGCAAGCATCAGAACAGATAAGGGATAATAGATCATCGGTTTATCATAGATCGGCAATATCTGTTTTGAGATGCTTTTTGTAATTGGATAGAGACGGGTACCAGCACCCCCAGCTAAAATAATTCCTTTCATATGCTACTTCCTTCCGTATGAACCAACAAGATTATTTTTTAATAAGTCATCAAAGTAATGAATTGTTTTTTTCAAACCCTCTTGTAACTGAATTTTTGGTTCCCAATTATCCAATTCTTTTTTTGCAAGAGTAATATCCGGTTTCCTCTGAGTCGGATCATCCTGGGGTAGGGGCAAGAATTCTAACTTCGATTTAGAGCCTGTAAGATCAATAATTTTCTCAGCTAATTCCTTAATAGTAAACTCTCCAGGGTTTCCAATATTTACAGGACCTGTAAACTCTTCTCTTGAATTCATCATCCGGGTCATTCCTTCGAGCAAATCATCAACATACTGGAAACTTCTGGTTTGATTTCCGTCGCCATAAATGGTGATATTTTCATTTCTTAATGTCTGCATAATGAAATTTGAAACCACTCGACCATCCTGAGGATGCATATGTGGTCCGTAAGTGTTAAATATCCGGATAATCTTAATGCGAACATCATTTTGTTGATGATAATTGAGGAATAAAGTTTCAGCACATCTTTTTCCCTCATCATAACAAGAACGCTGACCAATAGGATTAACATGGCCCCAATAAGATTCAGGCTGAGGATGAATCTCAGGGTCACCATAAACCTCACTGGTTGAGGCTTGTAGTATTCGTGCTCTGATACGTTTTGCCAAACCGAGCATGTTAACTGCTCCTAAAACAGATGTTTTTACCGTTTTTATGGGATTATATTGATAATGAATTGGAGATGCCGGACAGGCAAGGTTGTAAATCTGGTCGACTTCAACAAAGTATGGCATTGTAACATCATGTCGTACTATTTCAAAGAAAGGATGGTCGAGCAAATGAACCACATTACGCTTTGAGCCTGTGAAATAGTTGTCAAGACAAATTACCTCATTACCTTCATTTAACAGTCTTTCACACAAATGTGAGCCGATAAAACCAGCCCCTCCGGTTATTAATATCTTGTTCATTTAATTATATATTTAATAAAGATAAAAATGTCTAGCGACCAATTCCATAATAAGTATATCCAAATTCTTTCATTTCTACCGGATCAAAAACATTTCGTCCATCGAAGACAAGCTTATTCTTGAGAAGTTTTTCCATAATCCTGTAACGAGGAATTCTGAATTCTGACCATTCAGTTAATAATAGCAAGGCATCAGCATCAATTAGTGCTTCGTATGGATCATCTACATAAGTGATTTTGTCTCCAATACGTCGTTTCGTTTCTTCTACTGCCACAGGGTCATAAGCAACCACAGAGGCACCGGCTTCTACCAGTTGGTCAATGACCACCAAAGCAGGCGCTTCACGCATATCATCAGTATTAGGTTTAAAGGCCAATCCCCACATAGCAAATTTCTTTCCTGCCAGGTTTTGTTTAAAATGAGTGTTAATCTTTCCGAAAAGTACTTGCTTCTGAGTGTAATTTACTTCTTCAACAGCTTGCAATACTCTAAGGTCGTAATTATTCTCACCGGCGGTTTTAATTAAGGCTTTAACATCTTTTGGGAAACAACTTCCACCATAACCAACACCTGGATAAATAAATTTATGACCAATTCTGGTGTCACTACCAATTCCTTTTCTTACCATATCAACATCAGCACCTACAATTTCGCATAAATTGGCAATATCATTCATGAAACTGATTTTGGTTGCCAACATTGAGTTTGCAGTATATTTAGTTAACTCTGCCGAAGGAATATCCATAAACAATATTGGGTGACCATTGAGCAGGAATGGCTTGTACAGGCGCTTCATCACTTTTTCGGCCTTAGATGTACTAACTCCGACAACAATCCTGTCAGGTTTCATGAAATCTGCAATGGCACTTCCTTCTTTGAGAAATTCTGGATTTGAGGCTACATCAAAATCCAGATCGCTGTTTCTTGCACCCAGGGTTTCTTTTACAGCGTCTCGCACCTTTAATGATGTTCCAATTGGTACTGTGCTTTTGGTCACAACTACCAGGTAATCACTCATGTATTTTCCGATATCTCTGGCAACAGCCAAAACATATTTCAGATCAGCACTACCATCTTCGTCGGGAGGAGTACCAACGGCAATAAACACTGCCTCTGCCTCATCAAGGTTGTCTTTAATATTTGTTGTGAATACGAGGCGTCCTTTTGCAACATTTCGCTGTATCATGTCATCAAGACCAGGTTCCCAGATGGGAACTTTGCCATTATTCAGCATGTCAATTTTTTTCTGATCAATATCGACACATGTGACGTTAATGCCGGCTTCAGCAAAACAAGCTCCGGTTACTAAGCCCACATAACCAGTTCCAACAATTGAAATTCTCATAGTTATTTAAGTTACATTTATCTGACAATATTATTAATTATATGCTCAAGTTATAGAATATTTATTGAAAGGAATTAACAATTAATTGTTGAAATACTTAATATTTGATGAACAGTAGGTTTTTAATAAAAAAAGAGATAAAAGGTATTTCATATTAATATTTATTATATTTTAATTGCAGTAGAAATTGTCAATTCAAAATTGATCAATGAGCCGAGCATGACCAAAAACAATAGTATCTTGACACTCATGGGTTTAAATGTTTTATTGTTTTATTGTTATGTGAGCTCGCATGATTCAATCAGGAGCAATTAATAAACATAAACGGATGAAAAAGAAAATCTTAGTTGTCGATGATGAAATAACAATTCGGACCTTGCTCGAAAAGTTTTTAAGTCACACATATGAGGTTACAGCTGTTTCCAATGGTCAGGAAGGACTCGATTGGCTTCAAACAGGGAATATTCCGGATCTTATGATAGTTGACCTTGAAATGCCTGTTCTTGATGGATATGACTATGTGAAAAATGTTAGATCCAGTGGGTATTTCAAAGATATACCGATTATGATGTTATCAGGGGTTGACAGTAGCTCTGAGAGAGTTAAATGCTATAAGCTCGGAGCGAATGATTTTATGATAAAACCATTTAATCCTGAAGAGTTGTCTCTGAAAATTGAAATCGTTTTATCGCATCATAATGAGTAATTCTATGATTATGGAAAAAGTGGAACTTTCACAAGTCGCGGTTCTATACATAGGAACAGATAAGGAAAGCATTGATCAATTTGCATCTAATACTGATAACTTCAAATTAACAGTTGTTGAGAATGGTTTTCAGGCAATAAGATGGCTTGAAGATCATGACCTGCCGGATGCTATAATGTCTGAAATTTTTCTGCCCGGAATGAATGGTTATGCTTTGCATACTGAGTTAATGAATAAAGTCAGGTACCAGACGATTCCTTTTATTCTTAGCGGACGAGGAGTTGAAAAAGCTGAAATGCTCAAAGCTTTTAAAATTGGTGTTGATGATATTTATAATCGACCTCTGGATCTAGAAAAGCTTGTTGTCAGATTGGGATTCCTGATGCCATTTAAGAAAAAGCAATCCGTATTAAGCTTAGTAGAATCAAAACAGGCAGAGATTAAGATTCCGTTTATAAAGCGTTTATTTGATATTGTTTTTGCTTCAGGGGTTCTTCTGTTTTTATCTCCATTGTTTATCTTTATTATTCTGGCCATCAGGTTAGAATCAAAAGGAAAGGTTTTTTATGCTGCTAAACGCGTTGGCGCTGGCTATAAAATATTTCCATTCTTTAAATTCAGATCAATGTATACTGGTGCTGATGCTAAACTCAAAGAGTTAAAGCATTTGAATCAATACACTGAAGAAACTAATGAACCTGAGGATAACGCTTTTGATAAACCATGTCCCGAATGCGAAAGACTTGGTCACAAATGCTCATCAGTTTTGTATATCAATGATCGGGAAGTTTGTGAAAATCAATATTTGCAAATTAAACGTGAAAAATTGGGTGAAACATTTTTTAAAATTAAAAATGACCCGAGAGTAACTAAAGTAGGCCGATTCATTCGCAAAACCAGTATTGATGAACTTCCTCAGCTATTGAATGTATTACGGGGGGAAATGTCAATTGTGGGAAATCGACCAATTCCCTTGTATGAGGCCGAGTTATTGACATCAGATGATTGGACGGAAAGGTTTCTGGCACCATCTGGTATTACCGGACTATGGCAGGTAACAAAGCGTGGAAAAGATGACATGTCAAATGAGGAGAGAAAGGGCCTTGACAATGAATATGCAAGAAACTTCACTTTTTGGGGTGATATAAAAATATTATTTCGTACTGTTAAAGCTTTAATGCAAACTGAAGACGTTTAGAAACAATATTCATAAAGAAAATGAAACAACTTTTAAGCTTTATCGCAATTCTGCTTATATGTGTCTCAATGAGTGGGTTTAGTCAGACCACAGAAGAAAGGGTGGATGCTCGCATGAGATCAATGGAGAAAAATAACAGTGCATATCTTAGTGTTGACCATGATCTGATTCCACCTCTGGGTATGCTAATTGATTCTGCCCTCTATTACTCTCCTTTATTGAAAACTAAAGAAATTGACAAAACAATACGAGAATGGGAATTGAAAGTTGCTAAGTTACAATGGTCCGATTATCTGGAAACTTTTACAGAGTTTCGCTATGGGTCAATTGATAATGTATTTATTTCACCAACAGGAACAGCTATAAATAATAATGTGTCAATATCCTCAAGATATCATATTGGAGCAAGAATAAATTTCACCATCTTTGATATTATCAGTCATAAGAATGTTATTAGAGCCGGCGAAGCACGAATAGCTCTTGAAGATGCGAGGGCTGATGAATTAAGGCAGCTAATCAGACAAGAAGTGATACGCTTATGGAATCATCTTAGTACATACAAAGAGATTATTAGTATAAAAGCTGATCATTTAGAGGCTCAAAAACTTAATATCAATGAGGCACGGAAGCGTTATTTATCAGGTGAAGTTGATATTGTTGAATATGCGCGTGTAAAACAAATTTCCTCAAAAGCACATGAAGAATTGGTTCTGTCAAAAAAAGAATACCGGGAAGCATTATATTTGCTCTACGAATTGGTTGGTCGCGATGACCTTGCCGACTGGATGAATCCTTCATTATGAATTTGATCTATTTCCTCAGGCTGTTAATAAAGAATATTATCCTTATCGGAGGGGTAGGAGTACTTATGGCCGTACTTGTGTACGTCATGACTCGTGACCAGCCTGAGTCATATTCTTCTGAAATGGAAATCTATACCGGATTAGCAACAGGTTACAATATAGAATCAGGATCAGATTTTCGCTACGATTTATTTGGAACAAACGCCAAGTTTGATAACCTTCTTAATATCATTCGGAACCGACAAACTCAGGAAGAAACAGCTATCAGACTTATGGCTCAGCATTTGATGCTTGAGCAGCCGGATTCTCGTTATTGCTCAAAAGAAACCTGGGATGCTATTCAACAAGAGGCACCTCAAGAGATTAAAGCATTAGTACACCGCGACTTTAGTAATTTAGTAAATCAGGGCTATGATATTCAAAGTCAAAATGTTGAAAATATAGTTAGTGAGGATATTCCTGAACAGACAGGCGAAACAGAAAAGAGGATTGAAACCCGATTAGAAAACCGACAGGTCACTGAAAAGATTAAGAAGTATCGTCCCACTCCTAAGTATTATACTGTTAAAGCAGGAGATTATCCGGTATCTATTGCCAGAAAATTTTCTTTGAGCCTTGAACAACTTAACAAGCTAAATAAATCATTAAAACTTCCATTGCATGGAGGACAACGATTGCTTGTAGGCCAGGAAAATGAAAGCTATTATGTTGATACGATAGTAACAAAACAAGTTCCAATTGAAGTTGAGGTGGAAGTGCCGGTTGAGAAAAATACAACACCGCAATCAATTAATCAGCAAAAGGATCCTGTGAAGCGTATGGACTCAATTTCTGACAATTTTGAAAATATTTATCAGGATGCTGTTGCTCATGTTGAAGCTTACCAGGCCACTGTCAGGAATCTTATGCAATACAAGAGTAAGGATGAGAAGAACTATATATATACTACTCTGCAATCGTCAAATCCTGTTTATGGAATAGCAAAGATTTCAAAGGTTAAGGTCAACCGGATGCAAAACTCTGATTTGGTGAAGATGAGTTATGAAAGTCACGATCCTGGCGTGTGTAAACAAACTTTAATCATTATCAACGAAGTATACCAAAATACATATCAATCAATAAAAAGTTCCCAAACTTCAATGGTGAGCGATTATTTCAGAGCTCAGGTTAATGCTGCAAAGCATCGACTTGATAGTCTTGAAGATTTGAATTTGAATTTCAGAGAGGTTAATCGTATCATCAATTATAATGAGCAAACAAAATTTATTGCTGAGCAAAATGAAGTTCTCGACAAGGATTGGTATGAAGAAAGTGCAGTTCTGTCGGCGGCCAAAGTTGCTCTGTCCTTATTAGAATCAGAGTTGGATGAATATGCAAAGGGGCTGACTCAGAGATCTGATATCCTGCGCTTCAGAGATGATCTCGGACAGACAACCCGACTGATTGGAATGGAAGAGATAAAACCCAATCCTAATGTGGATGTTCTGACAACTCTTAAAAGGCAGGCCTTTGATATTGAGAGTCAACTGGAAGAAGCAATGGATGAGGCTTATCAAAAATCACGTACCACAGAAGGTATTGCTATGAAGCCGGTTTTAACTATGTGGCTCAACCAGGCTATAAAAGTTGAGGAGAGTAGGGCAAGATATAATGTTAAAACCCAGCAGAAGAGCAATTTCGTAAAGAAATATGATCGCTTTGCACCATTGGGGTCGGAACTTACTAAGATAGAACGTCAAATTAATCTTGCACAGGAAGAATATCTCGATCACTGGCATAGCTTGAGTCTGAGCTTAATGAAGCAGAAAAATAATGAGAAAAGTACTTTTAAAACAACTGCTGAAGCCTATTTTCCTATCAAGCCAAATCCAAGCAAAAGGATGTTCATGCTTATTGCAGCATTTATGGCAGGAATTGTTTTAACAGCCGGCTTCATTATTATGCTTGAATTCATTGATAATTCGATAAAATTCCCTGAGCGGGCTGAAGAACTCACAAAATCAAAATTAATTGGTGCTTATCCCAGAATTCCCAGGCGAACTGACGGCAAAATTAATTACGGAGTTATTGGTCCGCGTTTGATAGAAATGATAACTCAAAGAATCAAACTTGAAGAAATTAAACTGGCCAAACAAATAGATATGCCTTTCCTTGTGTTATTAATGAGTACACGCAGAAATGAAGGGAAAACTTATATCGGAACCAAGCTGGTTGAAAAATTCAGGTCGGTCGGACATAAGGTGCTGTATGTAAAACCTACCGAAGGACCAGACCTGGAAGAATATGAGGAAAATTTCAGAAAGCTTGATAAGAATGATAATGAAGAAAATGTTTGGGATTTTGAATACACGGTACCAGATAATTTCATGAGTATCCGTAGTATTAACGAATTACTCAGGAACTTCACCTTCATGACAAAAGGTTATCAATATATTTTTCTTGAGCTCCCCGCATTATTGAGTAGCGAATATCCGGCTAAACTGGCTGTATCTGCTGATCTGTCTTTATTGATTTGCAGGGCGACACGTACCTGGAATAAGGCTGATGATGAAGTATTGAATGTGTTTAAAGCCAACTCTAAACAGACTGTTTTTAGCATGCTTAATGGGACCAATGTCGATAATCTGGAAGGTATTATTGGCGAAATTCCAAAAAAGCGCAGTTGGATCAGAAAGTTTATTAAAAGAGTGATCAACTCTGATCTCAAACCTGTACAAACTTTTTAATGGGCATAAAAACTAAGATAAGTCAAATACTCAAGTCTGATAACTCTATTTCCTTAATAGGGAATATGGTTTTTGCTTTCTTTGGATTCGCAAATATTTTTATTCTGGCAAGAAGTTATCCAAAGGATGTTTTTGGTGAATGGGTTTTGTATTTGTCAGGTATGGCTCTCTTTGAGATGATTCGTAAGGGAATTACCGGGACACCCCTGGTGAGATTTGTTGCAGGTACAGAAGATGAAACTGAAAGAAATAGAATTATTGGTGCCGGATGGGTATTGTCAGTTGCAGTGACCATAGCAGTAATAGTGATTCTGGTACCAAGTTATATGCTGTTCTCTGATGCTATAGACGAAAAGGGTTTTGGACTATTCTTCAAGTGGTATCCGCTTCTGGCTGTGGTGGTTCTGCCTCTAAATACAGGATTATCTATTCTACAGGCTGACAGACGTTTTACAGCTATATTGCAACTCAGGTTTGTCAATATGTTCGTGTTCTTTCTTTTTCTGATTTTGAATTGGCTATGGTTAAAATTGCCTATAGTAACTGTTGTTTGGTGTCATATAGGCTCTCAACTACTAGCTTCAATTTTTGCTGTGAGTAAGAAATGGTCAGGCATAAAAACTATCGTAAAGGCAACATCAAAATCACTGAAGGCACAATTCAATTTTGGGAAGTATAGCCTGGGTACCCTGATAGGAAGTAATCTGCTGAAAAGCTCAGATACTTTCATTATTGGTATCATGTTAGCAGAGCCACAAGTTGCATATTATAGTAT
>JABHCC010000103.1 GCA_018669475.1 Bacteroidota bacterium | reverse complement strand
TCCCTGGTTAGAAATAAATGCTAAACATTTGTTTGGATCACGAGGTGTAGTGTTGCCTTCCAGATCAACCACAAATGGATATAATAATGCACTTGCCGGATCATTTGCAGGAGGTTTTTGGGTGGGTGGTGCCGCATGGGCCGCGCACTTCTTCTATGACTATTATCTTTACACAGGTGATGAAACTTTTCTTAGAGAACATGCCCTCCCATTTATGGAGAAGTGCGCGGTTTTCTTTGAAGATTATCTATACGAGGGTGCTGATGGCAAGTATGTTTTTTCACCAACGCAGTCACCTGAAAATACTCCCGGTAATACAAATTCTCAAGGTTCATTCAATGCAACTATGGATGTTGCCGTAGCAAAAGAATTGTTAAGCAATCTCATTAGTGCTTCAAAAGAAATGAAAGTGTATCAGGATAGAATTCCTACATGGGAAATGATGTTAACAAAAATGCCCGGGTACATGATTGATGAGAATGGAATGATCAAGGAATGGTTGACACCAAGATTAGAGAATAACGATGCACATAGACACTCATCGCAATTATACCCGCTTTACGATGGTATGTCTAAAGAGATTGCTGAGAGTTCGGAATTGCAGGCGGCATTCAAAAATAGCCTGGTTTATAAACTTGATAAACACTGGAGAGGAAAACGATCAGGATTTATGTCCTTCGGATTGGTTCAGCTCGGACAAGCAGCTGCCAGTTTGGGTGAAGCAGAAATTGCATACGAATGCATGGGTCACCTGGTTAATCGATTCTGGCTCAATAATATGGCTTCAATGCACAATCACAAAACCCTGTTCAATATGGACATTAGTGGAGGTATGCCGGCAGTGATAATAAAAATGCTTGTTGCATCCGATCCAGGTCTTATCCAATTACTTCCAGCCCTTCCTGAAGAATGGAATAATGGGAGTATTGAGGGAGTCCTTTGTCGGGGACAGATCGAGATTAAAAACATGGCCTGGTCAGAATCCAATGTGAAAGTTAATCTGATATCAGATAAGACTCAAACCATTGAACTGAAAGCATTCGGTAAAACAAAAAAAGTTAAACTTAGTAAGGGGAAAGTTATTGAAGTTGAAATGAGAAAATGACATCTTTGAAAATGCATTTTGCAGTATAGAACCTGTTAATACTTGAAAAAGGGGGAATCCATGAATATTTTCTTTAAGTCAAAATTAATCTTGTTTCCTTTGATTTTGTTAGTCTTTGCTGCATGTAATAAATAGGCTAACCTGCCGGATGGAGCCCAAACTATCGTTAGTCAGACAGGTATTACCGAAAGTACTCAATCAAGCGTTGACCTTTTTATTCAGGAATCCGATCTTGAAAAAGCTGGTCCAATAATTGAAGATTTCAGAAAAAACAATCCTCAATAATCAAACTGTGGAATTCAGTTTATTGCTTTGCTGCATTAAGAGCCTGGTCAAGTGCATAAATAATTGATTGACAATCCTCAATACCTACTGATAACCTGATCATTCCCGGCATCGGATATTTAGCCCCCCATACAGCCTCGATCGGCATAAGTATAGTATCGGCCTCTCCCAATGTTGGAATCAATGGGATGTGATTCTGTAAAGCATCAATAAATCTATTACATCGCCCGGTTTTCTCTTCTTTTAAAGAACCAGCAATATCAAATGTCACCATTCCTCCAAAACCTTTGTCTCCAAACAAGGCCATAGCTTCGGGATGTGTTGGATGGCTTTTAAGTCCGGGATACAAAACCTTTTCAATCAAAGGATGAGTACTTAGAAAACGGGCTATCTCAAAAGCATTCCTGCAATGCTGTTCAAATCGTAAAGTGAAAGTTTTGAGCTGATCACCAAGGCGGTGAGCATCATCCGGACTTAAAAAATGCCCGGCCCATTTTCTGTATTCAATAGCTTCTTTTAATAGCCCCAGATCATTGCCACATACAACTCCGGCAGTGATGTCCCCATGCCCACTCAGATACTTTGTTACAGAGTGAATAACCATCGTAGCTCCATCCTCCAGAGGCCGCCATAAATGCGGTGTGGCGAAGGTATTATCAATGATGGTTTTTACCTTGTATTTTTTAGCCAGAGCCATGATTTCTCGAACATCAGCAACAATGAGCATTGGATTCGAGACAGCTTCAAAATAGAAAAACTCTGGCTTCACAGTTTTAATAATATCTTCAAGCTTATTCATGTCATAGACTCCATCGTCTGCATAAAACCTATGGATGTCAAGCCCTCTTCGCTTGATTAATACACTGTCAATAAATGAATTAGTGCCTCCGTATATCTCATGAAAGAAGAGCCATGGACGAGTTTCTTTTCCTTTATGAAACAAGGAAACAGCTATATCCACTGCTGCCATTCCTGTTTCGGCCAGCAAAGCCCAACCAGATTTTTCCAATGCCATGATTTGCTTCTCCACTGCCACAACTGTAGGATTCCTATACCGTGAATAAATGTAATTTTCAGGTTCATGCGGATGATTCAATTCATCAGCAAAAGCTTTCCTTGTGGTTTCTGAATCATGCAGATTAAAACCAGCTTCCCTGTAAAGAGGGGGATGAGAACTATTCACACTTTTTTTGTTCATTTTGCGCTTTTCTTATGTAACTCATGAAGAGCCAGTTCAGGTGTGTTAACTTCCGCTTCATGATAAAATTCTGAGCGGTCAATGATTTCTCCAACCATGAATACCACGGGAATGACCCACCACAACAGTTCAAAAAGATAAAAAATCAGTACCAAAGGCACCATGAGGCTAATTATTCGAATTATTGTAGGAACAATTAGCAGTTTAGTATGCAACTTGATATAAATGATCTTTCTATAAATGTACAATCCTGTCTTTAACAGTATAATAAACCCAAATAGAGAAGGAACACCGGTCAAATATGCAAAAATCAAGAACCCACTTGACCAGATCATTGCACTATGGAGTGGAATCTTATCTCTTCGATCGAATACATGATATACCATGTCGATAGAAACAAGGGCAAAAAACCCTGAGATGATTGATATATAACCGAGAATTGGATTTCCTGTTATCAGATAAAGTGAGCCAGATCCTAGAAAAACGGAATAGAATAAAATTTCTCTGCTTAGCCATGACCTTCTGATATTCAAAATTGAACGCCAGGCACGAAGCTTTTTGCCCAGATGTACAGAGCTTAGAATAAGCGAGATCAGTCCTAATGGAAGAAACCAGAAGATATTTAAAGGAATTCCTTTGGCCAGATGTGATCCAAACCAAGCCACCAGAATAGCAGCCGAAAGGGTAAAAAATACAAGAATCCATTCCTTAGCCAGTTCAACCTTTGACTTTGGAAGAGCTTGCACTTGTATACTCTCCTCAATACTCAATTCAACAGAATCAGTATTCATGATTTTTGGAGTCTTATTTTCCTCCCGGATGGGTACAATGCGAATGGATGGCCTGATGCCTTTATTAACAAATCCCGGAATGACAAGGTTTTCATCCGGCAGGTCATCAGATTCATATTCCAGAGCACCAACAGGACAAGCGCTAACACAAGCAGGAGCTATTTCATCATTAATACGTTCTAGACAGAAATTGCACTTCTCAATAATCCCACTAGTGGAGTTGAATTTGGGTGCATCATACGGACAGGCCCAGGTGCAATACTTGCAGCCAATACATGCTTCAGCATGATGTATAATGACCCCGGTTTCTTTGTCACGGGTATAGGCCAGCGAGGGGCAATTTGTCATGCACAGGGCATCGGAACAATGATTGCAGGCAAGTGAAAAATGAAATACCGGTAATTC
>JABHCC010000102.1 GCA_018669475.1 Bacteroidota bacterium | reverse complement strand
TGATCCCGATAAATTGGCTAAAAAGTCCAAAGAACATCTGACTAAAAAACTGGAAAAACTTAAAAAGTCCATAGAAAAGACAGAATTGCAACTAGCTTATTTGTAAATGATTGTGGATTCTGTTATATGATAGTTATCAGTTTTTATCTATTAAACCACCTTGTGATGAAAAGAATTGCTTTTATGTTGATTATGTTTTTGGGCTTTGTCTGCTCGTTTGGGCAGAGCACTGATCTCTGGCATGTTGAACCTCCAATGTGGTGGACAGGGATGAATAATCCTGAACTTCAAATTATGCTGCATGGTGAAAATATTAGTCTCTACGAGGCCAGAATTGATTATCCGGGAGTTATTCTAATAAGAACTAGTGAAACTGACAATCCGAATTACTTATTCTTGTATGTGAATATCCTGCCGGATGCTACTCCGGGCAAATTCGACATTATTCTCAACTTCAAAACTGACGGAAAGAAGAAGCGCAGATCTGGTGATCTGGTTATCCCTTACGAACTTCGTGAACGCCGTGAAGGCTCAGCTAATAGAGAAGGATTCTCCACTTCAGATGTGATGTACCTGATAACACCTGATCGCTTTGTTAATGGTGATCCGGAGAATGATTCTGTTGAGGGTATGGAGGATAAACTGAATAGAGATGACCTTTATGGCAGACATGGGGGAGACCTGGAGGGCTTAATAGGGCACCTCGATTATATCGCTGATATGGGATTTTCTGCTATTTGGTTAAATCCGGTAGTTGAAAATGATATGCCTCGTGCATCATATCATGGTTATGCCATTACAGATTATTACAATATCGATGCCCGGTATGGAACGAACGATGATTACCTGCGACTATGTAAGGAAGCCGAGAAAAGAGGTATAAAAATCATAATGGATCAGATCATGAATCATTGTGGTTTGTCACATTGGTGGATGAAAGATTTACCAGCTGATGACTGGATCAATTCTAAAGATGAGTACAAACAGACATCTCACAAAAGAGTTGTGCTTCATGATCCCTATGTTGCAGAATCAGATAAGGTGGAGTTTACCGATGGCTGGTTTGTTCCCTCTATGCCCGATCTTAACCAGAGAAATGCATTATTGGCCGACTATCTCATCCAAAACAGCATATGGTGGGTGGAATTTGCAAATTTAGGTGGTATTCGTCACGATACTCAGCCATATGCCGGAAAAGAATTTATGAGTGATTATAGCTGCCGTATCATGGATGAATATCCAAATTTTAATATTGTAGGGGAAGAATGGAGTTTAAATCCGGCAGTTATAGCAAAATGGCAAAAGGGGATGGTCAATCCTGATAACTATGTATCATGTATGCCCAGTCTCTTTGATTTTCCATTACAGAACGCACTCGTTGAATCACTTATTGAAGATGAATCATGGAATAAGGGCTGGATAAAGGTTTATGAAATGCTATCAAATGATTTCCTGTATGCTGATCCTTTTCAGCTGGTTATCTTTCCTGATAATCATGACATGGACCGAATCTTTACTCAACTGAATCAGGACTATGATCTTTTTAAGATGGCAATGGTATATACTATGACCATGCGGGGGATCCCACAAATTTATTACGGTACTGAGATATTATTGTCAAATACCGTAAAAGGAAATCATGGACAAATTCGTGAGGATTTTCCTGGTGGATGGCCTGGTGATCAAAAAAATGGCTTCACAGGAAATAATTTGTCAGAAGAATCTGCCGATGCCCGGGTATTCATGAAGAAATTGCTAAACTGGCGAAAAGGAGAAGAGCTGATTCATAATGGACAACTTATGCATTATGCTCCAGTTGATGGGGTTTATACATATTTTCGGTATAACAATAATCAAAAGATCATGGTAGCATTTAACAAGAGCAAAAAGAAAGTGCAATTAAACCAAAGCGATTATCCCGAGCAGCTCAGTAAAAGCAAAACAGGAGTTAATCCCCTAAACGGAGAAAAACACAATTTAAATAATTTAACCATACCGTCAAGATCATACTTAATCTTAAAGATCCAGTAATAAGGGCTTAAGGCTTAGGGGATTAAGGCTTAAGAAATAAGGCTAAGAGCTAAGAAATAAGTAAGTTGACCAAATATCCTAGTAACCGAGTAACAGAATAACCGAGTAACCGACTCCCCATGAAACAAACCTCTCTCTTCCACATCATCTGCATCTTCTGCATCATCGCACAATCCACGCTGTCTGCCCAGGTGATTACGACAGATCCTGTTTTTCCTCTTGCTGATCAAGGGGTGAAAATTATTTTTAATGCCGCAGAAGGAAACGCTGGTCTGGCTGGATATACTGGTGATATTTGGGCACATGCCGGTGTTATTACTGATAAAAGTGCTTCGAATACAGACTGGAAATATGTGATTGCCGAATGGAGCGAAAATACTGACAAAGCCAGTCTCACCTCTCTTGGAAATGATCTGTGGGAGCTAAATATTGAACCTACGATTAACGATTTCTATGCTGTCGCAGCTAGTGATACAATAAAACAACTGGCTTTTGTTTTTCGAAATTCTGATGGTACTCAAACAGGCCGGGCAAGTGACGGAAGCGATATAATGCTTGAAGTCTATCAGGAGGGTCTTAATATTACAATATTGCAGCCCAATACTTCCTTTGTGCTGGTTGAACCGAGTAGTGAACTTCTTGTTGAAGCTGCAGCTACAATGGCTGATTCAATACAGATAATACACGATGGCAACTGGCTTTTCAGTCAGCCGGGCAATGACCTGAATTACTCTCTGAGTGTACCTTCTGAAGGAATTCATGAGGTTTTGATTAAGGCATTTGCAAATGGCTCTTCAGTTGAAAAATCATTCAGTTATATGGTTCGTGGTGCAGGTAATATTGAAGACCTGCCGGATGGAGCCATCGCCGGAATTAATTATACTACTGAAGGAAATGTGATTCTCGTGTTGTATGCTCCTGAAAAGGAATTTGTTTTTACTATAGGAGATTTTAACGATTGGCAAATCGAAACTGAATTCCTGATGAAACAAACCCCTGATGGAGATTATTTCTGGATCGAGTTGAGCGATCTTGAGTTAGGGAAAGAATATGTATTCCAATACTTTATTGACGCCAGCATCAGGATTGCCGATCCATATACTAATAAAACTTCTGATCCATGGAACGATCATTATATAAGTGATGCCACATATCCCAACCTGATATCATATCCGGCAGGGAAGACATCTCAAATTGCATCTGTACTGCAGACAGGTCAGGAAGCATATCAATGGCAAAATTCAGGTTTTCAGGCCCCTGAACCCGATGAATTAGTGATTTATGAACTCCTGATACGTGATTTTCTGGATAATCATAGTTTTTCGGGATTAATTGATACACTCGATTATTTGCAAACGCTGGGAATAAATGCCTTGGAGCTGATGCCGGTAAACGAATTTGAAGGTAACGACAGCTGGGGCTATAATACTTCTTTCTACTTTGCAGTTGATAAATATTATGGTCCGGCAGATTCTTTCAAAGCTCTTATCGATTCAGCTCATCAGCGTGGTATGGCCGTAATAGTTGATATGGTTATGAATCATGCATATGGTCAGTGTTCTTTGGTACGAATGTATTGGGACAGTGAGCTAGGACAGCCTGCTGCAAACAATCCATGGTTTAATCAAAGCTCTCCAAACCCGGTTTTTTCCTGGGGATATGATTATAACCATGAGAGCGAGGCAACAAAACGCTTTGTTGATTCAGTGAATTCCTATTGGTTGAACGAGTATCAGATTGATGGTTTCCGTTTTGATTTTACTAAAGGATTCACCAATACACCAGGAGATGGAGGAGCTTACGATGCATCCAGAATATCTATTCTGAAAAGGATGTCAGACAAAATCTGGTCAGAAAATCCCGATACTTATGTCATTCTGGAGCATTTTGCTGCAAACTCTGAAGAAACTGAACTGGCAAATCACGGCATGATGTTATGGGGTAATATGAACCACGCCTACCGGATTGCTGCTAAAGGATATCTTGGCGGAGGAGCCTCTGATTTGTCATGGATTTCGTATGAGGAGAGAGGCTGGAATGATGCTCACGCTGTTGGTTTTATGGAAAGTCATGATGAGGAGCGCTTAATGTATTCATGTTATGAGGAAGGGAACACACAGAATATTAATCATTCAGTTCAAGATGAGCTGATTGCTCTTCAAAGAATGGAGCTTGCCGCGAATCTTTTCATCCCGATACCTGGTCCGAAAATGATTTGGATGTTCGGGGAGTTGGGCTATGATTATTCGATTGATTATAATGGGCGTGTAGGCAAGAAGCCGATAAAGTGGGACTATTACAATGAGCCTGCCCGAAAAAGGTTGTATCAGGTTTATTCGGCACTCAATCATTTAAAACAGGATTACCCTGTCTTTCAATCTGATGATTTTGAACTTATAGTCAGGGACACGGTGAAGAGAATCAATTTGAATCATTCCGAAATGAATGTCAGCATACTAGGGAATTTCAGCACCTGGAGTAAACTGGGACAAACCGGATTTCAACACACCGGATGGTGGTATGAATACTGGACAGGTGATTCGCTTTTCGTAGAGAATACAGATGCATGGTTGAGCTTTGATCCGAGTGAGTACCGTATTTACACTGATGTAAGATTAGAGCAGCCTGATATTGTATCGGGCATATCACCTCGTTTACCTGATAATGCGGGTAAGATCAACATGTATCCCAACCCTGCAAGTGACCGTGTTTGGCTCAGTTTTCCTGATCAGGGTGATGGAATTGAAGTAATGATTTTTGATCTGCAAGGCAAGAAACTAATGCATGTGGCTCCACCATCCAATCATGACGGAATGATTGTTCTTGACCTGAGCCAATTACCGCCTGGAGTAATGATTGTAAAAGTAATAGCAGGAGGGGAGGTAAGTACAGGTAAATTAATTCATCAATTTTAGTTTAAACATGGCAGGTCTGAAAGCAAGAAAAAACCTAATTTTGCATAAAATCGTAATCAATGACCAACAAGCCATTCCAAAACTCTATAAAAGAAGGTATCCCTGATCAGATACCTGCACCCAAAATAATTGATAATTCTGTCAGTCACGCTCCAAAGAGAAAAGAGATCTTATCGGGTAAGGAGAAAAAACTCGCAATAAAAAATGCCCTCAGATATTTCAATCCGGAACATCATGCTGAACTCGCTCCTGAATTTCTTAAAGAGCTAGAAGGCTATGGTCGTATTTATATGTACAGGTATCGGCCTGATTATATTATCAAAGCAAGGCATATTGACGAATTTCCCCATAAATCAAAGCAGGCAGCTGCCATCATGCTGATGATTATGAATAATCTGGATGATGCAGTGGCACAGCATCCGCATGAACTGATCACCTACGGTGGCAATGGCGCTGTATTCCAAAATTGGGCCCAATATCGTCTGACAATGAAATACTTGTCTGAGATGACTGATGAGCAAACCTTGGTGATGTATTCAGGCCATCCATTGGGATTGTTTCCTTCGCATACTGAGGCGCCCCGAGTTGTTGTAAGTAATGGAATGGTAATTCCAAATTACTCGAAGCCAGATGATTGGGAGAAGTTTAATGCCCTTGGTGTTTCACAGTACGGACAAATGACAGCCGGCTCATTCATGTATATCGGACCCCAGGGAATAGTGCATGGAACAACTATTACTGTTATGAATGCTGGCAGAATGAAGGCAAAAACGGCTGATGAAGGCATGGGTGGTAAAATATTTGTCACATCCGGTTTGGGAGGTATGTCTGGTGCACAGGCCAAAGCAACTGTTATTGCCGGAGGAATTTGTCTGGTGGCTGAAGTGAACCCACATGCAGCTCATAAACGGCATTCACAAGGATGGGTAGATGAAATATTTTCTAATCCTGATATATTGATTCAGAGGACTGAAGAGGCCAAAAAGAATAAGGAGGCTGTTTCTCTTGCCTTTGAGGGTAATATTGTAGACCTATGGGAGGCTCTGCTGAAGTCGGATATCAAGATTGATATGGGTTCTGACCAAACATCTTTGCATAATCCCTGGGCAGGAGGATATTATCCGGCAGGGATGAGCTTTGATGAGTCAAATCAGATGATGGTTAATGAGCCTGATGAGTTTATTAAAAAGGTACAGGAATCACTGCGCAGGCAGATAAAGGCAATAAATCAACATGTTGAACGAGGCATGTATTTCTGGGATTACGGCAATGCTTTCCTCCTCGAAGCAGGAAGGGCAGGTGCTGATGTTTTCCTGCCGGATGGTACCTTTAAATATCCCTCTTATGTGCAGGATATAATGGGCCCGCTATTTTTTGATTATGGATTTGGCCCTTTCAGATGGGTATGTTGTTCAAATGATCCTGCTGATCTTGAAACTACAGATCAGATTGCAGCTGAGGTATTGGAGGAGATGACAGCTCAGGCACCAGATGAAACTAAAATGCAGATGGCCGATAACCTGCATTGGATCAGAGAGGCTGGTCCGAATAAAATGGTTGTGGGATCGCAGGCAAGGATCTTATATGCTGATGCAGCCGGTAGGATTCGTATTGCAAAAGCATTTAACAATGCCATCAGAACCGGCAGAGTTTCTGCACCTATCGTTTTAGGGAGGGATCATCATGATGTATCAGGAACAGATTCTCCTTACAGGGAAACTTCGAATATTTATGACGGCTCCCAATTTACTGCAGATATGGCTATTCATAATGTAATAGGTGACTCTTTCAGAGGTGCGAGCTGGGTTTCAATCCATAATGGCGGAGGAGTAGGATGGGGAGAAGTTATCAATGGTGGATTTGGAATGGTGATCGATGGAAGTGCAGAGGCTGACAATCGAATTCAGAAGATGCTGCACTGGGATGTTAATAACGGTATCGCCCGGCGATCATGGGCCAGGAATGAGCCGGCCGCGTTTGCTATTAAGGAGGCTATGAAACAAGAGCCGGCACTCAAAGTTACTATTGCGAATATCGCCAATGATGAGCTGATTGATGGACTGATAGAATCTTAAATAATTTAACCTTAACGATATGAAAGCACGTAATTCACTAATACTGATAGTTTTTTTACTCGGTTTTGCAGGATGTGTTTTTGAACCAATTGATGTTTCACTTGAAGGTTCATGGCAATGTGAGGAAACCAGTGAGATATATATGAAAGCCATGAAGGGCACGAGTATATTCCCGGTATATATAGCTCAGGATGCAATGTCAGACAGTAAATACTATGTTGACAATTTCTACAATATGGGCTCAGGCTCAGATATTAGTTTCACAATCATAGGCAGATCTATATCCATTAGTAAGCAAAGCGTTAGCGGAATAGAATTCGAGGGATCAGCAATCCTGAGCAGCGATAATAACACGATTGAGTTCACATATACTGCAGATGATGGAGGAGGTGTGGTAGATCATGTAACAGCGACTTACACAAGATGAAGACCCCGGACCCCGGACTTTGGACTACGGACTGCGAAGCACAGTACATACTGCGTATACTGCTATCCCATTTTCTTGCCCTACAAAGCCCATTTTCTCATTCGTTGTTGCCTTGATTGATAGTTGATCTGGCATGATTGCAAGAATGGATGCAAGAGTCTTTTGCATTTTTGAGATATGGCTATTGAGCTTTGGCTTTTCGAGGCATACTGTGACATCAATATTACCTGGTTCCCAACCTTTATCATTGATCAGCTTACATGTTCTTTTCAACAGTATTTTGCTGTCAATATCTTTATATTCAGATGAAGTGTCAGGGAAATGATAACCTATATCACGTAAAGCCAGGGCGCCCAGCAGGGCATCACATATAGCATGAATAAGGGCATCCCCATCAGAATGCCCTAGAGTACCTTTATTATGTTCTATCTCGATTCCACCTATGACCAGTTTTCGGTTGGGTACCAACTGATGAACGTCATAGCCGAATCCGATTCGAATATTCATTAGCGCCGGTTCTGCATGCCTTCAATGTCAAATAATAGACTGAAACGCAGTGTGTTGGCTAAAGGATTGTTTTGGAATAATGGAACAAGATATGCAAAGTCAAGTCCGAATACATTTAATCTAAGACCTACACCCAAAGTGAAGTATTTACGATTACCTTTCGTTGCATGTTCCTGGAAATAACCACCACGTATAGCAAATTGATTAGCATACCAGTATTCAGCACCCAGTGAGAAAGTAAATTCATTCAGTTCTTCCTGGAAACCCAGAGGAGCATCGTAAAATGACTGGAAGATACCTACCGGTACAGCAACGTTTGGATCCATCCCTGCCTCAATCATAGGATTACCGTTTATATCAACCTCTTCAGTAGAATAGATTGGTGGGGTTGGAACTAACATTTTATTAATGTCAAGAGCCATTGTGATGCTGTTGTAATCATCAAATTCAATTGAATAGGCTCCACCAAGACGCATATTGATAGGGATGAAATCCTTATCAGAATTTTTTGTGTATGAGATTTTGGATCCCAGATTAGAAATATTCAAACCCCATGAAGCGGTTGCGTCATATGATCCGGCAGTTAAATCAGTGTTCATATAGAATAAACTCACGTCCGCTGCATATGCTGTTCCCGGATAAGATTCAACTCCTCCAACAAACTGACCTCCGGTTAAGTTTGAGTAAATAAACCTAAAGGCCAAACTACCAGAGAAACGATCAGAAAATGCTCTGGCATAGGCTCCATCAATAGCAAATTCATTAGGATTAAATTGTCCGCTGGTGTTACCTACAACATCAGTGAAAACGATATTTCCGAGGGAAAAATATAAAAGAGAGAATCCGATGACCTGTTCCTGATCAATTCTTTTGTATCCTGACAAGTAAGCGAGGTTAATATCCGGAATTAATTCTCTTAACCATGGTGTATACGAAACGGCAAAACCCATATCATTGGGCACAAAAGCATATTTCGCCGGATTCCAGTGCATACTGTTAGCATCCGGGGAAAGTGCTACGCCCACATCTCCCATAGCTCCTGATCTGGAATCTGGTGCTATAGTTAAAAAGGGTACAGCAGAGGTAATAGTATTAACTTCTCCGGTTACCTGCCCTGTGTTTATTTGTCCAAATACCGGATTAACACAGATATACAATACAAGTGAAAGAGTAATAAATTTTGACAATTGTCTCATTTTCAGTGCCATTTAAATCAGCGACAAATATAGTTAATATTAGCGAGTATTTTTAAGCCTTTATCCTATGAAAACTGGGGTTTTACTCAATTATTGTACAAGTATGATTAAAGTTTTACAAGTTTTTGAAATGCCTCCTGTGTTCGCGCGCCATCCTGTGTCCTGATTTTGACACGATAGATATAGGTGCCTCTTCCAATTTTATCCCCATATTGGTCTAATCCATCCCAACTTACAGGACCAACTCTGAATTTACCAGCATCAAGTTGAGTGCCTTCTGATTCAATAAATTCGAATGATTTAACCAGTCGTCCACTAACTGTATATATTTGAATTAGTGCATCTAAGGGAATGCCCGCCTGATTGTGCTCAAAATAGAAGTCTGTATGAGTGGTGAAAGGATTTGGATAGTTTAACAAATTTCTAAGTATAAGCTGAGCTGACGAATTAACTTCAAATTGTATATCAGACTGAGAAGAGTTGTTAAGATTATCCCATACTTTTAAATTAATAGTATGAGTCCCTGGTTCCAAATCATTGATGGGGTAGCGTATAGTTCCGGCCTGGTAATTATCCAGATCAGATTCGTAATAATCATTTAACACAATGATATCCTGTTTGTTATCATCAATGATTGCAGTGATATCATGCCCGATACCATTCCCTGTGGTGTTAATTCCCTGAAGGTCATGAACCTTAGCCAGGAATACCGGATCTTCATTTGTGATGCCGCCATAAACAAAACTGGTGTCGTTCATGAAGAGTTTAACTTCCGGACCGCTTACATCTGAAAATACACTATCACTTGATCCGCCAATATTTATCTGCAGGTTTACCCCGCTGGCATCTGTTTCTCCATTAGTTCCATAGAAGCTGAACTTGCCTGTTCCTACATTGTATCCTATGTCTTTTGGTACCAGGAAACTAAACTTAAAATGTCCATTTTCAATACTGGATTTACCTCTGAAAAGAATGTTTTTCTGGATGCCGAACTCCATGAGGGGGCCTCCATCATTTGCAAGATTAGTAAGTGTTACCTTCTTATCGTAAACCGTAGGGTACACAATTCCCTCATAATCGCTAAGCTTATTTCCTGACAGATCGGCCATGTATCCCTCAACTTCTACTTCACTAAGTGCTTTCAGTGTATCGGCAAAGCTCTCAACTGCATGCTCATTTATCCTGGTCATTTTAATTGAATACTCAGGATAATTTAGTGACATAGCAGGGTCACCCAGTAAGGTGAAATTTAGCTTGTTAAGTTCACTTCCAACAGCATTTTTTGTTAAGCGAAGAATGTCGCCAAAGCGATATTTCCCATTCTCGTTATGCTCAAAAATGTAATCATAAAATTCGCGGTTTAAGCGAAAATTAGGGGATGAATATACCAATCGGGTGGTAGTAAATAATCCGATACCTCCTCCATTAGGGTTCAAGAAGATCCACTCTCCTGCGGATATATTCTCATCATCGAAACGACTGAATTCGCAGGTTGCAGTCATAAACAAGGGAAGTTTATCATAGTTATCCCATGACCTTATATCGCTTATCGAAAGGATGTTCTCATGAGCCAGACCTTTTTCACTACCGTGGCCTAAATAATTCATGATTAATGCACCTTTCTTAATCCGGTCATTTATTGCACGGTTAACCTCAGGATAAGTTTCTCCAGTGGCAGTAACAATCTGTTGGTAAGCATCCAGGAAGATTTTGTCAACATTGAAGGTGGGATATCTGCTATCAACGATCTCCGTTAAAGTATTCGCATCTCTCATATGGCGATTGCCATCCTCATCATCTCCAATAAAGCATAAAAGATTGCGCCAGTCACCCAATGTTTCTTTCGAAGTATAATGCTTGATCTTGTCAACAATAATTGAAGCATCATCCGGACTTAGCACAGGGAAACGCCCAATTCCCAGATCAAGTAAACCAGATTCCAGATTTTCTCCATAGTCTAAAAGACCAAAGAAATCATCTGTCACGAAAGAACTTGTAGGATAAAGGGATTCATATGATTGAAAGGTGGGCAGGCAATTTTTCAGGCCAGGGTCGAAATGTGTGCTTTTATTATCGAAAGATCCATCTCCAAAAAGCAATAGGTATTTAAATTTATCCGAATCAGAACCTTTTTTGTAAAGCATTCTTAGGAAATCCCGAATGGCTGAAACATCCTGTATTCCGGAGCTGAATTCATTATATATCTGAGTAGGAGAAACCAACAAAGACTCCAGTTGATCATTCTCAAGGTGAATATCAGCAATCTCCTGAGCATAATCACGTAACTCATCTTGTACCAGAATAACCATGTCGGGTACTGGTAAGCCATGCAAATCCTGATTTTGAATGCTACCCAAAAAACCTCCTTCTGACTGAGGACTTGGGATAGATTCATCAAGAGGATCAAATAATAAGAACTCACGTAATTCACCAGTTTCTCTTTTAAACCTGATGGAATTTGCAGAAGAGGAGTGCCCAATGCTAAAGACTTCACCAATATCTGTCACATCCCAAAGCAGGAGTCCGTCATGTGCATTAGCAATAGTAAAATCAGTAATAGAATTTTCTCCCACTGATTCCAGACTTCGAAACTGGAGAGCCTGGTTATTGTATTGAAGCTGGCTTACTGTGTTAATGTCAAAATAATCAAGCCAACCCTGGGCTGCCGGGTTGCTTTGTGCAAACTGATATGCTAGTGAGAAAGCATCTTTATTGGTGATAATCTCAGTCTTCCTGGTTGAAGTAGCTGCAAAAAGGGCTTCATAATTACTTGTATTGACTCCCGGAAATTCCATTGAAAAAACTGATTGCCCATCTATTTCGACGTAAAACTTACTGGCAGGACTCGTGTTTGATGATCGTACCCACAATGAAGATAGTAGCTCAACCGGCGCATCAGTGATTTTATTTTCAAGAGTAATATTGAAATCCCAATTCGTGCGGATGGAAAAATGTTTCCAACACCAAAGACGACCTGAGTGCAGGAGGTTAAGTGAATCTTTCTCCCGAAAAGTATAGAAGTCATATTCAGATATATTCTTATTAGCTGTTTGTGTGACAGCTTGTACAGGCTGAACTTTCTTTCCAGTGCCCACATCTGTTGTCAGGAAATAAAATACCTCATCTGAATATTGATGCATGCGATGCACGAACATCTTATAATAGCTATTATATGTCCAATGAATCGGGCCTTCAGCGTAAAAAAGAACATAATCCCCGTCATTAAATATTCCATCGTTGCCCTTATATATGAATATCGGATTTTCAGTCAGATCATCCGGACGAGGTAAAGATGAATCGAAAGGCAATTGTTGGCCACCATTACCAAATACCCTGATGTTTTCAGGATTTTCAAAGCCGAAACTAAGTAAATCCTCATATAGAATCCGATGGATTCCGGTTTGGGTAACGGATATCTTATACCAGAGGCCAGAGGCCAATACTGACTGCTCTGCATAACTTGTACTTTCAGCTGACTTCCTTAAATTTTCCTCTGGATTATTCTCCCATATAATCTCAGGTTGAAATGAAACAAGTCTTTCTATTATGCCGGTTTGAGGATTTCGACGTATGGGAACAAACTCATACCTGAGGTAATTAGTGTTACGCTCTGTCTGAACCCAGGAGTTGATTGATAATGTGCTCTCAATATTTTGACTGACAAGTGCTTTTTGTGACTCAGGAAGTGGCTCATAAACGGATGAAATTAAACGCACAGAAGGTTTTTGAGATTCAGGAGAAGAGTTCAGAAGCAAACGCTCAGAATAAACAGGAAGAGATCCTGTTTCTAATTTGTAAGATGCCCGTTCAAATCTCAGCATTGCGGGTCTTTGCACTGAGTTGTTATCCTTATCAACAGAGTGCAACATTGGCTCCTGCCATCTCAGTTGCTTTGTATTGATAATGCTTTGTGCCTGGCCATTATTGAATATCAATAGCATCGAGAATGCCCAAATGGCTGTTTTACAGCAGATGCGAATATTGTGTATGTTCATTTTCTGTTTCTGATACCTTCAACAAATAAACTAAAACTTTGCCGAACATGATCATTTTGTCTTTTCGGTAAGTACGTTTTCATTGCATAACGGAGCATTTTAATACAAATTGCAAATTAATGAATCTATTAACAGCTTTTTAATAAAGATTGATGTAGTGGAAAATAATTGTGTAACTCTATACGTTTCCTAACTGGCTTTGAAGGAAATTTTTATAATTTCAGCGCGGTTTTAAAAGCCATGGGCAATAAGGATTGCCATTTTTTAGTTATGTTTGTAGATTCAATTAAACTGAAGAATAGTCATGAAAATCAGACTGTTTGCATTAGCTCTTATAGGAGCAGGATTATTGTTGTCAATGAACTCATGTAATAGCGGACAAAAATCTGCTAAGACAGGATGGACGTACAACAACAGTGATCTGGGAGGGTATGAGTATATCTCTGATTTTAATCAGGAAACAGGGCCAGGATTGGTTCTGATTGAAGGCGGTACTTATACAATGGGGAGAATAACCGACGATATTCGTTACGACTGGAACAATATTCCTCGTCGGGTAACTGTTTCGTCATTTTACATGGATGAAACAGAGGTGACAAATGCTGATTACAGAGAATATCTGTATTGGCTCAAGCGAGTCTTTGTTGATTATCCACAGGTTTATATGCAGGCCCTGCCGGATACTCTTGTTTGGCGTAATGAGCTTGCTTATAACGAACCAATGGTTGAGTATTACCTGAGGCACCCCGCATATAACGACTATCCGGTAGTTGGTGTAAGTTGGATTCAGGCTAACAGGTATTGCGAGTGGAGAACTGACAGAGTTAATGAAATGAGACTCATCAGTGAAGGAATTCTGGAGGAGGATCCAAACCAGCGTGGAGCAAATAATTTTAACACAGATTCATATTTGGCCGGACAGTACGAAGGAATTGTTCGTCAAAACCTGCCGGATAGTGATCCAAATAGTGAAACCCGACATGCACGAATGGAAGATGGTTATTTCCTTCCAAAATATCGCCTTCCAACTGAGGCCGAGTGGGAATTTGCAGCATTAGGAGTTAAGGCAGAAGAGGAAGTCATTGAGAATAGAAAAATGTATCCATGGCGAGGCAATTATACCCGTAATGACGATAAACGGAATATGGGAATGATTATGGCTAATTATGCCAGAGGAAGAGGTGACTATATGGGCGTTTCAGGTTCACTTAATGACGGCCATGGCATTACTTCACCAGTAAGATCTTATTGGCCTAATGACTATGGTCTGTATGATATGGCAGGTAATGTAAATGAGTGGGGGTTGGATGTTTATCGTCCACTCTCATTGCAGGATGTTGATGAATTCAGACCCTACCGTGGTAATATATTTACTGTTAAAGAACGTGATGCCGATGGTAATATCGCAGAAAAAGACTCCTTGGGTAGAATACCTGAGAGGGCAATGAGCGCTGAAGAGAACAGAAACCGTGCTAACTATAAACGTTCTGACCTGCGAAACTTTAAAGATGGTGACCTTGAATCAAGTTTGGAATATGCAAAGCAAGGTGAATTTGATCCCGGTGAAACTACATCCAGAATGTATTTCCAGGGTGATGAAAACCTTGAAGGTATAACTACTCGGGTTTCTGATAATTCAAGAGTTTATAAAGGAGGATCTTGGAGAGACAGAGCATACTGGTTAGTTCCGGGCACACGAAGATATATGGATGAAAGAGAAGCAAGAGACGATCTTGGATTCAGATGTGCGATGTCGAGATTGGGAAGGGAAGACGGACGATAAATGACGCCCGAGAGTTTCTACCAAGAATATTTGAAATTTCCTGATATATGTATAGATAGCCGGGCCGCAAAGCCCGGCTCCGTTTTTATTGCCCTGAATGGGGAAAACTTCAACGGAAACGCATATGCTGCAAAAGCTCTTGAATCGGGATGTGTAAAAGCTCTTGTTGATGAATCTGAATGGATTAAAGATGATCGCTATGTGTTGGTAGATGATGGATTGACTTTTCTTCAGGATCTAGCCAGGTACCACCGACAACAACTCAATATTCCAGTGCTTGCATTAACAGGTACTAATGGGAAAACTACCACCAAAGAGCTGATCGCCAGTGTTCTGTCAGCGAAGCATCAAATTATTTATACTAGCGGCAATCTGAATAATCATATTGGCGTTCCTTTAACAATACTCAGAGCCAGAAATCATCATGAAGTTTTGGTAATTGAGATGGGTGCTAATCATGGCGGGGAAATTGAATTATTGTGTGCTATTGCTCAGCCCACTATGGGCCTGATCACTAATATCGGACAAGCCCATCTGGAGGGCTTTGGATCTTTTGAAGGTGTAATTAAGGCAAAAAATGAGCTTTTTGATTATTTGAAAGCTAACAAGGCTGCTATTTTCTTTAATCAGAGTGATAAGATACTAAGCCGCTTAATTGGCGATTACCCGGCACATCCATATGGTCAGGGTTCACAGCAAAGTTCAATTATTGAAGTACTTGACGGCTTGTATCATTGTTTTAATTTTGATCCGGGAGGGGAGGGTGATACTATTCGTATAGAGACCCGGCTTGTGGGTGCATATAATCTTTCTAATGTATTGGCGGCTATTGAGATTGGCAGGTACTTTGGGATTTCGCTTCAAGTTGCAGCAAAAAGAATTCTGGAATATGAGCCTGGAATGAATAGATCTCAGTTGAAGAAAACGAATTCTAATACTTTGATTCTGGATGCCTATAATGCAAATCCCAGCAGTATGAGGGAGGCGATCCTTAACTTTTCTGCAATCAGGCAGGAGAACAAGCTGGCTATTCTAGGGGATATGTTGGAATTAGGGGAGTTTTCTCATGATGCACATAAAGATATTCTGGATTTGATAAAAGAAGTCGGTTTGGAATGTATACTCGTAGGACCTGAATTCTTGAAAATTAAAGCGGCAAAATCATTTTTGTGTTTTCCTGATTCCTTAAAAGCAGCGGCTTACCTGAAGGCTCGTCCTTTCACAAATAAACTGATTCTCTTAAAGGGATCGCGGGGAATCAGACTTGAGGAGATATCTGAGGTACTATAAGTTAAGATCCTGAAATTTTTTCTTTCTCCTGATGAAATAGGCTAAAACAATGCTGCCGGAGTACATGCCTGTCAATGGCGTCTCGTTCACCGGGTTATTCTGACGCTTTTTCCTGAGTTGAGCCTTTGCCTGATGAAATTTAATATGAGCCTTGAAAACTGTGGTGAATAATTTGCCCTGACCTTTGAGTAAATACATTAACGCTGATGCTCCGTCAAGAATCATGCGTGCAAAAATAATCCTGAATACTCTCTTATCCGGCAGGTTTTTATACAATAGAAAAAGATTGTTTCTGTAGTTTAAGAAAAGCTTATAAGTAGATTCTTTTGAAAGCGTTCCTCCGCCCACATGAAAAACATGAGATTCGGGTACAACTTTAAGTTTCATTCCCATTCTTTGCAAGCGCCAGCACAGATCAATTTCTTCCATATGGGCAAAGAAATCAGCATCAAAGCCTCCTGCTTTTGTGAAGATTTCTCTCTTAATTAACATACAGGCTCCTGTTGTCCAGAACACTTCTATGCTATTATTATGTTGTCCCTTGTCAGTTTCAAGATGATCAAATAACCTGCCGCGGCAAAAGGGATAGCCGTATTTATCGATAAATCCACCCGAGGCTCCGGCATATTCGAATTCCTCCCTATTGTTAAATGAAAGAATCTTTGGCATCACCGCAGCGGTCTCCTTGTCTTTAATCGCCTTGAGCAGAGGTTGTAACCAGTTTTTAGTGACCTCTACATCTGAATTAAGCAAGAGTATGTGTTCATGCTCACACTGACTAATAGCTTCATTGTAACCACCTGCAAATCCATAATTCTTGTCGAGCTGTATAATCCTGATTGAAGGATGATGCAGATTTAGCCAGCTCACTGAATCATCTGTACTTGCATTATCCGCAATAATGATTTCAGCTTCTTCATCCGGGGTGAATTCAAGTAGCTTGTGTAGAAATTGCCGGAGAAAATCTGCCCCATTCCAATTAAGAATAACTACCGCTGTTTTAGGCATGCTGTAAATATAAACCTTAGCGCTGGTGTTTCCAACGACGATGTGACCATAGCCAATATGGAGGATTATTTTTTATTGTATGCTCCAGGGCATGAATAAAAAAAGAGGTTTGCTGTCCTGACTCCAGATCTTTTTCTCCTTCTGATATTGGCAGGTATTCACAGTTGTAGAATCCTGGTTTCTCCTGGGTCATTTTCAGATAAAGAACAGGCAGGCCATAACGACCAGCCAGCTTCTCAGCTCCGGTAAACCAGGCTGTATCCTGATGAAGGAAATCCTGCCAGAAGTTTATGTCTCCAAATGCAGGGGTTTGATCAGCAATCAGAAGTAAAGCTCTTGGCCGGCTGCTATTTCGTTTTGAACTCAAAGCTCGTAAAGTTGCCTTCATAGGAATAGGATGTACTTGCTTTTTTTGGCGAATACGCCGTACCAGTCTGTCAAAAGTTTTACTTGACTGAGGTTTATATACCCCCAGTACATCAAAACCCAGGGGACAAATGCATCCCGGACTCCATTCCCAATTGCCTGTATGTCCGGCCAGTATTATTATATCCTGAGATTCATTAGCATAATGCTCGAGTATCTCAGGATTAATAATTTTTATTCGCCTTGCGATTCGGTCAGGATTCCAGTGAACAACTTTGAAAGATTCGATTAATAATCTCCCTAACCATTTGTAATACTCACTCTCAATAGCTAATAAATCCTCTCCGGATTTCTCCGGAAAGGATTTCATCAAGTTATTTCTTATTATATCAAGCCTGTATTTAATAATTCGATGCAGGAGCCAACTTAATATGCGTGCAATTGGGTATAACAGTAGTAGTGGAGGTAAGGTTAAAACCCACATTACACCATATAGCAAATTGGCCCTGATCGTTGTCATTTACAAGATTGAGGTCTACTTAATGATTTTTGAGCCAGCACGTCCGCCCCAACCTGAATCAAAATCATAATCTTCGTAATTTCTCAAATTAGTATTCCTGCCATGCAGATCTACTTTCCAGTAAGGATTATATAGTTCTCCCCTGGCATCAGAATGTAAGAGGAAGTATTCAGTTCCGACCAAATGGGGGTTATAAAAGATAAACCTTTTGTTTGACTGGTTACCTTCCAAGGTGTAATAATGCCACATTGCATAAGGATAAGAGTTTGGTTCATGATCAGAAAACTCTGAATCGTTTGGTGGGCCATATCGTAGCCAAATCCGACCCATGTCGGTTTCAAAACCATGCTTAATCTGGGTCTTGAATCTGTCTTCAACTTTCATTACCTCTTGCTTATATCTATTCCATTCAGCTTCAGGATACTGTTCGTTTCGGGTTTCCCAGAAAGAGAATAAAAACTGCTGCTTCTTTTTAATGTCTCCGGATTTTATCACATTCTTGGCAAACTGCTTTTCCAATGAGTTAGCAACAGGCCTCAGGCACCCGATATAGAAGTTAATTGAATCGTGATCATTGATTCTTTCAGCAAAGGTGGAGCTGATATCAACTGATCCAATATCCTCCAGATTCACCTGGATTCCAGGATTATGACGCTGGAAGAAAATTTTATGTACCAAAAGCTCAGCATTTTCTCTGTCGCGAGCCTCAACAACCAGGTTGTAATTACCACTAGGTAAGTTAGTTATTGGAATAGTTGCCAATACCACATTAACCGGACCTGCTTTCTGCCTTTGAAAGCGGGCAAAATCCGATAGGGAGATGGTTGTCTCAAACGATTCAAGATAATATCTGAATAAAAAATCCTGATCCTGACCAATTGACTGGTCCAGATTGTACAATTCTGTATAGAAAGTCAAACTTTCCACTTCAGCTGGATAGAAATCACCAACAAATGGAACCAAATCATATCCACTTTTTGTCAGAATACTTTCTTCATTTGATGGGGCAAAGGATTCAACAAATTGAAAATCAGAGAACCGTACATCAGCCTGATCATATTCAAGCGAAATCATCTCTGCGTGTTCAACTGCTGTTTCTTCAATATTGTTGTCTTTCAACACCAACTCCATCTGATAAACTCCATGGGGAAGAGGAATTCGTTGCTGATCGATGAAATTTGGCAGGGTACCAGTTGTATCAGTAACCTCCTCACTAAGAAGATTGTATTTTCTGAAATCCCTGATTTGATCATCTTGCTTAAACAAGATAGTTACCTCAAGTGAGGCCTGATACTTGTCATTTTCATTTTTATTGAACTCGGCTGAGGGTCCAAATACTTTCAAATAAGTTTCAACGTAGGGGCCTTCTGAAGGGGAGAAGAATCCGGCGTGATAGAACAGGGCTTGCAGGTCTTGAGCCTGGATCCCGGGTGCAATAAGGAAAGAAAGAGTAGCCAGTGTAATAATTAATCGTTTCATGGCTAAGGTTTTAATTTATTATATGTTAGAATTATGAAAAATTAGTTCCAATTCAAATGTTTATAGTCTTTGTTATGAGACTTATTCAATTGATTAAGTTTGGGATAATAAGTCCCTACATCACCAGGCCCAAGTCCAACCTTGAAGGAGTTCTCAGTTAAAATCTCAGAATTGTAAAACAATACTTTACCAGCCCTTACAAGCACAGCAACTTCTTCAGATTTCCCGGAGGCTTTTATTCTGAATGTTGTACCAGTCACTGATACTTTCGTTTGACCGGTATCAACAATAAATGGGTATTTAGGATCTCCAACAACATCAAAATATCCTTCGCCTGAGAGCTGCACCAGACGACTATCAGATGCAAAAGTTTTTGGGTATGTGAGTTTTGATCCTTTGGTCAGGTATACCTCTGTACCATCAGGTAATCGGCTGGCTATTGGCTCATCAGTTCGTCCTTTAACAGTTTCAAATGATCTTTGAGAATCCCATATCAGTGTAGTTCCCAGTGCAATTATCAGAACTGCTGCAATCCGGATAAACCATTTTGGAATACTTCGTTGAGTGAGCGCTATGATACTGGAATCCTTTGTCAGATTGAGCCTGTTTGTAAGATTTGTCCAGTCAGAGGCCTGTTTAGGTGAGATTTCAAGCTCTTCATTCTTTTCATCCCAGAAACCTCTCAACTGATCAAGTCTTTGTTGAAGATCATTGTCAGTGAGAAGTCTTGCTGAAACTCTTCTTTTTTCAACAGGACTAAGCTCGTCAGCCAAAAATCTTATTAGTAATTTGTCGTGATTCATCAGTTTTATTCTATTGTCTATATGGTAGACACTCTAAAACCGACAAACCCCCAAAAGAAAATATTAAATGAAGTGACGAAGTTTTTTTTGCAAGAGTTTACGTGCTCTGTTGACTTGGTTTTCAACAGTTTTAATTTTTATCTCCATTAACACCGCAGTTTCCTGATACGACAAGCCATCCAGCTGAGTGTAGGAAAAACACTCTTTGGCCCGCTGCGGTAAACTATCGATTGCTGTTATGAGAGCTTTTTTAAGAAATGGATTGATTTCTGGTATTTGTAGTGGAGCTCCAAGCCATTCTAACCAGATGGCCGACTGATGATTTTGCTCGATTTTCTGATGTCGTAAGTAGTTTAGTGAACGATTATGAACAGCTGAAAAAAGGTATGATTTAAGGGAATTATCAATAGGCTTACGCTCGCGGTTTTCCCATAATCGCATGAATACTTCCTGAATGATCTCCCTGCTGCTCTCTTCATTACCAGTTAATTGGCTTCCATATCTTAATAATCCCGAATAGTGTTTATTAAAGAGTGTCTCAAATGCTTCAAGATCTCCCTGTTGATTATGCTTATTGCTTATTGATTTGCCAGAAGCCATTACATACTAGAAATGTTTCAGAATTATTTCCATAAACTCCTCCCGGATAAAACCATTTGTTGCTACATAGTTTTCATTATTCAGAAAATCATCCCCTCCATTAAAATCACATACTGTGCCGCCAGCCTCCCGTATTAAAACCGTACCAGCTGCAACATCCCATGGTTTCAGATGATATTCATAGAAAGCATCATAACGTCCGCATGCCACATAAGCCAGATCCATAGCAGCCGAACCCAGACGCCTTACTCCGTGAGTCAAAGTCATATATTCTCTTAATGAAGCCATGTATTCATCAATGAGACTGAAATCAGTATAGGGGAAACCTGTTGCTACAAGGCACTGGTTGAGTTTATTTCTTGAGCTTACATGAATAGGCTTATCGTTTACATATGCACCTCCGTCTTTCCAGGCATAAAAACACTCATTGTGAATGGGATCATGAACAATTCCGAGAATCAATTCCTCATCATGCATCAGGGCAATGCTAATAGTAAAAGGGAATACACCATGGATAAAATTTGTTGTTCCATCAAGAGGGTCAATTATCCAGTTATAATGATCTCCTCTTTTGGTGGATGTTCCTTCTTCAGCAACAAATCCTGCCTCAGGCAACAATTCAGTGAGTCTGTCAATTATCAAAACCTCAGATTTTTTATCCACCACAGTAACGAAGTCCATACTCCCTTTTGCTTCAATCATATCGTCGCTAAGCTGATCGACACTGCTTTTTAAGAATTCACCTACTTCTCGTGTAATTTCAATAACATCAAAACATAGTTGTTTGAGATTCATTCTGTTCTATTTAATTATTTCGGCTCTTATTATCCCACCGTCACCCGTCTCAAGCAGTTTCACCATGCTTATCTTTTTGATTCTGCCTGTGTCAAAGGGAGCACAAACTTCAACATAATTCTCGGTAAATCCTGTCATCAGTCCCGATTTATTTCGACCTTCAAAAATAACCTGTCGGATGGATCCTGTCTGACTGTTGTAAAATTCAGATTTCATTCGATCTGACAATTGATGCAGCAAAACCGATCGTTCATCTCTGGTGCGATTCTGTACCTGTGTCTTTATTTCAGCTGCTGGTGTGCCCGGTCGTTCTGAATAAGTAAAAACATGCAGATAGCTCAGGGGAAGATTTGCAAGAAAAGTCATGGCTTCTTCGAAATGTTCATCTGATTCACCCGGAAATCCGACAATCACATCAGCCCCAATGGCTGCATCCGGTAGGGTATTTTTAATTTTATAAACACGATCAGCGAAAGTTTCACGCAAATATCTGCGCTGCATTTTTTTTAGAATATCATTCGATCCGGCCTGCAATGGGATATGAAAATGAGGGACAAAGCGTTCTGATTCTTTTGTTAGCTGAATTATCTCATCTGTCAGCAGGTTGGGTTCGATAGATGAAATACGGTAACGATGATTGCCTTGTATCTGATCGAAGGCTAAAAGAAGCTCTTCAAATGATTCATTAGTTGACTTGCCAAAATCTCCGGTGTTGATTCCTGTTAATACGATTTCAGAGATTCCTTCTGAGAGAGTTTGTTTTACTTGTTGTACGAGATTGGCTATTGAAGGATTTCGGCTTTTCCCTCTGGCATGTGGAATGGTGCAGTAACTACAGGTGTAATCGCATCCATCCTGCACTTTAAGAAAGGCCCTTGTCCTTTCACCCATCGATTGAGCGGGAGAGAAGCTTTCAACAAGATCAATTTCACAGGCTTGTATTATTTTTTCACCCTGTTCTTCGTGTTTCTCAAGGTATTGGGCTAAATCAAATTTCTCTTTTGTACCTAAAACCAGATCTACTCCTTCAAATGCATTCGGGTCATCTGATTTTAATTGGGCATAGCAGCCCATGGCTACGATTATCCCGTCAGGAGAGATTTGTTTTGCCTTACGTATGGCTTGTCTGGTTTTACGATCTGCCGATACGGTGACCGAACAGGTGTGAATTACTGAAATATCGGCTGACTCGCCAAATTTTATTCTTTCGTATCCCTCATCCTCAAGTTGTCTGCCTATTTGTGATGATTCTGAGAAATTCAGTTTACAACCCAGTGTATAGAATGCCACTGTTTTATTCTTCCCTTTTAACATGGCGCAAAGATCGGGAAAAGTTTTTTAAAGCAGATTACTGGCCAGTTCAGCAAGCTCTGATCGTTCCCCATGTACGAGATTTACATGAGCAAAAACTGCTTGACCTTTCATTTTATCTGTCAGGTATGACAAACCGTTGGATTTTGTATCCAGATAAGGAGAATCGATCTGATGTACATCACCTGTAAATACAATTTTTGTTCCTTCACCTGCTCTGGTAATAATTGTTTTCACCTCATGAGGGGTAAGGTTCTGAGCCTCATCAACAATAAAATAGACCTTTCCAAGACTGCGTCCGCGTATATAAGCTAATGGGGTAATCACGAGTTTTTCATCCTGTAGCAACTGATCTATCTTCTGAAATTCCTTGCTTCTTTGGTCGAACTGATGCCTTATCACAGAGAGATTATCAAAAAGTGGCTGCATGTAAGGTTCAATTTTTTCATGGGCATCTCCGGGGAGATATCCGATGTCGCGGTTTCCCAGAGGAACGATAGGACGTGCCAGAAAGATCTGATGGTAATCTCGTCTTTGTTGCAGAGCTGCTGCCAGAGCAAGAAGAGTTTTTCCTGTACCAGCTTTTCCTGTCATGCTTACTAATTGAATGTCAGGACGCAACAGAGCATCAAGAGACAGGGCTTGTTCTGCATTCCTGGGTTCAACGCCATAACATTTTTGCTTCTGAACCACATGAATTGAACTTGTTCTGATATCGAACAAGGCAAGCGATGATGATTTATGCCCTCTGAGAATCATATATTGATTGGCAGTAGGCTCAAAACCAAGGTCAAATTCCTCCAGAGCCACCCCTTCCATATTTCCATACAATTTGCCAATGGACTCATCCGGCAGGTTCTCAATAATAGGAACCCCCTCGTATAAATGATCAATATTACTTACCTGACCGGCTTTGTAATCTTGTGCAGTAAGACCAATTGCCTTGGCTTTTATCCTTAGGTTCACGTCTTTAGTGACAAGGATGACTTGCTTCTCAGGATTTTTATTTCTGGTGTAATCAGCAATGGCAAGAATCCTGTGATCCGGAATTTTCTCATGGAATGATTCCTCCATTTCTCTTGAGAATGGCTTGCCTGTTTCAACATACAATCTACCGAGGCCGAGGCCCAATGAGATCCCTTCAGTAAATAGTAATTCACCTGTTAGATTATCCAGCTCTCTGACAAATTCACGGGCTTGAAAATTTATCAGATCATTGCCTCGTTTAAATTTATCAAGCTCTTCCAAAATGGTAATTGGCAAAACAATGTCGTTTTCCTCAAATTGATATATGCACTGGTGATCATGCAGTAGAACATTAGTGTCCAGTACGAAAATCTTCTTCAAATTGACCATTCGCTTCTTTTTCGTTTCTATAAATATAGGAAAAATGACAGAGGGATAGTCGAGAGAGCCAGACAGTTTTTTAACTTTGTTATATATTTTCACATACGCTAATTATGGAATTGTATAATGGACTATTAACCAGACGGTCGGTGAGGAAGTATGAAAACCGGCCTGTTGATAAGGAATTAATTACCAGTATTCTGAAGGCTGCAATGTATGCCCCGTCAGCCAATAATACTCAACCCTGGCATTTTTTAGTGAGCAGGGATAAAGAAATTTTCAAAGGCTTTTTGGAAAGCCATCCCCATTCCAAAATGCTTATGGAGGCTGAATGGGGTATCCTGGTGTTACGTAATCGTGACCTTCAGTATACTCAGGGTTATGGTACAACTGATTGTTCGGCGGCCACACAGAATATCTTGCTGGCTGCTCATGCATTAGGGCTGGGAGCTTGCTGGATCGGAACCTACCCGAGAGAGAATCGTATGGCCTATCTGAAGGAAGCTTTTGATCTGCCTGATCATCTCGAAGCTTTTGCAATGGTATCAATCGGATGGCCGGCATCAGAGCCTGTTCAGCCCAACAGATTCAACGAAAACAGAATAATATGGAAGTAGGAGTGGCAATTCCTGCCTGCCGGATTTGATTCGTGGATTTACCTCTTTTTAACTTAGATAAATGACTAAATACGATAAGATTTTAGAATGGTTGTATTCGCAACTTCCCATGTATCAACGGATGGGAAAGGCCGCTTATAAAGCTGACCTTGATAATACTCTGAAGCTGGATGAGTATTTTGGTCATCCTCATGAGCAGTTCAGAAGTATTCATGTTGCTGGCACCAATGGCAAAGGCTCAGTAGCACATTTATTGGCTTCAGTATTGCAATCGGCAGGATATAAAACCGGATTGTACACATCACCTCACCTTATTGATTTCAGAGAACGAATAAGGATAAATGGAGCTATGATGCCCAAAAAGGAGCTTATCAGCTGGGTTGAGCGACATAAGAATTTTTTCGAGGCACTGCAGCCCTCATTTTTTGAAATGACCGTAGCACTTGCTTTTGACTACTTTGCAAGTCAGGAAGTAGAAATTGCTGTTGTTGAAGTAGGTATGGGAGGACGTCTCGATTCTACAAATATTCTCATTCCCGAGGTGTCTGTTATTACCGGAATTGCAAAAGATCATACTGAATTTCTTGGAAATACCCTGGTAAGTATCGCCAAAGAGAAAGCCGGAATTATTAAGGATGGAATTCCCGTTGTTATCGGAGAAAAACGTCCTGAAATTATAGATGTATTTGAAGAGTTTGCCGGGCGTTTAAAAGCACCATTGTACCTGGCAAATCAATATTTCCAGGTTCCGTATTCGGTTTTGGCCAATGACGGAAAACAGTATTTCAATGTACGGCGTGGAAAACGCACAGTATTTCCAGAGCTTTATAGCGATCTGGAGGGAATCGTCCAAAGAAAGAATCTACCCGTGGTGCTTGAAACTCTAGAAGTAATGAAGCATAATAAATGGACAATTCCCGATGAAGCCGTTTATGCAGGTATTGCCAATGCCAAAAAACTGACTGGTTTGAAAGGACGGTGGGATATTGTCGAACACAAGCCAAACCTGGTTTTTGATACTGCTCACAATGAGGAAGGTATAAAGAATCTTCTGAAACAGCTTGATGAGACGAAGTACAATAAGCTGCATCTGGTGTTGGGGATGGTGTCGGATAAAAATATTGACAAGGTACTTCAACTTTTACCCCGGGCAGCCTGCTATTATTTCACACAAGCCGGTATTCCACGTGCACTTGACAGTAAAATTCTGGCAGCAAAAGCCGGATATTATGGTCTGAATGGCTCAATCGTAAGTAGTGTTCCCCTGGCTCTTGAAAAAGCAAAAGAAGAAGCCGAAGAGGATGATCTGATTTTGGTGACAGGGAGTACCTACATAGTTGCAGATGCAGTGGGGGAGTAGGGGGAACTCGGTTACTCCGTTACCCCGGACTTCGGACCCCGGACCCCGGACTTCGGACTTCGGACCCCGGACTTAATATTTTAATATTAAATAATGTTACATTCTATGCTGGTCTCTGATATTGTTTGGGGCGATAATTTTTCCTTTGCTGAACAGGCAGATTATGATGATTGCTTGTCTGCTTACAGGGATAAATTTATGCATGCCGAGAAAGATCTGATCTATATGGATGGGAATTCATTAGGTAGGTTGCCTTTGCAAACGAGGGATAAAGTTTCACAGCTTGTTGATGAGCAATGGGGAAAAGCTCTGATCAGGAGCTGGAATTCTGATTGGATTGATTTAAATCGACGTATTGGGGCTAAAATTGCCAGATTGATTGGAGCAAAACCCAATGAAGTGCTACTTACAGATTCCACTTCCATAAATCTGTTTAAGCTTGCTTTTGCCAGTATGAAGATGCAATGTGCTGACAAAAACAGAATTGTGAGCGATGAACTCAATTTCCCATCTGATTTATATGTGCTCCAGGGCTTGGTCGATCTTTTTGAGTCTCAGTATGAGCTGGTTTTAGCAAAGAGTCATAATGGCATATCTGTAACTGAAGATGAGATTAGAGCGGCTATTAGTACTCAAACGGCCCTGCTTTGTTTGAGCCATGTGAGTTTTAAAACCGCCTTCAAATATGAGATGAGTTCAATTACTCGCCTGGCCCATGATTCAGGAGCCCAGGTTCTCTGGGATCTTAGTCATTCTGTTGGGGCTGTTCCGATCAAACTCAATGACTGTGAAGTGGATCTTGCTGTTGGATGTACCTACAAATACCTGAATGGTGGTCCGGGTGCTTCAGCTTTTCTTTATGTCAGGGAGGACTTGCAGGATCAATTGCAGAACCCGATATGGGCCTGGTTTGCCCATGAGAATCCTTTTGATTTTAGTGCTGAATTCGAGCCTGCATCAGGGATTAATCGTTTTTTGACTTCAACGACACCGGTTCTTTCCGCCGCCGCAACTGAATATGGAATTGACCTCCTGCTTGAAGCCGGAATGGACAATCTTCGACAGAAAAGTATTCGGCAAACCGAGTATTTGCTTTACCTCTTTAATAAATGGCTCAAGCCAAATGATTTCATCCTTGGATCACCTAAAAATCCTCAATCTCGTGGCTCCCACATTTCTATCTGCCACCCGGAGGCATACCGGATTACTCAGGCGCTTATTCATCCGGCAGGAGATCAGAAGATAATAATTCCTGATTTCAGATCACCAAATTACATTCGCCTGGGTGTAACGCCATTATATACAAGTTACAAAGATATATATCAGAGTATGCATAGGATAAGGGAGATAGTGGAGGCAAAGGAGTATGAGCGGCAGTCGGGGGTGAAAGATGTGGTGACGTGACGGTTACTCGGTTACCCTGTTACTCGGGACTGCCTAATTGGTAATTATTCCCTTTCCTTTTCCCTTATTCTTAATACCTCATACTTACCCTAAGCCCTATGCCTTTCCTCTCCCCCCCCTCTCTCCCTGCCAAAACTTGTATTTTTGTTTATGGCATTTGATTTGAGAGGATTTGTTATGTCTAAGAGAAGTATTTCTGATTTGATTTGGTCATTCCGGCTAGATCGCTTTAATCCCCTTAAGTTTTCAGAAAGAGGTGAATCTGTGAGCCGATCTCACAAATATGCTGTTAAGTCTGCTAAATTGATAAAGAAGGGAATGAAAGGGGTTGAACAAGAGGCTGTTGAAACCAGGGCCATGGCAGAATCCTTTTTTAAGATGCTGGAGTATAAACTCGACCTTCGAAACCGCAAAGATCCACCTACTGAACAGGAAGTGAAAGAGGCAATTGAACAATTGAAAGATGTAGGCAGGTTTTCGCTTTTTGCTACTATTTCTATCATTCCCGGAGGTGGATTTTCTCTGATAGGATTAGAACTTCTGGCTCAAAAACTTGGGGTGAAGCGCTTTACTCTTGTTCCATCTGCTTTTCGTAGAGGAAAAAATAAATCTGACAAGAGTAAGGATACTGATACTAAAGACTTATAAATACCTGTTTATTTATAGGATAATAACGGCGATTTGTTATATTTTTAGTCAGTGAAACCTGACAATACCAAGAACATGCAAGTAACACGTACATTTGATTTACTGGATCGATTGATTAGTGATTTCAATCGCAAGGATATTCTCAATGCTAAAACAGAGGGGAAATGGATTGGCTACAGCACAGAGGAATACTACAAACTGTCCCGGGAGTTTGCCGTCGGATTAATGGTACTTGGTTACAAGAAAGGAGACAAAGTGGCCACTATTAGCAATAACCGTCCTGAATGGAATATAATGGATATGGGTATGGCTATGATTGGTGTGATTCATGTTCCGGTATTTACATCATTGAGTAGCAATGAGTTTCAATATGTGCTTTCTCATTCTGATGCAAAAGCAGTTTTTGTTTCTGATGAGGGGCTTAAGCAAAAGATTTATCCTGTTTTCGAAAGTCTGGATAGTATTAAGTCTTTTTACTCCATTGATCAAATCGATCACACAGCAAATTGGAAGGAAATTGTTGAATTGGGTAGTCAGAACCATGATAAATATGTTGACGAGCTGGATGCAATTATGCTAACTATTCAGCCTGATGATTGTGCAACATTGATTTACACATCTGGTACTACCGGATTGTCAAAAGGGGTGATGCTTTCACATAAGAACTTGGTGCACAATTTTATAGAAGGGTCTAAAGTGTTTGATTTGGGTCCGGAAGACAGATATCTGAGTATTCTGCCATTATGCCATGTAGGTGGACGAATGGGTAATTATCAGACCCAGTATAGTGGAGCAAGTATTTACTATGCGGAGAGTATGGCAACGATAGCTGCCAATATGAAGGAAGTCAATGCAGATGGATTTGATACTGTCCCAAGAATTCTTGAAAAGATATATGATAATGTTATCGCTAAAGGCAATAAGCTAAGCGGTACAAAGAAGAAGATATTCTTCTGGGCAGTTGATCTGGGCTTAAAATATAAACTGCCGGATGAAAGCTCATGGTGGTATAAGCGTAAGCTGAAAATTGCTGACAAGTTGATTTTTAGCAAGTGGCGTGAGGCCCTTGGTGGAAAAATGCGACTGGCCGGATGTGGAGGGGCAAGTTTACAAAGCCGGCTTGAGAGAATTTTCTGGGCCGCTGGTATTCGAATCATTAATATGTATGGACTCACTGAAACATCCCCTATTGTAACTATGAATCGTCAGGAAGCACCCGGGGTAATGCTTGGCAGCGTTGGAGCTTTAATTGAAGGCGTTGAGCTGAAGATAGCTGATGATGGAGAAATTCTCTGCCGGGGAGATAATGTTATGCTGGGCTACTATAAAGATGAGAAACAAACGAGTGAAGTTATTGATGAGGATGGCTGGTTTCACACCGGGGATATAGGTAAATTAGAGAAGGAGGAATACTTATGGGTGACCGACCGTAAGAAAGAGATTTTTAAGCTCTCGAGTGGTAAATACGTAGCTCCGCAAGTTATTGAAGGGAAATTTAAAGAATCAGATTATATTGAACAGCTAATGGTGGTGGGAGATGCCCAGAAGTTTGCTGGAGCCATTGTTACTCCAAATCTTGGATTACTCAGAAGCTGGGCTAAGGAGAATAATCACCAGTTCAATAACGATCAAAGTTTAATTGAAAAGAGTGAAATTGTTCAATTATTCAATAAAGAAATTGAATCCCTCAATGCTAGCCTGGGGCAGGCCGAGAAAATTGTCAGATATAAATTGGTAAAGGATGAATGGGGACCGGAAACTGGCGAATTGTCACCAACATTGAAGCTGAGAAGAAATTTTATCGCTGAAAAGTATCAGGTGCAGATTGACGAATTATACAGAAAGAATTAAGTATATATATGAGGATAATACCGGTAAAAGATCAAGCAAGTCAGAAAGATTTTATTAAGGTACCTAAACTATTATACAAGAATGATCCCGTATGGGTTTGTCCGCTTGATGAAGATATAAATGACATATTTAATCCTGAAAAGAACGTCTATTACAGTCATGGTAGAGCTGAGAGATGGGTGCTTGTAAATGACGAGCATAAATTGATTGGAAGGCTTGCAGCATTTATTGATGATAATACTGCCCATTTACAGGATCAAGCTACCGGAGGGATGGGATTCTTTGAATGTATCAATGATCAGTCAGCGGCTAATTACCTTTTTGATACTGCAAAGGAGTGGCTTGCCGATCAGGGAATGGAAGCGATGGATGGCCCTGTTAATTTTGGTGAAACAGATAGCTGGTGGGGATTGCTCGTAAATGGATTTACACATCCCTCATATGAGATTGCTTATAATCCAGCGTATTACCAGAAGTTATTCGAGGATTATGGATTCAAAACCTACTTTAAACAAGAAGGTTTTCATCTGGATGTAAAAAGTGAGTTCCCAGCCAGATTTATGAAAATTGCTGAATGGGTGGCTAAAAAGCCAGAGTATACTTTTAAGCATTTTTCATGGAAGAATCAGGAAAAGATGTCAAATGATTTTGCCAAAGTATTTAATATCGCCTGGGCATCTTTTAAGGAGAATTTCGAACCATTGAAGCCTGAGTATATCCAAAAGACATTACAAAAAGCCAAGGTAATTATTGACCCGGAGTTTATTTGGCTGGCTTATCGGGATGATGAACCTATTGCCATTTATCTGATGTATCCTGATGTGAATATGATATTAAAACATCTTGATGGCAGAATGCATCTATGGAATAAAATCAGGTTTTTCTACTTGCTTAAACGCAAAACTATTAGCAGAGCGAGGGGAGTCCTTATGGGAGTGGTTCCAAAATACCAGGGTCTGGGTATGGAGTCAGCTTTCATCTGGCATCTGATTGAAGTTTTTAAAAGGAAGAAACAATATACGGAAATTGAGTTCTCCTGGGTGGGAGACTTTAATCCGAAAATGAGAAAAATATTTATGTCTGTTGGGAGCGTCCCGGTAAAAAATTATATTACTTATCGGTATTTGTTTGACCCTAATGCTGAGTTTAAACGCTATCCCATTCCATAAAACTCTTAAATTTTTTATTGAATGAATTACGACTGTATAGTTATAGGAGGAGGCCTTGGAGGGCTTACCGCTGGTGCTAAACTGGCAAAGTCGGGCAAGAAAGTATTGCTTATCGAACAGCATGACCGTCCAGGGGGTTGTGCTACAACTTTTAAACGAAAAGATTTTAAAATCGAGGTAGGACTTCATGAAATGGATGGTCTTCATCCACGGGATATGAAGACCAGGATTTTCAAAGACCTTGGAATTACCGACCAGGTTGAATTTATAAAGGTGCCTGAATTCTATCGTTTTGTTAATAGTCGCTATGATGTTGTAGTGTCGCACGACCCTGTGGAAATGACTGAAAAACTCATTGGGCTTTTTCCAGATGAGGAAGAGGGTATTAAAGCATATTATGATACCATATTAAACATCCGGCAGGCGATGAAAAAAGGAGAGATTGATGCAAATGATAATCTGGGTGATTTCCTTGACCGTATCATTAATCATGAAGATCTTAAGCTGATTCTTCTGGGGAATCTTGGCTACTTTCATGATGATCCCTACAATCTTTCTCTAGGATACTATTGCATGGCTCAGAATAGCTATTACTCTGGCGGTGGCAATTTTATCAAGGGAGGTTCTCAGGTATTGTCTAATGCAATGATGAATGTGATCAGGGAGAATGGTGGACGTGTCTTGCTGAATCATCTGGTAACACGATTGGTTTATCGTGATAATTTGCTTAAAGGTGTCGTTTATCAGGCAAAAGGAGTTGGGCCTGAGATAACTGATTATGCTAGCGATATTGTGTTGAATGCATCTATCCCTCAAGCTGCTGAAAAACTATTGAATGGTGAAGAAAAGGAATCAGTATTGGATAGTTTTTCTGATCTGGAACCAGGTGCTTCTCTGCTAACCGTATATTTTGGATTTAAAACATCACCCTCACGGATGGGGTACAAACATTATTCGACCTTTGTTTACGATGGTTCAGTGAAATCTCAGAATGATATTCTGAAGAATAATAGAAGCGATTTCAAAACCAGAAGCTACACGTTTGTTGATTACTCACAAATCGATTCCGGGCTGGCTCCCGTCGGGAAAGGGGTAGGGGCTATCTGTTGCATCGATTATACTGATGATTGGGAAGGTATGAGCAGGATAGAATATAAATCAAGAAAAAAGGAAGTTCAGAAAATATTTTCTGAAAGGTTAAATGAATTAATTCCGGGCATTATTGATGAGATAGAATATTGTGAGGTAGGCACCGCGAAAACGGTGAAAAGGTATACTTTGAATCCGAAGGGATCAGTATACGGATTTGCTCAAACACCTGAGCGAACCCAAAAGAAACTTAAACCTCCATTCGATAACCTGCACTATGCATCGGCCTGGACTCAAACCGGCGGAGGATTTTCAGGAGCAATATACAGTGGCTACCTGGCAGCAATGGATATAGTAAGGAAAAGAAGATAAAACTGGAGCGAAAAATATTGGGGCAAAAAATATAGGGGCACAAAATCTTGTGCCCCTATATTATATAACCCGGTTAGGGGTATGTTATGGAATTATTTTGAGATCACCATTTGTTTGGTTTCACTAAATCCTCCTGCGGTAAGAGTGTAGAAATAAACACCTGCTTCCAGTTTGTTTGCCTGGAGTTGATAGAAATGTTTACCTGCAATTTTCTTGCCTTCATCGATCACCATTACCTGACGACCTGTGAGATCTTTGATTTCTATGCTTACATCTGAAACAGATCCTAACTCATATGAAATAGTTGTACTACCCGCAAATGGATTTGGATAGTTCTGATTCAGCAGAGAGTTAGATTCAGTCAGATCAGTGCCATCAATAATATTCGACTGATCATTCAGATTCAGTCTAACCATCAGATTTCTTCCTCTGACGAAAGTTGACTGTACAAAGCTGCCATTGTGATGTCCGATTGCCGTTGGGTCATTAACTTTGATACTGGCATCATGACCGATGGCAAGGTTTTTACCCCTACGAACCAATGGTTCATCATTATAATTATTGTATGAAATACCAGCATAAACTATATCACCGGCAAAAAGAAACTCAGTTTCACCGTCTTTTTCAAATGGCAGGGTTACCCAGGTGTTAAACATACTCGAATCGAGGGTAAGAATCTCTGTAGACAGCCACTCAAGAGCGCCTGCACCTTCAGGATCTTCTTCAGGAGGTGGTAGCCACCATAAAGTATACCAGAATTCGATTTTACCATCAGCTAATCCTCCGGTAATAAAGGTTGAAATAGAATTTACTTCACAATCGCCATAAATCGGAAAAATTGTACCGCAGAAGTGTTCAATATTCCATCCGGCTTCACCAACCTCACCACCATAATGCTCAAAACCATAAGCCCATGATAATTCAGCTGTTTCATCAGAACGCGAATAAACACTATCAGTTACGTTGAAGAACACTTCAGCTCCGTTATCAAGCGGATTTTCCTCTGCCTGATCCTGAGTATAGTCCCAGGCGATTTTATAATGTCCGAATTCTTCAGGTGTATAACCACCCTCAAGATTTATTGTATCAAGAACAAGTGGTGAAATCCATCCCCTTGAATCTGAAGTAGTAAAAACCGACTCATTATTTTTTGATACATCAACTGTCAGGGTTACATTATCCTGGTCTAACTCGCCAAAATTGAAACTACTGGCTGAGAAATTAGAAAAAGTACCACCAATCTGAGAGATTGGGATATCATGCATGAAACTTTCAACAGTTTCATCAATTCCATCAACCCATTCCAGTGCGTAATGCTTGATTTGAAGGTCGTTATTATAAGCTTCAGAAAGACTGAAGTCATCAAGAACCCAAAAATACAGGGTAGTTTCTCCCCAATGAATACGAATAATCACATCAGACATTCCAGCAGCAACTTCTGAAATATTAGCCTCAAAAACTACAGGTTTACCAGGGGCTGCATCATTTGGTCGATCTTTGTGTAAGGTGCCAAATCCACAATCATAAGCTGCCCAGTGTACACCATCATCATTAGATACCCATACTTCATTGGCGCCATCTCCACCATTCATAAAATGAGTTTCGAAGCGCAAAATTACGGATGATCTGGAGCTACAGTCAAAGTGAGGAAACTCCAAACTATTATTAACAGTTAAACGGGGATCCAAAAAATCATTATACAAGTTAAGTGGTAAAACTAATCCGCCATCCTCCGCAGTACTTGATATGAATGCCGGCTCAGCAGTGTATTGTGCTACAATGCTGTCTCCCGGTTTGTACCACATCCAGTTATAGCCATTGTCGTCAGGATCAATCAGAATATAGCCTTCAGGCATCGTCCAGCCTTTTTCATCTGCCGGATTTCCCCAATCAAATGTTTCAGTGAAAAACACTTCACCTGTTCCTTTTAACGCAGATTGTTGGGCTTGAACAGGGGTAAGCCAGACTGCTAAGGCAAAAAATAAGAAGAAAGTGTAGATTTTTTTACTCATATTCGGTAAATTTAGATGATAAAATATTCCTATGCTATTCTATTCTATTCCATACGGAAGTTTAAAGATAGGCAATGTTTTGAAATATTTTGTAAAATTTTAGCAATTGGATTCTGCAACTAAATAATAAAGTACATCATGAAAACCTTAAAACGTCTATCCCTTGTATGTTTTGTTATTATGTTTTGTATTCCTGCCGGATGGGGCCAGGGCTTTGTAACTCCCTTGAGTTCATTGTCAGGGGATGCACAGCTTACCACCGTTAATATGGAAACAATTAATGGAAAGATTACTGCTGCTTTGATCGGAATGAAAGGTCTGGTCAGTTTGACTATCAAAGATCATAATGGTAACAAGCACCGCATGAAAGCTGCACAAATTCAGAACCTGAGAACTAAGATTGATGGTCTTGCTAAACTCGAAATGCTGAATGAGAAAACAAAAAACCTGGAGCGTTTATTTGAAGCCGATTTCAGTGAAATAACTGACAGGAAGTACGCATATTATGAACAGGTAAAAGTGCCTGGAAAAGATCGTTATGTATTAACTCAGTTATTGAATCCTGGTTTTAACAAGAAAATCAGAGTATATGACAAGCCGGGAGCCAAAACCGGAGAAACATCAGTAAATGGGATTGCTGTATCAGGCGGTTCGGCGAAGGCCTACTACGTTAAGAAAGGCGGGAAAACCTATGAAATATCCAGATTGAAATATCGAAAAGGACAGTTCAAAGAATTATTTGGTGATTGTCCGGGGATGATTCGCTTTTACAGGGTTCCTGAATTTGCTATGTTTGCAGAGCATGTACTGTATTATCAGATGAATTGCAGGTAGAGGAGCCTTTCGTCAAATAGTTCATACTAAGATTATTGTTTTCAATGTTCTGGAGTGTTTTGGGACTATCTTTGATTGTTCAGACGTCTTTCTGGCCGTAAATCTGAATAGTATAAAATGGATAGTTCACAGCAATTGTATGCTCATATAGAGCAAACCCCTTTAGCATTTATTGAATGGGATTTGGATTTCAGGGTCATTGTATGGAACCGATCTGCAGAGATTGTTTTTGGATACTCGAGTGATGAGGCCATTGGAGAACATGCAAGTTTTATTGTCCCTGAAAAGGCCAGGAAGCATGTTGATGGAGTTTGGCAGCAACTATTGGCTCAATCCGGAGGTAGTCGTTCACAAAACCTCAACTTAACCAAATCCGGAAAGAGTATTTTTTGTGAATGGTATAATTCAATATTGCGGAACTCTAAAGGTGAGCTCATAGGAATTGCTTCATTGGTTTTGGATATTACTGAGAATAATCGAATTCGCAATGATCTGCTTGAGACTGAAGAGACTGTCCAATTCAACCAGATTCGATATGAAGCTCTTTTTAATCACATTGCAGATCCCATAGTTATTTTTGATTTTGAAAGTTATAAGTTCCTGGATTGTAATCAATCAGCCATCAAGAAGTATGGCTATACAAAGGAAGAATTTTATCAACTAACTCCACACAATCTTCATCCGGCAGAAGAATTAAAAAAGGTTGATGAGAATATAAGTGATGAAAGTAGAACAGCCCCGAATGAGTATACCCATATCACAAAAGAAGGATCCAGTTTTGCGGTTGAAATACATACTCAGGAGACAAGCTTCAGGAAGCAAAAGGCCTGGATCAGTATTATTCGGGATATTACAGACCGAAAAAAATCAGAGCTTGAACTTAAATTGGCCAAGGAAAAGGCTGAGGAAAGTGATCGTTTGAAATCCGCTTTTCTGGCAAATATGAGTCATGAGATTCGTACTCCAATGAATGCTATCCTGGGATTCACAGATTTGCTAAGCGATATTGATACCATGACAGTTGCTGAGCGGGATATGTCACTAAAAGTAATTCAAAACAGTGGAGAAAGATTGATGTCACTGATAAACGATTTGATTGACATATCTAAGATTGAAGCAGGTGAAATTCAGCTCTATCTGTCAGAAATTAAAGTACATTATTTATGTGATGAATTGTTTAATCAGTTTAAGATGGAGGCTGAGAAAAGAAATTTGAAATTGGTTTATATCCCTAACGAGAAAGAAAGGGAGCTTTTTATCCATAGCGACAGGAATCGTGTTATTCAGGTTTTGACCAACTTAATAAAAAACGCATTGAAGTTCACACCAAAGGGCTCTGTCAGCTTTGGTTATCTGGCTGAAGAAGAGGGTGTGGAAATTTTTGTTGAGGATACCGGGATAGGAATCCGGGAGGAAGAGCAAGATCTTATTTTTGAGAGATTCAGACAGGCTTACTCATTGAAAGTTTCTGAAACTGAAGGAACCGGACTGGGTTTATCCATCTCAAAAGCCCTCGTAAAAAGGTTGGGTGGCGACATAGGCCTCAAATCAGCATATGGAAAAGGGACAAGGTTTTCCTTTACTTTGCCCCGGAGACTGGAGGGATAGGAGCTTGGGAGAAGCTGCTGTATTTATTACATTTCAGGTATAATCATATTTCATGAATCGAGCAGAATCTCACAGCTACTACAGATGTACATCATTTTGAGATTCCTTCTCTCGATAAGGATTATCAATATAATTGGAAAACTACAGGAACATCAACAGAAGGCGAGATCATGGAAAGCCAAACCTTTTCTTTGTGTACAAACAGTCCAAAATATTTGAAGATTTATACATTTGAGGTAAAGTACTTCAACATTGCAAAGTCAGCTTGAAAAGTCTAAATTCTAATTAATAGACAAAATGAAAATATATATTCTTGCTGTTCTGTCAGCCATTTTACTTATGTCAGGCTTTTCTAAAGGAAAAGAAGGAGATGGTTTTAAAAAAATAAAGAATCAATCAGCAAAATCCTCGAATGTTGATATTTCAGATGATACAAGTTATACACACTCTAAGTTAAAATGGCCAGTCATCACTGGTAATGAAATGAGACCATGGACATGGTGGTGGTGGCACGGTGCCGCCGTTAGCAAAGCCGAAATCACCCGAAGTCTTCAGGAGATGCACCAAAGTGGAATTGGTGGTGTGTGCATTGTTTGCTTGTTGGATGTAAATGAAAAAGGGGTGACCAAACTCCGCTTTCTATCAAAGGAGTGGATTGAAACAGTTGCTTACACAGTTAAAGAGACTCGCAGTCTTGGAATGGGGGTTGATATGTCGCCGGTTTCCGGTTGGGGATTCGGTGGTTCAAGGGTTAAGCATGGAGATGAGTCTGGCGTGATACATTCCACAATACTGACTCTTGATGAATGTCGGGAAAAGGGCTGGCGAATTTTAAACAGGAAGAAGGATGGATCTGGGGAGTATTCTGAAGATATTTCGGCAGTGATGGCCTTCTCTTCAAAGGGCAAGACAATCGATTTAACAGGCAAGATTAGTGAGGAAGGTATTCTGGATTGGTCTGCACCATCCGAGGGATGGAAGTTGTATATCGTGAAGAACCATAGGGGAGCGACTCCTTCTCGTATGTCCACGCCTGGCTACAGAGGTCCTGCAGTAGACCATCTTTCTGCACCAGCTCTAATGAGGTATTTCGGTCACTTTGACAAAGCATTTGCTCATATCGATAAGGCTGATCTGCCAAGAGCTTTTATGAATGATTCATGGGAAACCTACATGGATTGGACTAGAAATTTTTTTACTGAGTTCGAGGAGCGGCGCGGCTATGATTTGAGGCAACATTTACCTGCGTTTATGGGACAAGGTGATAAGGATAAGGTAAGCCGTGTGGTCTGCGACTATCGACATACGCTCTCTGACCTGATGTTGGATAACTTCACCAATACCTTCAGTCAATGGGCCTCCGGTCACGGTAGTCAGATCATAGGTGAGACGATTAATGAACCGGCCAATGAGCTGGATCTTAATGCTCTATACAATATTCCGCAAGCCGATATGGGTGGAGCCAGAAGCTGGTTTATTAGTAAAGGTGACTATGTATCAGATAATGCTTTTATGCGTGCTAAGATCCCCGCTTCTGTAGTACACATTCTTGGCAAACCACTGGTTGGCTCTGAGTCCTTAACCTGCCTGGGGCCACTTTTTGACACTCCGTATGATTTAATGAAAGAAAAGTTGGACTACGACATTATTTCCGGCGTCAATCATATCGCATTCCACGGTATGTCTTATTCGCCCTCTAATGTGCATTGGCCTGGGTGGCTGTTTTATGCCGGCACCCATTTGGGATCCTTCAATCCGATATGGAACCTGGGGGGGAAGCAGTTTTGTGATTATATAACCCGCATTCAATCATTTATGCAAGCCGGAAAGCCTGATAGTGATTTACTTGTTTACGATCCGATTTTCGATCAGTGGTCAAAACGATTTTCTGATAGTCTTATGGTACCCAAAGTTGTTAGTACATTCAGTAATCTGCCCCCCTACAGTAAGCGAGTTCCTGCAATGCATTCCCTTTGGCGTGCCGGGTATGGTTTTGATCTGGTAAGCGACAGATTGCTCGAGTCAATTCATGCTGAAGACGGTAAACTTGTCTCACCAGGTACCTCATACAATGCAATCGTTGTTACCAACTGCAAGCTTATGTCTGTGGCAACAATAGAGAAAATTGTGGATCTGGCCACTGCTGGTGCCACAATTATCATGCACGGTCAGCTTCCACAGGATGTGCCTGGATTCAGTCGACTACAAGAGCGTCGTATTCGTTTTCAGGCAGCACTTGGAAAGATAGTCTCAGCAAGGGACATGGCCGTAGACAAAAAGATAGCAAGTCTGGGAATAGGGCGAATTGTTTTCGGCGATGATATTCTTGCTTCCATGGACAAAGCCGGCATCTATCGTGAAAAGATGATGGATGCAAGCTTGCGATACATTCGTCGCAAGGATGACCAGAGTACAACTTATTTTATTACTAATCTTGCAGAGGGTAAGCGGGTTGATGGCTGGGTGCCACTGACTGCTATTGGTGCTTCGGCTGTGATATTTGACCCGATGACAGGTAGAACCGGGGTGGGAGAGTACCGAAAAGACAGCGGGAATATTGGAAGTGCCGTCCGGCTTCAGTTGGATCCACGGCAGTCTTGCATTGTAAGAGTCTTCAAAGACTCTGTCATTGGCCTGGCCTGGCCATATTATGAAGCGGCAGCGGAAGCAAGGTATATTGTTGGCCCATGGAAGGTAATGTTTCTGGAGGGCGGTGAAGTTATTCCGAAATCTGAGACAATAGAAACGCTCAGTTCCTGGACGGAATGGAAAAGCTATCAATCGGCAGCCTTGCGTTACTTTTCCGGCATTGCTCGTTATACGGTTCATTTTCAGGCGCCCAAGGAGGAAGCAGATGCCTGGGCAATCGATCTGGGTCAAGTCTGTCACACCGCTCGGGTACGGCTTAACGGTGAATTGATTGGTGAGCTGATTGGCAAGCCTATGCGAGTGGTGACAGACAGATTAATTAGAGGTGAGGTGAACATCCTTGAGATAGAAGTCGCTAATACTGCTGCCAATCGTTTAGCAGACCTGGATATTCGTGGCATTGCTTGGCAAAAAACCATAGGTGAAAATCAGAAAACACAAGAAATTGGTGCTTTGTTCAAATGGCCGAAGAAAGATGCCGACTGGATACCGCTCCCCTCGGGTTTGATCGGACCTGTAAGGATTGTGCCTCTTCGCATTTGTAATTAAAAACTCCTCCTGATATACTTAGCTTCTGGAGAACCTGCTTCATTGTCATCAGGGTCATTATCCTATCCTGATTGCACGTATGAATTGGAATATAATTTCCCTCGGCCTTAAGAATACTATTTCTTCAAAATAAGTTTAAAAAAAGCACAAAGGGTAAGTCAGTTAGCCATGGAGATTGCCATGAACCTGGCTAGTTCAAACGAAGAACTGTCAGTTGATCGTTCCAAGTGGCTTCAGGTAAATTCAGATTTTATCTCTGGTGATTATCGTTATTGATGTCCATTACTTCTATAATATAACTCCTAAACCATAGCCGATAAATACACCGCATCCCATTCCAATAATTTGCTTCATCACATCAGTCCTGGTAAATATTATTTTTCTTGTTTATTGATAATAGATAGACAAATTGCCCCCGCAGCAATGCCAATCAATTGGGGGTAAATGAAAGCACTGATAGGTAAAGGGTACCTATTCGTATTTTCCATTATTACCCTGACTATAGAGGTGCCCAAAATACTAACCGCAAATGGAACAATTTTAAGCACATGGTTTTTTGGAAAGATTACGCTCTGACAGTAAACACTCAACCCTGAATCCCAACGACCCTCGTTAGCTAGCTCTTTACTTGTAACTCCCGGATGTTCAAGAATAACTTCTTCGAGCCTATTAAGATCTGAAAACTGATTCTCCAATTCTACTTCATTATATTCGAATAGTTCTGTATTCTGAGATAGCCCAAATTGAAAGAATAGCAAAAGAATCAATGCAGAATTAGCTATTTTCTTCATGACTTGTAAGGTTTGGTTACCACTAAGTTATGACAATAACGGGATGTGACCAATAGTGATAGTTGGAGAGGAATGATATTTAAACAAATACCACATATAGAAATGTCAGCGTTAAGACGATTCTCACCGAATTATCTACATTGTTGTTTGCATTTCTGAGCTTCTAATATTGGATTGCTGCACCTGTTGTTAAGGATCTCTATTGTCATGCATTCACAGGAATTTGAACTATTTTTACAATTATTCAGAATTTCATTATGGAAAATAAGAGCCCCGTACGTCCGCTTGGACAATCCGATTTGATGCTTACTCCAATTGGGCTAGGCTGCTGGCAATTTAGCAAACAAAATAACCTGGCTGGAAAGTTCTGGCCCACACTTGATGACGAGCTTATTGGAAAAGTTGTTTCTCTTTCTCTTGAAGGAGGAGTTAATTGGTTTGACACTGCCGAAGTTTATGGTAATGGTGCCTCAGAAGAGGCTCTTTCCAGAGCCCTTCAGACCCTTGGAAAACAGCCGGGAGAAGTAATTATTGCAAGTAAATGGTGGCCCTTATTTCGTTTCGCCTCCAATATTCCCAAAACTATAGATAAACGAATTCAGGCACTTGCACCATATCCTATTGATTTATATCAGGTGCATCAACCCTATGGATTCTCTAGCGAAAAATCTGAAGTAACAGCCATGGCCAGTCTGTTGAAAGAGAAGCAAATCCGACAAATCGGTGTTAGTAATTTTTCTGCCACCAGAATGCAATCTGCATGGGATACCCTTCAAAAACAAGGTATTTCCTTGGTATCCAATCAAATGCCCTACAGCTTACTCAACAGAAAAATTGAATCAAACGGAGTAATGGATCTGACTAAAAAACTCGGGATTTCCATCATTGCTTATTCTCCTTTGGCCCAGGGTATACTCACCGGCAAGTTCCATGACAAACCTGAACTGATTAAAAAAACTGGATTCAGAAAATCTACTTCCCAATTTAAATCAGCTGGGCTGAAGAAAAGTCGTCCCCTGATTATGTCTCTGAAAGAGCTCGCACTCAAATATGATGTCACAGCTGCACAAATAGCTCTTAATTGGGTAATCAATTTTCATGGCGACACAGTTTTCGCCATCCCAGGAGCAACAAAAGAAATCCATGTCAGAGAAAACACTGGAGCTCTATCATTTCGCCTCTCAGATAAGGATCTGAAAAGACTGGATGAAGAAAGTGTGATTTACAAATAGAGTTAAAATAATCCTGATGGTACCAACTAGTCAGGATGCTAAACTTTATTTTTTGTTCAGTTACTACGCATGGGGCATCAATTTTATTGATATGGCATATCTGCGTTGGGACAAAAAAATACAAGGAAATTACATCGTGTATTCCCGGGTTAAAACCCGCCATACAAAAACTTTTCGAATCAAAATCAATACACAGTTGACGGAAATTCTGGATCAATTCAGGAATTACAGTAGCAGGAAATATGTATTTCCTATTTTCAGTAATTTTCATGACACACCTATCGTGAGAAAGCCAGAGTCAAAACTGCATTAATAGAGGCGAATAGCAGTCTAAGTGATATTGGTTCTAAATTAGAAATATCAACCCCACTCACCACATATGTCGCTCGCCATACTTTTGCCTCAACCTTGAAGAGTAAGGATGTTTCTGCTTCAGTGATTAAAAAAATGATGGGTCATACCAGTGAAGAAACCACCGAGATTTATCTTAAAGAGTTTGCTAATGATGTTCTGAGTGTTGCCAGTGAGCGTTTGAATACTGAGTAAATCCTGTACATTTGACAGTAATCTTGAATAATTGTCAAATATTTGTAACTTTACAAAGTTACTAGGCACTAATTAACAGAGAATTGACTGTAGAAAGTATATTTGAGCAAATTAAATTGAAGTTTAAAGGCACTACGTCTTTTACACGTATGGAGCTCTTTGAATTCTTACAAGATATTTATCCTGGAATGAAGGAGACAACATTTCGTTGGCGTATCTATGATTTGAAGAGGAATCAAATAATTTATGCTATGGATAAGAATCGTTTCACTCTAAATGATAAACCATTGTTCCAACCAGTTCTGGAGAATCGCCAACGAGATATTTATCAACGAATCCATAGGGAGTTCCCTGGAATAAAAGTCTGCATCTGGTCAACAAAATGGATTCATGAATTCATGTTACATCAACCGGGAAAATTCTTTACAGTTCTTGAGGTTGAGAAAGGGGCAGAAGAAATTGTATTCCATTTCCTTCAGGACAATAAGATTCGCAATGTTTATCTGATTCCATCAGTAGAAATTTTGGACAATTATGTAAATCAGAATCCCGATTCAGTGGTCATAAAGTCACTTGTTACCAAAGCCCCTTTGAAGGAATTTGAACACATAGTCATCCCCCAATTGGAAAAAATACTAGTAGATCTGCTTGCAGATCCTGGACTATTCCAAATGTTTCTGGGAAGTGAGTTGATATTTATTTATAATAGTGCATTTGAAAGATATCATGTTAACACAACCTGGATGCTGAATTACGCTAGCCGTCGACAAAAGAAGGAGGACTTGGCTCAATTCCTGGAATTAAAAACCAATGCATACAAATCTTATTAGATGATTGATAAACAGAGTTTGACATCCGATTGGATATTATTAAAGAAGAAGGAGTATAAAGGGTCGGATCCTTCAATTCTGGAAAGAACAGTTTTTGCACTTTATCTGGTTGAGCAACTTTCTTTAACGGGGCTTGATTTCACCTTCAAAGGAGGCACAAGTTTATTGCTATTGTTGGAAGACTCCAATCGATTTTCAATTGATGTGGACATTGTTTTGCCTAATGATTATTCAAGTTCTGTTCTAGAGGGAAAACTGGCTAAAATTATTTCTCCCGATATTTTCATCCGTTTTGAATTGGATGAAAAAAGGAGTCATCGCGATGGAGTTCCAAAAGCTCATTATAAATTCATTTACAATTCACGCATTGCTCAGAAAGAGCAGGAAATTCTGCTTGATATCTTGTTTGAGGAGTGTCACTACCCTGTGTTGCTGAAAAAACCCATTCAAACTCCTTGGATCCTTGAAGATGGAAGTCCGGTTGAGGTGACGATGCCCGACATAAATTCTATTCTTGGTGATAAATTGACTGCATATGCTCCAAATACTACTGGTATCCCTTATCGCAAGCAGAAGGAGAGAGAAATCATTAAGCAGCTTTTTGATGTTGCCAACCTGTTTGATGCTATGGACAATTTTGAAAGTGTCAGGATCAGTTTTGAAAATTTCGCATTTTCGGAAATTGGATATCATACTTCAAATGAAATAACAGTAAAAGAGGTGCTTCATGACATAATAGATACCAGCTTGATTTTGGCCAAACGTGATGATAAAGGAGATGTGGACAAGACAGCTGCTTTCAAAGAACTACAAACTGGAATCAATCAATTTCAATATTTCCTGTTCTCTGGCAACTTTAGAATTGAACATGCTCAGACCGCTGGCTCAAAAGCGGCTTATCTTGCAGCCATGATCTTAACCGGCTACAATGGCAAGATTGACCGTAACCCTACAACCAATGTCCCGGTTCCAGCGATGATTGAGAATCCCGAATTCAACATCCTCAATAAGAAACTTAAGTTTGTTCCTGGAGGGGCACTCTTCTACTGGAATCAAACCATCAATCTTCTTACTTCTAGTTGAGTTAAGCTAGATTCAATTAAAATATTACTCTTGTTGATGCATTATGAATTTGCAGTAATTTTTGCAAAATCTGTCCTGAGCCGGAATAAATGCACTTTCATTCACATATATTAGCAGATAATCAATTAGTTACGACTTGAATATTCATTTATCTTCGATTTATCCCCTGCAGAGGCAAACTGAGTCAACCTAGAATAACCTGGCTTGTCAATCTACGACAGGTTTTAATTAACAAAAATTGTCTACTATATAAATCCCAAGGTGTGTATTTTCTTAAATTAAGAATATACTTATCAACTATAGTGATAAAGTTATATATAGATAGGAAGTATTGTTAAAGAGAATAACCGTGATGTGAAATTCCACTTATATTTCACCTACTAAAAAAGCAGCTACTCGAATTAACGTGTAACTGCTTGATCTTTATTCGTGGGCGATACTGGATTCGAACCAGTGACCCCCTGCTTGTAAGAATCACAAAGTTATTTGCTGATATTTCTCAAAACTTACAGATACTTCAGTTAGTCAGTCAGTTACAGGGCTTTCGTTTGCTGGAAGTTATTAACAATTACCCCTCCTGTGTACCCAAATGTGTTAATCTGTGTACCCGAATGTGTACCCCGAAATCACTAAATTTAGGCCTCAAAAATAATATAGAAACATGGTGTTTTTTTTACTTATGCTACACCCTTCAAAACCAGCAAGGAAAGATGGATCGAAAGCAGTTGTTCTTCGGGCGACTCATGAACGGAAACGAAAATATTTTAACCTGAGCGTATATTGCTTGCCAGAAAATTGGGATTCACAACACAACCAACTTAAGAAAGCGCATAATTCTGATAACTATAAAGACCTTAATTATGGTCTGAAATTAAAAGTGGCCAAGGCTGAGAAAATTGCAATGGATTTTGAGAATGATGGAAAGCCTTTCAACTTTGATTTATTTAAGGAGCAGTTTGAATTGAAAAAAGACAAATGGACTGTTTCCTTATTCTTTGACCAGAGGATTAAGGAACTTACTGAACTTGGGAATATCGGAAATGCAAGTATTTATGGAGTGTCCAGAAATGCATTTGATCGCTTTAACCCTAGTAAAAGCTTTCGATTTCAGGACATCAATGTTGCTTTACTAACAAAATATGAGATTTTCCTAAGGAAGTCAGGCTGTGCAAATAATACTATAAATAACTATATCCGTACTCTCAGGGCAATATATAACATAGCCATTGATCGGGGCATTGTCAGTAAAGATCATTATCCCTTTTTCAATAGCCATACGCGGTCAGGCTATAAAATCGGGAAACTACAAACGGCAACCGTGAAGAGGGCGATTACCATGTCTGATCTGAAAAAGATACTCGACTTTATACCCGAAGAGTTAACTGTTCAGCAAGATGCAAAGTTGTATTTCTTATTTAGCTATTATGCCTGGGGCATCAACTTTATTGACATGGCCTATTTGCGTTGGGATAAAAACATCCAGGAGGATGCAATTGTTTATTCCCGGATAAAAACCCGGAAAACAAAAACTTTCAGAGTACCAATGAGACCTCAACTCTCAGAGATTCTTGATCATTACAAACAATATGATAATGCGGGATATGTATTTCCCATTTTCAATAAATTTCATGACAACCCGGTTAGAAAAAAGGCTCGAGTCAAAACATCTTTAAAAGCGATCAATGAGGCCTTAACAGATATGGGGAAAGAGTTAAAGATATTAACGCCCTTGACTACTTATGTTGCCAGACACACTTTTGCAACTACTTTAAAGAGCAAAGAAGTTCCGGCATCTGTGATTAAAGAAATGATGGGACATGCCAATGAAGCCACTACCGAAATTTATTTGAAGGAATTTAGCAATGATGTTCTTAGTGTTGCTAGTGAGCATTTGAATATTGAATAGAGTTTTAATTGAGTCTTAAATGTCAAGTAACTTGCGCAATATACTTGACAAATAGTTGCGTTTTATTATCTTTGACTCCCTTAAGTAATATTCTATCAGTCAATGAAGGTAGCAGAGAAAATTGAACGCAAAATATACAGGATGCAAGAAGGCACTACCTTCAAGTATCCGCAACTGGGTATTGACCAGTCTGAATACAGTGCTGCAGCTAAAGCTATTGAAAGGCTCGTTAAGAAGGGGATTATCAAAAGAGTATCTACGGGAGTATTCTACAAGCCTAAACAATCAGCTTTTGGTGAACTAAGACCGAGTGAGGAAGAATTACTTAAACCATACCTTTTTCAAAATGGGAAACGATTTGCATATATCACTGGAGGTTCATTATACAATCGCATGGGATTAACCACACAAGTGCCCAAAACCATTAAAGTGGCAAGCAAAGAAAAACGGGTGACAACCAAAATCGGAAAAACTCAGGTAAAACCGGTCAAGAGCTATGTGGACGTAAACAACGAAAACTACTACTTGCTTGAAATATTGGATGCACTCAAAGACTTTAAGACTATACCTGACTTGGACAAGCAATCTGCCATTACATTGCTAAAGAATATGATTATCAAACTCACAGATAATGAACTCTCAAAGATGGTCAGGTACGCCCTAAAATATCCACCAAGGACTAAAGCACTACTGGGCGCTATACTTGAATTTTCCATGAAAAAGAACAGCATTCAAGATTTGAGAACTAACCTAAATCCGCTCACCTCCTATTCTCTCGGAATTGAAGAAGAAGCATTGCCAACCGCTCAAAAATGGAACATCAACTAACATGAACTTACACACCAGCAAAGAATTATTACAGGATGCCATCCTTGCGACAGCAGAATATCTCGACATGAGAGAGATATATGTGGAAAAGGACTATTGGGTAACGGTTGCTTTATATGAAATATTCCATTCCAACATCGCCGGTCAGACGGTTTTCAAAGGAGGTACGGCGCTTGCAAAATGTTATAAGCTAATAGAACGATTTTCCGAAGATATTGACATGGTCGTGTTACGTAATGAAGGAGAAAGTGATAATCAGTTGAAGAAGAAGATTCGGGAAATCAGTAAAGTGGTGACGAAGGTTATACCGGAAGTGGAGATCGATGGTATAACAAACAAGATGGGCAACATCCGTAAAACCGTTCACCAGTACGAAAAGAAATTTGAAGTAGATTTTGGCCAGGTTAGGGAGCATGTTGTGGTTGAAGCTACTTGGTTAGGCAATTTTGAACCATTCTCTGAAATGCCGGTCAGCTCCTACATAACAGACATGATGAGAGCGAAAGGGCAGGACGAATTGATCGAAAAGTACAACATGGCTCCATTCAATATTCAGGTACTGAGTAAGCTCCGAACATTTTGTGAGAAGATAATGAGTTTGGTGAGGTTTTCTAGATCACCAGAACCAATTGTGGATTTGAGAAACAAAATCCGTCATGTGTACGACATTCACCAAATGCTAAAAGATGGCGAGATTCAGCAATTCTTTAGAAGTGGTGACTTTGATAAAATGTTAGTGAAAGTTGGACAGGATGATATGATTGGCTATAAGAACAATAATGATTGGATACCTGAACACCCTGCAGCAGCTATTATCTTTCAAAAACCACAGGAGACGTGGGAACAACTCAGCACTGAATATAATGGAAGTTTCAAGGATCTGGTAACAGGAGAATTGCCGGCAGAAGCTGACTTAATTCAAACGCTAAAAGAGTTGGCAGATCGTCTTGAAAAAGTAAAATGGGAAATTAAATAGGCGATGTTGTATGAGCCAATCATGAACCAATTGAGCCAATTATGATCCAATTATGATCCAATCAATATTTTAACTGTACCGGATCCATCTTCTCTTCTCCAATTAGACATTCTCCATTGATCAGATCTCATGAAAATATTCATGGTGAATTTGTCTGATCAGGGGACAAATTCACAATTTCCCCAATAGTATCTAAATGGATAAAAAATAGAATGATAGCAAAGTATTTTTTCATTTTGTTGCCGATTGGAACCCGTAAATGGATGCTTTTAACGTTTATTGATGCTTGGCATTCTAAACGACTTTAAAGTAGCTATTGATCCTAGTAATAGTTTATCGCAGCTATCAGTAAAGGCTTGATTTTGCTTGTCCTTTACTAATGCAACCCGTATGCGAATCTTTGCAGCATGTCAAAATCAAAGAAAACTCCTAATAGCTATGTCTGAAATCAGTGAAATGTTTAAAAGTATGATTGATCCAATCATCAAAGAATCGATACAAAAGAATATCCATTCGGAAATGCACGAGACGAGTGTTCAAACTTTACCCGAGTTTTTAACTCAGGACCAAGCTTCAAATTACCTTGGGATCTCAAAAAGTGCTCTGTATGCCATGACCTCCAAGAATGAAATTGCATACCATAAAAAGGGACGGCGGAATTATTTCAAGAAAACAGATCTGAGAAATTGGATCGAGAGTGGGCGAGTTAGGCCACTTTCAGAAATAAGGGAGCAAATGAGATGAAGAAATCTACACCAGATGATCAGGTTTATATCCGCGTGGGAACTGATTATTTCAAGATAAGTCCACAACCACTGATCTCAGGAGATTATTTCAAAGTGATTCGGCGCTGGAGCAGATTGACAATCAATGAGGATCTAACTTCCGCTGAGCGTGGGAAAATCACGAGGTACGATAGCTTTTGCATTATCCCGGATCACCTAAATTACAAAAGGACTGTTCTCGTCAGGCAAGCAGATGGATCAGAGCTCAACAGTCATTACTATGGTTCCTACAATAAGTATGAGCCCTTGAATTATGACCCTCAACCTGGCCCCTGGGAGAAGACCCGGATGTTTCTCGAACATATTTTCGGAGAGCAGTATGAAATCGGGATTGATTTTCTGACGATCATATTCCGCTATCCCACTCAGGTTCTACCAATTCTTTGTCTGGTCTCTCGCGAGAGAAGTACCGGTAAAACCACTTTTCTGAACTGGATGAAAGCAATTTATGGGAGCAATATGACCATAAATACCAATCAGGACTTTCGCAACCAGTTCAATTCTGGTTGGACAACCAAGCTTATTATTGGCGTTGATGAAGTACTTCTCGATAAACTTGAAGATGCGGAAAGAATAAAGAACTATGCAACCACCCGAAGCATTAAAACAGAAGCCAAAGGGAAGGATAAAGTTGAGGAAGAATTCTTTGGAAAGTTTATCCTTTGCTCGAATAACGATGATAGCTTCATTCAGATACCCAGGGATGAAATACGATATTGGGTGCGTAGTATCCCAACAATCAAGCAGGAAAATATCAACCTTCTGGAAGACCTGATTTTCGAAATCCCGGCTTTCCTGTACCATCTGAAATCCCGGGAGATTACAAGTGAAAATAAAACCAGAATGTATTTTACCAGAGAACAGTTATGGACCCCGGCTTTGCAGAAGGTTATTCAAGGCACTGAATCCACAGTAGAAAAAGAAATCCGTGAAATAGTAATTGATACCCTGATGGATTTTGAACTGGAGGAAGTTTTATTCACGCCCAAAGATCTGCTTGATGAACTCTTGAAAGAGTCTCCCAAACTACATGTATTAAAGACTGAAGTGAAGAATGTCCTGAAACAATGGGGGCTGAAACAAGCTAGCCAGGCGTGCAGATATACGAAACATTATAAGATGAAAAACAACGAGGGGAATTTGGATACGCTCACAGAATCTAAAACTGGTCTACCCTTTATTTTTAAGCGCTCTTTTTTTCTTAACAATCAAACAAATTAATATTAAGTAGTAGTAAGTGTCAATTAGTAAGATTGTTAGCAATGTTAGTTTCCTGTTATTTTTTTGTTCACATGTTATTTCTTCTCTTTTTACTTTCTAACAAACTAACAAATTCTTCACGCCGTAAAGTTCAGTTAGACTGATGATTAAATCGCTTGTTAATTTGTTAAAGAATTTTCCACTGTCATGAATATAGATGTAAAAAACATTTCCATATCCCAGTATTTGATTGCAAATGGCTACAAACCAGTCAAATCTGTTTACGGATCTACCTGGTTCAGTAGTCCCTTGAGAGAGGGTGATAAAAAGCCATCCTTTAAAGTCGATGAAAATAGAAACATTTGGTTTGATCATGGCTCCGGTATTGGGGGAACCCTGTTCACTCTGATACGTGAAATGTTTCATATTTCAGACCGTGAGATTTTCGTCTTACTCGAAGGTCTGGACTCATCATTTCAAAGAGATCTATCGAGTCCAGTGCCTCAATCTAGCCTAAGAATTGATCAGGTTATGCCCCTGCAATTCGCATCACTCAGAGAATACTTGAGAAGCCGCGGTATTGAGCACCAATATGCCAGACCGTATATTTCGCAGATTCATTATACCATTCATAACAAACAATATTATGCCCTTGGATTTAAAAATGATAAAGGGGGATGGGAATTGCGCAACAAGCACTGGAAAGGATCTAGCAGTCCAAAATACTTCAGGACCATTCGGGGGAAGGAATCGGCCTTAAACGTTTTCGAAGGGTTCATGGATTATCTATCTGCCTTGACCTATTTCAAAAGTCCCTTTCTGGCCAATACAAGCATTGTTTTGAATTCTGTCAGCTTTGTAAAAAGCGTAATCCCATTACTAGACTCCTATACTCAGATTAACCTGTTCCTGGATAATGATACTGCCGGTGAGAATACAGCCAAAGCAATAAGCAGCGCTCATTCAAATACGAAAAGTTTCGCCGGTGAATTATACCCAAACCATAAGGACTTTAATGAAATGCTAATAGCATCAAAATAAAACATGAAAATACGACTCAACCCACGCATGATTTTGATGGAGATCCTGTCATATATCCTGCAATTTCGCCTATTTTTTCGCATTTCAGCATAGGGCGGGCTTGGCATCACTGTCGTAACCGGGCACAGCCCGGTGTTCATAATTATCTTCATCTTGCTGATATATTGATAATTATGGTTATTTGAGTTAGAAACGATTTTTTACGAATTTTGCGATTTTTCTTGAAATTCTTTAGCATGAAAAATCAGGCGAAAAAATCAGCATGTTTAATCGCCTCTTTGAATAATAAGCCAAATGGCTGGTCGCGGCAATTCGCTATATTATAGCAGCACATAGTAAATTGCTGTTAGAATTCAACGAATTGCCGCGTAGAAGATTCCTTTTTTTCTCTGTCAGAAAGTAAGGAAGCAAAAAAAGAGGACTTAAATTAAAGGGCGAAAAATATAGCGGTAAAACCTAATTTTGATTAACCTAAAATCAAATAGTTAAAGAAGAACTATGAAAAGAAAAGTCGAAATAAACAAGTATACTGGCTGCCTGCTTGGTGGGGCTATTGGAGATGCACTGGGAGCCCCCATAGAATTCATGGATATCAACACGATTAAAAATCGTTTTGGGTCTGCAGGAATCACTGACTATGTTGAACACCCCAACCACGTTGGGGAATTCACCGATGATACCCAGATGACTCTTTTTACTGCCGAGGGTTTATTGCGAGCACAAAACCGAGCCACCTTAAAAGGAATTGGTGGGGCAACCGTTACCATTACCTATCAATCTTACTTAAGATGGCTGCACACACAAGGGATATCAACCGATCATTTAGACTTCGGTTGGGGAGATATGGATTTGGATAGCGGATGGTTGATCAAAGAGAAAGCCTTGCACCGTACTAGAGCTCCAGGAAATACCTGTCTTGAATCCCTTAGAAGAGGCTTGTCCCTTTCACCAGATAGACCCATTAACAATAGCAAGGGCTGTGGAGCGGTAATGCGTATGGCACCCGTTGGTTTTGCATATTATGATTTGCCAGGAACATTTAACCTGGGCTGTGAATTGGGAGAACTAACCCACGGGCATCCTTCCGGTTACCTCAGTGCCGGAGTATTGGCAGCCATTATTGAGCAGCTTATCGACGGAGCCTCTCTTCGTGAGGCTCTGGATGCAGTCTTGCCTCATCTTCAGAGCAGACCGGATCATGAAGAAGTTCTATGTGCGGTAAATGAGACCATAAGATTGGCCAATCAGGTTGATTCTGACCGGGGTGATAGGCAAATGCAAGTCGAAAATGCCATCAATCAATTAGGACAAGGCTGGGTAGCTGAAGAAGCATTGGCCATTTCTGTATTTTGTAGTCTAGTTTTTGAAAATGATTTTGAAGCTGGAGTATTGGCAGCCGTTAATCACAGTGGAGATTCTGACAGCACCGGATCCATTACGGGAAATATCCTGGGATTGATCAATGGAGAGCAAGCTTTTCCCCAGAGGTGGATCCGAAACTTAAAATCTGCCGACCTGGTTCGTCAGGTCGGCGAAGACTTATTCTCATGGTGTAAAAGTGATTCATTCAACTCTGATCAGGAGTGGTGGGAGAAGTATCCGGGATTTTAATACCCTCGGAACACTTTCCTCAATCTTTTCCCTAGCGGAAACTTCTCCTTCTCCAGTTTAGCAATATGCTCGCGGAGCATTTTGTTTTCACCTTCCTCCATTCCAAGTAGAATGTTTGGTCAAACAGTTATTTTCTTTTAAGAATATTAGATTGAACTGATTCTAATTGTCGTAACTTCATTCCTGAACTGCTGATTTTAAAGGTGATAACGATGGACTATACACAATCATAAGAACTCCGGAAAAGAGGCTATAGAAGAATCGGAAAGAGTATTAGAATCACCTACTTGATAGAGCGGGTACTTATTGATAAGCCGGATTCTGCACTAATGCCTCATTACGAAGTAATTCGTCGGCAGGGATCGGGAGGAATAAATGATAATCAGTAGCAGAATTTGTAATTTGCTTAGCGTATTCTTTATCCCAACGTAGCAAATCAAGCCATCTTATGCCATCTTCATAAACCATTTCCCGGCGTTTTTCATCACGGATAGCTTTAATCATTTTTTCTTTAGTGTCGACGTCAGACATTATGAGTGCGGGAATACCGATAGTTCCAACCGGTACTGACCACCAGGGATTTTCAAAAGTCATATCTTCTGCTCGGGCTCTAATAATATTCAGAAAATCAAGAGCCGATTGTTTATTTGATTCAAAGTTTTGCTCAATCAAAGACTCGTACTTGTTGAAGTATAATTCTGTGGTACGGATTAGTACAAAATTCAACTGTTCAATTCCGCCGAGGTCATATCCACGAGGAGGAACATGTTTGCGAATAGCAGCATTAGCCGACCAAGGATGATCGCCATACATAAACTCCCAACGAATATCCTTTCCTTGACTTACCATTAAAGTGTCAGCAGTGTCAAATAGCTCATAAACCTCCTCAGCTATCTCAAAATCAAAACCCATAAACCAGCCAAATATACCTGAGCCAAAGAATCCAGGTGAGTAATCATTCTGTTGTTCAAAAATTGATTCCGAAGAATTCATAGGTTCTTCAAAAATACTTCTCCATGATGTTGCCAAAGGATAAGGCCCACTGTTAATTATCTCATCAGAAAGAGCCAATGCAGTTGCCCAATCTTCTTCCATTAAAGCGAGGCGAGCTAAATAAGCCTTGGCTGCCCACTTACTGGCCCTGCCTTTTCTTAGATTTGTCACAGCATCATCGGCATAATTTGACATAATAGCCGGCAGATCGTTGGCTGCAATGGTCAATTCATCTTTCACCTGTGCTAATACTTCGGCTTGAGAAGATTTCGCGATAGAATTATCTTCCGGACCGCCAGTCTTCAGTTCCAAAACCAAGGGTACATCTCCCCATGCCATTGCCAAATAGTAATAACATATACCCCGGAGAAAATGGCCTTCTGCTAATAATTCCTTTTTTCTGTTGTCAGTAAATTTCTCATTGGGGATTTCAGGGACTTTTTCAAGAAAGAAATTAACATTGGCCACTGTGGTATATAAACTTGCCCATGGAGTACTAAAACCAGGGATTGATGAGCTTGATCCTAAATTTGTGCGGTCTTTTAATTGAAATAACCAACCTGTGGGTTGCTTAATGTCATCTGTTGATGCCTGGAAGTAACAAATTAGCTGTGGGTATGAACCCTCATTAAAAAATCTATTATAACAACCTGTAATCCCAACTTCAGCTGCGCTTTGTGAATCGTAAAATACTTCCATCTCAATGCTGGAATATGCATCTTGATCCAGTATTTTCTCACATTGATAGGAAAGAGTCAATGTCAGAATGATTAATAAATATTTATACATTTTATTCATAATCAGTGTATTTATGAAATTAAAATGTTACGTTAATTCCGATTCTTAATGATCTGGCCTGCGGATAAGAACCATAATCATATCCTCTGAGCAAACCACTATTCGCCCCACCGTTAACTCCTGTAAAATGGTCAACCTCAGGATCGAATCCTGAATAATTGGTAAATGTCAACAAATTGTTTGCTGTAAGGTATATCCTTGCTGAATTTAAATTCAGTTTAGATAGTAGTGTTGAATCAAAAGTGTAGCCAAAAGTCAACGATTTCAACCTCAAATAGGAACCATCTTCTAACCATCCTGTATGAGGCAAAGTGTAATTATCATTTCTACCGTCGTAATTTACACCAGGATATCTGGTAATATCACCTGGCTGTTGCCATCTGTTATCGAAAGCAGCTTGGGTTGTGTTAGTCCCAATAATTGTACGGTCATTCAGTTTCAAGTTTTCCATCCAGCTTCTTGTGGCATTGTAAATTTCATTTCCGTATGAAAATTGAAAGAACATGGATAAATCAAAATTTTTAAAACTCATGTTATTAGCTAATCCACCATAGAAATCAGGGAACGGACTCCCAGCTAAAATAAGGTCTCCATCGTTTGGTGCACCGCCACTTCCATCCTGATCAACAATCATAATGATTCCATCATCAGGATTAACAAATTCTTCGCGTTCATAGAGGTAAAAGCTAATAGGTTCACCAATTCGGGCAATACTTCTACCGCCTGCACCCATAACAATAACGTCTTTGTCGTCCATCAATTCAAGAACCTTATTCGCATTGCTCGCGATGTTAAACCCAGCGTTCCAGTTAAAGTTATCATTGGAAATAATGATACCATTCACACCAAACTCAAAACCGCGGTTTTCCATTTTTCCAATATTTTCCAATTTAAAGCCCAAACCTCTTGTACTTGGCATTGGAACCAGAAACAATAAATCATCTGTGGTTTTAATATAGTAGTCCATGGTTAAATTCAACCGGCTATTAAAAAGACTCACATCTGTACCTAGGTTAAATTGAGTGGTTTCCTCCCATTTCAGATTCGGACTGGGTAAGCTTGCAATAACCCCTCCGGTTTGATTGTTGTAATTACTACCTGTGTTTGTACCAGTTCCTACAGTCAGGATGCCCCGGGAAGCATAATTTGCAATCTCCTGATTACCAGTAATACCATAACTAAGTCGTAATTTCCAATCATCAAGGAAATCAGCTGATTCAAGGAATGATTCGTCTGAAATCCTCCAACCAACAGAACCTGAGGGAAAAAATCCATATCGGTTTTCTTTGCCAAATCTTGATGAACCATCATATCGGGCATTCAACAAAAGAAGATATTTTCCTTTGTAGGCGTAGTTAAACCTTCCGAAATAGGAATTAATAACATATCCCTGCTTATCAGATATAGCTACATCAATATCTGTTCCTGCATTTAATGTTCTAACCTTATCCGAAGCAATACCACTAACCAAGATAAAACTACTATCCCATGTGGTTTCCTGCAAGGTGTTTCCAGCCAAAAATGTAAACCTGTGATCATTCACCCCTTGTACATAAGTGAAATAATTTTCCAAGGTCCATGCTTTTTGATTAAATGTACGTTGAGAAGCCTGGCCTCTCCAGTCAGTTCCTGCAAACGCGTTTGGATTGGGTGGATCAAACCAGTTTTCCAGTTCATTTCGGATATCTCCTGATCCTTGAATTCTAAAATTCAATCCTGGTAGTAAATCTATTTTTACAAAGGCAGAAGTAATAATGCGGCTTATGTTATTAGTAATATTAACATCTAGTGCTTGTCTGACAGGGTTGCCATATTCTTTCTGATCTCCATCGTTCGAGAAAGTACCGTCTTGCAAATAAACAGGAGTTGTGGGTGCTTTTACCAAAGCGGTAGAAAGAACAGATCCTCCATAAATGTGGTTATAGTTCGAAGCATCAGCTTTATCCGGACTACCATCGTTTTTAGTCCGGTTCTGGTCTATATAGGCTGCGTACAAACTTGTACCAAAAGAAATTTTGTCATTTATTTCCTGGTCGATATTTGCACGAATATTAAAGCGACTAAAATCTGACCCAACTATGACACCATCCTGATTATACAAACCAGAGCTAATCATATATTTAGTAGCCTTTGTGCCACCTCGTAACGATATATTAACTTCTTCTGTAGTTCCTATTCGGAAGATTTCATCCTGCCAATCAGTATTAACTGTTGGATTATTTATAAAACTTTCTGAAAAGTATGGAGAATATTCCGGAGCATTTTCAGCCAGCTGAGCCCTGCCTTCGTTTACTAATGTGGCATAATCAGAAGATCCCAATAAATCGTAACGGTTTGTAAGTACCGACACCCCTTTGTACATATTTACTGAAACTTCTCCTTTCCCTATTTTTCCTCTTTTAGTCGTTACCAATATGACCCCATTAGCCGCTCGAGCCCCATAAATTGAAGTGGCAGCAGCATCCTTCAGAATTTCAATAGATTCAATATCAGACGGGTTAATTTGAGACATGCCATTTACCCTGTTTTCACCAACATTGCGGTTGCTGGTTTGCATATTTACAAGAGGTATACCATCGACAACATACAAAGGGTCGTTTCCTGAACCTATTGATGTGGTACCGCGAATACGAATTGTAACACCACCTCCTGGTTCTCCTGTATTATTGGTAACGATGACACCAGCAGCTTTGCCCTGAATTGCCTTATCAATTCCTGAGGCCGCCATACTTTCAATATCATCTGCACGTATGGAACTTATTGCCCCAGTTACATTTCTCCTGCTTTGAGAACCATAACCAATAACCACAACTTCATCAAGGCCAAGCTCATCTGCAATCATTATTATGTTTATTCTTGTTAGACTCGATACTAAAACCTCTTGGGGCCTCATACCCAGAAATGAAAATTGCAAGATGCTAGTATCTGAGATATTGGAAATTGAATAATATCCATCTTCGTTCGTGGTAGTTCCAATGAGAGTGCCTTTTAGTAACACTGTTACTCCTGGCAGAGGACTACCACTCTCATCGCTTACCACTCCAGATATTGAACGTTGTTGACTCGCATCCTGCGAATAAACGTCGCTTACAAGTGCTTGAAGAAAGGACATTAACAAAAGCAAGACAGTTATTTTCATCATATTGAATATTTCTCTTAGACAACTGAACCCTAGATTATTCAACAACGTACATGAATCTTGTTAAATTTACGAAATATTACTAAATTTATCATGAACGAATCATGTCGATAGGTTTTTATACAAAAGAGATGATTGAATATTTGAAAATCTATAGAATGTTCCACAAGACAATACAGTTCAATAACTTAACTGCTTTCGGCGGAATTTTGTTGTTTTTCCTGTCGTTAACAATGAATGTTCAGGCACAAGAAGGCATCCAACAACGATTTTTCACCTCCCAAAACGGATTAAAGATTTCGTGGGTAAACAGCATTACAAAAAGCCAAAATAATACTGTTACAATTGTTCACTCGCCTACGTTCGACTTAGCAAGATTTGATGGTTATAATTTTAATTATACAATCAATCCATCTGTAATTCTTGGAAAAACATATGAAGACTTATTAGGAAATTTATGGAGTATTGATGAAGGAAATTTGGAAATTGTCAATTTGTATTCAAATGACAAATGGAAAAATTTGGTATTTGATGCGGGAATTCCATTTATACCAACACCGGGCATGGGAAACAAACTCCTATTTATAAGAGATGGTGATCTCAAAGAGTTTGATAAAGTCAAAGAACAGACACGAATCATAAAGCGGGCAGAAGAATCTCAAATTGGGCAGTTTATTGACATGACGACTTTTCAGGATGGAAGTGTTTGGATTACCGGAGAAGATGGTGTTGCAAAATTCCTGGCTCAATGTGATACCTGCTATGCTCAAGAGCAATGGATTGACTTTCAAGTTCCCAAAACACTCGGACTATACCATTTCAACAAGCCTTTTGAAGGAGAAAATGGAGAATTAACTCTTATGTCGAAATCTTCCAAATCAAAGCAGAATGTTCTTGCCGGGTTCAATGGCAAAATGTGGGAAAAACTATATACTTCACAAACAGACCAAGTTCACTACGGATGGCGTGGACATGATAACTCTCTTTGGATAATAAAAGGGGTTCAACCGCCCCCTCCTTTGAAGAGCAACCTTAAAGATTGGAACCTTTTTCATATTCAGCAGGGCAAGGAAACACTTTTAATAAAAAACAGAACCTTAAATCGTGTACTTAATGATGTTGTTGTTGAGCCCGGTGGGGCTTTCTGGCTGGCAACTGGCTCAGGGCTTAGTCATTTTACCCCAACTTTGTGGAGCAAGATTGGAGCAGGCACGGACTTAATTCAGCATTTTCAAAAAATCCATGAAGATTTAGCGGGTCGATTGTGGTTTGCATCGGGTGAATTCTTTTTTCTTTGGTCGAATGACAAATGGGAATCATATCAATTTAATCCAGTGGTGTTTACAGGAGATGTTTGTTCTCTTAAAAATGGCTTGCTGATTGTTGGGATTTCCGAAACAGGAGGACTTGCATTATTTAATCCAGTTGATAAAAGTAGTACAGTTACTTTCCCTTTTGGAAACGAAAAGATAAGGTATTACGATCAGGACAAGGATGGGAATTGTTTTATTATTCTTCAAGACTTGAATGGAACATCAAAGCTTATTCGATATGATGGAGAGCACATTGAAACATTGGCTGTAGATCTGAAAATTGATGGGTTAACACCGGGAGCATGTGAAGTTACAGATATTATTCAGTCACGAAATGAGGATATATGGATCGTAACTTTTACCGACGTTATCCTTTGCAAAAAAGGAATTAAAAAGAGGTTTGACTTAAAGAAAGAGTTTGAATGGACTTTCTCAACATCTATTCTTGAATTGGAGAATGGAAACATTTGGGTTAGTGGAAGCAAAGGAATTATACAATACGATGGGGGAAATTGGTTGCTTATTCAATCACCTGAATTTGAAACTGCCAGAAAGATGATTCTCTCCAAAGATAGCAGTATCTGGGTTGCATCTGGAACTGGTATTCATAGGTTGGTTGATGGATCTTGGGTATCCAATTCAAGTGAAGAAGGCCTTCCTAATACTGCGATTTTTGATATCCTTGAAGATAAACAGGGAGAAATTTGGGCAGCTACTAATAACGGGGCTTTTTGTTATCATCCTGAAGTTGATACCAATGCACCGGAAACAGTTATACCTGCAGATATGAACTCCCACGAAGCGATACCAAGTGGCGAATTGCAATTTGTGTTTGAGGGGCGTGACAAATGGGATAATACACTGGCTGACCGATTACAATATTCCTATCGCTTTGACGAAAATTCATGGACCCCTTTTGAAAATAAAACTATAGTAAGAGGAGTTGGTTTGTCGACAGGCCCCCATGTTTTTGAAGTTCGGGCAATGGATCGAAACGGAAATATTGATCTATCCCCAGCAAGTTGGCCATTTACTGTGATGCTTCCTTGGTATTTAGAAGCTTATTTTATTATACTTCTGGCATTTTCTATCTGTATATTAATCTTGTTGATTGGGTTTGGTATCACTAGACATCGCCAGGTAGAAAAGTTAGTTTTAGTTCGCACTGCTGAGCTGGGAAAAGCCAAAGAAAAAGCTGAAGAAAGTGATGAAAGACACAAGTTTTTATTTGATAATACCATACAAGGGGTAGTTTATCAAGACCCAAATGGAGAAATAACTTATGCAAATAAAGCAGCAGAAAGAATTCTTGGTTTATCATTAGACCAAATGCAAGGTCGCAAATCCATTGACTCACGATGGAAAGCGATTCACGAAGACTGGAGTAAGTATCCAGGTGGAACACATCCTGCAATGATTGCTTTGCAAACAGGCGAAATACAAAGCAATAAAATAATGGGGGTTTTTAGCCCTAGTGAAAATGATTATAAATGGATTAAAATAAATTCAGTTCCTAAGCTTAAAGACGGAGAAGAAAAACCAACTCAAGTTGTTTCAACTTTTGAAGATATTACTGCGATTAGAAAGAATACCAAAGATTTATTTGAAGCCAAAGAAAGAGCCGAAGAAAGCGACCGTCTCAAATCTTCATTTCTAGCTAATATGAGTCATGAAATACGTACCCCTATGAATGGTATTTTAGGCTTTTCTGAACTGTTGAAAGAACCGGGTCTCTCTGGTGATGAACAGAAGGATTATATTGACATTATTGAGCTCAGTGGAGAGCGAATGCTCAACACAATTAACAACTTGATTGAAATGTCCAAGATTGAGGCAGGTCAATCATCTGTTATCATTTCTAAAGTGGTAATAACCAAGCAAATTGGTGAGTTAGTTGCATTTTTTCAATCAGAAATGGAGAAAAAGGGAGTTGATTTCTCATGTGTAACTTTAAAACATGAGCCTGAGTTAGTTTTAATGACCGATTCTGAAAAGTTCTTCAGTATTTTAACAAACCTAATCAGAAATGCATCAAAGTATACTCTTAAAGGCTCTATTAAACTTGGATATCAAAAAAAGGAAGATTATGTTGAATTCTTTGTTAAGGATACTGGTATTGGTATTCCAGAAGAATATCATGATTCCATTTTTAAACGATTTGTACAAGTTGAAATGACTAAAGCGAGAAAGTTTGAAGGATCAGGATTGGGTTTGGCAATTACAAAAGCTAATGTTGAGCTTTTAGGCGGAAAGATTTGGTTCGAATCGGAAGAAAACAAAGGCTCGACATTTTATTTTAGCCTGCCTTTGGCAATGAAGAGTTGAGTTTGAATCAGATTTAGGAATTAATATTGATTATCATCAAATTCTCCCTCTAGCATTGAAACAATCTTTTTGCAAGACTTCTTTACAATAATTTGATGTCGTTCTAAAAGTTTGGTCGCTGATACTGCTGCCAAGCTGTCTTCCAAAGAATTTGTGCTTATTAAATGAAATTCCCTCTGCTTGTCTACGACGCATTCTATTTTACCACCCCAATTAATTAACAACAAAGTTACTTCCCCTTCTTGGAATTGTAAAGGGCAGGCGGTGCCCTGAAAGCCTGCCGGCAAGCCGGTTTTACCCTTGACAGTATTCAAAAAGCCTCGTGTCGATTGAGGTCATTAATTAATCGGCGCGCTAGTTGCCAACATAAGTCCTCAGGTCCTATGTTTGTAAAATGAAGCATAAGTTCAGAATTTTACTGTCTCAATAAATGCCACATTATCAACTAAAAACACCAAACTTATGCAACAACAAAGTAACAAAACTGATTTTAATGGCCAACACATCTATGCAGGTA
>JABHCC010000101.1 GCA_018669475.1 Bacteroidota bacterium | reverse complement strand
GGTAGTAGGAAATCCTCTTGCGGTTATCATAAATCGCAATAGTATCCCCCAAGACAATCAAATTATTGCAGCTTGGAAATTCACCCGGACCCTTTCCGACTTTCCCTATGTTGTTTTCAAAACCACCCGAATCATTAAAATAGAACACTTCCCTTACGTTGGGTGTTTGTCCATTGTAAAAGAAACCATTCTCAGAAGGCCAAATTCTTCCTTCAATTGGTAAAATCGATTCGGGGGTATTTTCTAGAGGAACGAGATCGGTTGAGCTGATCAGATCTTCAAAACTGATGTCAATATGGCTTGTAACATCAATGTCAGGACAATCAAAATGGGGATTTTTATCACTTTTGCAGGAAGACAGCAGGATAAGAACACAAAGAAACAATATTCTTACTAACATGATAATATATGATTTATTATCAAAGGTATGGATTCTTTGTAAATTCAGCGATCTTACTATCACACAAAATATAATCGGGTATACTGCCACAGTAGCTACGGTATTTGGTGCTACAACAAAACGGACCACTACCAAATATGATACAAGTGTAAAATCTTGAACCAAACTCTTATTCGAGCCAATTCCCTGGAGCTTTACAATCCATTATCGGTATAGTCTTATCCATGTCATATTCAGGTGAATAGACACTGACAAGCAATTTGCTGCAGTTCTCTTTCATGACTGGATTTTCATCCCGCAGATGGGCAAAGTGTGTAACTGTTTCTTTGTCACACCATGCACAATTATGTATTGAAACATCTAATCGTTCGTAATAATAGAAAGTGGTTAAAAGTATAAATCGAATACCTGAAACTCTACCCCAAAAGGGAAAAGCAAGGACAAATTATAAACTATTGAGAATGGATTGTTAAGTCCTTGACAGGCAAGAGGTCGGCAGTTCGAATCTGCCATGTCCCACATATGAAAATCAACCACTTATCGATTTTGTTCGGTAAGTGGTTTTATGTTTCTGCGAGTAACAGAATGTCTAGTTAAAAGCTCATCTTTCATTCCCGCTCAACCGCTAATAAAAAGGCTCTTGCTTGAATACTCTGGGTCACAGGTCAGGTTTACCTTTAGTTTGCGCAATCCTGCCTCATCACCGGGTGTTGGGATGTGTGTGAGATGAACCTCACAGCCGCGCAATTCTTTGAGGCGCTCAAGCGCCAACTGGGCAGCAGGATTGGACAGAGCGCTGATGCCCATGGCAATCAGGGTTTCATCAAGGTCGAGGCTTACCATCTTTCTCTCAAGGATATCTTTTTTCAGGTGCTTGACAGAATCAACTATGTTCTGAGGGATAAGATACATACTGTCAGGCAGACCGGCCAGATGTTTTGCAGCATTGATTATCAGGCTTGATGATGCATGCATGAGTGGTGAGTTCTTTCCCGTTACTATGGTCCCATCACTGAGCTGTATTGACGCCCCGCAGAAGATGCCCTCATTGCCTTTACCTTTTTTCTCAGCCATGCGTGCTGCTTCTCTAGCAGGTACAACAACCTGCCTGTCTTCAGCTTTAGCTTCCGCTTTATCCATTATTTCAGAAGACAGATCGAAGGTCTCCTTATCTGCCAGCCCCATGGCATATTCAACCGCACACCTGAAATACCTCCTTATGATTTCCTGACGGGAAGCTTCTGAGATTAAAACATCGTCAACTATGCCCATGCTGGCCCTGTTTACCCCCATATCTGTGGGCGACCTGTACATGGATTCCCCGCCGGTGATTTTTTCGATGATCCTCTTTAGGAGATGAAAAGCTTCAATGTCACGGTTATAATTGACAACTGATTTGTTATATGTCTTAAGATGATCGCGGTCAATCATCACAACATCTTTTAGGTCTACTGTTGCTGCTTCATATGCGATGTTGACCTTATGATCCACAGGAAGGTCCCATATTGGAAATGTCTCAAATTTCGCGTACCCGGCCTTAATACCTTTCTTATTTTCATGGTATAGATTACAAAGGCATGTTGCTAGTTTTCCACTTCCAGGACCAGGACCAGTGACAACCACAATAGGTTTTTCAGTGCTGATGTATTCGTTTGCTCCATATCCCTCGTCGCTTACAATAAGGTCAACATCCGCAGGATAGCCTTTGGTAGGATAATGCAGAAAAACCTTAACGCCCCTCATTTCCAGCTTGTTTTTAAAGGCTTTGGCTGGAGCCTGGTTTTCGTACCGGGTTATTACTACGGCTTTGACATCAATTCCCCAGTCCCTGAAATCGTCAATAGTTTTGAGGGCATCAACATCATAAGTAATCCCGAAGTCGGCCCTGATTTTTTTCCGTTCGATCGCGCCTGCATGGATACATAGGATAACATCGACCTTGTCCTTCATTTGTTCAAGCAACCTCATTTTGACATTAGGGTCAAATCCGGGCAAAACCCTTGCCGCATGGTAATCATACAATATTTTACCCCCGAATTCAAGGTAAAGCTTATCGTTAAAATGGCTCACCCTTTCAAAGATAGCTGCCGCCTGCTCCTTTAAGTATTTCTCGTTGTCAAATCCTTTTTGAGTAGATATCTGCATTATTTTTGTTTCCCGGTTTAGGGTGATAAAGCTACTATTAAGGATTCAAAAATCGAATAATGAATTGCACAAAAGTTTTTATTGAAATGTATATGAAGAAGGTGGTTTTTTAATTCTGCCCTTTTCTCTGCCTGCAAATGGGGTTGGGAACGGGGGTTGTTTAGATTTAAACAAAGTACACAATACAAGCCACCATTCACTCAATGAATTAATCTACACACTTGTTCGCACCATCATTTGTTAAAATGAAGTATTGATTATGGTTTGTTTATCATCAGCAACATTTGGTCAGCTAATAGTATAAAATTAGAGAATGATTAAGAAGGATCAACTAATAAATCCGAGGATAACTCCGTTCAAGTCGTTCTGTTCTTTTGCTAGCCAGGTTTGAATTATTGTGCTTATCCTAGAATCATGATTCACAGATGCGACGGAATCCTAAAATGCATAACCAAGGCCAATCAGGGGCAAAATATACGTTTGACGATTAAAGGCAATTGAGGCCTTTAGCAGAAAGCCTTTATTAGATTGATACCGGTAGCCAAAACGAATAATACCCATATTCCAGTCGCTGTCATTTGGGTTTAAATGATAGCCGAGACCGATCTCTCCAAAATGCTTCAGACCACCTAAAAGGAGGCCAAGTTCTCCAACAATATTGACGGGCTCCCAAATGATAAATCCACTAGTAAGGGTGAGCCCCATGTTTTTCTTTATAGGGATGATTCTCTCGTAGCAGAATAGAAGCAAATCCATGCTATATACCGCATTCTTTCTAATATCAAAAAGGGATGGATCGTCACTTGATGTGTTCTCCTGAAAAGTCAATTCTGGAAATACGTGAAGTTTCGAATTGATATTAGAAAATGATCTTTGTTGTGCATGGACAGACAGAGGTAGCAGAAAAAGCAGGCCCAGAATAACAGTTTTCATGTCAGTAGGTTTTAAGGATTTATTTAAAAAGATAAGGAATATTCCTTAGAACGACAGAACCGAAGACAATCCCATTATCAGAATTTTTCATTTGAAGTAGATTTTGAACCCAAATTTAAGTTAGGTTTGAACAATTCTCATGAGTATAGCGAATAATCCTGTATGTTCCACTTTTGAAAATCACTTATCTATTTTGTTAGATAGGTGGTTTTTTGGTTCTGCCCTGTTCTGGCTTAGGAGAGTTATCACAAATGGGTCACCTACACGGAGAAAAATATTTCCTGATAAGAGGATTGAAGGTGGTTAATTTCTTTTTGTGTTAGTGCTTTAAACTCCTTCTCTTGAGCTCGTTTCGATAATTTTCCACCGCCTTGCTCCAGAAATCGCACCATAAGACTGATGAGTTTATCTGGCAGGTCGAGGTAACTATCAACCTTTTGTTTAAACGCATCATACTTTTGCAGATATGTGATCTCCTCGGGGATAATATTTTGAATGGTGTCTTCAACGCACTCATACAAAAACTCAGCTTGTTTAGTTGCATCGAAATATCTGTAAAAATCAATGCTTTCACTCAACACCTCAATATTGTGATCGGCTGCTTCCTTCCATTCAACAAACTCCAAAACAGGATGTGAGTAAGACTCTAACACCCTTCGGTAATCGGTGATTTTCTTCAAGATAGATGCGGATACCGGGAAAATCATTCCTTGCCGCGCAAAGCCTTTTCTTGAGAGAATATGATGAATAAGGTATCGATGAATTCTTCCGTTGCCATCTTCGTAGGGATGCATAAACACAAATCCAAAAGCAATCAATGAAGCAACTAAAACAGCGTCCATATCCGCTTTTTCAAGAAGCTGATTTGATTCGATCCAACCGTCAATGAGTTTATCCAGATCCTGCCATCGTGCTGAGATGTGATCGGGCAGAGGTTCGCCGGTTTCACGATTGTGATCGCCCATAAAACCACCTTTTTTTCTTAATCCCATTTCAACAAAACGATGGTCTGTGATGACGAGTTCTTGTAAACGCAATAATTCGTTTTTGGTAATGTCTTTCATACCTGCACTACCCACTGCCTGAGCCCATCCCTGAAGTCTTCTATTGATCGGTATCTCTCCCTCAATGGTAAAAGAGGCTCTGGAGTCTTTCAATAAAAGAAAAGCAGACGTTCGTTGCAGAATATCGGCATGGACATTATCCAGGTATTGATTTTTCTGATCCGATAATCCAGATAGGATGTATTTATCCAGCTTTGAAGTTTTTGATATCAGAGGACAAAAACCCGGGGTTCCGGGCAGGTTATTGATAATCCGATGTCGGGATGATCGGGTTCCGGGAATGACATACTGGAGTTTTTCATCGAGCAGGGGAACAAAGTTGCCGGTAGCCAGGTCAGGAACGTTCAGCTGAGCTTGAAACAGCCACTCATATATAAACCAGATTCTTCTGCTGTATTGCCCCAATGGTTCAATGTTTACCAAATCTATGATCTCATTGGGCTCAATAACATCAAACAACTTTTTAAAAAACAATAAGTTGAGTCCTTCGTACTTGAGGGCAAAGACCAATTGTTTATACAAGGTGTCATTTGGTCGATGACGCGGGGTTAGAACAATCCAATCATTTGTCTTGTACTGTCTTTTCATTTCACTGATCAATGTAAGTTTCGCAGGCAAGGGCATCTTCAACTGAAAAAACTCGATGAGCGCCCCATAGCCAACCAGCAAACCGCTTTCCGGAGCTTCCCGGCCGTGAAAAACGCTTACAAGACGTGAAATATGTTTAATATATGTCATGATTGGTGAATTTTACTTATTCAAAGGTAGGTGAAAAACACATACAAATGGTGAATTTTAATTATAAATCCACGAATTAGGTGAAATGTGATTATTATTCAGATAAATATTCGCTGCAAAATGCAAGAGGTCACAGGTTCGAACTATTCTCATGAGTATAAGGAATAATCCAGTATGTCATACCTATGAAAATCAACTACTTATCGATTTTATCCGGCAGGTAGTTGATCGTATTATCTTTTCGCAAGTAAGTTAAATAATGGTTCGTTGATGTAGTAATTACCCGTCCCAATTCTTTGCTTTACTAATAAGCCGTCATTAGCTAGCTTGTTTAGGTAGTTGGCAGCTGTTATCCTTGACACTTGGAGATCATTTACTACAAACTCTATTTTCGTATACGGGTGTATGAAGATATTATTTAACAAGTCTTGACTGTAAAATTTATAATTGTTTCTTAGTTTTTGTTTGATGGTCATCATTAGCTCTTTTATTTGAGTGATAATATCAATTGTTTCTTTTGCAGTTTGCTCAACTCCCTCAATCATGAACAACAACCATTCTTCCCAACTGGCTTCGTTTCTGATTTGTTGCAAAAGTTTGTAATATTCAGATTTCCTTTGAATTATGAAACTGCTTAGATATAAAATTGGGAGGGTTTGTAGGTTCTGAAGAATCAGATATAGGATATTAATAATCCTCCCTGTTCTTCCATTTCCATCATAAAATGGGTGAATAGATTCAAACTGATAATGAATGATTGCCATTTTAATAAGTGGATCATAATCACTCACTGAAGGATCATTAACAAACTTTTCAAGATTTGACATGAGACAGGTTATCTCCGCTGGGTCTTGGGGTGGTGTATAAACCGTTTCTCCAGTATCCACATTTTTTAATGCTGTTCCTGGTAGTTTTCTGAATCCAGCATTGTTCCCTTCGATCTTTTTCTGAATCTCAAGTATTGTACTATTGGTAATTAGTTTTCTTTCTTGTACTATTTCAAATCCTTTCTTAAGGGCGGTAATATAATTCTGCACCTCCTTGGCTTCAAGTGAATTGAACGCACCGATACTCAAACCAGACTTAAATAAATCATCATGTGTGATAATTATATTCTCAATTGCCGAGCTGTCTTTCGCTTCCTGGAGTCCAATAGTGTTAATTAAAATATTCTGATTTGGAATTGTTGATGCCATTCCTTTTAACTCAGCTAAGGCTGCATGCGCAGATGGCAATGCTTTGAGTACCGATTTGGTTTCTACGTCTATTGGTAGAGGTAGTTCGTTCAATTTCCAATTTTCCAGATCACCCATTATGTTAAGATTTCTTGATTTTCTTATCAAAGACAACTCTTTATGTAAAGAAAATCCACTTTTCTATACATATGCGACATGCTTTGTAAAGATTCTTTGATTATTTGTGCGAATCAAATTGGATAATTCTGCCCTTTTTCTGCTCTGGTTTGGCATGGGAGTGGGGTTTAAGTGAACAGGAGGTCAAGAATGTTTTAGTTGAAGAATTAGTTGATAAATTTATACAGTCCATTAACAGTCACAACAATTTATATAATGAGTAAACAAAAACCAAATTTTGTGGAATGGCCAAGCACTTTAAGAACATTATGCCTTGTGTGTCTTATACTAATTAGCAATCAGATTAGTATGATTGCTAAGGAAAAACCTGTCAAAGTCTATATTATGATAGGGCAATCAAACATGATAGGGTTTGGAAGGATTAATCCTGATACGGTCAGAGGGACTCTATCATACCTTTGCCTAAAAGAAGGTAAATATCCTCACCTGCTGGATTATAATGGCAAATGGGTAAAGAGAAAAGATGTTTGGTATGTTCAGACAACCGTTGGACAAAGGCAGCATTGGCTGCAGCCAAAAGATGAGTACAGGCACATCGGGCCGGAACTACAGTTTGGACACATTGTGGGTCAATATCATGAAGAAATGGTTCTGATTATCAAAGCTGCCCAAGGAAACAGAAGTATTGGCTGGGATATACTTCCGCCTGGTAGCCAGAGGTTTACTTATGATGGCAGAACCTATGCAGGGTACAACGACAGTACTCCATCATGGATCGAAGGTCAGCCTAAAAAACCGGTTAACTGGTATGCAGGCAAACAATATGATGACTTTGTGAGTGATATCCATATGGTACTTGACAGCCTTCAAAAGTATTTTCCTGATTACAAACACCAGGGATACGAAATAGCCGGTTTTGTATGGTGGCAGGGACATAAAGACCAAAATCCAGCTCATGCCAGCCGTTATGAGTTAAATTTAGTAAAGCTAATCAACAGTATACGCAATGAATTCAAGGTACCCGATGCACCATTTGTGCTTGCCACCATAGCCTTTGAAGGATGGAAATTGGCAAACGACGGACTAACTGTTGCCAATGCCCAGCTTGCCGTTAGTGGCGAAAGAGGCAAATACCCTGAGTTTTATGGTAAGGTCAAAACAGTAGAAGTTCGGGATTTTTGGAGAGACAAAGCACGGTCACCAAGTGCTGCTGATTATCATTATAACCATAATGCCGAAACCCATATTGAAGTAGGTGACAAATTGGGAAAGGCTATGGTTGAATTGCAGGTCATAAGAAACACAAAAGATAAATGAATCAAATCTAATCTGCATAAAACGACTTAACTGCTACTCCTGACAATTATCTCCTGACAATCATCAAATTTGTCTAAGTACGATCTTGATATTTACAGGGGAACATCTGGGAGGAATGACCTCAGAATTACTACCAACGTTTAAACTTTAAATGCTTCGTGTATTGGCCAAATGATAACGAATCCAGCATTTGTTCACTAAATGTAATACCAGTGATTTCCGATTTTGAGTACGCAGCAAAAAGCCCCTTACCATTTGTTATGTTTGAAAAGATGTGGGTGTATAAATCAGGGCTGTACTCCAAAGAGGATAAATAATGTGAATAATCTGGCGAGACTAGTCTTTTTCGGATTATAATCGAACTAAATCGTCTGTTACTAACAGCTTCATTTTCCTTGATGTTATTTGCAATTTGTTTATATAACCATATGGGCGAAAATTTTATACTATCAGTCGAAACATGCCCGGAATAAGGTCTGTAATAACGCTTATTCTGGAATGATATTTGGTGCCATTCTGCATTAATCAATTCCTCAAAAAGAAACTCGATGATTAGTTCTGTCGCAAAGGTTTTTACTGGTGCACTAAAAATATATTTTGGATGCACAAAATAGTCAAACACATTGATTTCTTCTCCACTTATCATATTGGATGAAGGTTCTTGAGTAGGAGGAATGGCAGTCGTTGCAAAGACAGATTGGTCAAAATCTGGCAAATAAATTGTTAAATGATAAACCAACTCTCCATTTAGAGACCCTTGTCTAATATCAAAAGGGTGACCCTGATATATGATATTTGGTGTTGTAGCGAAAATCCCTTCCCTACGATTATTAATGAGTGTTTTTGATAGCTCAAGACGTTCGAGTACAAGTCCTTGTGTTGATCTAAGTTCAAGATAAACCTCAGCCTGATCATAATACAAAGAATCAGAAACAGAAGCCTCAACTTCAGGTATTTTTGATCCATCAAATGTTTTTAGTAACCTGATTTGATGTAGTGTGTCATCCGGGCAGATAATTCCATAAACCACGGGAATTGGATCACCAGGTTCAAGTAGGTTTACCTCGTTTTCGCAAGCAAGTAATGCACCCAAAATAAATAGGATAAATATTATTTGTCTGTTTTTACACATCGTAAAGGCAATGCAATTTTTTCAAATGTATATTCATCCCAATCTTTTCGCCAACGATTAGCCCATGAAGCCAAGCTGTAATCACTTCGGGCGATCAGAGTGTCACTTTTGTTATAATACATCCATGCACTGAAGCGCGGGAAAGGCTGATCTTCTGCAAGCCAGATATATCCTTTGCGGTGAACATCGTCCCATTGGGCTTTAGGCCAGAAATATCGCCCACAAGGATCAAAATTCAAATGTAGACTTCCTGTGCTATTAATCAGGGTAAATACGTTTCTAATGTCTATCCGAAGGTCTTGCAAAAACTGCAAATCCTCTTGGTTTAAAATATGCCATCCTTCAGGACAAATACCATTGACCTTATCACGATAATAATTGGTGGCTTCCTTCCAACTATAATATGCCCCGAATGAATCAATCGTGAGAATTGAATCTCTTTGAGAATAGTATTCTGCAATATCATTGTCGGTAAAAACCTCATCGGAATTAAGCTGTTTTCCAAAGCAGAGGTTCTCAGTCATCCACCATTTGCCAAAAATTCTCACAGTTCTGTATTCTTTTTGATCTCTGGGATCAATCAATACAGAATCCTTAATTGCTTCTGCCACAAGAATGGTATCAGTCAGTTGAGATGTTCCCCCATAAGAATCAAGGACTTCAAGTCTAACAATGTGAAGTCCTTCGTTTCGGAATTGATAGGCAAATTTTTTTTCAATTGAGTAATCTGAATCCCAACTTCCATCATCATTAGCATCCCACCTCACCTTCAATCTCCAATTCTCAGTTTCTTCATCAAAGGATTCGGTAGCATTGAAAATGAAAACTGTTTTGAGGTTGCCGAAATCAGGAAAACAACAAAAGTCAGCAACAGGAGGTGTGTTAGTCCACTCTTCACAAGTGACTGTACATAACAAAATCAGAAGGAGTCCAATAAATCTGATTAATAAAAACTTCATGAGAAATAGGTTTCTGTCTGGGGGCTTATAAAGGTAGTAAAAATCGACTTCTAAATAGCAATTCAGCATGTCCCACTTCTAACAATCAACCACTTATCGATTTTATCCGGTAGGTGATTTTTTGATTCTGCCTCTGGATAGGGTATGAGAGGGATATTGATATACTTGTTGACTTCGAGCCCGACATGGAATATTTTGACAATTTCCAGGCTGGTTCCGATCTATTTGAATACTTTATCCAAAGCTACCTTCAGTATGATTGGATTTGAGTCTTCATCTGGTGATTTCCCCGAACGATTAAAAAATTCCATCCAGATTGGATCATCGAGAATTTTGACTGGTACCATTGAAATATGGAGCAAGTTATCCTCACCTAAATAGAAAGCTGGATAAAAGTCATTCTGATCTTGCCATCTTCCAGGTATCCTAAATATTTCTTGTGTTTTTATGTTATATACCAGATTGTATAATTCTTGAAGATCGTCTTGAGTATTGCTCCCGCGACTTATGCACAGATACATCCAGTCATTGTTCTCCAAAATTCGATGAATTAACCAATATCCATGAGTATCCAAATCTTTCCACGAGTCACGGTTAATATTAAGATAATCTGGATAGTTTGATCTGTATTCCAATTTGTATTTGACTTCTCTTGTATCAGTGGTTATTTCATAAACCTGATTATCCATTGATGTGAAAAACAGCATGTTATCATTTGTTGAAACGGAGAAGTTATGGTCCATTTCGAATCCGGCAAATCCATTCATGGTGAGAAATGTATCGATGACAGAACTTGAATGAGGATCAATTTTTGTAATTCTTGGTTTCTGGTGCTCAAGTCCTTTAAAGAAATAGTCACCATTTTGCGGATGTACTCCAAAAGCATAGCTTGGTTCAGGAAGAAAGGTTGTAGACCTAAGGAACTCACCACCTAAGCTGTAATCAAAGATTTTGGTTTCTGATGTTCCCACAAGGAAAGAGAATCCTTTTTCTGAAACATGAGCATCAAACAAAGCTACAAACTCATTTGGTCCTGCTCCCACCTCCCCGATTTTTTGTATGAACTTTCCTTGTGAATCAAAATGCAGCAGTTTCCTTTGCCGACCGTCAATGACATAAAAAGCATCACAATATTGTAAAAACCAAAGAATACCCGAAAGAGATGACTCAGGAGTGAATTCCAAAGTAGTGTATGTTGAATTATCAAGAATTCTTTCAATACCAATATCAATGAATCTTTGTGTATCCATATTGATAACAATAGTGGCTTCATTAGTTTCCTGCATGCAAGAGGGCATCAAGCACAATATTAAAATGCATCCTGAAACTGTGGAATTAGTCAATTTTCTGGTCATTTCAGATCGTTGTTGGTTGGGGGGGACAAAACAAATGTAATGATTAAAACATTTTGCTTGACTATCTTCTTCAGAAAGTGCTGAAGTCAAATTAACAGATCTTATTTAAGATGAAATATCTGTAGTATGGGGTTATCGTTTAAAGAGCTCTGATCAATCAGCTCAATCAGTTCACTTTGCCTTTGGGGTAACTTAACATCAATATTCTCGTGATGTTTTTGATCGATATATGATTTTAGATCAATAATATCGATGGCTTTGTAAATCAATTCTTCTGAAAAATGGGTAATTACGGTATTGATATACGCATTCATATAAATGTGATGAATCCCATCAATATCGTTGAAAATAGCTGGTTCAACCCCTTTTTCACGAATATACCAACGTAGTTCAGGAAGTGTAAAAAGGTCTCCGGGTTCTTGTTGATACAAGAACCAGTACCCAAATATCTCACCCTCATTTTCGCCAGGTGTTTCTAATTCACAAACCAAATATTCCCTCATCTTAAAGATTCAATTAAGACCTAAGATCCCCCGATTTTAATCCAGGATTTCCACTAATGCTCCAACAACACCTAAGACCGAAATTAGACTGAAGATCAAAGTATGGTTTAGAGGTGGTTTTTTCAGGGAACCTGCATTAATAAATAACAATAGCACTGCGCCAAATAATGGCAGCCCATGGATACTGACAAGCATTTTAAGCATAAAAAAAGAGCATTAAAAAAATACTGGATGGACAGAATGCCGGCAAGGTGGCAGATGCAAGCAAGGTCAGTTGATATTTTATTAACTTGCAGATACAAAAATATCTAAACCATGAAAAAACTCATTCACATCAGTCTTTTTTTGTTTTCAGGACTAATAATTCATTCTTGCAATACACCACTGCCGGAATTTAATACCCAGCTAACTATGGGCAATGTAGACCCGGATAATTATATTATCAACACCTTCGATCCTGCAATCAGATTAGCTAGCTCGATAACGATAGGTCAAGAGGAAGACATAACAGAAGCAGAAATTGCAGAATTGGATGTAGATTTAGATGGTGAAGATGACTTTATCTTTGGACTTTATTTTTCGCTTGAAACGAATTTTGAATATGAAATGTATCAGGATTATTATTACGAAATCAGGACTAATATTTTGTTGGAAATTGAAAATGAAGGCATAGCGCTTAATATTGAAGAAAGTACAGATACAATTTACAAGTGTGAGTGGGAATCTGGTGATAAGAGGGAATATGAAGTAATTAGATATACCAGTGACCTGGGACATCAATGCCCTGATAATTATAGCCAGTCTATTGAAGAAGTGATCACGAGAACTTTTTTAAAAACTTACGGGGATAGTGATGTAATTGTCACGGATTCAGAATGGACGAGTGAAAATTCTTCCCTTTTCAGGCATGAATACGAAGCTAATTATGAGGATTACAATGGATCAAGCCATAAAAACCCAACCAGCATTAAAAATATTCGCCTGGGATTATTGTCATGGAATGAACCTCAGTATATAGCATTTTCATTCACCAAGGAGAACGTAACTAAGTACGGTTATCTGAAATTCAGCCTAGAAGAAAAGGACGACTATTCATGGTACTTAAACATACTGGAAACAGTTCTAGAGAAGTAATAATCGGATAATTACTGAGCGTAATCGTTTCTCACTTGGCTTTCAATATACCATCAAAATCATTCCGAGTCATCCTGGTGTGCGAGCAGTTTTAGGACAATTAATTTTTGTTTATATACATCCATACATGGAAGGTAACAGACGAATGGGACGGTATATTTTGAATGCAATGTTGGTCTCCGGTGGATATCCATGGACAGTTATACCTGTCATTACTTTTGGATTCCGGAAGGATCATAGAAAATTGCTTTCCCCAATAAAAGTCCCATCATTTTTTTGATTACTGAAGCAGCAGTTCCGCGTCATTTGAGAACAGAGGCGAATGTGTATCTGGTAGTAAGTTGAATAATGGTTTGTTGATGTAATCCTTGTCCGTTCCAATTTTTTGCTTTGCTAATAAGCCGCCATTAGTTAGCTTGTTGAGGTATTTGGTGGTAGTTATCCTTAACACTTGGAGATCGTTTACTACAAGCTCTATTTTCGTGTACGGGTGCTTGAAGATGTTATTTAGCAAATCTTGAATATAAAATTTATAATTGTTTCTTAGTTTATGTTTGTAGGTCATCATAAGCTCTTTGATTGGAACAATAAGATTAATTGTTTCCTTTACAGTTTACTCAACTCCCTTTAACTCAGCCAAAGTTGAATGCGTAGATGGCAATGCTTTGAGTACCGATTTGGTTTCTACACCTAATGTTGGCCGTAGTTCGTTCAATTTCCAATTTTTGATACACATACTACATGCGGTGTAAAGATTCTTTGATTATTTATGCCATTCTCCAGGTCCAACTTGTGGTGGAGGTATATCCTTCCCCATCACCCTGGTTTGTGCATACATAGTAACATGATTCGAAATAGTGCCAACATGCATGTCGTTTATTCCAAATAACTTACGAATCAATAGGATTACAGGGATCGGCCTGTTAAAATACTTATATTATCATTTAGAAACCAAATTGTACAAGAATAGCAAGACAGATGGAAGGATGATGGTTTTGTGAAACCAGTGACCTTGGAAAATAGCAACTCAAGATTCTACGAAGCAAAGCTAATTTCTTTTTAGCATCTACGACAAAGTCGTGTTAGTTCACAATTACTCGATTCATGGTGAGTGAATCGTGAGCGAGTACACGGAGTAAATATATTCCTGAATCTACATTTTGAAGATGAACCTCCACATTGCAGACACCTCTTCCAGATCCGGTCCAAATAACTTTTCCCTGCACGGAAATGATCTCAATACTGACATTATCTTCGATCCCAGTGCAGGGATCAAAAATAACCTCAATCGGATCACTCCACGTATCTCCTGCAATATTAGCAACCAGACATTCGTACGTACCTGACTCATTTATTTTTCCATCCAATCGGAGAAAGCGAATCGTCTCCTCTTCGAGAATCGAACCATTCCGAAACCACTGATAACTTTCTCCAATCCCCGGAGCGGTCACAGACAAGGTCAATTTATTTCCCTTGCACAGTGTTGTGTCGACAGATTGCTCAATGATCGTCATCGGTTTGAGATATTCATAACATCCCAAGTCCGGATACAAAATAACGCGAGGATTTCCAATCAAATCCTTTTTCTCATAGATAGTTACTCCAACGTCAATACAAGGCGAATTTGACGTTAGTTGATACGGATCATTTCCCGTGCCAATAAATAATGGATCTTGTGTAATGTTTTCTGAAAGTTCGAGAGTCTCGCTTTCTCCAGAGAGAAAACCATTTCCCCAAAAAACACTGTTCCGAATTTTTACATCTTCGGATTTGTTTAATTTGAGAAATGTTGGAGCCGTATTCCCTACCACCATGTTATTTGCAAAAAACAAATATCCCGGACTGTGAGAACGTTCTACTCCATTAAAGGATTGAGTTAAACTCACGAGTTCAATCAAGGCACTATCTCCCACATTATTGGCAAATAAACAATCCTTAATTTTTACGCATTCTGCTTCGATTAATTTCCCCGAATTGTTTTCAAATCGACAATTTTCAAACGAAACCTTCACATAATCAGCACCCATAATGTTAACCAATCCCACATTTTTGAATATCAATCCTGAATTATTTCGAAATACAAAATTCTTCATAATTCTTGGTCCTGAAATAAGTCCTCCTGATTTTTCGATATGATCAAATGTCATTCCTGCATAAAACGGCGGAAAATCTTCATTCCCCCGACAAGAATCAAATGTCAATGAGTCCAGCAACATTGAACGACAGGACGAAATTGATAAAACGCTTCCATCTTGTTGCAATGTAGTACAAGCCCCAAGAGAACTTCTCCCGAGGAAACTTTCTCTCCCTGCATGTAAAAATGTACAGTTTTTTAATGTAATAAATGGAGCATCTTCTATCAATGGCACATTAATTCCACCGAAATAACCGCCATCACCTTGTTGAAAAATAACATTCTGGGCATTTATTCCGCCCAACACACCAATTTCTCCGTTTGTGATTGTGACGGTCACGTCACTGCTAATGTTTAATTTTCCAGTAGAAAGAACCATTACTTCTTCCTTCGTAACATCTTCATCCCACTGCACATCCGAATCAATAATATTTTCTGGAGGCGAGGGGCGAAAGCCAATATATGCATGCTGAGCAGTCACTCCCTGATTCCCCAATACAAGAGGATTAAAAGATGCATACATTCCATCATTGCCATACAGCATCATGTGAAATAATCCATCTCCACGAAAACCATCAACAACCCACTGATGAGATAGTCCGCGACACAATAATTTTCCTCCGTAAACCATCGGAAAACCCTGTCTCAAATTGTCTTTCAACAAGTTGAGCCAATCATCATCTTCATATCTAGTGCGATGAAGTAACATCGTACTTGATGATATTCCCCCTTTCCTCCCCAACCTTTATAGCCGGGAGTTATACGTGCCCAGTACACAATCACTTGTGCTTGAGCCAACGGAATACAACCAACCCATGTCCCATCGGGACAGGCTGAATTATACGGATACCCTTGTTCCCAACGGGTTTCAATCATCGGTGAAACCGTATTTCCTGTTTTGAGAACAGGCGGTTTCATTCCCGATTCATAAAATTCCCAATGTGGATGAAGCATGGTCGACTTTAATCTTCGGCCATTCGTAATTTCTTCCTCATAATATTTCCACAGATATGGAGTTTCGTATAAAGAATCAACGTTTTTTACAAATGGAATATCTGCTAATAATGGTCGAGCAGTTTTTTCACCACTAATCACAAGAATGCGCTCATCCTGACTGTAAAAAATATAGTACCGAACGGTTCTGATTATCAATCACTACTTTTTCAAGTTTTACATTGTTTGTAGTTGATTCAAACTCGATTGCGGCAACTTTTGCTGCAAGAACCTGATCTACTTCTTGAGTATTTGCTGTCGCAAGAAATCCCCAAAAATCACTTGAGTTGACCCATGCAAGGGGCAATGCCAACCACGTAGAGCATATTATTATCATCCAAAGCAAAAGCACTCTGGATTTGCATCTCACATCTCCGTTCGAAATCCTGATTATTTTACCTAATTATCCATTATATAGTAAATGAAATATCTTTAGATCATTTTCAGTTGATGATCCAGGCCCTTGAACTATTGCGGTGAAGAACATGTGTTTTTTATTCAGAAACTTACCATCAGCATAAAATCTCTTGACACGTTCAGATTGGTATGTATTGTAAACAAAAGCTGATTGTTAGCCATATGGTATGAGGACATAACATCTATAAAGCATTTCTTGTTGGTTTCCACAAAAACAAATTCAGTAGCATTAAGGAATATTTCTGCGGGGATCACATCAAAATCAACCCCATCAATCGGAATTATTATTGGTTCAGCCCCAACTGATGAGCTGGATTGCTCTGAGTTGTAGCCATGGACTAGACAGGTTAAGAATAGAAAAACAATGAACCGATAATACATGGATGAAGTGGTTTTGTTTAAATTTGATGGTTTAGTGAGGTGAAGAAATAAATTACAATTCATGGAAAAGAGAAATATGGTGTTTATTGCAAAAAGCCTGGATGGATATATCTCTGACAAAAATGGAGGGGTGGATTGGCTCTATTCAATTCCAAATCCTGACAATATTGATATGGGATATAGTAAATTTTCTGAGCAGATTGATGCGATTGTCATGGGGCGTTTAACTTTTGAAACAGTTTGCGGTTTTGATATAGAATGGCCATACAAAGTACCCGTCTTTGTTTTGAGCAGAACATTAGAATCAATACCGACAGATTATAAGGACAATGCGGAATTGACAAAAGGGTCATTATCAGAAGTTTTAGCAATTATTCATACCAAGGGGCATCTTCGATTGTATATTGATGGAGGATCAACAATCCAAAGTTTTTTAAAGGAAGACCTTATTGATGATATGACTATTACTACAATGCCGATACTATTAGGTGGTGGAGCCCCCTTATTTTCAGAACTTCCTAAAGAGCTTAAATTCGAACATGTTGCTTCTGAAGTATATCTAAATGAAATAGTCCAGGATCATTATAAACGAAAAAGAACCTAGATACAATTGCCCAAATCTCACTTTTGAAAATCAACCACTTATCGATTTTATCCGGCAGGTGGTTTTTTGATTCTGCCCTAGAAAGCAAAGTTTAGCCAATGTGAGAAACTCGTTGTTAACATGGTGTTCCAGTTTACTCCATTGACGGAGGCAATATCCAAGTGAAATAGGATTCCGATATCCACTATAAAAGGATCATCCTGTCATATGTAAAAACCTGACAGGATTTTATTGTGTCTATTCAGGAATAGTAAACCGAAAATCACTTCCTTTATCGGCTTCGCTATTCACTGAAATCTCTCCGCCGTGTTTTTCTACAAATTCTTTCGCCAGGATTAGTCCTAAACCAGTTCCTTTTTCACCCATGGTTCCCGGACGACTGATGTTAGCTTCTAATTCGAAAAGTTTATCCACAATTTCTTGTTTCATGCCTATACCAGTGTCTCTAACTGAGATTTCAGTACCTGTCTCCTTTACGCTTGCCGAGATAATAATCTCACCATTTTGATTTGAGAATTTGATAGAATTGGAAACCAGGTTTCTTAAAATAGATTTGAGCATATCGGGGTCACCAAATAGCTGGACTGAAGAATCAACCATTGATTTGATCCTTAGATTTTTCTTGGTCGCTTGAAACGATAATTGATCTTCTACTTCAGTAATAAGCTCAACAAGGTGTAACCATTCAGGCCTGAACTCTAAATGTTGTAATTGAGTGGCCGCCCATTGTAAAAGGTTATTGAGAAGACTGTTTGTTTCAACCAGGCTTTGATGAATGGCAGAGCTTTTTATATCAATTGCTTTCATATCCTGGCTTTGGACATCTTCTGATAATAACTCACTGAGTCCAAGTATTGATCCCAGCGGTCCCCTTAAGTCATGAGCAATAATAGAAAAGAGTTTATCCTTAGTTCGGTTTGCCTCACGCAGCTCGAGATTTTTTTGATGAATTTTTTTGGATACCATGTAGATAACCACAGCAATTATCAAAGCAAGAAATATCCCAACAATCATTATCAATTGGGAAATATGATGTTGTTTTATCTTAAGTGTGTTGATGTTATTTTCCCTTTCCAGCTTTTCAATTTCTACCTTCTGATCATCTAATTCATAAATTTTCTGCAATTGTTCAACTTTAATGCTTGCAGTATTTGACAAGATGCTATCCTGGGTTTGAATTCTAAGGTTTTGATAATGAACAGCTTTTTCAAAATTTCTTCGTGCCTGATAAGCTTCTGATATTTTGGTGTAAATGTCTAACAGAATTCTCGTCTGCTTGTGCGTAAGGGCCAGATTCAGACCTTGCTGGAGATGATTAAAACCCTCCTCCACTCTTCCTTGTTTTATTAGGCTAAGACCTAAGTATTCGTAAATCCCGGATTGACCTGGAACGTCTCCAATTTTGTTCTTCATATCCAGGGCTTGCCTCAGGTATTCATCAGCCTCAGAATAATTGCCTATAGAATAAGAAATCTTACCCATATGTTTATAAGAGTTGGAGATGCCATATTCTGATTCACCCTTACGATGAATGCTTAGAACAGTATCAACATGTTTCTTTGCCTCTATGAAATTACCTGCTTCCCAATTGAGCAGGCCAATTTGTTCATGACATATTGCAACTCCATTTTCATTTCCGTCTGCGCTTGCCATGACCTTGTATTTCTCCAGTGCCTCAAAATAATAATCAAGAGCTTTTTGGGGGCGTTTCAGGTCATGATAAATTCTTCCCAGTAAGTAAGCAACCCATGCATTGCCCTCATCATAACCTGATTTTTCATAGTTATGCTTTGATTTTATGTTGTATTCAATTGCCCGGTCATACATTCCGTTAACGCGAAATATTGACCCCATTAATGAATATGCTGAGCCCATTGTTTTAAAATTGTCTGCTAGCTTGCTAGCTTCAATCGATTCTCTAAACGACTCAAATGCAGGGATTTCTGCACCCAAAGAATGATAATTTTGTCCTCGTCTGAACAAGATCTTGCCTTGATACAAATCATCATTTGTAGCTTTTGCAAGCGTATAGGCTGAGTCATAATAGGCTTGCGAAATTTCAAAATTGTCCTTTTCACGATGTTCATCACCCAAGGTATAATACAAGCGCATCTGAAGAGAGGAATCACCAGTATTCTTTGCTAAAACCAAACTATCAATATGGACTTGAATAAATGGAATCGAGAAACCTTCACCAGACAGTGCAAAAAACAAAAGAACGTTTATAAGGAGGAAGTTGTTCCTGATACCTACAATCATTATTCCATGGTTTGATTTTAGTTCCGGTAACCTTGGAATAAAGGTATAAATAAATTATGGCACTAATAGCATGATGAATGCCAGGCAAAACAAGTGGTAGTGCTTACAGGGATTATCTCATTAGTGGTGCCGTTTATCCCACAACACATCTATTTTAGGATTTTACGAAACATAATAATCAATCCCATCAAGATCATTCCGAGTCATCTTGTTCGTCATAAATGCCTCCTTGGATTTTTTTTATTAAACCAGACTGACTCGTGTGCATAATTTCTTGATTGAGTAAGCCTTTGGAGCAACATAGTTGTACAAGGTTTTAACCTTACAGATGCGGTAGAACTGAATTTTCTGTTGTAACTTTATTGGTTCATCCCTGGATGGCTTAACAAAATTCAGTCATGAAGAAACTTGCAGTATTTTTCATGCTATTAGCATCCTCCATATTCTTATCAGGATGTAGAGAGAAAACTTCCCATTGCCCACTTGACATCAATGAGATTGATTTTACATTTGGTATTGATTATGATCATCCCGAAACCTACTTAATACCCGGAGAACAATCTGACTTGAGCGATGAGAATTTTGAATTGGTCAGGAAATCAATCGACCATCTTGATGATGAATTTGAAGAAATCCTCAGAGTATGCCATTGGATAAACCGGAATTTTACTTTTCAGGATGCCGGGGGAAGCATGGCTGGTGTACAAGATGTAAATATGCATTTTGTCGACAGGGTTTTTTATGGCTGTCATTCTCTGTCATTAATTATTTCCAGCGTACTTCGAAAATATGGATTCCCAACAGTTATGATTGAAACCGCCGATATTCAATGGGCTTATGATGAGTATGATGGGATGGCTGGATATATGAAAGGACATGTAATGACAGAGGTTTTCGTGGAAGGACAATGGATCCTTTTAGACAATAATTGCAAGTATGTCAAAGATTACGATTACACCAATCCATATATTCAGCAGATTATGCCTTCTCAGAAAGGTTGGTTTGTCCTCGGCAAAGGTTTCGATACCTGGGATTATAGCAATAGATCAGAAGATTTCACCAGAACAGAAATGAAATTTTTCTCAGACAATGTTTTCTGCTATGAGGAACTATTCTATACGGTGGTATATAATTGGGATTACTGAAACGAGGTATTTACTCAATAGAAACACAAGGCTGAATTGATTTTTTTCGGCCACACAATGAATAACTAATCTTTGTACTGTTTCAGTAGCTTAATCAACAGAGATTTATCATTCTGAGGATTGAAGTGTATAAAACACCAACACCGGGTTTTGATCAATACTGAGATCCTTAATCTGATCAATCAAACCTGCCGGATATGTGAAGCCTTGATTTGCTTCTATTTTGGGCAATGCATCAATCAATTCATAAGCACCCACTACAGCAACCCATTCACCGCTATGAGCACAAGTACTAAAATCGGTGGATGTACAAAACAGCACATCATCACTTCTGTCGCTTTGCTCCAGGTGCCAGCTCTTCCCGGTTTTTTCACTCACAACAATATGGAAATAACGGTATTCCTCGTCTTCTTTCTGTCTTAACAGAGCGAAATGATAATACCCGGAGCCGTAAAATACCCCACCACCAATTGAGAAATGTCCGGGAGGATACCCACCGGATCTTCCAATGGAACCAATGTAATCCGATGAGGAAAAATGTCCGGTACCGAAATCACAAATGATCTGTGGACGCATGGAATCGGAATCAATTCGCCAAATGGTGTCGCGCCCCAATCCGGTGTAAAAAAAACCGGTTTGTGGATTTCCTGATAGCTGTTTAATTCGGGAACTGGATTGGGGACTTGTGGGAATGTAATCCAAGGTGTCCTGGGTCAGGGAATTGGCAATTCGAACCTCAAATTTATTGGAATTAAATGCAATCCGGTGATCGTCTAATACTTTTGGATTCCGCAAAGATCTCGGAAAAGTGTTTTCTCCAATAAATGTTCCATCAAAGTTATAGGCTAGCGATTTGCTCCGGGATTGCATATTTAAATAAACCACAGCTGAATCTTCAAACGGAGTGATTTCCCATACTCGTTGGTACTCCCCCGGGCCACTTCCTTCCCGTCCGATTTTATTTTTAAATTTCCCATTAGTCGAGAAGCGCATCAATTCACTTGGATTATTATGACCAACCAGAATAATATCAGATTGACCAACAAATAGACGGCCTACTGAACCAATCAGGCAATCCGGTTTGGTTTCCAGGGGAACAATTCTTACACTGGTGACCAGCTCTGAAAGCATAGCCACGGGTGGTAAGTTGTTTGGATCCATTTTCAGTTGAATGGCTTCGGTAACTTGGGATTCATCCGCTTGGTTTCCACAAGAATACATCGTTAGGCAGGCAAAAGATAAGCATACCACCAATGAGCAAGGAAAGTGATTCCGTTTCATTTTAAAATTATTTAGGTTTCTTCTTCTTTGGTGGGGGACAAAACAAATATAGTGAAAACTGGTAATTTATTGCAAAATATAGATGTTCAGGTATATAAGGATGCAGTCAGATAGAATCAGAGAGCACACTAACATTGATTAAAGAGACCAGAATGTTCATATGTTTAGCACTAAACTTGACATAATATTATTGGTATATCTTAACAATTAGCCTCTTAGCTTGTTTAACTTCAAACGATGGTAGCGAATAAGTAAGAATGATTCTCTTGTAATTAATCTAATTTCAAGTATTATGAAAAAAACTATTTTGTTTGCCCTGCTGGGTGCAGTGATTCTTTTTGCCTGGCAATTTATTTCTTTCGCCATGCCTAATTTTCACAAAGCATCCGCTGAATATACTCCTCTTCAGGATGAAGTGCTGGCTGCTCTGGACGATTCAGGTCTGAAAGAGGGAATGTATATGTTGGGCCAGCCTGATCCCGAACTATCTGGTGATGCATATAAGCAAGCAATGGAAGTGTATGAAGGAAAACCCTGGGCTGTATTAAACTTTCAGATGAACAATAGTAGCGCTATGACGATGAACATGATTCGTAGTTTCATCATGATGATCCTCATTTCCTGGATATTTCTGTGGTTCATTCGTCAGCAGAAAGATCCAACTTTGTTCAAACGAATTTTAGCCGGATTGGCGGTTGGATTTATTGGTTTCTGTTTTGTGCCTTACTCCAGCTTTATTTGGTTCAAAGAGCCAGATATCTGGGCTTTTTTATTAGACGCAACAGTGCCGTGGATTGTACTGGGATGGCTTGGTCATAAAATGACCTGATCAAACTTTTAAACCTGTCTGGAGTACGAAAACCTGACAGGTTTAATTTTTTACCCCCATCCAGATAACAGCATAAGTGTTGACCCTAGTTACTTTCAGAACGACCCTAAAGTTGGCGTATCATCTGATAATCTCTGAGCGTAATCGTTGCTCACTTAGCTTTCCGTCTTTTACGGAGACAAAGTAGCAGTAGTTTTTTTTATCGAGAGCCACAGACTTGGCAAGTGAACCATTTTTGAAAAGAAGTCCTGCCCCTGCATCACAAGCATATCCCTCTGATAGTTTACCTTCCAGTACAGCCTTCTGATATAGAGGTCTTCTTTCAGGCTGATCATTGTAATGTGGAGCATGGCTGTAGTTGAGGAAACCAAGACATTCGATTATTGTCAGCTTTTTAGGTCTGGAGTCAGAGTATCCCGCATTGAACCAGCAGAGAGAACCAGCACTTCCACCTGCCAGAATAATCCCTTTTTCATAAGCCTGACGTAATAAGGTATCTATACCCTGAGCTTTCCAAATGCCCAGCATATTCAGCGTATTGCCACCCCCAACCATTATTGCATCAGAATTCATGATTAGATCCTCAAATGATTCCTGCTCCGGACTGGAACTAATAAAACTTATTAAATAACTTGGCTTAATATCTATATCTGCCACCAACTCCTGAAGATATTGGATTACTCCGGGATGATCTGCTGAGGCAGTGGTTATGAAACAAATCCGTGGTTTCTTTTTATGTGTTAATTCGGCAACATATTTAATAAAGGTTTTCTCCATTCCATTGCCATAGACAAAAATTGTTTTATCACTTTGTCCCATGGCGGTTTGAGTGCCGGTGGTTCCTAAAACAAAGAAAAAAGTGAGAATGATTGCTGCTAATGATTTCATCCGTTTAATATTTACTTTTTTATTTGGCCCCTTCCCAATCAACAACATAGTGCCACCAATTATTAAGTATACCATCGTCGGGATTTACTCCTTCAAAATGTGGAATATGGCTGAACCACCATCGCATGTAGCCTTCGTGCGAGCAGTCCCATTCTGTACAATCTACAGTACGGATCGAATCTAGCCGGATATCGGGATACCAGGCCCAACCGTCTGCATAAGTATTGACAACGGTTTCGTTAATCCAATCGTAATCATGAACTCCATTCGGCGGAAAATGAATGTTGCCTATATGAGCTTCACCCGGTGCGTGCTGGTCGAATTGGGTGTAGAGCTCCCAATTATTGGCATGGTCCTGATTTCTTTCCCAACGACCATAAACATGACGCATAACTGATTCAAATCGATGACCAAAACTTTCCATGGCAAGAGACATTTTGCGCTCGTAATTGAGACCCATTACCACCAGTAAGTTTTCATTTTTCGTTCCAGTGGTAGGTTCAGAATTTAGCCAAAATCCGCTGTCTCCAACGTAATTAGATTCCCACATGCCTCCGTAAGGATATGACCACACCCATACTTCATGGATTTCGCCCCGATCACGCTTCAAGTCGAATTCATAATGTTCAACAAATCTTTTATAATCGAAATGTGTACCCACTTCTTTAAGGCTTTTCCAATCCGCTTCCTGAATCAATTCAATCATTTCTTCCATGGAGATGGCTTCGTTTGTGCCGTTCCAACTTGAAAAACATAAAGGATCTTCGATAATTTCAACAATTTCAAAATCCACTACACCATGGCTTACTTCCTCCAGGGCCTTTTCATATTCCTTATTGAGGTCATAGGGATTGTTCCACTCAAAAGTATAGCCAGGTGTTTTTACCACTTCGTGCATCCTCTTTCCGTCGGTTCCAGGCATAATAGGATCCTGGATAACAACAGCAACTTTAACAACAATTGTCTCTGCAGGATCAGGTGCATTTGATTTTGAATTACATCCCGAAAATAAGAAGGGAATAAAGGCGAGAGTGAGTAATATTATTTTCATGCTTGAAATTAAGCAATTTTTAATTTTCCGAAGAGAAAAATGGAAAAAGACTGCTTTTGATCTGATAAGATTTCACTTGATTCTCAGAAAGTATCTCTTAACTTTAGAACCTTAAGAATCAGAAATTTATTCGCGAAAAATATTATTAAAACATAAAATTATATGAAAAGATTTTTTGCCTTTTTATTGTGCGCAACATTTTTTGTAGCCTCAGCTACTTCGCAGGGCACCAGGCTCTTACGTCAGCCAACTATTAGCTCTACTCATGTGGCATTTGCTTATGGAGGAGATATATGGGTTGCAGATTTTAATGGAGACCAGGTGAAACGCCTTACCAGTACTCCGGCAGTTGAAAGCAATCCGCATTTTTCTCCCGACGGAAAAATAATTGCATTTAGCTCAAACAGGAATGGCATGAATGCTGTTTATACAGTATCTGTAAATGGAGGTGAAGCAAGCAGGCATACCTGGCACCCCAGTTCTTCCATTGTCCGGGGTTGGACACTGGATGGGAAGAACATATTGTTTGCCTCTTCAAGAGATGTAGCTCCAGGACGTTATAATAGATTATGGACCATGCCTTTAAAAGGCGGACCAGCAAAATTGCTTGCTGCACAATGGGGAAATAATGGTTCATTTTCACCTGATGGTAAACAAATGATACTCGACCGTGTGAGCCGATGGGATGTGGAATGGAGAGCCTATCGTGGCGGACAAAATACTCCATTGATTATTTTGGATCTGGAAGATTTGAGTGAAACATTGTTGCCAAACGATAAAACCACTGATATAGAACCCATCTGGCTAGGTTCAAATGTGTATTTCCTGTCGGATAGGGACTGGACATCCAATATCTGGTCATATTCAACTGAATCAGGTGAGTTAAAGCAGCTTACTAAATTCAAAGGAACTGATATTAAGAGCCTGAATGCTTATAAAAACACACTCTGTTTTGAGCAGGATGGATATATACATACACTTGATATTGAAACAGGTAAGTCAAAGAAACTGGATATTACTGTGATTGGTGATTTTCCATGGGCATCAGAGAAGTGGGAAAATGTGAGTACACGGGCACGCTCTGTTGGTATATCACCAAAAGGTAAACGTGCAATAATGGAAGCTCGTGGTGAAATTTTTACAGTTCCTGTTGAGCATGGTGATGCCAGAAACATTACTAAAAGTTCAGGAACAGCTGACCGTGCTCCATTATGGTCACCTAAAGGAGATGAGATCGCTTGGTTCTCTGATGAGGATGGAAAAAATTACAGCCTCAAAATAACATTGCAGGATGGATTATCTGATGTAAAAACTATCTCAATCGGAGAATCGAAAATGGCATGGGAGCCCACATGGTCACCCGACGGAAAGTTTATTGCTTTCGTTGATGATGATGTGAGAATCAGGGTAGTTGACCTGGAAACAGAAAAGATAATCACCGCCGATGTGGGGGGAAATAATTTGCAGCGTGGCTCCATGGGCATTACATGGTCACCAGACTCAAAATGGCTGGCTTACGCAAAAGCCGGAGATAATAACTTGAATCAGATTAAGGTTTGGTCTCTGGATACAAAAGAGGTTAAAGCTATCACTAATATTTTTGCTGATGCTTCAGCTCCCGCATGGGACAGAGATAAACATCACATGTATTTCCTTGCCAGTACAGATGTAGCTCTGGGAAGTGGATGGGCTAACACCAGCGCAATGACAGCAAAGCCAACGTATGCTGCGTATATAGTGAATCTGAGAAAAGACGATCCTACACCATTCTCACTGCGAAGTGATGAGGAAGAAGTAAAAAAGGGAAAAGATAGTGATAAGGATGGTGATAAGGATGCCGATAAGGAAGACAAGGATTCAGAGAAGAAAGAGGATGGTAAAAAAGATGGCGACAAGAAAGACAAAGAGGCTGATGAACTCATTCAAATAGATTTCGATGGAATCGATCGCAGGATTATGGCGCTTTCTATGCCAGCCGGTACTTACCTGTCAACAATAAGCGGTCCTGCCGGATCAGTCTTTATTGCCGAAAGACCAGCCGGTACTTTTAGTGTGAAACTTCATAAGTATACCCTGAAAGACAGGAAAGCTAAGGATTTTTTAAGTGGAGTGAGGCAGGCCTCTGTTTCAGCTGATGGTAAGCAATTGCTGGCGCAGGTTGGAAGCTCGTGGAAATTGATTAGCACTGCGGGTGCATCTGGCAAGGGAGGAAAAACAATGAAGGTAGACCTCCGGATGCGTTTAAACAGAATGGATGAGTGGACTCAGATTTTTGAAGAAGCCTGGAGACACGAAAGAGATTATTTCTATGATCCTGATATGCACGGACGAGACTGGAACAAAGTGTATAAGCGTTATGCTCCGCTGATTCCATTTGTGAAACACAGAGCGGATCTCAATTATGTCCTCGATATGGTCAATGGAGAATTGTCTGTTGGTCACAGTTTTGTTGGTGGAGGAGATATACCAAAAATAGAATCTGCCGCTAGTGGACTATTAGGTGCTGACCTGTTCGCAGAGAATAACTACTGGAAAATAGAAAGGATATATACCACAGAAAGCTGGAATCCGGGTTTAAGCAGTCCGCTTGATCGTCCGGGAATAAAAGTTGATGAAGGAAACTATCTGGTAGGAATAAATGGTGAGGAATTGACAGCGGCCGACAATTTGTACAAAGCCCTCGATGGTACGTCTAATAAGCAAACCATCATTCACATTAACAGCGAGCCTGAGTTTGAAGGATCATGGAAAGAGACTATCAAGCCAATAAGGAGTGAGAATGCTTTACGTACAAGGGCCTGGGTTGAAGACAACCGACGTTTAGTAGATAAATTATCCGGAGGAAAACTTGCTTATATCTGGGTTCCAAATACGAGCGGACCAGGATTTGTATCTTTTAACCGGTATTATTTTGCCCAGCAAGATAAAGAAGGTGCAGTAATTGATGAGCGATTTAATGGTGGAGGGCTACTTGACGATTACATGGTTGATCTTATGACACGTAAGTTAAGAGCAGGGCTCACAAATGAAGTACCTGGTGGAAAACCTTTCCGTTTACCGGCAGGTATTCTCGGACCCAAAGTTCTCCTGATTAATGAGCTTGCCGGATCGGGCGGTGACTTTTTCCCTTGGGTGTTCAGGCAGCAAAATGCCGGACCACTAATTGGTTCTACAACATGGGGTGGATTGGTGAAATCATCAGTTCATTACGCACTAATTGATGGAGGTTCTGTTACTGCCCCCGATAATGCTGTTTATGACCCGATCAATAATAAGTGGGTTGCTGAAAATGAAGGAGTACCACCCGATATTGCCGTTCGACAGGATGCTTTGTCATTATCGAAAGGCATTGATCCACAATTGGAGCGAGCTGTTGCGGAGGCATTACTACTGTTAAAAAAGGAGAGGAAAATTAAAGGAACGCCTCCTCCTTTTTCAAAACCAGCTAAGAAAAAATAATATCTATTATCTTCAGAGCAGCCGGCATCCTGAAAATGCCGGCTGCTTTTTTTTATACCACTTTTTATATCTTTATGGAAACTAATAACTAAGCTATGATAACTATGAAAAGATTGGCATTACTGTTTGTGCTTCCGATTATGCTGTTTTATATGCAGTCGTGCGAACAATTTGCCGGGTATGGTGACCCTCCATCTCTGACGATTGGTGATCTTTCAGAGGGAGTTGTTTACCAAAACATATATTCACCACCAGTTGATTTACCAGCTTCAGAGAACCTTACCAATTCCCTGAGTCTGGATATTGATAATGATCAAAGTGAGGACATCTCATTTCATTATGAGTTTGAGTTTGAGTATATTGACAATGATGACGAGATGCACTGGACGACAACTGCGAAATCCAGAATTTATATTTCACCTTTAAAATCAAATATTAAGTTTTGTTCTCATGTGGTGGCAGATACAACTTATTCTTGTGAAAGGGATGGGATTGCCCCTGAATATGATAAATATGAGTTTACCTTAAATGTCGGATATACTTGTCCCTCTCAGGGCTATATTTTTGAAGTATCACAGTTTTTGACTGGCAACTATATAAAAACTTTCAAAGTCGGAGATATTTTGTCACCATCACAGAACTGGTATGCTGGTGAAGGAAATATCTGTCTGCATAATTATTGGAAGGATATTGATGACATGCACATGAGTACCGGTACAATTGAGAAGGATTTTCGCCTCGGACTAAAAAACTGGGAAAATGACAGCTATTTGGCTTTATCTATGAGTGATGGCAATAAAACCCATTACGGTTATGTACGATTAAGAATGGTTCAGGTAGAGGATTATTCCTGGAAGCTGCAAATCATTGAAACTGTTATGGTGAAATAGAAACCTGTCAGGTAATAAGTACCTGACAGGTTTAACAAGATTCTATCTGTGACTCTTTATCACAATACCATTACCGCCGCCAAGTTTATTAAGCCGGTATTTGAATGATAATAACACATACCGTCCAATAATATTTGTTGTTGTCTCACGCAGGTAATTCATCTCACTAATTCGCTGAATACCTGTGTTTCTGTTGAGTAAATCTGACCCCTGAAGGCTTATTGATGCCCTTTTATTTTCAAGGAAAAAGTAGCTGATCTCAGCTCCTATCAGGGGTACGGTAATTGATTCGCGAAAACTTTTATTATTGTAATTAACAACATCAGCTGACACGAAGAAATCCCAGTGCTCATTAGGATTATACCTAATTTCAGAATAATATGTCATATTGAGATACCTGTTGTTGAGTGATTCCTGAAGAGAGTATTTTGCATCTGTCATGCTCACTGAGCCACCAGCAATTATATCCCATTTCTTCTTGGTTCTGTTTTCCACACTCATCGAGACTTTATGACCCATATTTGTGTTGACATTTACAATGTCGTTCACCAGGTTTATTCCCCTGTTCCAGGTTTCTGAAATACCCAAATTCAACTTTATACCTAGTTTTCTGATTGGTGTAGAAAAATCCACTCCACCACGAACAGAATAATCATCATCCACATTGATCAGGGTTGCGGTTTGTCCGAATTGATCATCAATTGTTCTTGCCCAGTTGATTTTATCTTTGGTATACGTTGCATTCAAATTAGCAAACATCGAAGTAAAAGAGAATTGATCAAAAATGATCCAATGGGCAAATACATTGTTCCTGAATTCTGGTTTTAAATTCCTGTTTCCGTGAAATACAGATAAAGAATTATTATTGTCAGATATTGGAAGCAACTGATTCAGTGTGGGCTGTAAAACATTCGACTGATATCTCAGATTGATCCTATGCCCAGTGCGATATTCCCAATCGAGATTCATACCTGGTAAAAGGTAAAAACCAGTTTTTGAAATCGCCTGATCATCCCATAAGCTGTTTAAAGTTTTAAACCACTCAGCTTTCAGAATAAGGTTTATCTGAGTCCGGTCTGTACTTCTCTTGAAGGTGATACCTGGTCTGATATACTCATATGTCCGGTTAAAATTCGGACTCAAAGAGTCGACAATTGCATCACTCGGGTAGGGTATACCCTGAGTTCTTACCATATCATCAGAACTTGAAGAAGCATTAATTTCAGGTAGAATAAAATACTTCTTTCCCAGCTTTTGAGTCAGTGTAAAATTACCGTTATAACTAAGGTTTTCAATTAGGGTATTCTGAAACAGAGATTCAGTTCTTTCCTTATCATCACTGGCAAACCAGCTCGTATTCTTCCAATCCAGCCTTGATGAATTTGCTGTGTAATTGGCATTTGCTGAAATTTTTGCAACTGTTTTGTTATGATTTAGCTTTTTCAACCATGACGTTCTTGCATTAAAATTGCTTCTTTCAGAGCCCTGGTTGTTTTTACGATCAAGCCAGTTCATTTTAATGTCATCAGCAAAACTATTGGTATAGCTTTGTCCCCATCTGTTTGAGAAGGTCATGGATCCCCCACCATCAATGATAATGTTCTGAGTAGAGTCAATCTCATACCTCATACCAAAATTGATGTTATGAGTTGTATCTCTTTTGGTCTCTGTCAGATCTTCTTCCTGAATATAGGAGCCTGATTCAAGATAATTCTGTGTATAAGTATTACGCACCAAATCCTTATCTATTCCATTAGCCATATAGCTCATGAAGACCCTTCTTTGCTTATTCCAGGAGTAAGAGAAATTGGCTCCACCAGCACCAGAGCTTGTTAAGCCGCTGACAGGCTGACCAAAATTTATAGGCATCGATCCTTCACTATCGATTGTAATCCGTGCTGAACCGCCGCCGCTCATGAGGGCACCTAATCCACCATTAAAATCCATATAATCCTGAAAGGAAAAGCCAAACTGATTGATATTGTTTTGCATGATTAATCCGGCCGCCTGTACCTTGTCAGAAAAGCGATAAAGTTTTGCATCGGCCTGGTAATGGTTATTTGTGCCATAACCTCCTTTGACATGTCCGAAAACACCCTTTTTTCTATCTTCTTTCAATACAAGATTAACAGCTTTACTACGACTCCCATCATCTACTCCGGTAAACTCAGCCTCCTCTGATTTTTTGTCGAAAACCTGAACTTTTTCAACAGCATCTGCCGGTAGATTCTTAGTGGCAACCTTTGGATCATTCCCAAAGAACTCCTTACCATCAACAAGTACTTTGCGCACATCCTCACCCATGGCCTTAACATTTCCGGCACGATCCACCTGAATCCCTGGCAACTTTTTCAACAAGTCTTCAACTACAGCATCAGGTTTTGTTTTAAAAGCTCTTGCATTGAATTCAATAGTGTCTTTTTTAATCTGCATTGGGACATATTCACCAATCACCTGCACTCCATCCAGATTCACAGCCTGTGGTGTCATTGCCATTATACCCCAGTATTCACCTTTGTCATATGGCAAACTTATATCCCGATAAGCCGTTTCATATCCAAGAAAAGCAAACTGCATCAAGTATTTACCCGGACGGATATTTTTCACCTCCCAGTGGCCATTATCAGAAGAAATTCCAAAATAAACCATGGTTGAATCCACAGGATTCAGGAGAACAACAGTGGCCGAAGGCATCGCTTGACCCTTTTCATCACTAATCTCACCCGACAAATTGCTTATTTGTCCGAAAACGTTAAATACCAGGCTGCTTAATATTAATGTTACAAATAAACGCATTTGAATAATCCCCCTTATCTTTCAATTTTCATGATAAAAGTGCCACCGGCTTCGCCTTCCTGAGCACCCATTTCTTTCATTTTTTCGGCAACAATAATGTCAAACTCTTCCTGGTTGACCTTCTTGCCTCCTTTTGGTTTGGCTAATTTATCTTTAGCTATGTCCATCATCTCAACAGATTGGGCCATAATTGTATGCTCACCATCATTCATTTCAACTGCCAGAACCAGACCAGGTAAGCCAATAAAAGATCCCGGACCAGCGGAAACAGGTATTGAAGCTGTAAACCAGGCAATAGTTTCCTTACCTTCATCATCAGTTTTAACCGCTTTTTGGCATGGATATTCGAGAAGGTTTTTTTGCTCCCCTGTCAACTTCCATCCCGAGGCTTCAACTTTGCCCTCGATTAAAAAACTACGGGTCATGAATTCTTTCTTCTCAATGGTTTTTTGTTTATCAAAGTTGATATAGAACTTATTGTTTGGTTCAGCCATTTTCATCATCACCATAGCTCCCCCATGTTCCATAGCTATATCTTCGGCACTTTCTTTGTCTTTGTTATTTTCATAAAGTGAAACATCAGAGTTAAAGAGTAATACTTTAGATGATTTTCTTTCCTTAGGTAACATATCTGCAAACTGTGCACCATCACCCTCAATTTGAATATCTAATTTCATAACTTCTTCATATACAACTTTACCCTCTTGAGCTGAAGCTTGCGAGAATAAGCCACCCATGGCGACTAAACAAACAATAGATAAAATAATTCTTTTCATGATTTGTAAAATTTTGTTTGGTCAAAAGTACACTGTCCGATTACCAGTTAGGGTTAAGGCATGGCTAATTAAGGTTAAATTAGGTTAAAAGAAAGGTGAGTATTGGATAGAGGCCTATATATTTGTACGGAAATCAGTTATGAACCGAGCATTACAAAAGGAAAAATATTTTAACACAAACATGGATGATTGTTTTTGTTGTGCGAGCTCCATCCGACAAATAAAATTAAATGTTAACGGATGAAAAAAGATAGATACACAGCCAGTCCTTTGTTAATGATCATCAGCATGCTTGTGCTGACAGGTTTTGTCGCATATTGGCTAAATAGCCAGTTCAAAGATGAAAGACAGGCACTTGAGGATGAATTATTCAGGGAGTTTATGTTTTCACAGAATCAGGTGATTGATTCTGTGTTACTTCAGTATCTCCATCCAATTTTAAACGATTCTTTAATAACTGAGGAGCAGGCTGATTACCTGCCGGATTCTCTTAGCAAAGAAGAAAAGGTTGCCACAATTCATATAAATACAAGTTTGGATAATTCCCAGAATATGCATGGGCGCTTTATTGCAATTGAAGAACCAGGGGGAAAAGAATC
>JABHCC010000100.1 GCA_018669475.1 Bacteroidota bacterium | reverse complement strand
CCCCACGTCCCCACGTCCCCGCCTCCCGCCTCCCGATTCCCGACTCCCGCCTTTTCCCTATCTTAGTAGCCCAATGCCAAGATTATGAGAAAACTGCTGCCAATATTGTTGATTACTTTATTAATTGCTTGTGATTCAGATAATACAAGTCTTCCAAATATCCTTATTCTTTATGCTGATGATATGGGATATGGAGATCTGGCGATTCAAAACCCTAAGGCTAAATTGACTACACCTAACCTTGATCAGCTAGCCCGAGATGGGATCCGTTTTACTGATGGGCATAGCTCATCGGGAATTTGTACCCCTAGTCGCTTTGCTCTGTTAACCGGTCAGTACCATTGGAGGCGCTTTCATGGAATTGTTGGTCCTTTTGGTAAGTCGGTCTTTGGGGAAGAAGAATTTACCTTAGCCAGGATGCTGAAGCAACAAGGTTATAATACTGCCTGTATTGGCAAGTGGCATCTTGGCTGGGATTGGGAAGCGATAAAGAATACAAGTGCTCAACAGAGGAAAGTCTCAGATAATGATAATAGGAAGGCATTTGGACCAGATGATTTTGACTGGACATTACCCGTGCCTAATGGCCCTCTTGATCAGGGGTTTGATTATTATTTTGGTGATGGAACAATCAATTTTCCTCCTTATGGATTTATGGAAAACGATAAACTTGTTATTCCGCCCACAGAAGCTTTTGATTTACGCGGAATGGAAACAAAAGAAGGAGGGTGGGAGTTCAGGCCAGGACCTATGGTTCAGGACTGGGATCCATACCAGGTATTGCCTACATTGATGGAAAAGGCTGTTGAGTGGATTGAAAACCAGGATGGAGAAAAACCATTTTTTCTGTATTTTCCCTTTCCCAGTCCTCATGCACCTATAATTCCAGGTGATGAATTTGATGGAAAAACAGATGCAGGTGCATATGGAGATTTTGTGTTTCAAACTGATTATGTGGCCGGGCAGGTGCTTGAAGCCCTGGAAAGAAAAGGATTTACTGATGAGACTTTGGTGATTTTTACCGCTGATAATGGCCCGGAACATTATGCTTATCCCCGAATTCAAAATTATGGACACTATTCCATGGGTCCATTACGTGGTTTGAAGCGGGATATTTACGAGGGAGGACACAGAGTACCATTCCTTATCAAGTGGCCCGGAATAATAGACGCAGGTCAAGTATCCACAGAATTAATTCATCAGGTTGATATATTAGCTACCCTTGCTCACCTTATAGGATTTGTGTTGTCTGATTCTGTTGGAATAGACAGCTATAATCAATTGCCCTTGCTTTTGGGTGAATCTACAGATCCCGTAAGAACTTCTGCAGTGCACAATACAAGGGCAGATGGTTTTGCTTTTCGTAAAAATAACTGGCTTTTTCTTGATCGCTACACCGGACATAATACCAGAGTGCCAAATTGGTTCCTGGAGGAGCATGGGTATGATTATATTGACAAGGAAATTCCTGGTCAATTATTTGATCTCAGAATTGATACAGCTCAAAAGATGAATTTATATATTAAGTATCCGGAGCTGGTTGAAAAGATGAAGCTTGAATTGGAATTAGAAAAAAATCGGAAGCATAGTGTGAGATAAATCATATGATTGATTAATTTGTAATCAAAATAATGACTATATTGTGATCGCAAATATAATTAACATGTATTTACGATCAAATATCAAGTTGCTCAGAAAGCGTAGAAGTCGTACTCAGGAAGAGGTTTCAGCTTATCTCAACATTAAGAGGTCTACATATTCAGGCTATGAAAATGGTGTTGCTGAACCTGGTTTGGATATATTGCTTCAATTTTCTGATTATTTTGGAGTGGCCCTGGATACTCTTGTAAGAGTAAATTTATCTGACCTGCCGGATAGTCAACTACGCCAGCTCGAAGATGGATTTGACGTGTACCTTAAAGGAACAAATCTTAGAGTTCTGGCTACGACAGTTGACGGGGAGAACCGCGATAATATTGAACTTGTAAACGAAAGAGCAAAAGCCGGATATAAAAGAGGCTATGCTGATCCTGAGTATATCAGGGAGTTACCCGTTTTTCAACTTCCATTTTTGTCGCCGGAAAGAAAATACCGATCATTTCAAATAAAAGGAGATTCTATGTTGCCTATTCCAGATGGAAGTTATGTGACAGGGGAGTTTGTTGAAAACTGGGAATACATGAATAATGGAGATGCATGTATTGTTCTGACGAAAGAAGATGGATTGCTATTTAAGATTATGCAAAAGGATTTTAAAAGAAAACAATTTGTGCTGCACTCACTCAATAAGCAGTATGAACCTATTCCGATTTTGGTAGAAGAAGTATCAGAAATATGGAAATTCATTAACTACATTAGCGGAGAAATGCCAGATTCCCTGAATCCTGACCAGGAATTATACCAGATTGTTGCAAATATTCAAGAAGACGTAAAACAAATAAAAAAGAAAATAAATTAATAAATTATAACCATGCATTTCAATCCATAGCCATGCCTAGAGCAATGGTAATGATCTTTCTTTGAGATAACAGTAAACCAATAACTATTCCCTGCTGAATACTTTTTTTTGAAGAAGACTGATGACTGAAGACTTTTCCTGATAACTGAAGACTTGTCCAACCTGATAACTTATTCTTTGTTTGCCATAATTGATATTGAAACGACCGGTGGTAGCCCCAGAAAGGAGAAAATCACCGAAATAGCCATTTTCATCCACGATGGACTGAAAATCATTGATGAATATACATCCCTGGTGAATCCAGAATGTAATATTCCTTATTTCATTACCGGTTTGACGGGCATTACCAATGAGATGGTGAGCGATGCACCTAAATTCTATGAGATTGCAAGGGATATAGTTAAGATAACCGAAGGAAAGATTTTTGTTGCTCATAATGTAAATTTTGATTACAGTTTTGTCCGCCAGGAATTTAAAAATCTGGGATTTGAATACAATCGTAAAACTCTGGATACAGTTAGACTTGCGCGAAAAGTAGTTCCCGGTTTACCATCATATAGTTTAGGGCGTTTGTGTAAAAGGTTATCTATTCCCCTGACCAATCGTCACAGAGCTGGTGGGGATGCCCTCGCAACGGTGAAGCTTCTTGAGGACTTATTAGCAAGAGACAGAAAGAATGTTGCAGCTAAGATTTTGAAACCCGGCCATCCGGAAGGATTGAATTCAAAACTTTCAAAAAAGCTTTTGAATAAACTACCTGAAGATCCCGGAGTTTATTATTTCTGGGATGTTGATGGCAAGCTTATATACATTGGTAAGAGTATTAATATACGCTCCAGGGTATTACAGCATCTGTATAATAACAGCACTCACAGGGCCATGGAAATGCGTGATAGGATTACTGAAATTACCTGGGAATTATCGGGGAATGAATTGGCAGCTCTGCTTTTTGAATCGTCTGAAATAAAGAAACACAAGCCTGTTTTTAACAGGGCACAAAGACGTAGTGTTTTCACTGTTGGATTATTTTCTTCTACAGATAAAAATGGTTACATCAATCTTAAGGTTGATAAGGCTGATCAGAAAAGACATCCGCTGACTACATTTTCGTCAAAAAGGGAAGGTCGTGAGACTTTGCATAAATGGATTGAGGATTTTGATTTGTGTCAGAAGTATTGTGGTTTATATGAGAGTGCCGGAGCCTGCTTTCATCATGGTATAGGGGAGTGCAAAGGAGCCTGTTGTGGCGAAGAAACTGTAGAAGTTTATAATGGCCGTGTGCAACAACTTCTGAATAAATTCGAATATGATTTAAATAGGTTTCTGATTATTTTACCTGGGAGAATGAAGGAAGAAGTATCGGTAATTGCTATTGAAGATGGGATATACATGGGTATGGGATATGCTCCGGCAGATCATCAGCAAAATTCTGAATTACTACGAGATTCAATTACACACTATCCCGACAACAGAGATATACATACAATAATAAAGTCTTACCTGAGAAAGAATGAGGCCATGATTATAGAGTATTGAGCTATTCGTTCAGTGTGCCATAAAATTTTCCTACTTTTGCTGGAAACACGAATATATGTACCTGTTAGGAATATTTGGATCCCTTGAAATTTTAATCACGATTGGTGCTGTGTTGTTAATCGTTATCCCGACCATCATCAGGAAAATGAGAGGCAATAATGATTATACAGAGAAGCTTGATCAATTAGAAAGACTCGAAAGAATGTACCGTGATGGAAGCATCTCTGAGCGGGACTTTAAACGTCAAAAGAGAAAAATTCTTAAGAAGAGATAGTAGACTATTAGATTTGTTTTTACTATCCCTGATTGGTAAATTTATTTCAAGATCATGAATAAATTAGTAGTAATATTTCTGGCACTGATAGCTGGTTTTACGCATGTTACAGTTGCGCAGGAGTTTCATAAGGATGTGATTGAGACTGTTGGAGGAGATTTAACTATCACCTTTATCGGACACGGAACTCTTATGTTTGAGTATCAGGATAATGTTATTCATATTGATCCCTGGACCCGCCTGGCTGATTATACTAAGCTACCGAAAGCCGATCTCATTATGATTACTCATGATCATGGTGACCATTTAGATATCGAAGCTATTGAAGCATGCAAAAAGGAGGGCACTCAAATTGTGCTGACTGAACTCTGTAGGAAAAAAATTAAGCAGGGAGAAGTATTAAAGAATGGAGATTATTATTCATTTGCCGGTATCTCAATTGAGGCTGTTGCTGCCTATAATATTTTAGCTCGCCGTGGGAATGGTCAGCCATATCACAAAAAAGGAGATGGTAATGGTTATATCATTTCGTTTGTTAATACAAGGGTTTACGTAGCAGGGGATACCGAATTAATTCCCGAGATGAATAAGTTTCCGCAAATCAATATTGCTTTTCTTCCGATGAATTTGCCATATACAATGTCACCGGAGATGGTCGCCATGGTTGCTGATAAGCTTGAGCCCGATATACTATACCCCTACCACTTTGGCGAAACTAATACACAGTTACTTACCAAAGTATTAATGGGTAGAGGTATTGATGTAAGGATCAGAGCTATGAAGTAGAATTATGCTCACTTTCATGCCTCCCCAAATTAGTGAAGGAGAGATTTCCTCTGCTGTTTGTATATATCCGGCAGCCTGAAAAATACCTAAAATTTGTGCGAAAAATCCAATTGCCAGACTCAGACTCCCAAATAATAAAATTGCATCAGCTGTCTTTCTGTTGATCTTTTGATGATTCAGGCGTCTTAAGGCCAGAACAATGATTAACGTAATGGAGGAAAGGCCCAAAAGCAAAATTGGTAAAGTAAACCATCCGCCTTGCTGTATAAAACTCATGATTTTTAGAATTAATTGATTATCAGTACAAGAATAAATTGTTTGTTCAACTTGAGCAAATAATGTCGTCGGCAGGTAGATTTAAATCGCCCGATGGTATAAAGGGTTACCCACCGACAAAATGAGTTCAATCAACGATAATAATTAGGTCAATTGATAAAAACTCTGTAGTTTTCTTTCCATTGTTTGTTGTGAAAAGCATCTGGTAAGCCTTGAATCAACTCAATACCGTGCAGAACAAATGATCGAGGTTCGTGCTGATAGAAAGGATATTCACATTCCTTTAGATGAAATTACTGCTAAATCGAGTCAAGCATTTGAAATAGGCGATATTCACTTGCCAATTAGTAGGTCATATCGTTTTTGACTTTTAAGTTTAACGAGCTTATTGTTTTGGATTTAGTATGAAGGTTTGATCAGTATTCATTTATTTCATAACTTTATTGCAAATGCACTTATTATGAAAAAGAAACATATTCGATTTAGTTTGCTTATGCTTCCTGTATTTAGCCTTTTACTAATGGGGCATATTGGACGCTTATCTGGCTCCCCTGGCGGTAAAACAGGTTCCCCGGGTGATTTAAAAGCGACCTGTACGCAGTGCCATACAGGTACTGCTGAAAATAAGGATGGATGGATAAGCAGCGATATTCCTGAAACCGGATATGAAGCAGGAATGACTTATAATATAAGCCTTTCAGCTGAGCATAATGGTGTGCAAAAGATGGGATTTGAGTTTACTTCTGAGGTGTCAGGCGGGACGAAAATTGGGATACTGGATACAGATGCCAGTGCTCATATGAAGTTAATTAATTCTAATAATTCGATTACTCATACCACTGCCGGAACAACTCCTGAAGGGGCCTCTAGAAGCTGGACTTTTAAGTGGGTAGCACCTGAATCTGGTTCAGGAGATGTGACTTTTTATGCTGCTGTAAATGCAGCAGATGGGAGTGGGTCAACAAGCGGAGATAAAATTTACACCTCGAAACTTGTTGTTACAGAGCAAATTGACAATTCTATCAATCAATACCTGCTTGAAGGCTGGGTGAAAGTATATCCTAATCCTACTAGTGATGAAATTAGTGTGAGAATTAATGGATTAATAAGTGAAGATCTGGAGTGTGAATTTTTCAATGTTCAGGGACAATTAATAAATACCAAGCTATTGCATCTTGATGGTAATTCAAGAGTTATTAGTATTCCTGTGAACGATTTGCCTGCAGGAAATTATATTATCCACATGAATACTAAAGATCTAAAACTGAAAAGCAGGTTCCTAATTGTAAAATAAAATATGTTTAGATGCTTCGATATTGTTTCATGCCTATACTTATGATGCTGTCACTTAGTTTAATAGCACAATGTGATTTGAAAATTAAACTTTGGCCTGATAGGCCCCCCGGACAGACAGCCCTTCCCCAAAAGGCTGTTGAAACAGATAATCATTCAGGAAATGTGACACGTTTAAGCGATATTACAAATCCATTGCTGGAAGTGTTCCTGCCGGATGAAGAACTGTCGAATGGTGTCGCTATTATTGTTTGTCCTGGTGGAGGTTACAACATTCTAGCTATTGATCTTGAAGGCTATGAGGTTGCAGAATGGTTAAGTTCATTGGGATACACAGCATTTGTGCTACAATACCGTGTTCCGAAGAACAGGGCAGGAGCTTTACAAGACATTCAACGAGCTATCAGGTTGGTGCGAATGAAGACAGGAAAACATGGAGTTAAAAAAGTTGGGGTAATGGGTTTTTCTGCAGGCGGACATCTTTCAGCAAGTGCAGCAACGAGATCTGAGGAACACTTCTACGAGCCGATTGATGATGCTGATAAAGAGTCAGCCCTGCCGGATTTTGCAGCTTTGATATATCCAGCCTACCTTGATGACGGACCCAATCATACCCTCTCTGAAGATATTCCAATGGGAAAGCACTGTCCGCCTTTTTTTATTTTTGGTACAGCTGATGATGGTTTTGGCAATGACGCCTTAGTATTTGCGCAAGCATTAAGGAATAATAAAAGTTCGGTGGAATTACACTTGCTAAATTCAGGTGGTCATGGATATGGACTGCGAAAAGGCAACCCCGCAGCAGAAAAATGGCCGCTACTAATGCAGGAATGGTTACTTCAAATAATGGACTGACGGCCATTATTTGAAGGTCCGAAGTCCGAAGTCCATAGTCCGTGGTCCCGATTCCCGCCTGCCCCGATTTTTATCGGGGATTCCCGATTCCCGCCTCCCGATTCCCGCCTCCCGACTCCCGCCTCCCGACTCCCGCCTCCCGACTCCCGCTTCCTACTCTATCTTTACTAGCTTTAGGTAATCAATTCCAACCATGTATCTTTCAACTGCCTTGGGATGTTTTCCTTCTGTTTTTAATGTCAGGGTGTTTGTCCCCTCCTTAAGAGAGAAAATTCCCAGATTGGCAGATAGAGTTACTACATCCTTACCGGATTGATCATGATAGCCAACCAGTTTTTTCGGACTGTATTTATCGTTTAGAGCAATTCTGAAATTTGCATAGTCAATTGCTTTGGAATAAACCAGCTTGACTTTATACTGACCTGATTCAGGCATTAGGAAATCAGCTGTTAATGTGGCATTATCTGAATCGGCTATCCACCAAAGCTGGGAATTACCACTCCAGCCGAAATTTGAGATGTTTTGTACTTGATGATCTCCATGACTTGCTTCAATCACTCTGAGCGTCTCGCCCTCTAACATGCCTTTTTCAACAAGTTTTGGTTTGATCAAATCATCTCGTTTAAGACTAACAGGCTTTTTTACCATCTCGGGATCAGGTTTCACATTCCATGAACCACCTGGTTTCAGGTACCAATATGACATTGGAGCATAATTCATTACAGTTTTCGCCCAGTGCCATAACTCAAGATCAAATTGTATGGAGCTGGTAAAAGGAATCTGGTCAAGTATATGAAAACGTAAATTGACCGACATGCCTGGATGAAAATTACCAGATCCGTCAGGTTGGGCAATCAGGAAATGTGAGAATATCTCAGGACGACACCAGGCATATCCGAAGTAGTCTTCTGTTCCCGTTCCAACGAATGAAGGAAAAGATTCTCCGTCAACCCATATTTTTTCATCTCCTTCACCCCACCAGGCATCAGCGGTATTGAAGATAGTGAGTCCTGTACCCATATATACTCCTTCACCATTGAGAGTCACATAATTCACATCAAAATGACCATCATCTCCATTCACACGGCTTGAACCACCTGATTCAACCTCATATAACTCTTGCCATACTGCACCGAAATGCATTGAGTTTTTTGTCCAGCGATACTTATCGGTCCATACCTTTTGCTCAACTATTTCAATCTCCTGGTCACCATAATTTGTCAGGGTGACCTGAGCTCCCTCTTTAAAAGGCATTAGCCAATAGCAACTCATACTCCCGTCATCATTAACTTGAGTATACCAGGTACGATTGGCCCTTATCTGATAACCTGTGCCGAAAAATTCACCAATAGGAGCCCACACAGTTTTTTCACCATCAAAAATAATCTCAAGAACGGTTGAGCGAAGAGCCTGAGGAAGATTTTCAGCATTAATTTTTAATTGCATTATATGAATGGCAGCTTTCCCTGGGATATTGAGATTCATAGCTTTCCCCGGAGAAAGGATTCCTTTTTGACTATGAGATTGTAAGTTGCTTGTATTGAGACTGGTAATAGCTGGCTTGTTAAGTGTTTTTTGAACTTCTTCTACTTCATCTTTTAATAGAGATAAATCATCCATAGTAAAGCTGATAACCGAAGTCCCAGCTTCATAGCTGCGGTAATTAATATTATAATATACTGATGGGGAGTGATTCTCAGGTTTAAGTGCAGGACATTCATATGTTATTTTGAGGTGACTGTTGTAAGGAATTGGCAAGTACAGATTATGTCCACGTTTGAAGTAATCAGTTTCTTCTGAAACAGAAGAACTCAAGGGCTCACCAACCAGGGCACCACCGCTGATAATATCCAATACCGGACCCTCTATCTCAGGCTCCTCTGAGTTATCAAAATAAAATCTAATAGTTCCTGTGTAGGCATCCTTATTTCCGAAAGTCATCCAGAATCTCACTATAGCTCCCGGGCCTTCAGCTTCAAGCATGACGAATTCTCGTCGTCCATTATTTTCTTCCTGCCTGATAAACCATGAGGCATCATGGTTGGCGAACCATCCATCCTGATCCGGTGCAACTGTATTTTGATCATATGAGCTAAACTGCTTTACAGTAAAAAATGGATCAGGGTACTCTGAAACCAAACTTCGCTTGGTCATATCTTGCACCATACTTGATAAACTCACTTCATTGTCAGGGGATTGACATGACCCAAGAATGATCATAAGCAGTACGACGCAAAGAGAATTTAGAGAAAGACAATATTTTTTCATTTCTGAGTAAATTAGGTTTATTTCTCAAATGTATTGAAAACAATCAAGTTTTTGACGAATGAATTTTCAGTCGTCAAAAAGAAGTATAAATATTTATATACAATATGTAATATTGGTACTAGAATATTATGTTACAACTGAATAATCAATTTGAAACTGGTTCACAGCAGAACATTCTGGAGGAGGATTTCTTCTTTGAGAATGCTCTTGATCTATTTTGTGTTCTGGATGTATCCGGGAGGTTCATTAGGCTCAATAAGCAGTGGAATAAGCTCTTAGGATGGGTGGTTGAGGATATGCTTGAATGTAGTATTGTCGAGTTTGTACATCCTGATGATGTGGACTATGTCAATCTGATGATTGAGAATGCTTCCTTATCAACTGTTTCAAATGCTGAAAACCGAATTATTTCTAAAAGCGGCGAGATTTTTTGGATATCATGGAGATTAGTCGTTCATCCTGATTCGGGTAATATTTTTGGTGTTGGCAGGGAGATAACTAAGGAAAAGCATAATATTCAGAAACTTGAAGAAGAGGGGCGAAGGTATAATCTGGCTATGCGGGCGGCTGATACCGGAATTTGGGATTGGCTAATACCCCAAAACAAGATACATTATTCAGGAGCCTGGAAAATGCAATTGGGATATGAAAAGGATGAACTGATCGAATCGTTTGAGACCTGGCAGATTTTACTTCACCCCGATGATTATGAAAGAGTTATAAAAGCTTTCGGTGACTATTTGAGTCATCCCTCATCAATATTCGAAATAGAATACAGACTAAGGCACAAAGACGGGACTTATCGGTGGATACATAATCGGGCAGCATCCCTGATCGGAAAGGATGGAAAACCATATAGAATGTTGGGGGCGCATCAGGATATTACTGAGCAAAAAATATTTGAAAATGAACTTTTAGAAGCGAGGAGAAAGGTTGAAGTAGCCAGTATTTATAAAAATAACTTTCTGGCAAATATGAGCCATGAGATACGAACACCAATGAACGGAATTGTTGGATTTGCTGAGTTGTTAAAAGATTCAAATATCAGTTTTGAAGAAAAGAACCAATATTCAAAGATTATTACTGATAATTGTATGGTACTGTTAAATCTGGTGGATGATATAGTTGATGCCAGCAAGATTGAAGCAAATGAGCTGGGATTACAACTAAATAGTTTTAGCCTTAAGGATTTATTTCATGAACTTCATAGGTTTTACAAGACGTATAAAACTAAGATTAATAAAGATAATGTTAAGTTAAAAGTTACTGTGCCAGATGTTAAGCATAATGATTTCATAGAAACGGATCATTACAGATTAAAGCAGATCTTAATGAATATTATTGACAATGCTTTAAAGTTTACTAAGGAAGGATTTGTTGAATTTGGCTATACACTTGTTAATGATAATTTTGTCCAATTCTATGTGAAAGACACCGGTACAGGCATTCCAATGGATAAGATTAATCATGTATTTGGAAGCTTTCATCAATCGGATGAAAGCTTTACCCGGAGATTTGGGGGAATTGGTCTTGGTTTAACAATAAGTGAAGGATTAGTTAATCTGTTAAAAGGTAAAATATGGGTGGAGTCAGAAGAAAATTATGGTTCAATTTTCAATTTCACTATTCCATACCAGCCAGTATCAGAACTCATTACTGACTTTCCTGATATCAAGATTCAAAAAGAAATGGACATCGATTTAAGCGGAATTGATATCCTTATTGCTGAAGATGTACATGACAATTATCTCTATATAGCAGAGGTTCTTAAAAACACACAGGCTAATGTGAAATGGGCCAGAGATGGTAACGAAGCAATTGACTTATTAAAAACTGGTCGTTTCAAGATGGTTTTTCTGGATTTAATTATGCCGGGAAAGAATGGCTTCGAGGTGCTGGAATTTATTATGGAAGAGTATCCTGAAACTATAGTTATTGGTCAAAGTGCATACTTCAATCATGATTCCAAAGAAAACTTGTTTAAAGAAAAATGTCTTGATTGCCTGATCAAGCCCATAATGCCTGAAGAAATTCTTGGAGTTGTTTCAAAATATTTATAGATTTAGTTCATATAAATTATTATTTATGAACCGAGCATGACAAAAGTAAATTATTTTTAAACACACACGGATGCTTGTTTTTGTTGGGGGAGCTCCATCCGACAAATAAAATTAAATATAAACAGATGAAATGGTTAAGTTTTATTTCTGCATTTGTTTTCTTATTCATTTTTTCCCCTGTTCAATTGTTATTCTCTCAGTCAAATATGTTCATTGATAATTATCAGGCTAAGCAAATATTAAAGGGGAATTATGAGCCTGAAAAATTTGTTTCTGCCAATAATGCAAGCACTGCTGAATTGCTTGTTTCAGAATTGGTGCACAATGCAAGTAAAGAGAACATATATGAATTATTGGTTTTTCTGGATACGTTTCACAATCGAAATACAGGATCTGATACTTTATCGCTACATACCGGAATTGGTGCCTGTAGAGCATGGATTAAATCGTATTTTGATTTAATCTCAAGAGAGAATGAGAACCGAATGATAACAGGATATCTTGAATTCGATGCTTCAATTTGTGGTACAAGTCACCATAAGAATCCTTTTGGTATTCTGCCGGGAACTGATACTTCGAAACATGAAATATTGGTGATCGAGGGCCATTTTGATACTCGAAATAGTGACGCTTGTGATACTCAGGGATATACACCTGGTAGTGATGATAATGGTTCTGGCACTGTGTTAGTAATGGAGGCGGCCCGCATTCTGGCTAAATATTCTTTTGAACGTACTATTTTGTTTACAACTCCAACAGGAGAAGATCAGGGTTTATGGGGAGCGAAAGCATGGGCTAACTATCTTGATGCAAACAATATTGAGGTATTGGCATGTTTAAATAATGATGTTGTTGGTGGTATTTACTGTGGTAATACAAGTTCTCCTCCTTCCTGCCCTTATCCAGGTCATATTGATAGTACTCATGTAAGGGTTTTCTCATATGTTGCTGGTAATAGTACCTCTCGTAATTCTCCACATAAACAGCTTGCCCGCTTAATCAAATTAATCCAGGATGAACAGGTTAATCAATTTCTGGAGACACGTATGACCATCAACATCATGGCATCTGAGGATCGATCAGGTCGATCAGGTGACCATATTCCATTCCGCCAAAAGGGTTTTCCTTCAATTCGTTTCTGTTCAGCAAACGAGAACGGCAATGGAGCTGGGAATTATCCTGATCGTCAACATTCAACACGCGATCTTCTTGGTGATGATATTGATGGTGATGGTATTCTTGATACCTTGTATGTTGATCCTGGATATTTACGTAGAAATGTAATCATAAATACCACTGTTTTAGCTAATCTGGCTAATTCATCAGAATTAACAGACTATAACTTTGCACCGAGACCACAAGGAGTAAACATAAGGATTGAATCTCATGATCCCCTGATTGAAGGCTATATGGTGGGTATTCGTCAGAAGTTGAGCCGCAGCCACGAATTTGATGAAGTTCAATTTCATCCGGCAGGTGATGTTTTATCAGTCGATTTAAAAAATAGCGAGCGTTATTATGTGTCAGTATCAAGTATTAAGAATGGCTTTCAAAGCTCATTTTCTGATGAATATGAGGTCAATTTGGTAAGTCATGATATGTTGGACTTTAAGGAAGGGATACGAATGAGTCCAATCAGTCCGAATCCATGGGATAATGAAACTTCTATTACAATTGATTTTTCTGGCATTTCAAATACTCAATTATTACAATTAAATATTATGGACCTAACTGGCAGACTTGTTTATTCCAAAGTAATAAAAGGTGAGAATGGAGAGGTCAATGTTCCATTAAACGGTGATGGATTCGATCCCGGAGTTTATCTAGTTTTTTTATCATCAGATGGAACTCGTTCAAATTATCAGAAAATGGTTAAGAAATAGGAAAATTAACCATTGGATGGGGTTCAGGCATATTAAATCAATACAATTCTCCAGAGATTAATAAGGGTATATGACTGCGGTAAACCCTGACAAAAATCAATATTTATGTCATTGATTTTGGTTGAGCGAATATCTACCTTCGTGTAGTACAAAACCAATGACCATACTATCATGTCAGACCATTTGAGAAAGCTTGCTTTGGAATATCATTCCAAAGGTCGTCCAGGAAAAATTGAAGTCATACCAACCGTACCATACAGTACGCAGCATGACTTATCTCTTGCCTATACACCAGGTGTTGCAGTTCCATGTAAGGCAATTGAAGCTAATGCAGAGGATGCATATCAATATACATCCAAAGGAAACCTGGTTGCGGTAATAACCAATGGAACTGCTGTATTAGGCCTGGGGGATATTGGTGCACTCGCCGGTAAGCCTGTAATGGAGGGAAAAGGTTTGCTATTCAAAGTTTTTGCAGATGTTGATGTCTTTGATATTGAGGTTGATCAGACTGATATTGAGGCTTTTATTACTACTGTAAAAGCTATTGCTCCTACATTTGGTGGAATCAATCTTGAGGACATTAAAGCCCCGGAATGTTTTGAGATTGAACAGCGACTGATTGAAGAACTTGATATCCCGGTTTTTCATGACGATCAACATGGAACTGCAATCATCTCTGCCGCTGCACTGCTTAATGCATTGGAGCTTATTGGGAAAAAAATTGAAGATATTGTTGTTGTTGTAAATGGTGCAGGGGCTGCGGCTGTATCCTGTATAAAACTATATCTCTCTCTTGGTGTGCAAAAGCAAAATGTTATTATGCTTGATAGCAGGGGTGTACTGAACAACAAAAGAAAAAACCTTAATGAAATAAAGAAGGAATTTGTTACAGATCGTGATGCTGATACACTTAGTGATGCCATGAAAAATGCAGATGTATTTCTTGGTTTATCAGTTGCTGATGTTGTTAACCAGGATATGGTACGATCAATGGCAAAAAATCCAATTGTTTTTGCCATGGCTAATCCAAATCCGGAAATTGCATATGAAAAAGCTATTGAATCAAGAGATGATATAGTTTTTGCCACGGGTCGGTCAGATTATCCAAATCAGGTAAATAATGTACTTGGTTTCCCATTTATTTTCAGAGGAGCTCTTGATGTGCGGGCAACCAAGATCAATGAGCAAATGAAAGTTGCTGCGGTTCATGCTTTGGCCAGTCTGGCAAAAGAGGATGTGCCCGAAATTGTAAATATTGCCTACAATAAGAATAACCTGATGTTTGGTCTGGAGTATCTTATTCCAAAACCAGTTGATCCAAGATTGATTACCAGAGTTGCCGTAGCGGTTGCTAAAGCGGCTATTGAAAGTGGTGTTGCACGCAAACCAATCAATGACTGGGATGCATATAATTTAGAGCTTAAGCAGAGAATGGGTACTGATAATAAACTTATCAGAGCCATTAATTCACGCGCAAAAAGTGATCCTAAGAGGGTTCTTTATGGTCAGGCAGAAAATCTCAGACTACTTAAGGCCGTTCAGGAAGTCATACAGCGTCGCATTGCAAAACCAATTTTGCTTGGTAATAGAGAAGAAATAAACAAAATAATAAATGAAAATTCTCTTGACTTGCTCGATGTTCCAATAATAGATATTTTGGGGCCAGAGCAAAAAGAGAGACGTCATCGCTATGCTCATATTTTCTGCGAAAAGCGTAAGAGAAAAGGTATTACTTATGAGGAAGCATATGAGTTGATGAAACAACAAGCTTATTTTGGTTCAATGATGGTTGAAACAGGCGAATCAGATGCTTTTCTTTCTGGTGCATCCAGTAAATATGCTAATGTAATACGTCCGGCCTTACAAGTAGTGGGTACCAGGCCAATACTTAAGCATATTGCAGGGATGTATATTCTATTTACAAAGAAAGGCCCGTTTTTCTTTGCTGATACTACTGTGAACCGGGATCCTAACACACAATCGTTGGTTGATACAACTCTTCTGGCTGCTGAAGAGGTGAGAAAGTTTAATATGGAGCCCAAAATAGCTCTGGTTTCATATTCAAATTTTGGAAATAATAGGGATGGTTCTCCTGAAAATGTGGCTGAAGCTGTTAAAATTCTTCACAATAAATATCCTGATTTAATTGTCGATGGTGAAATGCAGGCAAATTTTGCACTGAACAGAAAAAAGCGTCAAAAGAAATTTCCATTTTCGAAGTTGGCAGAACATGACGTTAATACCATTATTTTCCCTAACCTGAGTTCAGGTAATATTGCATATAAGATGATGCAGGAAATTGGTGGTGCTGAGGTTATTGGTCCCATATTGATGGGGATGAATAAGCCTGTTCATATTCTGCAAATGGCATCCAGCGTTCGGGAGATAATTTATCTTTCGGCAATAGCTGTTGTAGATGCTCAGTGCGCCGCTGATCCAAGATGTGGAAATCATTATTTTGTAAACAGAGTATACTAGAGTAATAGCTTAGCTGAGAGAATTCACTCATTCTTCTTATTTTAGAGCCTTCAAATGATGATGCAATTGAATGGTAAATATTAAATATATAAGAAATAATGAGTTCAGAATTCGTATTACACACTCGAAAAGAAAATAATAGTTCTTCTGATAAACTGAGAATGTCAGCATGGTACTGGTGCATGATATTGTTTGTAATAATGGTGTTCCTTTCTTCCTGTCAGCAAAGTAAAACACAGTTTAGCTCAGGTTTCTCTGATAATCAGTCAAGAGTTTGGATTGGACCACAGTATTGGGCAAATCCTATGCAGGATTGGCGTTTGACCGACGATCGAATTGAATGTTTCGTTTCGGGAGGTAATCGAAATTTGTTTCTGCTTACCTATGAATTGGATGGTAATCCGGCTGGCTTTAAAATGATTGTCAATGCAGGACGTTTGCATAATAGTAATGATAATGGCGATAATGAAGAGTTAAGCAAGGGGTGGATTGGCTTTAAATTAGGTGTCAGGGGTGATTATGAGGATTATCGCGATAATGCTTTGAGGGGTGATGGATTTCCTGTTGGGCTTACCACAGATGGAAAATTATTCATTGGCAGCCTGGAGAATCTGAAAGAATTGAAAGATATTGATATTGATTTTGATGATTTTTATTTAGAGATCAATGTTAAACCAGGTGCAGATAAACAGACTGTAGCAGTATTGCTTTATGATGAAAGTAAATCTTTGATTTCTCAAATTGAAGCTGAAGTTAAATCCGACTGGTTAATTGGAGGTGTAGCCCTTGCTTGTAGTGCAGGTGACATTCCTGAATCAATTGCAGGTCGTAGTGATGTTGTATACGGTAACTGGGGTACTCGTCCAGGCACAAAACGCCAGGGAAACGTGAAATTTTGGTTTAAAGACTGGAAACTGAGCGGTGATAAGCTTATGTCATTCCCTGAGCGATCTTTTGGACCAATATTGTTTACCCAATATACCCTGTCGGATAATGTGCTCAGACTTACAGCCCAAATGATTCCACACGGTGATAGGGACAATCAAATCACAACACTTGAAGTATTCAAGGATGAGAAATGGCAATCGGTAGCTGAATCCGGGATCGATCCATTATCCAGGACATCCAAATTCGAATTGGCTTCATGGAATTATTCAGATGATATTTTATATCGGGTAAAATATGATTGTTTTACTGGTAGTAAGAATGCTGATTCTTATTTCTATGAAGGAACTATAAGAAAAGAACCATGGGATAAGGAGGAAATTGTTGTCGCAGGATTTACTGGAAATAATGATTTGGGATTTCCAAACCAGGATATTCTGGAGGGGGTGAAATATATGAATCCAGATTTCCTCTTTTTCTCCGGAGATCAGATCTATGAGGGAGTTGGCGGTTTTGGTATTCAGATTGAACCTTTAGAAACAGCTTGTCTGGATTACCTGAGGAAATGGTATCTCTATGGCTGGGCATATGGTGATATTTTAAAAGACAGGCCAACTGTTGCCATTCCTGATGATCATGATGTTTATCACGGAAATATTTGGGGAGCAGGAGGGATTGCTACACCTGATGGCCTTGGTGGTGCTGCCGCTCAGGACAAAGGTGGATATAAGATGAATCCTGAATGGGTTAATATGGTTCAGCGAACTCAGACCTCTCACTTGCCTGAATCATACGACCCAACACCTGTAAGTCAGGATATCTCTGTGTATTATACTTCGATAAACTATGCAGGTATTAGTTTTGCAGTGCTTGAAGACCGTAAATTCAAGTCGGCACCTGCTGTTGTTATGCCTGAAGCGAAAATTGTTAATGGTTGGTCAAAGAATACACACTGGGATGCTGCTGTTTCAGGTGATGTACCTGGTGCAGTTCTACTTGGGAAACGTCAATTAAGCTTTTTAGATAACTGGGCCAGCGATTGGTCTGATTCTATATGGATGAAAGTGGTATTATCACAAACAATTTTTGCCAATGTAGCAACCTTGCCTGAAGATGATGCACGCACCGATGCTAATGTACCAAAACTCAGAATTCTTAATAAAGACGAATATGCTTTAAATGACATTCCGGTTCAGGATCATGATTCTAACGGATGGCCACAAAGCCCTCGAAACAAAGCATTAGAAAAGGTAAGAAAGGCATATGCCTTTCATCTGGCAGGTGATCAGCACCTTGGAAGTGTAATTGAATATGGTGTCAGCGAATATAACGACGCGGGATATGCATTCTGTGTTCCATCAATTTCTAATGTATGGCCCAGACGATGGTTTCCAAATGTTGATGGAAAGAATAGAAATGATGGTGATCCCAGGTATACCGGAGATTTTCTTGATGGGTTTGGGAATAAAATGACTGTAAAGGCAGTTTCAAATCCTGTTTTCACAGGTAAAGTACCCAGCCACCTGTATGATAGGGCTACAGGTTTTGGGATTGTTCGGTTTAATCGTGAAACAAGAGATATTACAATGGAATGCTGGCCAAGAGTTTCTATGCCCTCATCGCCTGATGCTGAGCAATATTCTGGTTGGCCAGTGACTATTAATCAGCTTGATAACTATCTTACTAAAGCTTCATATGCCTTACCCAGAATCAAGGTTCCGCATATAAAAAATGCTGTTATTCAAGTGATAAGGGAAGCTACTGGTGAGATTATTTATACAATACGTATTTCAGGACATGTTTTTAAACCTCCTGTGTTGGAAAAAGGACTTTACTCTTTCAGTGTGGGGGAACCAGGTACCAGCAGATGGAAAACTTTTACATCAGTAGAAGCTATACCATGGCATGAGACTCGTGAGTTTATTGTTGGATTTGAATGAGACAAGGTCAATTCGCCAATTTTATGAAGCGTTTGGATATCCAACCTTCATCTGTATGGCAGATTAACCAATACAGACCATCAGGCATATTTGACGGATAATCAATTTGGTATTGTGATGAACTGCCAGTACTTAAATCATTGAGATCTTGCCTGAACACAAGCTGACCAAGAGTTGAAAGAATTTGTATACTAATAGGTCTTATCTCATGGCCAAAGTTCAAGTGTAAGAATAGTTCAGATGGATTTGGGAAGATTTGAAGATTATTCTGATTGAGAATCGAATAGCTTAGCCCTGAATTGCTTCCGTTTGCTTTGTTTGGAGTAGGACTTGTGAAAAGCTGCCAGTTATCATTTCCATCTGAGATTCTACCAAACGATTCTCCCTCTTGCTGAGATTCATATGAAACTGAATCAATGTATTGCCACTCACTTGAACTTGTTTTCTGCATGAGAGAAAGAAAACCACCACTGCTTCGAAGACGAAAATTTGTATGAGTAACAGATTGAATATCTCCACCATCAGCCCTGAAAATTAGATAGTCATTCGCAGAAATCGTCACTGAATCACTGTGAATACCAGGAATTTCCGAAAATTCAGTTTGTGTAAAATCGTTGGACAGAAACAATCCGGCAAGCTCAACTTCAAAATCATTGGCATTATACAGTTCAATCCAGTCTTCGAACATGCCAGATTCGTCAGGATATGATTCATAATTTTTTGCAGCAAATTCGTTTATGAAAATTTTATCCAGAGGGTCATTCCCAATAACATTGGCGTAGCCCGGGGTGAAGACCTGCATATCGTACCATGAATCTGCGCCGTCAGTAAATCTGCCGTAAGAATAACCTTCATTAGCCCGTGGGTAGTCAACTGAGTCCAGAATAATGGTTCCTTGAAAAGATTGCATACATAAGAATACCTTACCCCCTGAACTCCGCATTTTAAAATCAAGATGAGAGATGCCAAATTCAGGTTTCTCATCTGCAATTAAATATTTGTATGAGCCAGCCTCAATTATGGTGCTGTCAGGGTTTGACGTTGAAACTCTGTGAAGTAATAAATTATCAGTTTCGTTACTAAGAAACAAACCTCCTATATCTATTGGTTCATCACCAGGGTTGTATATCTCAATCCAGTCTTCAAACTGGCCATAAGGATTCTCCCAGCTTTCATAATTCTTAGCCATTAACTCATTGATTAAAAGAGTTGGTACGACTTGATTATCACTACGATTAGGATTATTAGGAGTTGGGTGGTGCATGATTTGCCATTGTTCACCTCCGTCAGGAAAGCGCCCATAACTGGCATCATTCTCTTGTTCTGTAAACACAATAGAATCCATAATCGTCTTGCCATCAGCCTGAACCAGATACAAAGATTCACCATCCTTTGAAAGCTTAAAACCCTGGTGACCTACTCCCTGATTTTCTTCGTTATCAAGCCAGAATCTCAGAAATCCATTTGGCTGAATTATAACTGAATCAGCATAATAAGGTCGGATAATTGAGTTTGTCAGGTTATTAGCGTCATCACTCAGCCATAATCCAGAGGCATTAACAGCGAGATTGCCCGGATTAAATAGTTCAATCCAGTCTTCGGCTTCTCCATTGTCATCCATAAACCATGCACTGTCTCCTGCATATAATTCATTGATCACAAGCTGTGATTCAGCCTGGTAGATACTATTAAAAGATCCTGGAGTACCACCAGATGTATAGCTTCTGTGCCACTGTTCGGGAATACTGTTGTTAGCATATGGAACTGACAATTCAATACTATACCCGGTTCCATTTGATCCTTTTGGCCATGGCTGATTGCTTTTGTAGTACAGAGAATCAATCACACTCCCAATTGCATTTTTCAATACCAGGGCTTCACCACTATTACTCAGTTTACCTGATGTCCACTCAAAGATTGGTACAGTGAGATTATCATAAGCCGAGGCATCTCTTGCTATAACAACATATGAACCTGCACTTATCCCTGATCCGGCAGGAAAAGTGAAACTTATTCCATTGTCAAAAGAATGTCCGGATAGACTATAGGTACTTGTTCCGGGGTTATGCAATTCAACAAACTCATAAATAGCATCTCCTCCCATTTCTCCGGGAACATCAAAATATATTTCATTAATCACTGCCTGCCCCCAGTTTTCTCTTGACTCAAATACAGCTTTAATCTCAATATCCTCCTGAGGGATGAATTCAACTTCGATCTCATCACTGTCTATTCCTTCCCATCTGACGAATTGGTATCCAATAGCCGGAACTGCTTGGATTTTGATCGGGATATTGTCGAAATAGATACCGGTCCAGGGATAAACATCTTCTGTTGATTTTCCCAATTCCTGAGCCTTTATTGCTGTGCCATTAATCTCAATAGAGCCCGTGAGGACATTATCAACATCAAACACCAGTGAAATTGTGTCGTTGACATCATCAAACTGTTCAATAATATGCTGCCTGAAATATCCTGGCCGGTTCATAAAATACTCGCGCAGTATATCTACTTTATTAGTCCACGATGAAATACTCGAAAGATTGCCCCATCTGCCTGCATGCTCCACTACTTCAGGCTCTAAAACTTTTGCCCATTCATCGATCAAGGGCATTACCCTGTCAGGATGAAAGATTGTATTCATATAATCGGCCATAAGCCGAATTAGTGATTGTCGATATTCTTCGTTGCCGGGTAATTCTTCTGATCCAATAAGATTTCTGATTAAACGGGATTGCCATGAAGTGTGCGATGTGAAACTCTTTTCAAAAGTGTTCTTGTCGGGCGTATTAGTTGAGCGACCCATCCCCATATCGGTGTCAAACAATAACCAGCGCCAGCGACCATCATGTCCATATGGCTGATCAGGCCAATATCCGGGAGTTTGATTTCTCCAGAACTTAATATTGTTATATGGCCAGTCACCATTCGCAATATAAAATTCAATTGCTATGTATTTTCTGAAGTTATCCTCATCCATTAATGTAGTTACATGTTCAAAATTAGAGGTACTACTCATATCATTTGATGTGATGTAATCCATCATATCTACATAATGCTGATCCGAGCCTTCAACTACAATATGGTTGCCATCAAGAATGTCAATCTTATCAGTATCAATACCATAGTGGTATTCCAAATAATATTTGTCCTGCCGCTCCCGGATGTAATGCATTCCCCAGTATTCTCCGTTAATAAAAACAATAACAGGTTCTGACTCCTGCAGGTCAATTCCCTGGCCTTTCACCAATGACTGTAAAAAAGGATCACGCATAAAACTGTGATGGACATCATTACCCGAGTTCCTTAGGGTAATTCTTTTAAACTCATCCTCTTGAAGCTGATTGAAAAATGGATAGTTTAACTTGGATTCGCCATATTCGGATCTTGCATACAAACGAAGTGATTTCTGGTTGGAGGTTCTTGTGAAGTTACCCGAAATTCTAAGGCCAATATTCTGATCTATTTCCTTATCACCCTTAACATAGTATTCCAGATGAGCACTTCTTTCCCAATTGTCACCATGTTGGGTAAAATTTGCTGATTCCCAATCAGATCCATCATAAAGACTGCCCCCATGGTAAATACCTGAATCAGGATGAAAAAGCGCTAAACTGTCAAGAGAAAGAACGATCACAGGAAAGCTATATCGATTGTGTTTGTCAAGGTCGATAAAGAAAGTCTGACTTGATACAGATGAGTGGGAATTACCTTTATAAGAACGTGTTCGGATAATAGTCCCCTTCTTAACCCGGTCATCAGGTTCAGACCAATAATTGAATCCTTTGTCTATCGTTGTTTGTATCATAGACAATTGATTTTCTTCATCAGACTGATCTCTGATATATATTGGATTTACGTATTTAAGTGAGTTATCATCAGGGATTGAACCATCAGTTGTAAAATAAATCTCGGTTTCATCATCAGGACAATTCAGTTCCAGATAGAAAGGATTCATATAGAAGCCCCCATTCTCAGAGAAAGTGACCGGTTCAACAAATACATTACCATCCGGATTATTTTCCTCGCCAGGACTTGGCTTATCCATAATTCTAAGATCCTCACTACCATCCGGATATCTGCCAAATGAAATATCAGAGGCCATATCCGGCAGGGTAACAGAATCAATTATTTTTGCCTGGTTATTTTCAATTTCAATTAGATAAACTGTCTCTCCTGATTTGATTTTAAAATCGAAATGTAAAATGCCCTGATCTGAATTGCCGTCAGCCCATAATAGCAGATAATCACCTGCTTCGATGGTGGTTGAATCAGGATAGGTGCCGGCAATGAGATTCCCCTCTGTTTTGGAAAGATCATCAGTAAGATATAGCCCGGCCAGATTAACAGCGTTATTACCATCATTATATATCTCAATCCAATCGTCGTATTCCTCAAAATGATCAGCTATAATAGTTTTATTTGAAGCCATTACCTCGTTGATCTTAAGTGATTGAGCATGAGTATGCCCCCCCCAGAAAAGACTAATGACTAAGACAATAAAGCCTATTTGTTTCATTGCTAATGATTATTACTATTAACTATTACTACGTAAAATTAAGGCTTGAAGTCAATTTACCTGAGATTGCTGGCTGCCGTTTATCAAAAAGTACCGAACAAGTGGAATCCTGAATATGGAATTATTGATTCATTATGGGTTGTAAGGAAAACAAAATGGAATCATGTTGTCAAAACCTTTAAGCTTTGCTATTTTTGAACTACGCTAAAACAAGAGTTTATGAAAAACACATCACACCTTATTGCCCTGATAATTCTGATACTTATTATGATGGCTTGTCAGAATAATTCAAAAAAGCTTGGACAGCTTGAGAAGCCTAATATTCTGTTTCTTTTTACTGATGATCAGCGTTACAACACAGTAAATGCACTTGGCAATGAAGGAGTTGTGACACCCAATATGGATAAGCTCTCACAGTCAGGAGTAACTTTTACTCATTCATATAATATGGGCGCCTGGCATGGTGCAGTATGTGTTGCCAGTCGTGCCATGCTGAACACGGGTTTATCGGTTTGGAGAGCACGTGATGCAGAATCACGGTTTAGCGAACTTGTAGCAAACCGGCAATTCTGGGCACAGAGGATGAAAGATCTTGGTTACGAGACATATTTTTCAGGCAAATGGCACGTTAAAGCCGATGCTCAAGAATTATTTGATAATGTTGTGCATGTAAGGCCCGGTATGCCGAATCAAACACCTGCTGGATATCACCGACCCAGAAGTATATCAGACAGTACCTGGTTGCCGTGGGATACAATACATGGAGGATTTTGGAAAGGTGGAAAGCACTGGAGTGAGGTGCTGGCTGATGATGCTATTAATTTCCTTGAGCAGGCAGCCGAAAAAGAAAAACCGTTTTTCATGTACCTGGCTTTCAACGCTCCACATGATCCGCGTCAATCACCGAAGGAATTTGTGGATATGTACCCGATCGAAAGTCAGAAATTGCCTGAATCATTTATTCCTGAATATCCCTTCAAAGACTCTATTGGTTGTAGCAGAAATCTTAGAGATGAAGCTTTGGCCCCTTTCCCCAGAACTGAATACGCCGTAAAAGTGAATCAGCTGGAGTATTTTGCATTAATCTCTCATACAGATGTGCAGTTTGGCCGGATACTGGATGCATTGGAAAAGACCGGAAAAAGTGAAGAGACTTATGTTTTATACACAGCTGATCACGGCTTGGCAGTTGGATATAATGGTTTGATAGGAAAGCAAAATATGTTTGATCACAGTGTACGTGTGCCTTTGATATTGACAGGGCCAGGAATTCCGGAAAATGCTAAACGGGATCAACAGGTATATCTTCAGGATGTTTTTCCCACAGTAATTGAACTGGCCGGAGGTACTGCTATTAAATCAAATGAGTTTCAAAGCCTGCTGCCAATGATTAGAAAGTCATCTGAGAGTAGTAAATATGATGCGATATACGGCTGTTATATGAATTTGCAGCGCATGGTTCGTACCGAAAAGTACAAACTCATTGTGTATCCAAAAATCCAGGAGTTACTATTATTTGATATGGTAAATGATCCCCTTGAAATGTCTGATTTGTCAGATGACCCGGCATATGCCGAAATTCTGACTGAGATGAAAGAAAAGCTTACTGATCAGCAGCTTATTATGAATGACCCCCTGGATTTAAGCGAAATCCTGGGAGAATAATCATACAATTTTCTGCTTTACATTTATGCCGATTCCGGGTGAATCATTTAATGTGACTTTACCCTCCCGGATAAGCATGCCTTCATAGGGGTCGTTGCTAATGAGCACGTTGCCATCCAAATCTGCAAATTCGCTAAGCGGAGACAATTGGGCCGCTGCAGACACAGCACAGGATGTTTCGGTCATGCATCCTAACATCACTTTCATTTTTAGTGAAATAGCCAGATTTGCCATTTTATGTGCTTCACGCATGCCGGTGCATTTCATCAGTTTAATATTTATCCCATCGTATAAACCTTTGGTAGATTCTACATCCTTAAGTCGTTGAAGTGCCTCATCAGCATAAATTGGCAGGGGAGAATGATCATGGAGCCAGGCCAGATCATCTATTGCTTCTTTAGCCATCGGTTGTTCCACAAACACGATACCTCTCTCTTTCAACCAGTATATCATATCCAGTGCATGCTGCTTGTCTTTCCATCCCTGGTTGATATCCACACATAAAGGTACCTGACTGACAGAACGAATAGTTTCGATCATCTCCGTATCATTTCCTCGTCCCATCTTAACCTTCAATATCTTATATGGCGATGCTTCTTTCACTTTCTCACGAACCACCTCTGGTGTGTCAATTCCTATTGTGAAAGATGTCATAGGAGTGTCATCGGGATTGAGGCCCCATAGTTGGTGCCAGGGCCTTTTGAGTAGTTTACCTATAAGATCATGGAGGGCAATATCAATCGATGCCTTCGCTGCGGAATTGCCCTCTGCTATTCCGTCTACTTCTGTGAGAATATCTTCAATAAGAAAAGGACTTGCAAATCGATCCAGTCTAAGCTTGGATAAAAAAGCAGCAGCAGATTCTTGCGTTTCACCTAAATAGGGAGGCATACTCGCTTCTCCATAACCAGTGTGACCTTCGTAATCAATAGCTGTAAGCATCACTGGTGTCGTACTTCTCGAACTGTTGGCCAGAGTGAAAACATGTTTTAACTGCAAATCAAAAGGCGCAAAGCGCAAACTCATTTTTCCTGGCTTCTGTGTTTTTTTATAATCGCAAGAAGATAAGCTAGATACAGGAACAAGTATCATACCTGATGCAATGCCGGAATGCCGGATAAATTTTCTTCTGTTCATATTGCTCTATTGTTTAATACCAGGAATGATCAGAGATTCTTATAGCTGAATTCGTAGATTCAACTTTCATAATACGCTTTGCTCTGACAAATATGTCAACTAAGTACTGACTATATAACTCATCTGATTTGACAAAACTGTTTAATTTTACCCTGCCGGATGAATGGATATACCTGCCCCCGGATAAATACATGCCAACATGTGTAATCCTCTCCGACCTATCAGTACTGGCTTTCCTTCCGAAGAATAAAAGGTCACCAGCCGCAAGCTGATCAAAGCCTTCATCTGTCGTTACTGTTTCTCCCTGGTTAATCTGTTGCGAAGCATCTCTTGATAAAACCAAACCATTCATGTAGTACAGAGTCTTGACAAAACCGCTACAATCAAATCCTTTTGTTGAGGTTCCTCCCCAAAGATAAGGACGGCCAATCATCTCTAGTCCAATAGTCTCAAGAGAATTTGCAGCAGGTTGAACAAGATCTTTCCATTGTGCAAAATCAGCTGCATCGCCCACCGGCAGATAACCAGAGCGACCATCCGGGAGGAATACAGGGTAGAAACCATTTTCTGATTCCTGACATTGCAGAACACTTCCCATGACAATATCAGAAACAGCTGATGCATTATTATCAGGACCAGAAAGAATAAGCCCGAAATCTTTTAGGTAGATAATACGCTTTGATCCTTTCCAGATAGCATGTTCTTGCATGGTAAGTACTTGAACAGCTGCATCATTTGTCCATGCCAGGTATTTGTCAGGTGTTTGCACATATAACCAGCTTCCTGATTTTTTAAATACCCTTAGTGGTGTACCCATTATTGCCTGAGTTGCCATTTCTTTGCTATGACCTGTCTGGCTTCTTAGATTAGCAACGGATAAATTCACCAGACCCCAATTCTGAGGCCCGATTGACTCATCCGGCAGGAGAATAATACTATCGGTCCAGTCGATCTCAGCCTTGCTTAGCTCAACAATCAGTGACTTATAATAAAATGAATCAGTAGTTTCACCTTTGATGATCAATTGATTTTGAGACTCTTCTGCTTTCACAGACACCAGAGCTACACGGCTGTCAGGATTAAGTGAGTCTTTTAGCTGATTGATGATTTTATCAGCAAGCAAAGCATCATCAGACGGATTCTGTATCTGACAAGATTCACTTATAATTCCGCTTATAATGAGTGTTAGAATTCCTGTTATAATTAGCGGACCGGGAAGCCTTAAGGGAGTATGTTTATTCTTCATTGCAGGATATTATTTTCATGGAGTAATCCCATTTATAAAGTTGTATTCTCAATTCTTTGTCTTAATCAATGAATCAGCCTGATGAACCGAGTTTGACAATTAACTTAAGATCCAATAAACAAAGATAATATCAGAAGTGTTATTTAGATCTAATATGGCATTTTATTCATAATTGAAGATAGGCAGAGATGTTCACATATAATCAAAGATTGTTGCTTCATAATGAGTCTTCCCTTGCTCGATTTGTTTTTGTATATTCGTCACTCATTATTACACTTGAAAATTATAAAATATGTCTGTTCTTGTTAATAAAGACTCAAAGATTATCGTTCAGGGTTTTACAGGTAAAGAAGGAACTTTCCATGCTACCCAAATGATTGAATATGGTGCACAGGTTGTAGGTGGAGTAACTCCGGGAAAAGGAGGAACCAGTCATCTTGACCGACCTGTTTTTAATACTGTATCTGAAGCTGTAAAAGAAACAGGGGCGGATATTAGCTTGATTTTTGTTCCTCCACCATTTGCTGCTGATGCAATTATGGAAGCTGTTGATGCTGAAGTTGCCTTGGCCGTTACTATTACTGAAGGAATCCCAACAGAGGATATGGTTAAGGTAAAGTCCTATATGGATGGTAAAAAAACCAGGCTGTTAGGTCCGAATTGTCCGGGTGTTATTACACCTGATGAAGCAAAAGTCGGTATTATGCCGGGTTTTATTCACAAAAAAGGGCATGTAGGAGTTGTTAGTCGTTCTGGAACATTGACTTATGAAGCAGTTGATCAGCTAACACGCCTGGGAATCGGGCAATCAACTTGTATTGGAATAGGTGGGGATCCAATAATTGGAACCTCGACACTTGATGCTATACAGTTGTTCATGTCTGATCCTGATACTCATGGTATTGTGATGATCGGTGAAATCGGAGGAACCATGGAAACTGATGCAGCAAATTGGGTGAAAGAGAATGGGACCAAGCCTGTTGTTGGATTTATTGCAGGGCAAACTGCGCCAAAGGGCCGCAGAATGGGACATGCAGGAGCAATTATTGGCGGTGAAGAAGATACTGCCGCAGCCAAAATGAAGGTTATGACTGCATGCGGTATTCACGTTGTGGAATCTCCTGCCGATATTGGTAAAACAATGAAAAAAGCTCTGGGACTATAGAAAATATAAACGATTAGATAATACTTAATCTGTATAATTATGGGATTATTGGAAGGAAAAACAGCCCTTATTACCGGGGCAAGCAGAGGTATCGGAAAAGCATTGGCGGAACGCTTCGCTGACGAAGGTGCAAACCTGATTCTGACAGATCTGTTCTATGATGAAAATGCAAAAGCCCTTGAGGCAGATTTAAGCGCAAAAGGGGTTAAAGTCAAAATGTATGCATCTGATGCAAGTAAATTTGATGATGCACAGAAGCTTGTTGATGAGGCAATGAAAGATTTTGATGGCATTCATATATTGGTAAATAATGCTGGAATTACCAGAGACACCTTACTGCTGAGAATGACCGAAGAGCAGTGGGATATGGTTATAAATGTAAATCTGAAATCTGCATTCAATCTCACAAAAGCTGTTCAGAGAACAATGATAAAGCAAAGAGAAGGCTCTATAATTAATATGTCCTCTGTCGTTGGTGTTGGCGGAAATGCCGGACAAGCAAATTATTCAGCTTCTAAAGCAGGTATGATAGGATTTACAAAATCTGTTGCCAAAGAGCTTGGATCAAGATCAATACGCTGTAATGCAATAGCTCCTGGTTTCATATTGACAGAAATGACTGATAAACTTGGTGAAGATGTTAAGAAAGCCTGGGCTGATCAGATACCTTTAAGGCGAGGAGGAACTGCTGATGAAGTTGCCAAAGTAGCTGTGTTTTTAGGGTCTGATCTCTCATCATATGTGAGCGGACAGGTGGTCCAGGTTTGTGGAGCAATGATGACCTGATAAATATTATAATTTTTGTGATTGAACAAATACAAACCGAATTACCAATCTGGCTGGCATCCTTAGGTTTGATGCTGGCCATTTTTCTTTCATTATTTAGCTACTCCGGCAAAAAAGCCAAGGAACTGTTTACTCTTCCGAAAAGAGTTTTGTTAGGTCTTCTCAGAGGGATAACAGTTTTTTTGATTTTTATCCTGTTCATGGGTTTCTTATGGAAAAGTAGAACGGAGATAAGGGAGAAACCCATTGCTTTAGTTGCGCTTGATAATTCATCAAGTATGGTATCAACTGCTGATTCATTGTTGGTGAAAGCTTCAGTGAATAAATTACTTGGTGACCTGCAGGCCTTAGCAGATGATGAACTGGAATTGAAAATCTACAGCTTTGGGAATAGTATCGGATCTGGGGTGAATCCGGATTTTCAGGATAAGCAAACCAATTTTGGGCAGCTGTTTGACCATCTGACAACTACCTATTTGCACCGGCCTGTGCAAGAATTATTGATAATTTCTGATGGTATATATACTTCCGGACCTGATCCATCAACGGCAGCCAGGAAATTCCCATTCCCTGTTTCTGTTTGGGCTGTGGGTGACTCTGTTCCCATGCCTGACTTGAAAATAACAGGAGTTCGGGTAAATGATGTTGTTTATGCCAATACCAAATTTCCGGTTGATATTAAGGTTGAAGGAATAGATCTGGATCAGTATCAAGTTCGTTTAAGTCTGTCTTCTGAAGGACAAGCTCTTGTTGATACGATTATGTCTGTTGATCCGATTGATGGCATTGGTAATGTTAGTTTGCACATAGATTTTTCAAAAATCGGAAATCATGTATTCGATGTAAGTGTTGAGCCATTTGCAAATGAATCTAACCTACATAATAACAAAAGAAGTTACGCAGTTGAGGTAATCGATGAGAAAATTAAAGTAATACTACTCTATCATAATCCTCACCCTGATGTCAGGGTAATAAAAAGTAATCTGGAGAAAACTGATCGATATGATTTGCAGGTGCAGAATATTGCCGACTTTCATTTTGTTCAGGACGAATATCAGTTGATAATTTTTTATCAATTGCCTACAGGCAGACGAGCTGAACAGGAAAAACTGGATAGGATCAGACAATCTGATACAAATATCTTATTTGTCATTGGACCTGAAACCAATCTGAACTCATTGACGGTTATGGGTGTTGGGGTAAGCTTCAAAGCGGATAGATTGCTCACTGAGGATTACAATCCAGTATTGAATGAACAGTTCTCTGTGTTTACTTATGAAGAGGGTTTTAAGGATTTTCTTAAAAAGATGCCTCCTCTGAAAGCACCATTTGCTTCAATCTCTATTAAATCACGAAGTAATATTCTGTTGTTTCAGAAGATAAAAGACATAGAATTAGCTGATCCCTTATTTTGGTTCGGAACTTACCAAAGCAGGAAATTTGGCTTCATTTGGGGTGAAGGTTTGTGGAGATGGCAATTGTATGAGTATTTAAATAATGATAATCTATACTACACAGGTGAACTTTTGCTTAAAACTGTTAATTATTTATCTACCAATGAGATAAAAGATCCTCTCAGACTTCAAGTGCCAAAGACAATTAATATTTCTGATGACCTGACAGTTAAAGCTAAATTATATAATAAAAGTCTTGAAGCTATTACTACACCAGAAGTTTATTTTACAATTACCGGGCCTGAGGATTACGTAAAAAAGATGGATTTCAGACGTGTGCAGAATGGATATCAATTACAGCTTATCGATTTAAAGCCAGGCAGGTATAAGTATACTGCGTATACAAATCTTGATAATCTGGAGTATCGAAAATCTGGTGTGATAGATGTTCTTAACACTCAGCTGGAACAGCTTGATCTGACGGCAAGACCGGATAACTTACGAGAGTTAGCTTATACAAGCAATGGGCGTTTTTTTAAGTGGGATGAATCTTCTGATATCCTTACTTCTTTTAATGATAATGATAGAGCACAGGATGCAATTATCCCTCTTACCGAATGGAATAATCTATTAAACATTCCAATTATTTTAATAATTATTGTAATCTTATTAAGTGTGGAATGGCTTTTGCGGCGTTGGGCTGGAACACGATAAAATTTATGTGTGATGAATTATTTTAGAATTGTGATCTTTTTAGTACTATCTGTTTGCCTTTTGAGCTGCAAAATGCAAAGCGTACTAGTTGATGTTTATACTCCTGCTGCAAGATCTTTACCGCCAGAAGTCAAATCCATTATAGCTATTTCCAGGTACGTTCCTGCTCAGGGAGATTATGAAGAAATTACATGGGGATATTATCAATCGCTCGATACTGCTATGCTTGAGGTGGCTGATTCTTGTCTGTCAGGCTTTGCATCTGAACTTTCTTCAAGTGATCACTTTCGTGTGCGAACACCAAAAGGACACAGAATGTTCAAACATAATGGTGATGATTTACCAAAGGTTTTACCTTGGGGTGGGCTCTTGTCTATTTGCAAGAAGGAATATGCTAATGCAATAGCGTTGTTAGAAGGTTTTAGCATCCGGGAGGAGAATCCGTTGGTAAAAGTTTCTGAAGACAGTCAGGGATCAGGATTTACTGCTAGTCAAAAAATTGTTGTTACTACAGCATGGAGAATTCAAGAGCCAGAGAAGCATCGTACATTTGTGGAGGATGTATTTACTTTCAGCAAGCTTATTACTGTAAGTGGGGAAACAAAGGAAGATGCACTTCGAAACCTTCCAGACAGGAAAGATAGATTGATTATGGCTTCTGCATGGGCTGGACAAGAGTTTGCTCGCCTTATAAAACCAGGAGTTGTGGGGCTGAAGAGAAACTACTATAGTAAGGGACATCCGATTATTGAAGAAACAGCTGCTTATGTTGAAAGTGGAGACTGGGGTAAAGTGGAGTCTAAATGGAAAAAGAATGCTTATCAGGGTGAAACGGATGAACTGAAAGCTATGTGCAGTTTTAATATGGCAATGTTGTCAGAAAAACATGGCTTACTGAATCAGGCAATGGGTTTTGCGCGCCGAGCTCAAAGAATAATGCCTTCAAACAAACATTTAGAGTACATTAATATTCTTAACTTTAGAATGTTAGAGCAACAAGATCTCATTAAGGAAGGTAAGCTTATTAAGAATTGGTAGTAGAACCAACAATTATATAATAATGATCATGAAGTACTTGAAAATACTCCCGGCCTGGGGAATTATTCTTGTCCTTAGCTCCTGTGTTTTATCTTATAACTACCAGGCCGAAATTCTTATTCCTGCCCAGATAAGTATATCCAGCGAAATAGTGAATGTCGCTGTATTCAATCGACATGACATCTCTGAACGGCCCAAAGTAAGCTTATCTAATATGCAAAAGAACAAAATATTTGGACTCGATTCAATATTATTAAAGCAAGCTGTTATTGGCCTTGAAGATGGTTTAATTGAAAGTCCCAGATTCGTGCTGCTTGATGTGAAGCCAAAAAGACTCGTTACTTCTAAAGCACCAGTTTCTTTTTCAGAGTTGTCATGGAATCTGCTTGAGAGATATTGCTCTGACACTACAGACATGCTAGTTGAATTAGTCAGGGCAGGAGTACAGGATACTATACTTGATACTGATACTACCGATTTGAGAGTCAATAATTACTATTGCGTTATAACAACAGCTTTCTGGCGCTTGTATGACATGAGATATAAGAAAATTTCTTTGTACCGAATTCAGGATACTGTTAAGATTGAAAAAGTAGTCGGAGATTACTCGACAAAATATTTTGGCGATATGATGGAAGAGAATTTTTCCTATTCAATGTACAAGGCAGGCAATAGATTTAGCCAGGGAATAGCACCGTGTTGGGCTGAGATAAACCGGACAGTATACAAGTCAGCTCTGCCAGGCTTTCGTGATGCTGGCCAACTGGTTTCAAATGGTAAATGGATGGAGGCAGCCGAGATATGGAAACCATATTGTTACATAAAAAGCCGTTTTGTGGCTTCAAGGGCATGCTGGAATATGGCTTTGGCTTCAGAGATGAATGATAATTTTGAACTGGCTCTTGAGTGGTTAAAGGAATCGAAAAGGCTGGGACTCAATGAAAATGTGGATGATTATAAGATGATTATTACTGATAGAATTAATCAAAGAACTTTGCTTGACCAGCAAATGGATATTCTCAATTAAAGTATTGTTTAGATGAGTATTAGTACTGAAATTATTACTATTGGAGATGAGATTCTTATAGGTCAAACTTTGGATACCAATTCCGCTTGGTTGGGAGAGAGACTTAATGCATACGGGTATAATGTTGTACAGGTAAGCACAATTCAGGATAAACCTGGTCATATTGTCAGATCACTGGATTTGGCTAAACAAAGGGCTGACCTGATTATTATGACGGGTGGTCTGGGACCCACAAAAGATGATCGAACCAAGAAAACACTGGCAGAATACTTCAATAGTGAACTTGTAATTAGCAATTCTGTATTGACTCATATCAGGAAACTTCTCGGCTCTAGAAAGGTTTCAATGAATCAATTAAATAAGGATCAGGCTCTTATACCTGAAGACTGTCAAATATTAAACAATAGTGAAGGAACGGCACCTGGAATGTTGTTCAGGGATGGGAAAACAACAGTTGTTTCATTGCCAGGTGTGCCGTATGAAATGAAAAGTATTTGTGAGAAGGAATTATTCCCATGGTTGAGAAAGAATGTAGAAACAGATGCCAAATTTTTCAGAATGGTGATGACAACAGGTTATCCTGAGTCGATATTGGCAGCAAAACTAAAAAATTGGGAAGAGCACCTGCCGGATAATTGCTCGCTGGCCTATTTGCCATCACCAGGCATAGTGAAACTGAGGTTGGATATCTGGGGGGAGAGTGAGGATGTAATGGAAACCTCGCTTGAAAAGGAGATAAACAAACTGCATAAGATTATTCCTAAGGCCATATATAGTTACGCACATGAAGGAATTGAAGAGAAAATAGGTGAGATTCTTAAGGAAATGCATCGTACTGTTGGTACTGCAGAGAGCTGTACAGGTGGTAATATTGCTAAAATGCTTACATCTGTACCCGGTTCGTCTGCCTATTATAAAGGATCTGTTCTTGCATATGCGTACGAAACAAAAAGAGACCTGCTCGGTATTGATCAGGATTGTTTAAATAAATATGGGGCTGTCAGTGAACAAGTGATCAGACAGATGGCGGAGAAGGCCAGAAGGCTGTTAAATGTCGACTATGCAGTAGCTACTTCTGGTATAGCTGGTCCAGGTGGAGGCACTGATACCAAGCCTGTGGGAACAGTTTGTGTTGCAGTAGCATCAAAAGATCAGGTGATAGCAAAAAGATTTCAATTCGGATCTCACAGGGGTAGAAATATTGAACGCTCCAGTGTAGCAGCTTTGAATATTTTGCGTAAAATTATACTTGCTGACTTGGCAAAAAATCAAAAATAAACTTTCCATTTTCCGAATGTTTTATAAACTTATAACTGTTGGTAAGTCGTCTGAGTATTTTTTCCCAGTTTAATTTGATTAATCCAATAAAAATCACGTATTTTGCGTTCCGTTTTTAAGCGGAAGATTTTAATAGTAAAGCAAATCACATAGATATGTCCAGAGTTTGTCAATTAACGGGTAAGAAGATGATGGTGGGCAACCATGTGTCTCACTCAAAACGGAGAGTTAAAAGAAGGTTTTACCCAAATCTTTTCACAAAAAAGTTTTTCCTGCCTGAAGAAGACAGATGGGTAACACTTAAAGTATCGGCTGCCGCAATTCGTAATATCAATAAAAAGGGATTGGCTGCCTGTTTGAAGGAGGCTAAAGAAAATGGCTTCATCGATAAATATTAATAAGCAGAATCACTATGGCAAAGAAAGGTAAAGGCAGCAGGGTTCAAGTTATTCTTGAATGCACAGAGCACAAAGACAGTGGAATGCCTGGCACTTCACGGTATATTACAACAAAAAACAGAAAAAATACTCCTGATCGTATGGAGCGCAAGAAGTATAATCCTGTACTGCGCAAAGTAACTCTTCATCGGGAAATAAAATAATACTTTGCATTATGGCTAAGAAAGTTGTTGCATCACTACAAAAAGGCGAAGGAAAACATTTTTCCAAGGTGATTAAAATGGTAAAATCACCCAAAACTGGCGCCTATTCCTTTAAAGAAATGATCGTGCATAATGATCACGTGAAGGACTTTTTCTCAAAGAAGTAGAAAGAAATATTCAGATATACAAAAAAGCTCTCCTTTAAGCAAAGGAGAGCTTTTTTTGTTTAATTTTCATTATTCTATTCAAATCAAATTATGGCATTGTTTAAAAGAACTCCAAAAGAGAAAAAGGATAATTTCGAAAAGGGTTTAGAGAAGACAAAAGACAGTGTTTTCAAGAAACTCACACGTGCTGTTGCCGGAAAATCTAAAGTTGATGATGATGTTCTGGATAATCTTGAGGAGGTATTGATAAGCTCAGATGTTGGTGTGAACACAACTCTAAAAATTATTGAGCGCATAGAAATGAGGGTGAGTAAAGATAAATATATGGGGACTGGTGAGCTCAATACATTATTAAAAGAGGAGATTTCAGCTCTTCTAGAAGAAAATAACAGCAGTGATCTTGATGGTTGGGAATTGCCTGGAGCAAATAAACCTCATATTATATTAGTTGTGGGGGTGAACGGGGTTGGAAAAACTACTACCATAGGTAAATTGGCATATCAGTATAAGAAAAGCGGGAAAAGAGTAATCCTGGGAGCTGCTGATACCTTCAGAGCAGCTGCAATCGAACAATTACAAATATGGTCTGACAGGGTTGATGTGCCAATAGTTAAGCAGAAAATGGGTTCAGATCCTGCCTCGGTTGCATTTGATACTGTAAAATCTGCTATTGCTCAGGATGCTGATGTGGCTATTATTGACACTGCAGGCCGACTGCATAATAAGGCCAACCTTATGAATGAGTTGACCAAAATAAAAATGGTGATGGCCAAGGTAATCCCTGACGCGCCTCATGAAGTGGTATTAATTCTTGATGGCTCAACCGGGCAAAATGCATTTGAACAGGCAAAACAATTCACGGCGGCCACAGAGGTGACTGCTCTTGCTCTGACAAAGCTCGATGGTACCGCAAAAGGTGGTGTCGTACTGGGTATTAGCGACCAATTCAAAATTCCGGTCAAGTATATTGGCCTGGGGGAGAAGCTTGAAGATCTCTTCGTCTTTAATAATAAGGAATTTGTTGAATCACTTTTTGGTGGTAAACTTAATTGATCAGTATGAAGACTGTTGACATTATTAATTTGGGTTGTTCGAAAAACCTGGTTGATGCTGAATCTTTATTCACACAGCTGAGAAGTAATGGATTAAAAGTTAGGCTTAATCCGAATGTTGTTGATGCTCAGGTTGTAATTGTCAATACATGTGGTTTTATTGAAGATGCAAAAGCCGAATCAATAGAAAGTATTATTGAAGCTACCGGATATAAACACAGTGGTAAAACTGAGAAGGTTATTGTCATGGGATGTTTATCCCAGAGATATAAAAGTGATCTGAAAAAAGAAATCCCGGAGGTTGATGCCTATTATGGGGTGAGTGAAATTCCCAAGATTGTTCGGGATCTGGGACTACAGTACCAGCAGGACAAAGTACTTGACAGATTACATACTACAAGCCCGCATTATGCTTATTTAAAGATTGCTGAAGGTTGTGATCGTGCTTGTTCGTTTTGTGCAATACCTGGAATCAGGGGGAAACAAATATCCCAGCCAATTGAAAATTTGCTTAAAGAAGCAAACTTTCTGGTAAATCATGGTGCGAAAGAGCTAATTCTGATCTCTCAGGAATTGACCCGCTATGGTATGGATATTTATAAGAAGCCTGCCCTGGTGCAACTATTGATAGAATTGGAGAAGATCGAGGGCCTGGAATGGATCAGACTACATTATACTTATCCGAATCTTTTTCATGATGAACTTATCCAGCAAATTGCTCAATCAAAGAATATTTGTCATTATCTGGATATTCCATTTCAGCATTTTGACGATTCCGTTCTTCAAAAGATGAGAAGAGGGCATAGCAGAGAAGATGCTCTTGAACTGATTAGACGAATACGCAAGGCAATTCCTGACATAGCAATCAGAACAACTATATTGCTTGGTCATCCAGGGGAAACAGAAGAGGCTTTCAATAATTTAATGAAAGATCTTAAGCAAATCTGCTTTGACAGATTAGGTGTATTTACCTATAGTCACGAAGAAGGAACTCATGCCTTTGAGAATTTTGATGATGATATTCCTGCCAGCATTAAGAGGGAAAGAGCTGATGCAGTTATGATGCTTCAGCAAAACATTTCTCTTGAAACAAATAGCTCAAGAATTGGCTCAATACAAAAAGTATTGATCGATAAGGAAGAAGATGATCTGTTTATTGGTCGCACCCAATACGATTCTCCTGAAATTGATAATGAAGTTCTCATAAAGAAGGAAGGACAGGCCCTGATAACTGGCTCGTTTTTTGATATCAAAATAACTGATGCATCAGAATTTGATTTACATGGCGAGCTGTTGGTCTGATTTTTGCAATGTGGAAAGTACTTGAATATCAAGTTAATAAGAAGCGATAAATAATGTTTACTACCGAAACCAAAATCCGGGTCAGATATGCAGAAACTGATCAGATGGGTTATGTCTACTATGGACGATTTGCCGATTATTATGAAGTAGGTCGTACTGAAATGATAAGAAATTTGAGCTTATCATATAAACAATTTGAGGATATGGGTATCATGATGCCTGTTCTGGAAATGAAGATCCGCTATTTCAAAGCCGCACGTTATGATGACTTATTGACCATCAAAACAAGTCTTGAAAAACTGCCCATAGCCCGGATTCGTTTTGTTTGTGTCATTCAGAACGAAGCAGGGGAGAAGCTTAATGAAGGAGAAGTTACACTTGTGTTTACAGATTCAAATACCAGGAAACCAACACGAGCTCCGGATATATTAATAAAAGCCTTACAGCCATTTTTCTAATTCATGCTTATAAAATAAACCAATATTCATGAAAAGATTAGTTTTCCCATTACTGCTACTTAGTTTTTTCGCGAGTATGCAGGCACAAAATTTTACTATTAGCGGATATGTCGAAGACCAGAGCTCTGGTGAAAGATTGTTAAATGCCAATGTATATAATCCACAAACATTGCAAGGGGTAATCACTAATAATTATGGTTTTTATAGTCTTACCATATCAAGTGATTCACTGCAGTTAACTTATAGTTATATTGGTTATCAAAGCCAAATAATTCAAATTGATTTAAAAAAAGATACCCTTATCAATGTATTACTGGTCCCGGTTATCAATATAGATGAAGTAGTGATTTCGGCTGAGAAAGCTAAATCCACCGTTCGAAGCACACAAATCAGTATGACTGAATTAAGTGCAAAAGAAATCAAAAGCATTCCGGTTCTTTTTGGTGAAGTTGATGTTCTGAAGGCTCTCCAGCTTCTACCCGGGGTGCAATCGGGTAATGAAGGAACAAGTGGTATTTATGTTAGAGGAGGAGGCCCGGATCAAAACCTGATACTGCTTGATGGAGTACCAGTGTATAATGCAAATCACCTCTTTGGATTCTTCTCTGTTTTTAATCCTGATGCAATCCAGTCGGTAAAACTGATTAAAGGTGGATTTCCGGCAAGATACGGAGGTCGACTCTCTTCAGTTCTTGATATCAGAATGAAAGACGGTAATAACAAAACTTTTGCTGCAGAAGGAAGTGTTGGCGTTATCTCTTCAAAACTAACTGTTGAAGGTCCGATATGGAAAGATAAAACATCTTTTATTATATCCGGTAGGAGAACATATATCGATATGCTGGCTCAGCCATTAATACAATTAAATAACCAACGAAATGATCTTGGTAATTCTGTAGGTGGTTATTATTTTTATGATGTTACAGCAAAAGTAAATCATCGCTTTTCTGATAGAAGTCGTTTATATTTAAGTTCTTATCTCGGACGTGACAAAGCCTATCTCAGGCTTAAAGATGAAGGGGAAGATTACATTTGGGAAGATGATTTTGGCTTGGGGTGGGGTAATCAGACCACAGCACTGAGATGGAATTATGTGATCACACCAAAACTTTTTAGTAACACCACAGTAACATACAGTAAATATAATTTCAATGTTGCGATGGAAACTCAGGAGACCGAAAGAGATACTCTGAAGCAAAGGTTTGCCTTTGCATATGATTCAGGTATAAGGGATCTCGCCGGGAAAGTGGATTTTGATTATCTCCCTAATCCCAATCACTCTGTTAAGTTTGGCTATAACCATATCTATCACACATTTAGTCCGGGTGTTACAATCTTCCAAATAGAGGAAGAAAGCATGGCTAATCCAGTCGATACTACTTTTGGTAACACTGATATTACTGCAAATGAGATGGAGTTATACCTTGAGGATGACTGGGAACTTGGTACCCGTTTTAAAGTGAATTTAGGACTTCACGCATCAGGGTTTATGGTGGAGGACTCAAGTTATTATTCTTTGCAACCGCGTGTTGCTGCTCGTTTTATGGTGAATGAGAAGATGAGTCTTAAAGCTGCTTACTCACACATGACACAGTATATCCATCTTCTGACGAATTCCACTATCGGATTACCTACCGATTTATGGGTGCCTTCAACAGCATTGATAAAACCGCAGAGATCGTTACAATATGCCCTTGGTGCTGTTTATGAAATTAGTGAAGGGATCGAAATAAGCATGGAGGGTTATTATAAAACAATGAATAACCTTATAGAATACAAAGAAGGTGCAAGCTTCTTCTCTATGGATGGTAATTGGGAAGATAAACTCGAATTTGGTGAAGGAAAAGCATATGGTTTTGAATTCCTGGCTAGAAAACAATATGGAAAGACATCAGGTTGGATTGGTTATACCCTGTCCTGGTCGAACCGAAGATTTGAAAATATCTCATTTGGTGAATGGTTTCCATACCGATATGACCGCCGACATGATATTTCAATTGTATTAAATCAGGAGATTACTGATAATATTAACCTGGGTGTTACCTGGGTGTATGGAACGGGAAATGCAGTCACCTTACCGCTCGAGAAATATGCATCAATGAGCAGTTTCTGGAATGATTTCCTTTATTTTAACCAGGTTGATTATTTTGAGAAACGTAATTCATACAGAATGCCTGCCTATCATCGCCTGGATATTGGAATAAATTTTAACAAGGAGAAAAAATGGGGACACAGAACCTGGTCAATCAGTGTATACAATGCATATAATCGCAAAAACCCTTTCTTTTTGAATTTTGATCAGATAAGAGGTGTTAGTGGCTCCAGCGAAACCGTACTGAAACAGTATAGTCTTTTCCCAATCATCCCTTCGCTTAGTTATTCGTTTAAGATTAAATAAACTAATTACAATAGAATTATGAAAAGAAGATATTCTATATATATATTATCCTTGCTGATAATCCCTTTGTTTAGTTGTGAGAAGATTATTGAAATAGACATACCAGATAGCGAACGAAAAATAGTAGTTAATGGCCTTATCAATCCGGATAGTCTCGTTCGGATCAATCTTTCACGCAGCCTGTCAGTATTGGAGGATAATGATTTTGTGTACCTGGAAAATGCAAGTGCCAGTTTATTTGAAAATGATCAACAAGTAGGAGACCTTCAATATCAGGGGGATGGCTTTTATTTCCTCCCGGATTTTTTACCAGCTTCTGAATCCACATACCGACTTGAAGTTTCTTCACCCGGACTGCAATCTGTTTCGGCTGTTACAGAGCTCCCAAATCCAATTACTCTGGGTGATCTTGATACTGCTACAGTGGCCAATGAGTGGGACGAAGAGTTACGTATCAGTTTTACAATATCGGATCCGGGAAATGAGCAGAACCGATATGCTGTTACTATATTTTCTACGTTTAAATTTTTCGACTGGGAGACTATGATGCAAACTGATAGTTTGGTAACCGAGCCGGCATATTTTTCATTTATTGAAGGGACTGGAGATGGATTACAAGACAGAGTGATTGAAGACAGAACATCAGTGTTTTTTGGTAATAAAATGTTTCTGACTGATGCTCTTTTTAACGGACACGATTTTGAGATTAATCTGACAGTTGGAAAATATGCATTTTTTGAAGCAGACACAATTTGGATGGATGTAAATCTTGAACATGTTGCTGAACCATACTACTTTTATGCAATATCTTCAAATAAGTATCAAAGATCGAATGGAAATCCATTTGCAGAGCCTGTATCTGTTTACACAAACATCGAGAAAGGCCTGGGTCTTTTTAGTGGATATACAAGCTCTTCAAAGCAATTAGTGATTACTAATTCAGGCGGAAAATGATTTTTTAATTATTATCTGTAACGTGCAAAGGTTTTAATCGTCTACGATGTAATGACAGCAAAAGAGTTCAACACGAAAGTTGTTCCGTTGAGTGATAAGCTCTTCAGATATGCATACCGCTTCCTGTCGGATGCTGATCAGTCAAAGGATGCCGTTCAGGATGTGTTTGTGAAGCTTTGGAACCAAAGAGATAAGCTTGCAAACATTGAGAGTATAGAGGCTTTTGCTGTTAGAGTGACAAGAAATCAATGTTTGGATATGATCAAAACGAGACATACAGTCTCAATGGATGTAAACGATTACTTCAAAGATCGTATTAGCGATGAGAGCAATCCTGAAATGGAATTGTATAAATCAGATTCGATGAAAAAACTTATAAGTATTATCAACAAACTCTCAGAGCCTCACAGAACCGTAATACAAATGCGTGATGTTGAAGGATATTCAAATGAGGAAGTTGGTGATGTTTTAGGTTTATCTGAGGGTAATATTCGTGTTGTTCTTTCAAGAGCGCGTAAGAAAGTTAGAGAATCACTTGAAAAATTGTATGTTCATGGAACAGAAGAGAATAGAAGCATTATTGCAGAAATACTTTAAGGCTTATTCAAGTCCTGAAGAGGAATTGGAGCTGATAAGGTATTTTGAAACACATGAGATACCAGAAGAATGGCTGCCTGCAAAAGAACAGCTGTTAGGCATTCACGCTCTTGCAGAGTTGGATATACCTGTTCCCGAAAACCTGGAAGCGGATATTCTGAGTAATTTGAGCAAGATCCAAACTCAAAAGTCAGTTAATTTATTTAAAAGCCGCCCTTTGTACACCTTGGTTAGCGTTGCTGCCAGTGTGATAATAATAGCTTCTGCCTTGATTTTCATGAACAGACAACCTGATTTGGGAACTTATTCCGATCCGGAGATGGCATATGCAGAGACAAAACAAGCCCTTGAATTGGTTTCGAAATATTTTGGTCACGGAACTGCAGAATTAGCTAACCTTACCAGGATAGAAAAGGCTGTTGAACCTTTATCAAATCTCAGCAAGGTTGAGGAAACAAAGAAAAACCTCCAGCTGCTTGGTCATTTTGAGAGAGGTGTGAAGCAAACCAGAGGACTATTATCAAGAGAAAATGAACAATAAAATATAGAATCATGAAAAAATTAATCCTGCTTCTGGCAATTATTGGAATAGCTGCAACTGGCTGGTCACAAAACAAAGTTGTCGATGACCTGGTGGAAAAATATTCAGGCGTAGAAGGTTTTACATCAGTTGTGATTACTAAATACATGTTCGGTTTGTTCAGTAATGTGGAAACTGAGGAGGATGATGACTACATGAACATGATTAAAAATCTGAACAATATTAAAATTTTATCTGCTCCTGGCTCAGCTGAGAGTGGAATTAATTTCTTTAAAGAAGCACTCGATAAATTACCATCAAAAGAGTATGAAGAATTGATGATAATTAAAGATGCAAAGCAGGATATAAAATTCCTCGTAAAGGAAGAGAAGGGTAAAGTTGTAGAGCTATTGATGCTTATTGGTGGGGAAGAAGATAATGTTCTGATTTCCATCACTGGTGTGATTGACATGAATACAATTGCAAAATTATCCAAGTCGATGAATATTGAAGGAATGGAGAATCTTGAAAAAATTGAAAAGAAATGGCCTAAGTAAGTTTAAATTGCTTTTTCTTATTACTGACTTAGACTTATTATTTGAACCGATATGATATCAAGAATTTTATTAGCAGTGTTGTTTACATTGGGCTTAATGTTCTCAGCCTGCGAGAGCCAGAAGAAAGTATCAGAGATTGTATATGACAAGTACAACGATCAGGATGGTTTCTCAATGGTGGTATTGCCTCCATCATTCGTCGATAATTTTGTAGATGATGAAAATGAAGATCAAATAGATTTTCTAAAGACCTTGCGCGACTTCAGATTAATGAGTTTTGATGATGAGATTGGTGAAAATTCCAATAAATCTGTTTTTAGGGATATAAATAAACTGCTTGATAAGAGAGGATTTGAAGAGTATTTTAGCATAAATAAGAATGGATCAATGGTTACTGTTCGCGGGATTCAAAAGAAGAACGTGATTAAGGAAATGCATGTAATTGTAAAGGGAGAAGAAAAGATCTTTTTAGCTAGTCTTACAGGGAGGATAGATATCAATAAGATGAAATCTACAATGGATGATATAGACTTTGACGATTTCTCAGGTCTTGAAAATATTAGTGGAGAATTTGATTTCGAGGATTTTAATTTTGACTTCTAGGATTGATCAGATGCATTGCGTCTGATTTTTGGAATCTGTACTTTTGTATCCATGCAAAATGTTAGATTGATCAGGCTCATGATCTTTAGCCTGATATTTATAATATCTCTTAATTATGCCAAGGGGCAATATTTTTCCACTGGAAATGAACCTGCCAGCATACGATGGTTACAAATAGATAAACCATCGTACAGATTTCTGTTTCCTTCTGAACATAGCAAATCGGCTATGGAGATGGCTGCTTTGATTGATCAAAAAATGATCAATATTGGAGCCTCCATGAAGCACATACCAAGAAAATTTCCACTTATACTTCATTCATATTCAACAATATCAAACGGCTGGACAATTTGGGCTCCAAGACGGGTTGAGTTGTTTCCACGACCTCCATTGAGTGGTGGGGCAGAAAAATATACTGACCACTTACTTATTCATGAAATCAGGCACATGATTCAAATGGATAAACTTAATCAGGGCGTCACTAAGGCTGCTTCTTATATATTGGGTGATCAGGCTGTAGCAGCAGTAGTTGGATTGCATATGCCAAGCTGGCTTTCAGAAGGTGATGCGGTTTTAACAGAAACTTTACTTAGTGAATCTGGTCGTGGACGGACTGCTCATTTTCAGCAAGCTATAAGGGCTCAGTGGATCGATGGCAAAGGCAGTAATTATGATCAGGCAATTTATGGATCTTATAAGAACTATTTGCCTAATCATTATGTGTTAGGCTATTACATGGTTGCAATGGGCAGAATGTTGGGTGGTCCCTATTTATGGTCAGAAGTAATTGACCATATTGGACGAAAACCACTATTAGTGTCAAATATGTCTCGCTTTCTGAAGAAGGAACTATCCATTAAGAAGGAAGACTTATATGAGAAAACTCTCTCATGGTTTACTAATTACTGGCTTAATCAACCACAAATTGAGTTGAATCAACCTGTGGAACTAATATTAAATCAGTCAAAAGAGTATACCCATTATTATAATTATCAAAAAGAATCTGACTCAACAGGTATATGCCTGCAGAAATCAATGTGGAACATCCCATCTTTTGTGAGGCTTGGAGATAATGGCAAGGAGACTTTCTTAATACACCCGGGATATATTGATGGGAACTCTTTCTCTTATGCAGATGGACGAATTATCTGGGCTGAAAACATTTCAGACAGAAGATGGGAAAATCAATCATTTTCTGATTTGTTTGTATACTCTGTTAATACGAAAAGGAAATCAAGATTAACACGTAAGCAGCGTTTATTTGATCCTGCGTTTGATAAAAAAGGGAATGATATTGTTTGTATTCAATACTTGCCCGGGCAAGGCAATCAACTCGTAATCCTTGATAGCTACTCAGGGAAAATAAAGGAATTCATAACTGCCACTGAAGAGGAAGATTATATGCAACCCTCATGGGATGATGAAGGCAATATCTGGGTGCTAAGTACAGGTAGGGAAGGTAAAAAACTTCATCGTATTCATCCGGAAGGAGAAAAAGCTGAAATATTCTATGATTTTGGATTTCGTGAGATATATCATCCTGTTAGAGTTGGAGATGAGGTTTATATTGTAGCTCCTCAGGGGGCTGCTAATGCAGTTTATTCTGTTGACGTAAATACCCGGCAGTTAAACTTGATATCCACCGATCGATTTGGGATTAACCATTTGAATGTTAGCCAGCAAGAATTGTACGCTGCAGTCTATCGAAACAATGGATATAAACCTGTGAGGATACATCTTGATTCAGTTAAACGGCCTGTAAAAGAGATTCCGAGACTGAATGAAGCTGTTACCCCCTTACTTGTCAGAGCGAAAGGCGAAGATATTATTCAGTCGAGTGTAAAGCAAGATACTCAATTGACAAAGCCATATCGAAAATTCTTTCATCTGCTAAAATTTCATTCTTGGGCTCCAATATCAATAAATACTAATACCTATCAAGCTAAACCAGGTATTATGTTGATGACTCAGAATGATTTAAGTTCTTTGTCAGCTAGTGCCGGAATTGAATATAGCTACAATCAAAAGCGTTTTGAGTATTATTTCTCCGGAGATTTTACCGGATGGTATCCAAAGCTTAATGTTAGTGCACGTACTTATTCAGGTAATGATGATATTGTTGTGGGTCCGGCAGATACAGTAAAGGGATCAAACTATAACTACAGTCAAATTTCTGGCAATATATCTGTTCCTCTGAATTTTTCATCCGGCAGGTGGATACGTGGAATAATCCCGATAATTAGTCTTAATTATAGCTTATATCATGGGGACAAGCCTGATGGAAACACTTATTACCGTGACTACTATTATATTGGTTTTGGTTTGAAGCCTTATATATACTCTCGGATGAGTACACGAGATTTGTATCCTAAGATTGGATTTGTAAGTAGTTTTTCCACCATTGGGATTGCTACGGATGAAACAGCATCCGGAAGAACATATTTAAGTGGAAGCGTACAATCATATTTACCTGGTATAATGAAGAACCATAGTACCCGTTTTTATATCGGAGGGTTTCTTGCCAATGAATGGCCAATGGCAGGCCAAAGCCCATTGAATTTGCCCCGCGGGCTGTATCGGAATTTCACAAAGTACAATATTTCCACACAATTAGACTATTCATTACCAATAGCTTATCCCGATTGGCGACTTGGTTCATGGTTATATGTCAAACGTCTGAAAACTAATCTTTTCATTGATGCCGCCAAAAGTCTGAATCTAGAGCATGACTTATTTCTTAGTTATGGATTGGATCTGAGCTCTGATTTCCATTTTATTAGAATAGGTGCCGAAATTGATGCTGGTGTCAGAATGATTTTTGACCATGTTGAGCGCAAAATGAACTTCGAGCTATTATTTGATTTTTCTATTAATTAATTAATTATCAAATCGATAAAAAAAATTATCTTTGCGGCCGTGTTTGGGTATAGTTCGTTTGTAAATCCCTGATACAAGAAAATACTAGAAGAGCTGATTCGTGATGCGTACTTTCGATCCTATATTTTTATTATTCCCGATACTGATTATTGATGTATATGTCTATCATGGGCTAAGGTCTTTGCTTAAATGCAGGAATAAAGGAATCAAGTCAATGTTTTTCTGGGTATATTGGCTTATATCCATTGGACTGATGTCAGGAATTCTCATTGCGATGGACAAATATCAGGGTGATCCGGCTAATATTGAGCTTTTCAAAGGAATTATGAATTACAATGCTATTTTTTTGATAGCATTTGCCTTTAAAATAGTGTTTGGTTTGTTCACTTTCGTGGCAGATTTGTTTCGGGTATTTAGTAGAATCAAGAATTCTCTTTTTAAGAAAACTCAACCAAGCACAAAAAGCCGATCAATAAGTCGCGGTGATTTTATTTTGAAGCTTGGTACAGTAATAAGCATGGTCCCTGTTTTAGGATTAATACATGGGATTGGTTGGGGGCGCTTTCAATTCACTTTGCATCATAAGAAGGTTAAGATTCCGGGTCTGCCTGAATCCTTTCGGGGCTTTAAAATCGTTCAACTGTCTGATGCCCATCTGGGAAGTTTGTCCGGAAATGAAGATCGTATAATAGATGTGATGAATCAAATTAATGATTTAGAACCTGATATTATGGTTTTTACGGGCGATTTAGTTAATAATTTCGCTCATGAAATTAGTGGTTGGGTGCCTATCTGGGAAAAAGTAAAGGCCCGTTATGGCAAATTTTCAGTATTGGGAAACCATGATTATGGTGGATATTCAAAATGGCCAACGGAGAATGCAAAAAAGAGAAACCTGCAGGATAATATCCGGCAGCAGAAGGAAATGGGATTTGATGTCTTGTTAAATGAGCATAGAAGAATTACTATAGAAAAAGATCAAATTTTTATTGCAGGTGTAGAAAATTGGGGAAAACCACCTTTCCCTCAGCATGGTAAACTAGACAAAGCCCTGGATGGGATTCCTGAAGATTCGAAAATAGTTCTTCTCTCACATGATCCTGATCATTTTGAGATGCAGGTAAAAGGAAAAACCAGTGTCGATTTAACCTTGTCGGGACATACACATGGCGCACAGTTTGGTATTGAATTTGGTAAATTCAAGATTAGTCCGGTTCAATTGAAGTATAAAAGGTGGGCAGGATTGTATAAGGTTGGTCAACAATTCCTCTATGTTAACAGGGGGCTTGGTTATCTGGCCTTTCCGGGTAGAGTAGGGATCTGGCCTGAGATTACATTACTTGAATTAGACTCTGAAGCCTAAATAATCTCGACCGCCTCAGACGAAATCCATCCTATATTTCCGTCAGCAAGCTTGATCTCATACCACTGTGACAATCTGTCAATTATAGAGAGCTTCACCCCTTCATGCAATACAAAAAGATTTGTTCCACTTTCATCTGGCGAACTTTTAATTGTCACTGTTGGTGCAAAAACAATGCAGGTATTCCGATTGTTCACTTTATTTTTTTGCTGATTAGCAAAACTTAATGCTCCAACACTTAGTAATAATGCGAGAATTACACCAGGAAGTGACAGGCGCCTGAATCCTTGTTTTCGAATTAATATGAAAAGGGTCAAAAACATTGAAGCTAAGGCAAATCCAATGAGACTAATTAAACCCCAAAGATTAGCTGAAAAGAGATTTTGTAATTGTATAATCCATGTTTTAAGAAAAAAATCAGGGACTGCATCAATTCTGTCCGTAATCAGACTGTTAGCAATATCAAGATTGTACATAATATCTTCATCAGCAGGTGCATAAAGAAGAGCCCTTTCAAAATTAAGAATTGCTCTTGTGAGCTCGTTGTTTTTGAAATATGCATTGCCAAGGTTATAGTACAGACTGGGCGAATGCTGCCCTGTTAACAGAATTTGTTCGTATGACTCGATTGCTTCTGCATATTCTCCTTCAGCATATCTGGCATTAGCCGATGCAAATAAAGATTCATTACCATCGGCATAAATCCTCAATGGGGAAATAAGTAAAACAGAAAATATTATGAGATACTTCAGTGTGCTCATTTCTTTGCTTTTTTACTTAAAGTTTTTTCAATACGATTAATTATGTCGCCTCCCTGACTCAGAATCTGATCTAACTCGCCCTGGGTTTCTGAGGGTGAATAACGGATATATTCACACTCATCAAGAAGTGTGAAGAGATCCTGTAGCAGGCTTGGGTCAATATTATGAGAATCAAAATACTCTTCGATTAACTCTCTTCTGTATCCTGATGGATCAATGTTTAGTTTGTTTCCAAGATATCCCCACAGAGCTTTAAGAATCTCATTTAAGAAGGTTTCCTTATCATCATCTTTCAGCGCTATCTTAGCCTTCTTTAGCCTTTTCTGACTTACCTTGTTAGCTATTTTGTTCTTTGTGCCGGCAAGATCAGCTCGTTTCTTTTGCATACTCTGTATCCAGATAATGAGAAGAATAGAGATGAGCATAATTATGATGTACAAAAGATAAAACCTACCAGACTCCACCCAGGCCGATACGCCGGATCGAAGTTTGAGCTTATTAGTTTTAATATATCTGATGTCTTGTCCAAGCATTCGTACCTCTGTTCCGCTGGAGCGGGTAATCATTGTTGGTGAATTATCATTATCAGATTTCTCAACTGATACTGTGTAGCTTGGACTACTTAAAGTTTTGTAGCTCCCTGATCCGGGATCAAAATAAACAAAATTGAATGAGGGGATCTCAAATGTACCTCCAAAACGAGGAATAGCGAGATATTCAAATGTCTTATCGCCTGTAATTCCGTTTTCGCTTGTAGAGAAGTTATCCTTTAGTTGTGGATCGTAAACCTCAAAATCTACAGGAAATTTAATGTCAGGTGGATTTATCAATTTGAAATTGCCTTTACCTCTGATTTTTACCTTATAAGTCAAAGCTTCATTGGCTTTTAACTCGGTTTTATCAAGATTTACATCCATTGTAAAGCGTCCTACTGCACCGGTAAAACCTGAAGGTGCTCCTCCAGGTAATGGTTTTACTTTAACAGTTACTGCCTTACTGGCAACCTTCTTTGTTATAGTTCTTTGTGAGCCAAAGAAATCATCAAATATTGATTGTGAACGAGCCTGTTGATTAATGAAACATTCCAGTTCAAAAGGTTCGATAATAATATCTCCCGTTTGTTGTGGGACAAGAATAGATTTTTTTATAGTTCCAACATTATAGATGCTGCCATCCAGGTTTTCCCTGGCTAGCGTTACCTGATCAGTAGTTTTTATTTGCTGCGACCAGAAACCTTGAAATGATGGAAGTTTAATCTCTCCAAATCTAGCAAGATTCACCCTAGTGTAAACTTTAATAGTGGCAAAGATCTGTTCTCCTTTATAAACATTTTTTCGATCCAGATTTACTCTTACGAACAGATCATCTTCTGCTATTGTTTGAGATTGTCCTTGCCTCTGACTTTGATTTCTATTTTGATTTCCCACCGGATTTCCTGCCGGATTTTCTTTTACTACCTCAATATTGAGTTGATTCGAAGTATATGTTTTGCCATCAACGGTAACTGTTGCTTTCGGAATTCTGAATTTGCCTTCTTTTTGAGCCTGAACTGTATAATTGTATATGTATGATGATGTTCGGTTTACCTTGCCTCCAATGATCTGAGTGCTCATGTTTGTTGACAGCATAGGACCATTAAAAACAAAATCGTTAAGCCGCGGTCCCTTGAAGTTTTCAGCTTTCGCATTAACTGTATAAGATAACCTGAAATACTCACCTTTCTCCACAACAGCAGGTGCAGTTGCAATAAGGCTTATATTGCTCTGTGCCTGTGTGGCAAGGTTGACTAGTAAGAGTATTATTGAGATAATCAATCGCATAGCTATTTTGACTTATCCTGGATTACCAATCTTTAAGTGTTCTGACCCTTTTTGCTTTTGCTTTTGCCTTTTTGACCTTTTCCATCGTTTCTTTCTCATCATTCGCCAAAGCTGCAATCATTCTTTTTGCATCCTCTTTTGAAATTTTACCCTCCTGCTCCTGTTGCTGTTTTTGCTGTTCTTTTTGTTGTTGGTCGTTCTGTTCTTGCTGCTGCTGTTGTTGCTGTTGGTCTTCTTTCTGATCTCCTTCTTGATCCTGATTCTGTTTCTGATCCTCGTTTTTTTCCTGATCCTGATTCTGGTCCTGATCCTGATCCTGGTTTTCTTGTTTCTCCTGCTCCTGCTGTTTTTTTAGATTTTGTGCGTATGCCAGATTATACTTTGTTTCCATATCATCTGGATTCAGCCGTAATGCTTGTTTAAAGGCTTCAATACTTTCATCTAATTTGCTTGCCTGCAGAAGGCTGTTCCCAAGATTATGATATGCTTGAGACTGAACTTCTTTACTGGTATTTTTTGTTCCAACAGCAGCAAATTGACGACCAGCCTCTTCAAATTTCTCCTGACGATATAATGCGTCACCAAGATTAAAAGTGGCCGGGATTGAACCATCTTGCACATCCAGAGCTTTTCTGTAAGATATCTCAGAATCTTCAAATTTTTCAGATTTGAACTGTCGGTTTCCCTCTCTGATATCACCCTTATACTGCTGAGCCGATACATTGCTTAGCCACAAGCCTGATAGCACAATTATTAAAATCAGTTCCTTCATCCTATGATATTTTTGTCAATTTTGTCCTCAGTCTGACCCACTAATTTGAACCTGCTTAACCAGCGATTCTTTCGGTTCAAAAGTAGGAATTCGATAATTAATAATACAATTGCCAATGCAATTGGATATTGAAACTGTTCTTCATACTCAGAATAAACGCGTGCTTCAATATCTTGTTTCTCCATTTGGTTAATTTCTTTGAATAAAGTACTCAAACCTGTTTTGGAATTAGATGCTCTGATATAAATTCCCTCACCAGCAAGAGCAATTTCCTGAAGCATACTTTCATCTAACTTTGAAACAATAATATTTCCTTCGTGATCAGTACGAAAATCTTTTTGCCCGAACTGATTTAGTATTGGAATGGGTGCACCTTGTGGTAATCCCATACCAATAGTATGAACAAATATTCCTTTTTCTGCAGCTGCTACTGCTGCTTCTGATGCCCCTTCTTCATGATTTTCCCCGTCAGTAATAATTATAATGGCCTTGCTTTTTTCCACTTCAGGTGAAAATGATCTGGCGGCAAGCTTAATTGCTGCTCCAATAGATGTTCCCTGACGTGGCACTATTTCAGTATTTACAGAGCTGAGAAAAAGTTTTGCAGCCCCGAAGTCAGTTGTTATCGGAAGCTGAATATAGGCATCTCCGGCAAAAACAATCAATCCGATTTTATCGTTTGCCAATTCATCAATAAGTCTGCTGATGGCTCTTTTTGCATTGGCCAGACGATTGGGCTGAATATCTTCTGCGAGCATTGAGTTAGAAACGTCAATAGCAATAATAATCTCAACACCTTTCCTTTTTACATCAGTAAGTTTTGATCCGAATTGGGGACGGGCAATAGAGAATATTACCAGGGAATAAGCCACTAGAAAGATAATTAGCTTCAATAATTTTTTTCCTCCGGATGCTAAAGGCATGAGAGTCGAGCTGTGAACGGGATTCATCCACTTTGACAGTGCCTTTTTAGTTTTAATATTTACAAGCCAGAAAAGAACCAGGAATACTGGTATCAGCAAAAGCAAATATAAAAATTCAGTATGTTCAAATCTAAAACTGTTCATTATCTATGGATTGCTTCTGAAAATAGTTAAACGTAGAAGTAATTCAGCAATCAGAAATAGTCCTGCCAGTAAAGCCCACCAAAAAAACTCTTCTGTTTTTCGTGAAATTTCTCTTACCTCAATTTTGGATTTTTCCAATTGGTCAATCTCATTATAAATATCTTTTAATTTGGCATTATTGGTTGCCCTGAAATATTGCCCATCAGTCATCCGGGCTATTTCGCGCAGAACATCTTCATCAATTTGAACGGGCACATTCTGATATTGTACCCCAAATGCTGTTCTGACAGGGTATGGTGCTGTACCTAATGTGCCAACTCCAACAGTATATACCCTAACACCAAAGGTTTTAGCAATTTCAGCAGCAGTCAGAGGAGCAATTTCACCTTGATTATTAACACCATCAGTTAAAAGAATTACTACTTTACTCTCGGCGCTGGACTCTTCAAGCCTGCTAACGGCATTCGCCAAACCAAGTCCAATGGCAGTACCATCTTCAATCATTCCACTTTTAATATCCTGAAACAGATTCATAAGAACCGCATGATCTGTTGTTAATGGACATTGAGTGAAAGATTCACCGCTGAAAACAACCAGACCCATACGATCATCAGGACGACCTGCAATGAATTCCATCGCAACATCAATAGAAGCTTCAAGCCTGTTGGGTTTGAAATCCTCAGCCAACATACTGCCAGATATATCAAGAGCAAGAATTATATCAATACCTTCTGTGGAAACATTTTCCCATGAGCTTGTAGATTGTGGTCGCGCTAATACCAGGATTAGCAAGCTAAGCGCTGCAATTCTGAATGCAAAAGGGAAATGTCGTAAGTATACCCGCCATGTTTTACTATGGCCTATCATTCCTGCCAAAGTAGAAACCTGAAGATTCGCCTGAGAATGCTTACTTTTAAATATGTACCATGCAATAATGCAGGGAATAAGCAGCAAGAACCAAAGTAAAGACTCATTGGCAAATTGAATGTTAGCCATTTTTGCCCTCCTTTTTATTGTCCATTTCTGACTGAGTATTATTAGTCTCGGTAGATTCTGAACTTCTTAAGTTTATAATTTGTTTCGTTTTCAGAACAAAATCATAGGCAATTTCAAGTGAACGTTCATTTTCATCCGGAACAGGAGCCCATTTAGCAAATTTGACTAAGTCTGATAATTCAAGCAGTTCACCAAGCTTATGAGTCAATTCATCCGAAATTGAATCATTTTTTTCACATGCAATAAGTATTTCAGATGTGATCTGTTCCATTGCAGGAGTATTAAATCTGTATTCAATATAAAAGCGGATAATTTCAGATATTCTGCTATGGTAAAGTTTGATTTTTCCTTTTTGCCAAAGTTTCTCATTTACAAGAGCGTCAAGACTTCTTAGTGCCCATAAATGAGCTGGTTCCGCAGGCTTGACTCTGACAGCTACGGGCTCTGGCTTCTGTTTACGTTTATGTCTTATATAAAGGATCAATATTATCAGACCTATTAATAAGAGGCCAACAATAATATAAGGCAAAATATCTAAAAAGGTCAATGGAACATCATAAGGAAGCTTAATATCTGTTATCCCTTTTGTAGTATCAATCTCAAGAGTGAAAACCTCAAGGGGTAAAGCTTCAGTTCTGAAACTATCACGGGTTTCCTGATCAACGAAATAGAATGAAGGTATAATGTAAAATCCGGTATCAAAAGAGGTGACCAGAAGCCTTTGGCGTAATTGAATTCGTCCGTCATTTGCTTGAACTGTATCTATACCCGAAACATTCAGTACCTCAAGCATCTTAACAAGAGTGTCTTTGAAAACAGGGAAAGCAAGATTCTTTTCTTTTGGCTGATCAATTTCAAGAAGAATATTGACCTGGTCACCAATAAGTATCTGAGTTGTATCAATTGATGATTTTACCGTGACTTCCTGACCAATGCTTACAATTGCGGAAAAAAACATGGACACTGACAACAAGCTGAATAGCTTTATTATTCTCATCGCTGGCCCCTCCTTTTAAATAATTTCATTAGAGGTTGAACATAGTCCTGATCAGTTTGGATAGTTGCATAATCAACTCCACTTCTCCTGAAACTTTCATCAAGATCAATATTTCGTTGATTCCACCAATTAGAAAGCTTTTGTTTCAGTTTTTTATCTGAAGTATCAATCCATCTTATTTCTCCTGTCTCCGGATCACGAAACTGAGATAATCCAATATTGGGAAGACTGAATTCACCTTTGTCCTGAATGAGTAGTCCAACCAGATCATGCTTCTTATTAGCAAGGGTTAAGCTGTTTTGTAATTCCTCATTAGAAACTCCGGTTTCTATAAAATCAGACAATAAAAATGCCGTTGATCTTTTTTTAATAGCGTTTGTCAGGTATTTCAGAGCATTTGATACATCTGTAGTTTTACGCTCAGGTTGGAAATTCAACAGTTCCAGGATTATGCGCATTATATGCTTCTTACCTTTCTTTGGTGGAATGAATTTCTCAATCTGGTCGGTAAAGAAGATTACTCCGATTTTATCATTATTCTGTATTGCTGAAAAGGCAATTACTGCCGCAACCTCAGTCATGTATTCACGCTTCAGATTCTCTGCTGTACCAAATTCATTTGATCCACTCACATCAACCAGGAGCATTACAGTTAGTTCCCTCTCTTCTTCAAAAACTTTAATGAAAGGGCGATTGAAGCGGGCAGTAACATTCCAGTCAATATTCCGTATAGGATCTCCATATTGATACTCCCTGACTTCGCTAAATGCCATACCCTGACCTTTGAAAGCACTATGGTATTCACCTGCGAATACCTGGCTGGTCATTCTCCGGGTCTTGATCTCAATCCGGCGTATTTTCGATAATAATTCTTTTGAGTCCACAATAAAAATTAAGGTACTTCAACCTGATTCAGAATACCAGTGATAATATCTTCGCTAGTTACATTTTCAGCTTCTGCTTCATAGGTCAAACCAATACGGTGGCGTAACACATCATAGCATACTGCCCGGATATCTTCTGGTACTACGTAGCCCCTTCGACGGATAAAAGCATAAGCTTTGGCTGCTTTGGCCAGTGCAATACTTGCTCTCGGACTTCCGCCAAAACTAATATAGCGTGCATAATCATCCAGCTTATATTCCTTAGGTGATCGTGTTGCAAAAACTATATCAATTATATAATTTTCTATTTTTTCGTCGAGATAAACTTCTTTAACCACCTCACGTGCACGGAGAATGGCATCAGCACCAAGAACGGTTTTAGTTTCAGGGAAATCCTTTGCCAGATTCTGACGAATAATCAGTTTTTCATCTTCTTTCGAAGGATAATCAATAACTACCTTAAGCATGAAACGGTCTACCTGAGCTTCAGGTAGTGGGTATGTCCCTTCTTGTTCAATAGGATTTTGTGTGGCTAAAACCAGAAATGGCTCAGTTAAAGGAAAACTCTCTGTACCAATGGTAACCTGTCGTTCCTGCATTGATTCAAGCAGAGCACTTTGAACCTTTGCTGGTGCCCTGTTAATCTCATCCGCTAAAATGAAATTTGAAAATATAGGACCCTTTTTTACCTGGAATTCTTCTTTCTTCTGACTGTATATTAATGTTCCGATCAAGTCAGCCGGAAGCAGATCAGGTGTAAATTGAATACGACTAAAGCCTGATTCTATTGTGTTTGCAAGATTGCTTATTGCTAAAGTTTTAGCGAGGCCAGGTACTCCCTCCAGTAAAATGTGTCCATTTGATAATAAGCCAATTAATAAGCTATTAATCAGGTGTTTTTGGCCAACAATTACCTTGTTCATTTCCTGAACTATCATCTCAACGAATCCACTCTCACGTTGTATCTTTTCATTGATCTCCCTGATATCTACAGTGGTTTCCATACTATTTTTCTTTATTTTGGGATAATTCCCGATTTTATCTTTTTCAAAGTTCGAAATTACATCAATGCAATATTAATAATTTCATATTTTTGTTAACGTATGTTAAGTGATTTAAGTTTGAATAAAAGATACCTGTTAGAGCTGTCTTATAATGGTCATAATTATCATGGATGGCAGATGCAGCCTAATGCTCATACAGTACAGGAAGAGCTGAACAACGTTCTTGTTTTACTATTGAAACAAAATATTAATATTGTTGGCGCTGGTCGTACCGATACTGGTGTACATGCATCTCATTTTGTTGCCCACTTTGACTATGCAGGTGATCTGATTGATTGCAGACAGCTGCAACACAAACTTAATCGCTTTTTGAAACACGAAATACGAATCGACAGGATCGAGCATGTTTCAGATGATTTCCATGCCCGCTTCTCTGCAAAATCACGAACTTACCATTATATGATCAGTAGGGAGAAGCAACCGTTTCTCAATGGTTTATCATGGCTGATTGAAGGTGAGCTGGAGATTGACTTAATGAATAAGGCAGCAGAAAAGTTACTGAACTACAAAGATTTTACCAGTTTTGCCCGTTTGCACGCTGATACCCGGACAAATGATTGTAATATCATGTTAGCTCAATGCCAAAAGCATGATAAGATATTTATATTTAAAATTCAGGCAGATCGTTTCTTACGTAATATGGTCAGGGCAATAGTAGGCACATTAGTGGAAGTGGGACAGAGTAAACTGGGTATACAAGATTTTGAAGATATTATTAAAGCTAAAGACAGATCAAAAGCTGGTCAGTCAGCTCCTCCTCAAGGTCTGTTCTTAACTGAAGTAGATTATCCTGCTGAATTATACGCAATTAGTAAGACATCTTCCTTACCCTGGTTTTTTTAGTGATTTTCAGCTATTGCTCCTCCTGCATTTTTGCTAAATTCATGGCATTGAAACCATGAAAATCTGAATATGACTGTCTGGGGAATCCACATCATCGATTTACTAATCATAATACTTTTTATTGGCCTTGTACTCTGGCTGGGAAAGCGAGCAGCTACTAAAAATCAGGATACACAAGATTTTTTTCTTGCCGGACGAAAACTTAACAAGTTTTACCAGTTTTTTCTGAATTTTGGTTGTTCAACAAATGCTGATCAGGCTGTTGCTACCTCGCGTGAAATTTATCGTCAGGGTATTGGTGGAATGTGGATACAATTCCTTGTATTGTTTCTTACTCCATTTTATTGGTTCTCTACCTTATTTTTCAGAAGATCACGCCTGACTACGATTGGAGATTTCTTTACTGAGCGCTTCAATAGTAAGATGTTAGGTGCTGCTTATGCTGTATTTATTTTGCTTCTGTCATTACTGGGAGGTGGAGTTGGATATATGGTCGCTGCCAAAACTATGATGGCAATGACACCTAAACAAATTGAAGAGTATTCAGCAACTGAAAAGCAGGCTGTATTTGATTTCAAGGAGTATCAGGAATTAAGAAAACAACTTGACACTATCGATACCGAAGAGGATATACTTCGATATGAATATCTGCATGAGAAGTCAAAAAGAGGAGAATTGAAATCATTTGTTAGCCATACAAATCCGATACTATTCTACTTCATTTATGCACTAATTGTTGGAATCTACACTATGATGGGGGGATTCAGAGCCGCAGCAATAACCGACGCCATACAAGGTGTGTTGATAATTATTTTCAGCGCTATTCTGATTCCTGTAGGATTGTCAAAGATCGGAGGATTCAGCGGTTTGCATGCAACAGTCCCGGATTATATGTTTGAGCTCTTTGGCTCTGCAACTATGAGTGAATATGCCTGGTATACAATTCTGGCAATGGTACTGGCGAATCTGGTTTCCATAATTGCAGTAGCCTCCGGAATGCAGACTGCTGGCTCTGCAACAAATGAAAGTACAGCACGATTTGGAATGATAGCAGGGATGTTTACAAAAAGGTTTATCATGATTTTGTGGGCTTTGGCCGGACTAATAGCAATTGGCCTTTATGCAGGAAAGCTTCATGATCCTGATCTGATTTGGGGCTACATGACTAACGATTTGCTTTTTCCTGGTGCAATAGGATTAATGCTTGTAGGAATATTAGCGGCCAATATGTCAACTCTCGATGCCAGTTCAGTTTCTTATTCTGCCTTGTTCATCAGAAATATATATAAACCGCTATACCCAGACAAAACTGAAAAGCATTACCTGTTCATTGGCCGTATTGTGATTGCTGTTACCCTTCTGGGTGGAATTGGAGTTGCATTATATGTGGATAACTTGCTTGAACTGTTTAAGTATATAATATCTGTTCCTGCTGTTTTTGGAGCAGCTATCTGGCTTGGATTCCTCTGGCGCAGATTAACTAAAACAGCTGTGATCATTCAAGCCTCTGTTTGCCTGCTTATCTATGCAGTTATACCTAATCTCTTTCCTTCAATTGAGGCTATAACTACCAGAGAAGCTTTTACTGTTGAGACTGTTGGGAAAACTGTCATGATTGAAACAAAAGCTCTTCAGGCTGATGTCGAAAATGGACAGGCTGCTTTTGTTGGAGAGACTATGAAAAAAGAACATGTTGTATTGCCGGTCGGAATTTTCTTTGAACAAGTAGTACGTGAGAATCCTAAAGATTCTGATTCACCAAAAATTGGACAAGGTCGTTTTCAGGCAGAAATATGGGTAGTTAGTTGGTTGGGGATAGATTTCAGTAGGTGGTCGAAAGCACAGTTAGTGGCTCTCAGGTTTTTCTTCTCAGCTCTTTTTCCATTTCTCCTGCTATTTCTTATTTCAGCTTTTACCAAAGAAGTGCCGCGCAATGTGACCAATGCATTCTTTGCAAAGATGCATACACCTGTGCAAGCAAGCGATGAAATGGAAAAGGAAGAACTGGAGATCTCTTATAATAATCCTGATCGTTTCAAGCATCGCAAGATGTTTCCCAATACAAAATGGGAAATGTTGAAACTTAAGAAAATAGATTACCTGGGATTCTTCGGAAGCTGGGTTTTGGTAGGAATAATAATTCTCTTGCTTTGGATTGTGGTGACTATAAAATAATCTATTATGATTCTTCTTCATTCAGATACTCCCTGGATAAATCGACTCGCTCCGAGGATTAAGGACTTCCTTTCACAGGATATTCTGGAAGTCTCGATTGATGGGAAGAATATAAGAGGCTACCGTTCACCAGATGCTCAGTCTATATGGATCAGAGATTATTCTGATATGCTTCGGGGAGTGAGATATTTTGAAAATGATGTAAAGTCTGTAGTACAGCATTTCGCCGATACACAGGCCTTAAATGGTCGTATTTTTGATTATTTCACAACTTATCCTGAGAAAAAACCATGCGAACGTGAAAACTGGACCAAATATGTGCGTGTACCAGTTGAAGCGGATGTTGAGTATCGTTTTGTGAAAGCTGCATGGCTGGCCTGGCAGGCTACAGGGGATTTTCCATGGATAAGGAAATTATTACCTCATCTTGAAAGAGCACTTTTCTATTTAATGACTGATGATCAACGCTGGGATCAAGACTACCAGTTAGTGAAAAGGCCATATACAATTGATACCTGGGATTTTGCATATAGTGCCGGTAAGCATGAGTGGCTGCAATTTCAGATCGACAAGAATACATTCTGGGGTATCTTTCATGGCGATAATACCGGTCTGTATGAAGCTCTTATCTGTTTGTCAAAAATTTGTCAAACAGTTGACAAACCCGATAAGCAAAACTATTACCTGCAGCAAGCTGAGAAAATTAAGAAGCGGATCAACAAGCTGTGCTGGAATGGCAGATATTATCAGCATTTTATTAAACTTTCTGATGTGGAAATACCTGAATGCAAGGAAGATATTCAGCTAAGCTTGTCTAATCCAATGGCGGTTAACAGAGGGATAACTGATTCAGCAAAAGCAGCTGCAATGTTTCGTGAGTACCAATACCGTGCTGATGAAACTGGAGTTTTTGCACCATGGTTCTCAATTGAGCCACCTTTTCCTGACGGGATTTTTGGAGATGAAAAACTAATTGCAGGAGCATATATTAATGGTGGCATATTTCCACTTGCAGGAGGGGAACTGGCTCTCGCCGCTCTAGAAAATGGATTTGAAAAGTTCGGACTCGAACAATTATTTAAATATGAAAACCTTACTTCAAATGGAGAAAGCTATTTGTGGTATTTTCCTGATGGTAAGGCCTCAAGCATTGAAACCAGTACTAGTCCGGATGCTACGCCTACAGATGGTTGGGGCTCTTCTGCGATGCTTATAGCTCTTATTCAAGGCCTTTGCGGTATTAAAGACGAAGGTCATTCCTTTAGAAACTTAAGTTTCAGTCCTAAATGGACAGCTCTTGGCTCAAAGAAAGCTGAATTCGAGATATCCTATAGTGCAACTGAGGCAGGTATTGGCTATACCTATGAATTGACCGATAATGAAATGCTATTTGCCCTGAAGGGTGAATTTGAAAATATATTTGCACACATTCTGATACCAGATCAGGCCCGGGTTAATGGTTTGAAGGTAGATAAGCAGGATGTTAGTTATGAGTCATGCGAACTGAATGACTCCGCTTATATTGATTTTCACCTGTCTCAAACAGTAAACCCCATTATAAAAATAGAATTGGATACGGGAACATGACTAATATTAAACAGACTCTCACATCGGTGAAAAAGGTTCGGCTTTCTAAAGAACTTAAAAGTTTAGTTTGTGAGTTCATTGCAGAAATGAACCTGAGTTGGGAATTGGAGCTTAAGGATGATGAATTGGAAAATCAAGCTTGCCTGATTCAACTTTGTGGATCTCGAGATGAGCCTGTCTTATCCGGCAGGAAAAAGAAATTTGGATTTGAAATTAGTATTAAGGGAAGGGGTCATATTCTCCTGCCGGATAAAAAATATCTTTTTTCATATCTCACACACTTGTTCCTCGATTGTGGAGAAGAGACTATTGACGACAATGGCTGTAAAAAGATATTTAGCCTGGCATTCGAACAGTTGCGAACAGCTTATGATTATTTCCTGACCCAGGAAGGACGAGTATCAAGTGGTTTAAATCGGGAAAGCTATATACGCAACCTGGCTAAACAAGCTGTAACACATGTAGAGGTAAATGGTTTGGCATACCCAATGGGGCTTGAGACAGGAGTAAAAGGAGAGACATATCCTATGTTTTATACATATTGTCCGGCCCTTGACCAATTTGTTTATAGTTCTTTGAATAAAGGGCTGTATCCAAACTATTATCTCTCAGCAAATCTGAATTATCTGAAACAAAACGCTAAGTGGGTAACTGAAAAGGGTCTGGTTCCAGGCTTGATGTGTTTTGAACCCAGATCCGTTCCTGAGGAATTCTTCTCTCAATATCCAATGCTTAGGGGAGCTAGGGTTGATCATCCGTTCAGAAGTTTTAAACCGCGGTATAACATGACCATCACTCATCCGGCAGTTATTAATCATTATAAAGAAATGGTAAGGAAACTGCTGACTGAAGTGCCTGAATTAGGTTTTCTCACCATATGGACCAATGATAGTGGTGCTGGATTTGAACATACAAAATCATTGTACGTGGGTAGAAATGGTGGAGCATACCTTGTTAGAGAATGGAAAGATGATGCTGAAATTGCCCGCCTGGCTGGAAATAATGCTTTGAATTTTTTGCAGTCTCTTCTTGAAGCAGGACGTGAGATAAATCCTGAATTCAGAGTTGTTACACGACTGGAATCTTTCTATGGAGAACATGACATTATTTGGAATGGCCTGGGTGATGGACTGGATGTTGAAACTGCATCACTGGCTGCTAAAGGCTGGGATATGCCATATAGCCATCCGGTTTATGAAGATTCACATATGCTTAATGGCGGATCAGCTCATCATCAGGGTTTTGATAAGATTGAAACTGATAAAATACTGGAAAGCAGAGAAAGAGGTGTGAAATCTGCTTTCTATTTTGGTATGGGCCCTGAGGTCCTCTTTGCCCCTTTAATGGGGATTCCATATCCAAAACTAGTGTGGAAGAGACTGCAAACATTAAAGGAAGGACAGGTCAGGGATCTGGTTGTGTATGGAGGAACATTTCCCCCTGAACAGGTGCCCTATTTTGTAAATTACGAGATATTACGAAGATTTCAATATGGTCATGACCAGGATATTAATTCAGTTTTATATTCTATTGCCAGAAAATGGACAAAGGGAGATAGTCCTGACGAATTACTTCAGGCATGGGATGAAGTTGAGCAGGGGATTCTGAATTTCCCTAATGTATCAGGCCTGTATAATACCATTGGCTTCGCATGGTATAGGCTATGGACACGTCCGCTGGTTCCGAATATTGAGGCCATTCCTCAGAATGAGAAAGATTATTACGAGGATATGATGTGTACGACACCTCATAATCCTAATAATGTTGATCTTGCCCGTGATGTTCTATTCGATATTTCATCATTTGAGCATTGTGAGAAAGCTTTACCAAGAATAGATGCAGAGGTTTGGAAACATCTTGATAAAGCCATTCTTATTCTGACTGAGGCCGTTGAGCGCAAAAGTGATAAGAGTGGTAAGGGTGGTATATTATACGACCAGCTAATTAGAATTAAGGCATTGAAAAATTGGATCATGACTCACCGTAATATTGCTGCATGGATAACAGGAGTGCACGGCTATATTCGCTCAACAGAGGATTCAGATAGAAAAAAGTACAGAGCTTTATTGGATGAGATGATAGCATCGGAGATAAGTAATATGGAAGAATTGCTTCTCTTATTTGACTCAGATATATCTTTCATTGCTTTGATGAAGAATGGTGAATCCCCGCTAATGTATGGTGAGAACATACAAGATCAGATAAGAACGAAGATTGCACTGATGAAGAAATACGGGAAACTGGATCCCTATATTGATCCGGATTATATGGTAAAAAAGGCTGGAATGAAAATCTGATGAAGCAAGCATGATAAAAAAACCATTTTGACACACGACGATAATTATTTTTTGTTAGTGAGATACATCCGGTAAATGAAATAAATATTAACGGTGAAAGTTGGAATAGATAATTACGGATTATTGCCTCTGGGACTAAGCCCCCATGAAACCATGGAATGGGCTTTGAAGAATGGAGCTGCCGGAGTGGCATTCTCTGGTATACCAGGCAGACCGAACCGACATTATGACAAAGGTTTGCTCAGGGATGTCAAAGACTTTGCTAAGGATAATGATATGTATCTTGAGTGGGGCGGTGGTCAGCATTTTCCACTTGATATGCAGAATTGGGGGGCTAAAGAAATTCTATCCCAAAATCAGTTAATGGCAGAAGAAGCTGCTTTCCTGAGGGTGCAAATTGTTCGCAGTTGCAGTGGTGGACTAATGCGGTGGCAAAATAATAGTCCCGATACCAGTCTGTTCATTAATCAAATGGCGGATGAACTCAGAAAGTTACATCCCATTATTAAAGACCTTGGCGTAATATGGGCCATCGAAACACATTTTGAGCTTACAAGTTTCGAGTTACTGAAAGTTTTCGAATTGCTGGGGATTGGTCCTGGTGAAGGAATTGGTATATGTCTTGATACCATGAATCTGCTTACAATGCTCGAAAATCCTGTAGATGCAGTTAAACGCTTATTACCCTGGATCGTAAGCACTCACATTAAAGATGGTGGACTCCTGTCCTCTTCTAATGGCCTTATAAGTTTTCCGGCAGCTATTGATCAGGGCTATATTCACCTGCCGGATATTATCAAAGAACTTTACCATACATTTCCTGAGCTTAATCTTAGTATTGAAGATCACAACGGTTCATTCGATTTGCCAATTAATGATCAGGTTTTCAGGAATAAATTTCCGAATTTGAATGATAGGGAATTAAGTAAACTATTTACACTTGCTCAGGAAGCAGAATCAGAAAGATCGGTCATTGAGCGTAATTTTATGGATCGTAATTTATGGCGTGATGTATGTGAATCTCGTATGACAGAGAATATCAGGAGGCTAAAGGAAATAGTTGTAAATCTGAATATCCAATGATAAATAAACGCTTTCATTATAAAACTGCAGATGAAATAAAATCTCATGCCCGGGAATTGGGTTTGGATTTACCATGGAGTGAGAATATTGATAGCTTATTTTCAGGGTGGTCTTTTGGAAACCTGTCTGTTGCCAATCGATTTCTTATTCATCCTATGGAAGGGTTTGATGCCAAACCTGACGGTTCACCCGGGGATCTTAGCTTTCGCCGCTATCAAAGGTTTTCATCCGGAGGAAGTGGATTAATATGGGCTGAAGCAACTAGTGTTACTGAAGAAGGCAGGTCGAATCCAGCCCAACTATTCTTACACCAAAAGAATATAGACAGTTTTAAACACTTGGTTGAAAGAATACATGCCAAGGGAAAGCCGGTTGGGTCAGACACTTCTGAGGTGAGAACTATTATACAGCTCACCCATTCTGGAAGGTATGCTAAGCCCGAGGGGAGTCCCGCTCCTAGAATTGTGACACAGGGTGATGGACTGCCTGAAGCCAGTTCATCAGCCATTTTATTAAACGACGATGATTTAAAAAGAATCAGGGATGCTCATATTGATGCAGCTTCTCTGGCGAGAAGAGCAGGATTTGATGGAGTAGATATCAAAGCATGCCATGGTTATCTTTTACACGAGCTGCTATTTGCAAGGGAGAGAGCCAACAGTATTTATGGTGGCCCGGAGCTGCAAAAACGTTTGCGCCTGATGAAAGAAATTATTGAAGGTGTTAGACAAACGGAACCTCAATTAGTTATTAGTGCGAGAATTAATGTCTATGATGGACTTGATCAAGGCTTCGGGGTTTCTGATGATGGATCTGCAACAATAGATCTTTCAGAAGTGGAAACCCTCATGAATACAATGGATTCAGAAGGAGTTAGCTTATGGAGTGTAAGTGCAGGAATCCCATATATTAATCCATGGATAGGACGTCCATTTGACAAGACAAGTACAAATAGTGTTGAATCTCCTGAACACCAGCTGACCGGTGTGGCAAGAATGATTCATCTCTGCTCAGAAAGCAGTAAGTTTACTTCAAACCCTGTAGTAGGGGCCGGATTATCATGGCTGAGACATTTCTTTCCAAATGTTGCTGCCGGAATTATTGAGAAAAATATGGCGATGGCTGTAGGAGTTGGCAGATTAGGAATTGCATATCCTGACTTAGTTTCAGACCTTTATCGTGAAAAGGAGGCTAATATTAAAAAAGTATGCATAGCCTGTTCAGGTTGCACTAATCGAATGCGGAATGGCTTAAGCTCAGGTTGTATCGTTAGAGACAGGGATTTTTATGCATAAAGAAAAACTTGATATAGCAGGAATAAATTTTGAGTTTTTGCGACTCGATGCACTGGTTATTGGTTCAGGAGCAGCAGGATTAAATGCAGCTGTCCAACTACATGAGAATGGGATTGAAAAAATTTCTGTAATTACTGAGAAATGGGGTGGTGGCACCTCAAATAATGCTGGCTCCGATAAGCAAACTTATCACCGATTAGCTGCCGATGGACCTGAAGGAGATAGTGTTCTGGATATGGCTGAAAGTCTGTTCAAAGGAGGTGCAATGCATGGAGATATCGCCCTGATTGAAGCAGCACTGTCAAGTCAGGCTTTCTACAATCTTGTTAGTGCTGGAGTACCATTCCCATTTGACCGTTATGGCCGCTTTCCGGGATATCTTACTGATCATGATCCTAAAGGACGCGGTACGTCAGCAGGCCCTCTTACAAGCAAACTTATGTTCGAGGCACTGGCAAGAAAAGTTGTTGAGGCAAATATTCCAATCCTGGATCGTTATCAGGTTATAAAGCTATTGACAACATCAGGACCTCAGGGTGATAAACTTATTGGAGTTTTGGCATTGAGCTTGGGAAGCGACCCAGATGCAAAAGCCAATTACCTGCTTATTCAGGCAGAGAATACTATTTTGGCTACTGGTGGCCCGGGAGGATTGTACGAGGCATCAGTATATCCTGAATCTCAGGTTGGTGCAATGGGTTTGGCAATGGATATTGGAGCTAAAGCTTGTAACCTTACAGAGTCACAATTTGGGATCGCCTCAACTAAATTTCGCTGGAATTTGTCAGGATCTTATCAGCAAGTAATTCCAAGATATTATAGTGTGGATGAGGCCGGAAGGGAATATGAGTTTTTATCTGAATATTTCACAAGGCCCGCCGATTTGATTAATGCAATATTTTTGAAAGGATATCAGTGGCCATTTGATGCCAGAAAGGTTGATAATCAAGGTTCATCTCTCATTGATCTCCTTGTTTATCAGGAGAAATACATCTTTAATAGACGAGTCTTTATTGATTATCGTTCAAATTTAAAAGGATCTGACGGAGAAGAAATTAGTATCTCAGAAGGCGGGGATCTGCTTAAAGAATATCTGGCTAATTCTAATGTAAATGCTGATACTCCTATTCTGAGACTTGAGCAAATGAACCGACCCGCTATAGACTTATATCGACGAAATAGGATTGATTTATATACTGAGGCGCTTGAGATTGATGTATGTGCACAACATTGCAATGGGGGACTTGTTGCTTCTGTTTGGTGGGAAAGTAACATCAGTAATTTATTTCCCGTCGGAGAAGTGAATGGAAGCCATGGAGTTTATCGTCCGGGAGGCTCAGCTCTGAATGCGGGTCAGGTTGGAGGAATAAGGGCTTCCCAGATGATCAAGTCACGAAATAAATCTTTTAAAGTAAAGAGAAGTGCATTTATATATTCTGTTGAAAACCAAATTTATGATTTGTTCAATACAGGAGATTATGAGGAGAGTATTCCTGAAGCACAGAATAATGAAAAAGAATTCTCGATTCTAAAAACCAGAATGTCTGAAAGTGCTGGTTTCATTAGAAATGAGCAGAAGATTAAGAAAGCCATATTAAACTGTTTGGAGCAAAAAGAACGAGTATTTGCCTTAAGTATTCCCACAAATGGCTATTCTGCCTGTGAGTTATTTCGTTTGCGTGAACACCTGATCTCTCAACTGTGCTTTCTGAAAGCAATTGATTTGCATATTGCAAATGGAGGAGAAAGTCGTGGCTCATATATTATTCTTAAACAAACAGGAAGTAAATCTTTGCCTTGGGTAAATAAAACACTTTGCTATGATCTGGAAGAACCACCATGTTTCACCAGTGAGAATCAATTACAGCTTTGGTTTGCCGATGATGAGCTGAATACTGAATGGCAAGAAGTTCGTTCAATACCAGTAGATACAGAGTGGTTCGAGACCCTCTGGAAAGATTTTAGAAACAATAAAATAGTAGGCTCATGAATCAGGAAAGAAAGACAGCATTAGTAACTGGTGCATCCAGGGGAATAGGCCGTTCAATAGCAAAGGAATTATTGTCTGCTGGATATTCTGTGATAGGAGTATCCCGAAATATTGATCAGGATGACAAAGTAATGAATGATCTGGCCCGGATAAATGATGTAAGCTATTCATGTTTGCGCGCTGACATTGGAGATCAGGATGATCAAATCAAAATCAGAGACTTCGTTGATAATGAATGTGATTGGCTTAATGTAGTGATTCATAATGCTGGCGTAGCACCAAAAGTACGAAATGATGTATTAGAAATGACAAGAGAGAGCTATACGAGAGTGATGAATATTAATCTTGCCGGCCCTGTTTTTCTGACTCAACTATTATATCCAAGTATGGTAAAAGCTGATACCGGCTCGATCATTTTTATTACTTCTGTTTCAGCAATTACTTCCTCAATAAACAGAGCCGAATACTGCATGTCAAAAGCCGCTTTGAGTATGTTTTCTCAAGTTATGGCTGATCGTTTAGCTGATTCATCAATAAGAGTATTTGAAGTCAGACCGGGTGTTATTGAAACAGACATGACAAAACCTGTAATGGAGAAATATTCAAAACTCATTAGCGAAGGCCTGATTCCGCAGGCAAGAATAGGTCAGCCTGAGGATATTGCAGGAGCAGTAAGATCTCTGCTTTCAGGCGATTTTAATTATGCCAATGGCATGGTTGTAGAAATTTCAGGAGGTATGCAGATAAGATCATTAAAATGAATAAGCACAAAATATCTGTTGCCCTGTCGGGAGCCGGAGGATATGGCTATCATTATTTGAAAGCATTTTTTAACCTGCCGGATGGCTTCAATGCTATTCTTAGCTCAGTATTTGATCCCAAACTTGTGGATTTGGAAATCTATCCGGAGCTGATAAAAAATGGAGTAAATTGTTTCACTGAATACGAAGACTTTAAAAATTCTCTGAAGAATATTGATCTGGTCGTTATTGTTTCGCCAATTCACAGGCATGGTTCTCAGACTATTGATGCTTTAAAGCATGGGTGTAATGTTTTACTTGATAAACCACTGGCTTCTTCTTTACAAGAGGCACATAGAATTATTGAGGCCCGGGATGCGAGCAAAGGATGGGTAATGACCGGATATCAATGGAGCTTTTCCAAAGCAATCAGAGATCTGAAACAAGATCTTCTGGATGGAAAATTAGGTAAAGTTAAACGTGCTAAAACCATGATATTATGGCCAAGAGATTACAATTATTATAATAGGAATAATTGGGCTGGAAAGAAGTACAGTCACTCCGGTGAAATCATTAATGATAATCCGGTAAATAATGCCATGGCACATTTTTTACATAACCTGCTTTATCTTACCGGATCCAGTATGGAGGAATCAGCTGTGCCGGTATCAGGTCAGGCAGAATTGTACAGGGCTTATAACATTCAGACATTTGACACAGCAGTTCTTGAACTATTTACCAGGGATGAAACAAGAATATCTTTCTATGGCTCGCATGCAACTCATACAGAGAAAGGTCCGCTATTTATTTTAGAGTGTGATAATGGAGTTGTTTATTATGGAGAATTATCGAAAGATATTGTTGCTGTTTTTAATGACGGAAGCATCAAGAACTATGGTAATCCCGATGATACCTTGCAATTTCATAAATTGAAAGTTGCAATTGAGGCATGCCAGAATAAACCCACGCTTATTTGTCCGCCTGAGGCTTCTCTGGCACATACCCAGGTAATTGAGGCACTGTCAGAGATTAAGCTTATAAAAGGTTTCGAGCCTTCATTAGTTGTTGATGATGGGGTCAGAAGATATGTTCAGGGATTAAGTTACATGATATATTCTTCTTATCAACAGGGTGTTATGCCAGGTCAATCTGGCTTTGCTTATGCTTCTCCGGGACAGAAATTCAATATAAAATACTGAACACAATAACATTAAATAATTATACTGATGTTAAATATGTCACAACTAAAAGGTCTGCAATTACTTCTAATCATCTTGCTGGCGACAGCTCATCCGGCAGGTGCTCAAAAGAAACTGGATGTTAAATATCTGGAATTTGCCGAACGTTCAGCTAACTGGACTTACGATAATCTGGATTCTCTGACTGGGATATGGAGAGCTAACACTGATCCTAATTCTGTTTTTGGATATCGACCGCCTTCCCGAATGCTTGAAATTGCGACAATATACGCACATCTGTATAAGATGAAGAGAAAGAAAGTGTATGCACAAAGAGCTAAAGAGATACTACTTAAATATGATAGCTTTCGTGATGTGTTTCCTGATTGGGCTGCTGAGAAAAGGCCTGATTATACAAATGGAGTACCGGCACTACCTGATTTCTTTACTGCCCAGCGATTCTTGCGACCGTACGAGATTCTGAAAGAAAGCTCTTGGTTTAGTGAGGAGGAAACCAGGCATCTTGAAGAAGTGATGGCCCATTCTGTGAATTATTTACTTCAGAGTCAGGAATGGGGAGCCATGAACAGGGCTGCCCTTAGGGCTGAAACAATGGCCTTGGCTTTAAAAGTAATGCCTGAGCACTGTGATATCGAAATCTGGAAGATGTATGAAAAGGCTCTGATATTTGACAATTGGGGTAATTGGGAAATTGAGGATGCTTCTCATTATAATGCCATTTGGCTGTATGCATTGATAGGATATGGATATGCAACTGACCAAATGAGCAAATTATTCTATGAGCCGGAGATGTTTTATTATTCTAGGTATTTCCTGGAGCTTTTTTGTCCGGATTATATGATTCCGGATTTTGGAGATGCTTATTGGCAATCAAATTGGTCGCGTTGGCTGGTTTATTTTGAAACGGCAGCTGGTGTTTATCAGTCATCAGAGCATAAATGGGTGGCTGAGAAACTTGCTGAGAAGTATATTAATTGGGATAATACTAAGTCAATCGGTTTGGCATATATTCTTCTGGATTGTTATCTTCTTGGAGATCAGTCTGTAGAAGCAGTGCAGCCCAAGTCGGGTAGTGTAGAGGTGATGGATGATGTGATTGGGAAAAAGGTAGTTATGCGATCGGGCTGGAATCCTGATGATAGTTATCTGTTGCTTAACTACAAAGATGAAGGTGAAGCAGGTTACTTATCCAGAGGGTTTCTTCGTGATGGAATTGTAGTAGAGGAAGAAAAGATGACACACGGGCATGCTGATGAGAATAGTATTGTTTTGCTAATGAATAATAGGGGAATATTATTGCATGATGGGGGATATCGTGATTTCATGCCTAGCGGACCATTTGGTGCATACCGACAGGATTACTTCCATAACAGGATGTGTGTACGTCCTGAGAAGATATTCTTTGGGCAAAAAGAAGGTGAGTTTAGATACTCACCTACTGACCGCCCTGAGATTCCTGGTCAGAGTGTTTTAGGTTTCTTGAGAAATTCAGGAGGATACAAGAATGTAAGGACGCAGAAGATTGATTTTTTAACATTTAATGATTTTGACTATTCGCGAACACGGGTTATAGATGATAATATGGCTTATGAATCAGACCGTATAATCGTATGGCTAAAAGAAGCAAATTGTTATGTGGTGGTTGATTTGCTGAAAGGAACGCGTGAGAACTTTTTAACCGCAGCCAATTTGTGGTATACAAGAAAGATATACGAGCAGGGTGAACATTGGTATGATACCGGATATGATAGCTTAAGAAATTTAAGTGTTGATTCAGATCAAAGATTACTAATTCATTTTCCCAGATCACATTACCGTTTTGAAAGTGTGGAAAAAGCACCACGGTACTGGCAGGAGGAGTATTTAATATCAGAGTATTCTGGTCAGTTCTTCGAACTGGGTCAAACGATAGCCTTTGTCACCGTATTGTATCCGCATGATAGTAAGATCCGTCCTGAGAGTTTGCTTGCACAAATTGAATTGGTTCAGGATGAGGAAGAAAGCAATGGGATATGCTTAAGGATTAATCAGGATGAGGTATTCTATGAGATTGGTGTAAAGGCTGATTTAAGAAAAGAGATGATTCGTGATTACAGACGACCAAAATACACCTATGAATCTGGAAAAGTCAGCTATGGCGAAATGAAGACAAATGCAGATTTTTATTACCTGAAGGGATCCAATAATGCTTTGAAGTACACTTTGGTTAATGTATCAAAGGCTATTTATAAAGGGAAAGAGTTATTTAGCCAGAAACCTAATTATTTTGGTCTGGCCTTTGATGGTAGTGGTGATGTATCAGGGATATCTAAAGCCAGGTATTGGCGGAGTGTTGAAGAGGAATGAGATAAACCCGAATAGCTTTGTCTATTGATTCCATATTCTCCATGAGGCTTCAGCCTGGAGCATTAGCATGTCAAAACCATTTTTAGTTTTGGCTCCGGCGAAATTCCCTTCTTTCATAAACGCTGTAATTTCAGGATTATAAACCAGGTCAAATAGAAAATGATTTGAGCTTAAACCTTTGTACGGTATCAAAGGTTTTGTATCAACTTTTGGATGCATTCCAAGTGGAGTAGTGTTGATTATCAAAGAATGCTTCTGGATGGTTTTTGCAGTCAGACTACCATAGGAGATAGTCTTTTCTGAACCGGATCTTGAAACTATATGAAAAGCAATACCCATCTCTCTGAGTACATAACACACTGCTTTTGATGAACCTCCCGATCCAAGAACCAATGCTGCAGGGCGGGCAGAGCCTATCAGATCTGAGAGACTGTCTCTGAAACCTTGAACATCAGTATTGTGTCCGATTTTCTTTAAGCCCTTCGCTTCTTTGATAAATTGAATGGTGTTCACTGCACCAATGAGTTTAGCTTCTTCACTTAATTCATTAAGATAAGGAATCACTGCTTCCTTGTAAGGAATAGTTACATTCAGCCCTTGAATATCCTGGTGTTTCTGAAGCACATGATTAAGCTCATTGATAGATTGTATTTCAAAGGTATCATAAACACAATCGGAGATCTTGTCTTGCTTGAATTTTCGGGCAAAATAGTCGGGTGAAAAAGAATGACCTAAAGGATATCCTATGAGTCCAAAACGCCTGATCATTTTGCTGTGCTCCTTTTTGCCTGCATTTCAATTAATGCAATCGATAATGCTCCCAAAAGAATGCAAAAGATAGCCAAATAAGTTGCAGTGTCAGTAAAGTAGGGAGTGATATAACGATAGCCTTCCAAAAGTAAATCTCCTGAACGGGAAAGTACATTATTACCTTGTTCATCCAGGGTGTAGATGGCTTCTTTCCAGGGCCAGAGCATTAAAAGAGATCCGAGCATAAAACCTGTAAGCAGTGCGAGGGTTTGGTTCTTGTATTTTTTGAAGATCCATGAAAGGAGATGTGAAAAGGCAAGAAGACCCACAATAGCACCACCAATGACCGGAATAAGAATATCAATATCGAGGTTGCTTACAGCATCTATCATAACTAATTGATAATTACCAAGTAGTATCAGGACAAATGAACCTGATAAACCGGGAAGTATCATGCTGCAAACTGCTACAATACCACAGATAAAAAGATAATAGATTTGCTCATTCTGTTGAGCAGGTTTTAATAATGCGATACCTATGGCTATTATTGTGCCAATAAGGAACATCATCCAGACGGAAGTTTTCCTGTTACCAATTGTTCTGCCGACATAATATACTGATGCCATGATTAGGCCAAAAAAGAAGGCCCATATCAGTACGGGATAGTTCTCAAAAAGATATCCAAGTATCTTGGCCAAACTATAAATACTGATGAATATCCCTAAAAAGACAGCAATTAGAAAATTGAGATTAATATGTTTAGCAAATGTTTTCCATTTACCGGTAAATAACAATTTTATTGCTACAAGATTAAACGATTTCAGAGAGTGAATTAACGGTTCAAAAATTCCTGTAATCAAAGCTATAGTGCCTCCGCTAACACCTGGGATAACATTAGCTGCACCCATTCCCATTCCCTTCAGGAGCAGCCCCCCATAATGTTTAATAAAATTATTCAGGTTCATCAAGTTTGGATTTGATTGTTTCGATATGCTTTTTGGCTTCACTATCGTCAGGGTCAAGCTTCAGTACCTGCTTAAATACCTCGTGAGCATCTTCATAAAATTCCAGACTAATATACACCTCCCCGGCCAGAAATAAATAGTCGGGATTACCTTTTTTCAGGCTAATTGCCTTACGAATGTAATACATGGCTTCATAATCATTTCCCTGAGTATGCATTATACTTGCCATGCCGAACCATGGTTCGGAGTAATTGGGATCAATAGAGCGAGCCTTTCTGAAATACTGCAAGGCTAAAGTTGCCTTATTAAGTTTTTCATAGCTTTCGCCAATATAGAAATGCGTTTGAGCATGATTATCATTGTCAATCAAGTACTCAGCATATACTTTTATTGCCTCCTCATGAAGATTGTTATTGGCCAGAGCATTCCCTTTGTTAAAAAGAGCAGCCTGAAAGTCGGGGGAAATTGCAAGAACATAGTCAAAAGCTTCTACTGAAGCCTCGAATTGCTCTGCTTGATTATATAGAACTCCCAGATTAAACCATGAAGCATCAGAAAACGGATCATTTTCGATGCAGGTTTTATATGATTCGATAGCTTTTTCTTCTTGTCCGGCCTGTTCATAACAAACTGCAAGCTCCCATAAAAGGTCCTCACTGTTAGGGTCTTTAGCTAAGGCTTGTTTCAAAAAAGTAATTGCGGTCTCAAATTCTCCAAGTTTTACAAAAGCGTACACAATATTGAGAACCCATTCATCCGGATCCTCACTTGCATCAAGTGCTTTTTGATAACTTTCCTGAGCCTTACTTATGTTATCCAATAAAAGAAATGCTGATCCTTTTATTATATATAGCTGATCATTAAAACTGTCGATAGGTTCCAGTAATTCAATGATAGCCAATGCTTTTTTTGCCTCACCGCGTTCAATATGCAGTTGAGATTCTTTAAGTTTGAGGGCTGGGGAATCAGGATGTAACCTTAAAGCAAGCTTTAATGCATCCCGAGCAGACTGAAACTTTTTTTGATTGAAATAATAATCAATAATATTTTCCAGCTCATGAACATCAAAATACCACTCGTCCTGATTTAGAATCATTTTTTCATAACGATCCACTGAATCAGTCATCTCATCGTTCCACAATTCCTCTTCTCCACCAATATGCATAATTATCCTTTTCCAAAAAGGCTACAAAAGTATAAAGTTACAGCGAGTTAACATAGGATTTAGGTAAAAATCTATGTCATATTCAAATGCTGAGTCCGCAACAGATCATTAATGATTTTTACCGGATTGAAGGTTATCAGAGGTACTTCTACAAAAATGGTTATCCAATCGGCCATTGTGCCATTCCATAATCCTGGCAATTCTTGTGCCTTTATCTCCTCTCCATCAAGCGATTTATGGCTGATGAAACCAGTGTTAGGATTAACATAGTCATACAAATTGAAATGTTTTCCTTCAAAGTCAATAGTACTGCAAATGAGGTCAACAGGGTTGAAATGTGTACTCCTATTTATTATCTCTAATTGATTCTCATCCTTAGAATTAATTTGAGAAGCTTCAATGATTTGAAGGCCAAAAGATCCATCCTTATTCTCAACCCAAAATGGTCCTCCCCCCGGCTCCCCTTCATTCTCAACCATTCCACAAACCCTGATTGGTCTGTTTAGCTTTTCCTTAATAAAGGCAATCTTCTTTTCTTTATTCCAATGATTAGATTCAAGAGGTGGTCTGATATTCAGTTTATGCTCCATAAAGGATAACATATTTGTTATAACCTTAGTTGATGGGGCAGTTGGTTTTTTCAGCCCTTTAAGATAGCTGTGTATTTGTTCTTGTAGAAAAACAAGATAACCACATAAGGCCATTTTATAGTAATGGGTATCGTACTTAACCCGGTCATGACATACATTGTCAATATTCTTAATAATGATCAGGTCGGCTTTCAGTTCATTAAGGTTCTTTAGCAAAGCTCCATGTCCTCCTGGCCTGAATACAAACTCACCGAGTTCATTTCTAAGCGGATTGTTGTTCATGTCAACGGTAATGACATCCGTTGAAGGATCCTGCAAACTATAGCTTATCTCATATCGAATATTATATCGATCTTCATAAGTGTCTTTCAGTTCCTGAAAATGATCATGCATCATTTCCATGTGTTGAGGAGAAACAGTAAAGTGAATCTTACAAACATTCCCACTCGATCTGGCATACTTTGCTCCTTCTGCAAGGTGCTCAGCAAAAGCAGTTCTTACTTCATTAGGATAAATGTGAAACGGAATCAGGGCCTTGGGTATTTCCCCATAGCATAAGCCTTTTTCAGTTAATAAGGTATTTAGAACTCTCTCGTATCTTAGTTCTTTCAGTGTATTTTCAAAATTGAGTTTTCGTTTATCAAATGCATCAAGAAGATCAGGAAAGAATGCAAACTCCTCAATGTGTTCAAAGAAATAGTAAACTGAATCAGGTCCCTTGTCTTTTAGAAGCTCAAGTTGATCATCATAGGTTCCCCGATATGAATTTCTGAATTCAAAAAGGTTTTTAAACATCCGGGAGGCAGCACCGGAAGCCGGAACAAACTTGACGATTTCATTGTCTGAAGCAAAATCTTCAAATACTGAAACCATGTCATCCATCTTTTTTGATGATAGTTGGGTGATTCCGTGCTTCAAACTTGCTGCTTCATGCAATTCTACAAATGGAAATCCTTTCCTGTAATTATCAATCTGTCCCAACACTTTGTTAGGTTGCATGTTTCTCTGCTGTAGAAATTTTTTATCCTGTTCGGTAAAAATATTCTCCATAAGTATGATTTATAAGTTTGGTTTGCTAACCGCGGCATTAAAAGTAATCATTTCTTCGAAACAGACTATAGCAATTATTGATTTGCTAATTCCCAGGTAGAAATAAAAACCATTTTGCTAATTGTAGTCAATTTATCATATTCTACTTTCTCCCATGTGTCACTTGGCTTGTGGTAGTCTTCATGAATACCACAAAAGAAATATAATATCGGAATATTGACATTCTGGAAACTTGCATGATCAGATCCCCTGTATCTTGAAGTACCAGACGAGTTATAAATATATTCAGGAGCAAAATTCGAATCTACATAAGAACCTGCCAGTTGTGCGATAGAATCCAGCGAGGAATTCAGAGTATCATTCATAAAAACATATACATAATCAGGATTTTCAGAATGGTCAGGATCAGTTCGGCCAATCATATCCATATTGATTGCTGCAACTGTTTTATTCAATGGAAATATCGGATTTTGAACATAATACCTACTGCCAAGCAGACCTTTTTCTTCCCCTGATACAGGCATGAATAAAACACTTCGTTTCGGACGTATACCCGACCTGGCCATCTGCATAAAAGTCTCAGCTACTTCAACAAGAGCAGCCGTCCCTGTGGCATTGTCATCTGCTCCGTTATAAATTGATTTTTCACGTTTCCCAAGATGATCATAATGAGCAGTCAGGATGACGTATTCGTCAGGTAATTCAGATCCTTTTATTAAACCCACTACGTTTTCAGTTTCAACATTCGCCCCTGAACTGATCAGGCTGGCTTTTACAGAACTTACATATTTACCTGTTTGGGTTTTCCCTTTGTCCATCTTCTCGACCGTCTTAAGAATACTGCTTGTACTTGTATTGAACAATATAGCTGCATCATCAATTCCGATATGGATAACACCGCTTATGCTCTTTCCTTCAGTTTCCTGCTGCGGTAATCTCAGCTGCATCCCTGATCTGAATCGCTTATTCATAGATGCAAGTTTCTTAACCTGCTCCTGATCCGGATTGATCATGATAGCGCCAATTGCACCTTTTTTAAGAGCAATCTTCGCTTTCGTTAGTCCTCTGTCAGTATATTGTGGCAGATAAGTTCCTGAAATTAAATATTTGCCATTTTTCTCTTTAGGTTCACCTGACATAAATGCTACCAGTTTTCCTTCAAGAGATAAATCAACAGGATAGTCTGAATATATAGGATCATCAATTCCGTATCCAACAAATATTAGCTCAGTTTCTAAATCCATTGGAGGACATTGACCTACCAATACAAGTTCCTTGTCAGAGAACAGACTGTCAACCCCCCTGATAAGACTCAAAGTCTGGAATCCTGATCTGGATAATGAAAACTCCTGATAATAAGGATCCCCACTTTCAGAGGGTCCCTCCAATCCGATTTCAATGAATTGTTTTCTTAAGTATTCAGCTGCTAGCTTTTGACCTTTTGTTCCGGTATCTCTACCTTCGAATTCATCGGAGGCCAGTGTTAGTACTATTTCTTTTAATTCTTCCAATGTAATATTCCCAGAATATTCTTCAAGCTGGACGGATTGCGATACTCCGAAGACAGGAAGCGCCAACAAAACAAGAAAAATCAATGTTTTCATTCGAATTATTTGTGTTAAGTGATCAAAAATAAGGATATTCAAGTGCTAAAACCATAAATCACTAATAAATGAAACGACTGAATATCCTATTATTATGCCTTTGCCTACTGACAATTGGTCAATCAATGAGCTTAGCACAAAATAATCATCTTGGAATTGAGATAGTTGGGCACAGAGGAGCTTCATTTTTAGCCCCTGAAAATACACTTGCCGCTGCAAAACTTGCCTGGGAATTAGGTGCAGATGGAGTGGAGATCGATATTCATATGACGGCTGACAAGGAAATAGTTGTTATTCATGATAAATCCACATTCAGAACATGCGGTAAACGGCATCAAATTGCTGATGTTAATTACTCTGCAATAAAAGATCTGGATGCCGGTTCATTTAAGTCTCCTGAATTCGCAGGTGAACCGATCCCTCTATTAGAAGATATACTTGATGCCCTGCCAAATGGAAGAACCTTATATATTGAGATCAAAGCTTCAATAGAGATCCTTCCTGTGTTGGAAAAGCAGATTAAGAATCATCATAAGAACGAGCAATTCAGAATTATAGCTTTTGATTTTGAAACCATTGCTGAAGCAAAAGAACGTTTTCCGGATATTCCCTGTTACCATCTCAAAAGCATTGTCCTTAAGAGTAACTATAACAAGTATATTGATTCTCTGAAGGAGCATAAACTTGATGGAGCTGACTTGCGTTCTGCTACAATTACGCCAGAACTAGTTAAAGGTTTGGCTGAGGCTGGGATGCTTTGTCTTGCCTGGACAGTTGATTCTATTAATTCTTCAAAAGAGCTGATGAAATGGGGTGTGGTTGGTATTACAACCAACAGGCCCGGATATCTTATTGATAATCTGAAATAGTTAAGCTCAAATAAAAAAGTCCGATACCTGGTATCGGACTTTTTTCGGCAATAAAATATCGAAAAACAATAAAATAATTATGATAAACGATAAATATGTATTATATTTGGTCAATAAATCAGAATGAAATGAATAAGATCAGTCCTCAGAAGAAAGCTAAAAATCGTAAGACAGCACGGCTCTTATGGTCCAGAATTGCCCATTGGGTGTCAGGTTTTGTTATTGTTCTCTACACTGTAAGTATGCTGGTTGAGAAACTGAGATTTTAAAAGACTTTAACTTTAATCATATCATATATCAATTTCCTTGATTATGCCCATTGTGACAAAATTGGATTTAGTAATGGCCAGGAGAAAAATGAGTCTGACTGAGCTTTCAGGAAGAGTGAAAATTACCCTGGCAAATCTGTCAAATATTAAGAGGGGCAAAGCACGTGCAATAAGATTTACTACTCTTGAAGCTTTATGTGATGCATTGAGTTGCCAGCCGGCTGACTTAATTGAGTATAAATCCAGGCATGTACGACTGTATGAATTTGAAATTAACCTGATTGAAATGCTGAGAAATAGCAAGAAAACAGAGTAAATACGGCGTAATCAATGGTGTAAGTAAAAGACCGGATTTCAAACCGGTCTTTTTTTTTACATTTGAATATGAAATGTTTGAATATTATTCAGATTTGCCTTCTGATTTTGCTGAACATTTGTACAGCTTGTGGGCAGTCTTCTCAGTCAAAAACTGATTCACCGGATATCAAAGTTATTAATCTGGAGCAAGAGCTCCTTGAAATATCTGGTTTAGTGGTGACTGATTCTCTAATAATAGCTGTACAGGATGAAGCTGGAATGCTTTATTCTTTGAGCGACAAAGACTGGTCGATACTTGACCGTTTGGATTTTGGATTGCCAGGTGATTACGAGGCTATATGCATAAGGAATGGGAAGATATATGTTGTTGATAGCCGTGGGATTATATATGAATTAAAAAAACATAATGATGAAATAATCCTGATTAACATGTATGCTTTAAACTATCCTGAAGTAGAATATGAAGGAATATGGGTTGAGGAGTCAGGGGAATATGCCTATTTGGTTGGGAGAAAAGCTCAAAATAATAGCAAACTAGCTTATTCTGAGCGATACATTCACCTCTATTCATTTGAAAATCTTACTGAAGAAAAAAGTATTAGAATACCCGTGGAGAAGATCTGGACCTTTTATGTTGAAATGGAGCGTAGGTATCCTCTTGTTACAGCCATTGGTTCAGAGCTTCGTTTTTCTGACTTGTTACATGATGATGATTCGGGAAACTGGTTCATATTGTGTAGCAGACCTGCACTTTTGATTGAGCTCAACTCAGGAGGAGCTCTTGAAGATATTATTGAAATTGATCCGTCAATATTACCTCAACCTGAGGCAATGACATGGACCTCTGATGGAGGACTTGCTGTTGCTTCTGAAGGTGTTTTGGGCCCCGCCCGGATTATTATATTTCCACCAAGAAAAAAGTAAAACTAGGTTCTGAATAAGTAGCTGGCTTTAAAGAAAAAGCCACGCTTCATTTCAGTAAACTCAGATCCAGGTTGATAATCTCTTCCTGTCCATGTCTTTTGCTCGTACAAAGATCCATAGCCCAAATGAACCACAGTGCCAGGGATATAGGTGAATGAAGCTAATAAGTCGCTGGTCAAGGTGTTGTAGAAAGAGTTATACTCGACGATTATTCTGAAGAAAAGATACTTATTCAGCTGATATGTGTTTTTACTTCTCAATATAAGATAGTCAAAATCTTTGCTGCTGTCGGTGGCTTTATAAAAATCAGAGTAACTAATACAAAGCTCTGTTTGAAAACTTGTTAAGGCTTGATAGGTAAATTGTATACTTCCTTTATGACCGTATCCACTATATGGATTTTCTACATATCTCACAGATTCACCGAATCTGTAATCAGCCATAATAAACAGACTGGGGAGAATTTGTGACATTCCTCTAAAATGAAATGAATTGGTTCGGAACGTTTTACCAAGAAAAACCTCCGAAGAGGGATTGATGAAAGTATTAATAATACTGGAGCGATCTCCGGATAACTCAATTCCCAAACCTAAATCCTTCTCCCAAAGATTAGCATCAATCACTTGCGATAAGACGAAGAAGCTCATGGGTGAGATCTTGGTAAAAAAACTATTTTGCAAATAGAAATTGGGCTTGTAGGTAAGAAACAATCTATTAATGCCATTTCTTTGCAAGTACCCTGTTCGGGTTTCGAAATCATTTCCAAGGTGCTGAACGTCAATACTCAGATTCCTTTTTTTGTTTTGCTGCCTGTATGAAATTGTTCCAGCGATCCCTGTTCTCTGCTTTTGTGAATCATTATCGGTTGAAGCAGAACCAAATAAATGATACTCTATAGCAGATGCATCATTCAGTCTGAATCTTCCATCGAAGCCTGCAAGACGATTATATTGGTCAGGATCTTCCCTGTCGGTAAAAACAAGACCAACATAGGAGTCCTTTTTGAGGGCATATTGATATCGCCCAACAAAGAAATTTGAATACAATTTGCTGGTGTCAGCATTTGAGGAAAAGGGTTCATCCAGACTGTACAGTAAAGCCATTCTGCTTTTGGCGCTGATCTTTCCGCTCAGCTTGACTCCAATGAGAGGATTTGCGATCTGACGTGTGTGCACTACACTCTGAAAGGATCCGAATTCACTAGCCGCTGCAATATTGAAGCTTTCCTTTCCTTCCTGAAAGAAAGGTCTTTTCTCTTTATAGTAGAGGGAGTACCGTTGATTTTCTTCAATTTGACCTGCATCAGCTTCAACCTGACTAAAATCAGGATTATAAGTTAAGTCTAAACTTAACTGAGATGTGAGTCCGATTTTACTGGTCAAACTGAGTTCAGGTTTATTCCTTGTAAGACCCAATTTGCCTTCTTTTTGCTCTGATATCCTTGAATAAGTAACAGCTGGAAGCAATTCAAGTAAAGTATAATGCTTGATACCAGAAAGTTCAAATGGAAGCATTTGGGTTAGGAAATTCATTCCCTGTCTGGGATCAAGAGCAGGGTAAGTACCATTAATGCTGAGATGATGAATCCTTCGCTCAATGATCATACCCATTGTAACAGTTTCAGATCTTTTGTATCGAAGGCTTTTAAATGGAATCTTAATTTCCACCTGATAGCCCGACTCAGTTAATAGTCCTTTGGAATAGAAAATGAAATCAGCTCCGGTATCCTCATTATTAGAAGATGCACGACTATCCATCTGAATACCCAAAGGATTAGCATAGAATGCATACAGGCTTTGCTGATCATTAAAAGGATCAAGATTGATGCAAACCCAGTCTTCTATTCGGATCTGATCACGAGCTGCCATCGTTGCCTTAATGTTCTCAGGATTAGGGTCAAAACATTTGAATCCAAAGAGTAAATTCTCAGCGTTATATGCCAGATAGATTTCAGTTTTGTAGGGCATGTCTTTCCCGTATTCTGGAAAGTATGATTTAAACTTGTCTGCCAACATTGCCCCGGACCAAAAGCTTTCATCAAGATTTCCGTCCAGAATGATTGCTTCACTTGTTTGTTTCGGAGAATAAGTAGTTTGAGCAGATGTGCTTAAGGAGAAGGTAAGCAGGAAAGTTGCTAAAATAATATTTCGAGTCATTTCTAATTCAAAAATTGAAAAGTAATGATACTGAACTATTCAGAGATGTAATATGATTTAAAACATATTGAATAAGGAATAGATAAGAACCATGAACCTAACAATGTCCATGACAAGAAAATTAGGTCTACATTTTTAATTTCTTCTCTATCTCTTCAATGTATATTCTGAAACGCTTATCGGTTTCTACCAGGTTGTTGACAGTTTTACAAGCGTGTAATACCGTTGCATGATCCTTGCCTCCGATTTGTGATCCAATTGTAGCCAGAGATGATTTTGTCAGATTCTTAGAAAAGAACATAGCAATTTGTCTTGCCTGAACAATTTCTCTTTTTCTGGTCTTTGAATGCATGATATCAATTGGAATACTGAAATAGTCACTGACTATCTTTTGAATATAATCAATAGACAATTCACGAGTAGTATTTTTAACCAGCTTATCAATCATTTCTCGCACAAGGTCCAGCGTTATTTCCTTTTTGTTGAGAGTAGATTGGGCAAGCAGGGATACCAGAGCACCTTCAAGTTCTCTAACATTGTTGCTGATTTGTGAAGCAATGTATTCAAGAATTTCTGTATCCATGTGGATGCCATCATTATAAACCTTTTTGTGCAGAATAGCCACACGGGTTTCAAAATCAGGTACCTGAAGATCAGCAGAAAGTCCCCATTTAAACCTGCTCAGTAACCTTTGCTCCATTCCTTTCAATTCAACAGGAGGCTTATCAGATGTTAAAATCAGTTGTTTACCTGATTGATGCAAATGATTGAAAATATGAAAGAATGTGTCCTGGGTTTTCTCCTTACCGGCAAATTCCTGCACATCATCTATGATTAATACATCAATCATTTGATAGAAATGAAGAAAATCATTCCGGTTATTATTTCTGGTAGCTTCTACAAATTGCGTCTGGAATTTGTTCGAATTAACAAACAGAACAATTTTTTCGGGATATTTCTCCTTTACTTCAATACCAATAGCCTGTGCTAGATGGGTTTTGCCTAATCCTGACCCTCCATAAATTAGGAGAGGATTAAAAGCTGTTCCTCCCGGATTCTGTGCAACTGCAAAACCTGCAGAACGAGCCAAACGATTACAATCACCTTCAATAAAATTTGAGAAAGAATAATCTGGGTTCAGCTGGGGATCAACATGTAACTTTTTGATGCCCGGTATAATAAACGGATTCCTGATGGTCCTTTCATCCTCATCCAAAGGCATAGACAAAGGCTTGTTTTTTAAGCTGGTTTTTGCTTTCGTCGGGAGTTTTATTGTGTAAGGCTTTGTATCAGAATATCCGTTGTTCTCCATTACTACACTGTACTCTAGTTTGGCTTCTGTGCCAAGTTCCATTCGGATAGTTTTACTCAGGATAGTTATGTATTGTTCTTCCAGATATTCATAAAAGAATGTTGATGGAACTTGAATGGTGAGAACCTCATTTTCGATCTTAAGCGGAACGATAGGTTCAAACCAAGTTTTAAAACTCATTGCGGGTACGTTATCTTTAATGATTAACAGACAGCGTTTCCATACATCAACATGGTTTGACTTCATCAGCACTGGTAATTAATAAGTTATACAAAGGGTTTGGGACATGCAAGTTGGTGAAAAAAATCTTAAAAAAAAACGTGAAACAGATTGAATCTTTCATAAAAACTCTATGACCTTAGTAGTCAGTTAAATAAAATTTCAAGTTATGCAAAATTCGTAACATGCTGATTATCAGATATGAATTTTAAAACGCTTGATATAGAATACATTAATAAAGTGTGAGAAGGATAACGCTACAGCTGCAGGATTAACATTAAAGTGATATATTTTGCCATTTTCCATCGATCCAGGCGTAGATGGCCACATCAGGATAAGTGGATACAAGCTTACTAAAGCTTCTGCGTGCTTTATCAAAGTTTCGCGTGACTATCGGATAATAATAGAAATGCTTGCCAACCTGAATAAAACTCAACTTCTTATAAGTTTTGTACAACTCGTGATCTGGCAAAAGAGGAACCAGATTATTATATATACATACATAATACTCCAGATCTATATCGCTTGCTACAGCACTTAAAAATTCCTGATTGTCGGTGGTGATAATAGTTTTTCCCCTGTCAATGGCTGAGACCCTAATATATCTCTTAGGATTGAGCTTAATGTCAAGCAATAAGTCATTCAATGATCGGCTAACATTTTCAATGGTATAGTATAATGAATCACTCTGAAGTAGTTTTCCTAAACTTCCTTCACCTGCATTTGTCATCTGAATAATTTGGTTTACATCTTGAAGAACGTCGACGAATTGTTCCACCGCAATTCTAAGCGGTACCTTATTTAATGAATCTGTAAAGGACCCGATGTTAAGAATAGATAACTGTAATTCAGCTGTTCGATTAACAAGATTCTGTGTGAGGCTATCCAGATTACTTAAAACATAACTGAGCTTACCAGATTCTGATTTGACATAGTTTTCCAGAAAGACAGACGTTTGTTCTACGTTCTTTAATGTCTGGGTAACTATTTCAAAACTTTGCGAGAGATTAGATCTGTTTTGCTGATCAAAAACCAAATGTAAAGATACCAGAACCGAGTCCATAGATGCCATCAAATCTTCAGCTTTGCGCTTCAAGGGCAACATCTGAGTATTAACCTGATCTTTTAAATCACCTTCAATGATCCCAATAAGTGTATCCCCATAGGGAATCAGTACAGTATCTTCAACCATGATTAGTTCAATACCTTTCGTTCCCATCAAATCAGTACTGATGATTTTAACTTCAGTTCCTATGGGTAATTCCAGTGCTTCGTATGTAATAGCAAATTTCACAAGCACAGGAGACTCAAAATCTTCACCAAGCGAAATGTCACGTACTTCACCTACTTTGAAGCCTTTTACCATGACAGGACTACTAACCATCAGTGAGCCAATTCTTTCATATTTAGCAAAGAAGACCTTTTCAGGTTTTAGGAAATTCTTGCCTTTTAAAAAATTGATACCCCAGACAAGTACAAATATGCTTATTGCGAATAAAAGACCAATTCTTATCAGACGTCCGGTTTTCATAACAGGAAATTAATGAATTTTCTTGTCTTCTTCAATGGCTTGCGTCAGAGGAATCTTTTTTCCTGATTTAAAGCCTACGATAAATGCTCCCGGGAATTTTGAGAGAATTTGTTTTCTTAAGTTAAGAGCTTGAGAATAAGATGATACTGATTTTGTCATATATTTATAATAGCCATCTAAGCGTAACATCTCATAGTTGGTATAACCCTTAAGTTCTCTGGCTGAGCTTGCAATCTCCTTCTGGGTAGCCAATAATTGAACGCGAAAATGCAGATCAGGTTTTGAGTAAGAGATCTGAACCTTTTTCGCAGACTCTGTCTTTTTCTCCGCCACAGGTTTTTTCTCAGATACTGCGGCATCATTGGTGACTTCTTCAGACAGTGATATTTCATCTGCAATGACAATCTCATTTGTTGTGCGATCGTCGATTTCTTTTTTGTAATCTCTGAAGGCACGATAAATTCCAGATGCAATTAAATCCTGACCATAATCTGTCATTAGAAAAGCTTCTTCCTCTGCATCGCTAATAAATCCACATTCTACCAGTACACTCGGCATAGTGGTTTTCCATAATACCAATAATCCACCGGCATGAACTCCTCGGTCTCTTCGTTTTGCTTTTGTCCGGAATTGATCTTGCATTTTTGAAGCAAATTCCAGGCTTTGATTTTGGTAAGCCCACTGCATTGTAGAAAAGAAAATCTTAGATACGGTTGAGTTAGGATCGTAACCTTTATACTTTGCAGTATAATCATCCTCCAGAAGAATAACTTCATTTTCAGCTTTAACTAACTGAAGATTATTGTCATTCTTAGTCACCCCCATAACAAAGGTCATTGTGCCACTGGCCCGGCCTGACGGAATACTATTTATATGTATTGAAATAAATAAATCAGCATTATTCCGATTAGCAATATCTGCCCTTACATCAAGATCAACAAATACATCAGTCTTTCGGGTATATATCACCCGAACATCATCAATGAGGCTTTCTATATAATAGCCTGCTTTTTTCGCAATCGCCAATGCAATATTTTTTTCATAGCTCTTTTTACCTACAGCCCCAGGATCTTTCCCACCATGACCAGCATCAATTACTACAGTGAATACATCGTCCCCTGAAGATTGAGCATTAAGCTGAATTGGAACGATTACTAAAAAAAGAATGAAACATATCACGCTCATTCTGTTGATTACAACCGTCTCAAGACAATTGCTGAACGATTTAAACGTTGACATATTGACATTTCTACAATCTTGTGTCATTTTTAAGTAGCTTTGAGTGCCGTATTTTATGGTCTTTTACAGCATTGAATCAAATAGCAAAAATACTAAAAATATTACTTTCATCGGGGCTTTTTGTCCTGACTGCCTATACTAGTTATGCACAGGGTGAAGTAGAGATCCCTGACACCAGTAGACTGCTAGTTGAAGTGACTCAGCCTGATACTATTCAAACGAAGGATGACCCAAAAGATTATCTGGATGCCATTGTTGATTACAATGCCTCCGATTCAATAAACATGTCTTTTAAGGATAGTAAAATTCGGCTTTATGGTGATGCCAGCGTCGTTTACAAGGATTTTGACCTGAAGGCTGCCTATATTGAGATCAGCATAGACAAAAAAGAAGTTTATGCCCGGGGAGTTGCTGATAGTAGTGGGGTGTTGACAGGTAAACCCAAATTTACTCAGGATGAAGAGGAATATGATGCTACTGAACTTAAATATAATTTTGAGTCACAGAAAGCCTGGGTGACAGATGTGATCACAAAACAGGAAGAGAATGCCTTGCTGCACAGTTCCATCTCTAAAAGGTTTCCGGATGGTACACTGAATATCAAAGATGGTAAGTTTACAACTTGTGATGCAGATCATCCGCATTTCTATTTTGCTATTACCAAAGGGAAAATGGTACCGGAGAAAAGTACTGTCGCCGGACCGGCATATCTTGTTGTGGAAGATATACCTCTATACTTTATAGGCCTTCCTTTCGGATATTTCCCTCAAAAAAGGCAAAAAACATCGGGTTTGGTTATGCCGCAGTATGGATATGAACCTAACAGGGGTTATTACCTGAGAAACGGTGGCTGGTTTTTTTCTCTCAATGATAATTTTGATTTAAAACTGACAGGTGATATTTACTCTAAGGGTAGTTGGAAAGGTGGAGCACTTACCAATTATGCAAAAAGATATAAATTCAGAGGTAATTTTGATTTCTCGTATGCTAAGAATGCTACCGGGGAAAGGTCTTTGCGAGATATTGATCCTACAGCATACAAAGTGACGAATGATTTTCGTGTGCGATGGAGCCACAATCAGGATGCAAAAGCCCATCCTTATCGAACTTTTAATGCTAGTGTGAATCTCTCAAGCAGTTCGTTTGATAAGTACAACAGTAATATTAATAACACAGCGGCCATACTCACGAATCAAAAATCTTCATCTATCTCTTATGCTAGAAAATTTCCGAATCGTCTCTTTAATTTTACTGCAAAAGTCGGACATACACAAAACAGCCGTGACAGTTCTGTAGTACTCAATTTGCCAACTGCATCATTTACCGTTGGGAGATTCTATCCTTTCAAAAGAAAAAATCCTGTTGGAAAACAGAAATGGTATGAGAAAATTGATATGCGATATTCATCCAGCCTGGAGAACAAGGTGTATGCGCACGAAAATCAATTATTTACAAAGGATATTGCTGATAGTCTTCCCTCTGTACTGAACAATATGAGAAGTGGTTTTAAACATAGTATCCCGATGACGGCTTCTTTTAAGTTGATTCCGCACATGACTCTGACACCATCTTTGAAGTATCAGGGATTATTATACTTCTATTCTACAACCAAGGAATGGGATCCTGATGAAGAGGAAATTATCGAGTCCAGAATGAATCAGCTTCAGTATGTCCAGGCCTTGTCTCCCAATATAAGTCTGACTTACAATCCTCAGATTTACGGATTTTATGATTTTAAGAGGGGTAAGGTGAAGGTTATACGCCATGTTGCTAAGCCTTCATTATCCTTTAGCTACAGGCCAGATCTAGGCTATGATGATTCGATGTATTATGATACAGTTCAGACTAATGCAAGTGGCAGAACCAGTAGGTATTCTACGTTTGAGGATGGTTTATACAATCTTCCTTCAGTGGCAGGCCAGTATGGTACGGTATCTTTCAGTCTGGGTAATAATTTGGAAATGAAAGTTGTGGATCCTACTGATACCACGGGACAATTAAAAAAAGTAAAGCTTATTGAGAGTCTGAATATCAATACCTCCTACAATATTTTTTCTGATTCAATGAAGTTGGCTCCGTTGCGCTTATCCGCGCGAACGAAAATTCTTAACAACTTTAACATTAATTTCAGCAGTACTTTTGATCCCTATGCATGGATTGAGGAGCAGGATGGATCTACGTTTAGTCAGCATAAGATTGACAAATACTTAATCACTGAAAGTGGCCTTCCTGCACGTCTGACTAATGCCAGTATGTCTGTTGATTTCTCCTTGCCTTTCAGAAAAACATCAGGAAGTGGGGGTGGGGCAACTGAGAAATTCTACGAAGATATGGGAGTGAGTTACGGTTTGCCATGGGATGTCAGATTTGGTTACAGTTTAAGGTATGATAATTTCAACCCGTATACAGAGAGTAAACTTACTCAGACATTGAGATTCTCCGGAAATGTACAATTTAGTCCCAAGTGGAGTCTTCGCTACTCTTCTGGTTACGATTTTGTCGGCAATGAGTTTACTTACACAAGTCTTACGGTAAACAGGGACTTGCATTGTTGGCAAATGAGCTTTACAATTATTCCATTTGGCTCCAGAAAAAGCTATTCTTTTATGATAAATGTTAAAGCGAACCTATTTAAGGATGTGAAATATCGTAAGGAAAAGAGCTGGTATGACAATGCTGATTTTTTCAATTAGTCACCATGTAGAATTAAATATATACGGATGAACCGAGCATAACAAAAGGAAAGATATTTTAACACACGTGGATGATTGTTTTTGTTGTGCGAGCTCCATCAGACAAATAAAATTAAATATTAACGGATGAAAACAATTATTTCAAGCGATCAGGCACCTGCAGCAGTTGGTCCTTACAGTCAGGCAGTTGAGGCAAATGGCTTTCTGTTTATTTCAGGTCAGATTCCAATAGACCCATCTACAGGATTGGTTGTAGAAGGTGATATTTCCATTCAAACTGAGCAGGTTATGGAGAATATTGGTGCAATTTTAGATGAGGCTGGCTACAGTTATAAAGATGTAGTGAAGTGTACATGCCTTCTGGAGGATATGGAGAATTTCAAAGCGATGAATACTGTATATAGTAAGTATTTTATCACAGAACAACCTGCAAGGGCGGCCTTTGGAGTTGTAAAACTGCCTTTGGGTGTTATGATTGAAATAGAAGCTATTGCAGCAAAAGCATAAAAAAAGCCTACCCATATGGGCAGGCCTTTTTAAACTATATCAAGAATAATTGTTATTCAGCGCAAACTTCAAAACTAATTTCAGTTTTGATGTCTTTATACAACTTTATACTAGCTGTATAGCTCCCTACTTCTTTGACAGCTTCCTCATTCATACTGATGTTTTTACGGTCGATTTCATAACCTTTACCGTTCAGTACTTCTGCTATCTGTATGGTATTCACTGATCCGAAAATTTTTCCTGTAGTAGAAGTTTTTGCTCCAATCTTCAGTTCCAATTTAGATAATGTAGCGGCCAATGCTTCAGCATCTTTCCGAAGTTGCTCTTCTTTATGAGATTGCTGACGCAATTTTTCTGCATGATTTTTCTTGGCAGAAGGACTGGCAATGATGCCCAATTTTTTTGGGATAAGGAAATTACGTCCATAACCGTTTTTAACAGTTATAATGTCATCCTTATGGCCCAGCTTTGCTACGTCTTGTTTTAGTATAATTTCCATGATTTTGTCCTCCTTGTTTACTTCATCAAATCGGTTACATATGGCAACAAGGCAAGGTGACGGGCACGCTTGATTGCAGTTGCAATTTTTCTCTGAAACTTCAGAGAAGTTCCTGTTAGCCGGCGAGGTAAAATTTTACCTTGCTCATTGAGAAAACGCTTCAGAAAGCTAGGATCCTTATAATCAATGTACTTAATGTTATTCCTGCGAAAACGACAGTACTTCTTTTTCTTTATCTCAACAGTTGGTGGGGCGAGATATCTGATTTCTCCTGAGTTTGTAGCCATGACTAGTTCTCCTCCTTTTCAGTTACTTTTTGTTCGGCCATTTTTTTACGACGCTTAATGGAATATTCAATCGCAAATCTTTCCATCTTCATGGTTAAGAATCTGATAATACGCTCATCACGGCGAAATTCAGTTTCCATGCGATTAATAAATTCACCCTCACATTTGAATTCGATCAAATGATAGAAACCAGTGGATTTCTTCTGGATGGGATAGGCCAGCTTACGTAGGCCCCAGTTGTCCTCGTGGACAATCTCAGCTCCATTCTCCTTGAGAAAGGCTGAGAACTTCTTGACCGCTTCCTTCATCTGATCTTCAGACAAAACGGGAGTTATAATGAAAACGGTCTCATACTGATTCAACATACTTTTCTAATTTATTGATTGAGAATTATTTTGGCCTGCAAAGATAGCGAATACTTCTTTCTAATCAAATAATTAGAATGTTTTATTGAAGCTCCTCGCGGCAAGCCGCGAGGAATCTTCGATTGATTGTATATTTTTTTTGTGCTCGCTTACCCCGCCACAAGCAGCAGGGAATGCGCTCGCGTAATTCATAAGTTTATTGTAAGCATTGATATTTTTTTTAAATGCTTTTACCATTTTTTTACCTTTGCTTACGATAAATCGGCATATGCATGGAAAATTATGTGGTTTCGGCCCGGAAATACAGGCCTGATAGTTTTGAAACGGTTGTTGGACAGCCTTCTATTACCAAAACTCTCAAGAACGCGATAAAACTAAATCAACTGGCTCACGCTTATTTGTTTTGCGGACCAAGAGGAGTGGGAAAAACAACCTGTGCCAGAATATTTGCAAAAACTATAAATTGTCAGCAAATTGAGGGAAACACAGAGGCCTGTGGGAACTGTGAATCATGTCAGTCTTTCATTCAGAATCGTTCTTTTACAATTCATGAACTGGATGCGGCATCAAATAATCATGTTGACGATATACGTAATCTCATTGATCAGGTTAGAATACCACCACAAGTTGGTAAATACAGCATATATATAATTGATGAGGTTCATATGTTATCGCAACAGGCATTTAATGCTTTTCTGAAAACATTGGAAGAACCTCCTGCACATGCAATCTTTATACTGGCTACAACAGAAAAACATAAAATTCTTCCGACAATTTTGTCAAGATGTCAAATATTTGATTTTAACCGGATCAATGTTTCTGATATCATGGAACACCTTTCTGAAGTTGCTGTAAAGGAAAAGGTTAATGCAGATGATGCAGCCTTAAATATCATTGCCCAAAAGGCTGACGGATCAATGAGAGATGCTCTGTCTATATTTGACCAGGTTGTTTCTTTCAGTGGTCAGAATGTTGATTACCATACGGTTGTTGCTAACTTGAATGTCTTAGACTACGAGTATTATTTTGTACTGACAGATGCTTTCCTTATTGGGAACTATCAGTCTTCTCTGATTACATATAATGATATTCTAAATAAAGGCTTTGACTCCCATAATTTCATTAATGGATTAGGATCGCATTTCAGAAATTTATTAGTTTCAAGAGATGCTGAAACTATACAACTAATGGAACTGAGTGGCGAAATTGCTGATAAATACCTGCTTGGAGCAAAAAAATGCACAGTTGACTGGTTATTTAAGGGCTTGAGTATTATTAATGCTTGTGACATAAGTTATAAACAAGCAAAAGATCCCAGACTACATATTGAAATTGCTCTGCTGAAACTGGCTAATCTTTCGGGTCATGTTCAGTCTTCTGCTACACCTGCCATTGTGCCGGAAAAATTGCCTGAAAAATCTGCAGTAGAAAAGAAAGCGCCTATATCAGAGAGTGTAGGGGAAAAAGTTGTACATGGTAATTCCGTTTCATCTATTGATAATGAAGATGATAATAAAGATGATAATGAAAATGAGAATTCAGCCGTGGATACTGTTGAAAAACCAAAATCTTCAGAGCCTGCAGCAACATATGCTAAAGCTCCAATTGATAATGGATTGAAAACGGGAACCCGAATCAGCGACTTTCTTAAAAAGAATAATCCTTCGGATGACTCAAATTCCGAATCAGAAAAGCCAATTGAGGATAGTCCCGTTGAATTGCTTGATTGTACAAATGAACAGATTTTAGTGTTGTGGAAAGAATTTGCTGAAAGTATTAAAATTGAGCAACCACGTTTGTTTAATACTCTCACAAGTCAATTGCCAGAGCTCCAGGATAATATGGTTCTTGTGCATTCGAATAATCCTTTGCAGCTTAAAGCATTAAAAAGTATCCATTTTGAGATTGAAGGTTTTCTTAAGCAAAAAACTGGAAATGATAAATTACAACTTCAGCACGAGATGAAAGACCATCCGGGAGGAGAAAAAAAATTATATACTCAGGAAGATAAGTATAGGCATTTACAGCAAAAGAACCCTGACCTGGATCTGTTTAAACAGACATTTAAACTTGATCATGAATAGACTAGCATGACAAAAGAGCAGACAATGTACTTGGATCAATATTTGATCAAAACATCAAAATAAAATAAAGACCATGGCGGTTATAGATAATATACTCAAAGGACTTTTCGGAAATAAGGCTGAAAAAGACTACAAAGAGGCGCTACCTATTGTAATAAAAGTAAATGAAGTCACTAAGGAATTGATAGACCTTAGTAATGATGAATTAAGGGAACGAACGATTGCATTACGGAAAAGGGTTCAGGACTATTACAAAGGTGAAGAGGAAGAGATTCGTGACATTAAAGCTAAAATTGAAGCTGAAGAGATTCCGATCAGTGAGAGGGAGAAGGCTTTTGGGCAAGTTGATAAACTTGAGCAAACAATCACTGATAAGATTGAGGAGATTCTGAGTGAAGTGGCACACATCGCCTTTGCAATCGTGAAGGATACGGCCCGCCGTTTTGTGGAGAATGAAGAAATTGAAGTTACTGCAAGTGATTTTGATCGCGATCTGGCAGCTACACGTGAGGATATAATTATTAAAGGGGATAAAGCCCTGTATCATAACTCCTGGCTTGCAGGAGGTAACATGATAACCTGGGATATGATTCATTATGATGTGCAGTTGATTGGTGGATTAACTCTGCATAATGGTAAAATCGCTGAGATGGCAACAGGAGAGGGTAAGACCCTGGTTGCAACACTGCCGGTTTTCCTTAATGCTTTACCAGGGAAAGGGGTACATATTGTTACGGTGAACAATTACCTGGCTAAACGTGATGCTGAATGGATGGGAACCATATTTGAGTTTCATGGCATGTCAGTCGACTGTATCGATAAGCATGATCCGAACTCAGAAGCGCGCAGAAAAGCTTATCGTGCCGATGTAACATATGGAACAAATAATGAATTTGGTTTTGACTATTTGCGTGATAATATGGCTATTAGCCCGGGTGACCTGGTGCAAAGAGCTCATAACTTCACAATAGTTGATGAGGTAGACTCAGTTTTGGTTGATGATGCACGAACCCCGCTGATTATATCTGGTCCGGTGGCAAAGGGTGAAGATCAGCTTTTTGCAGAGTTAAAGCCAAGAGTGGTTAAGCTGTACAGCGCACAGAAGCGTTTAGTTAACGAGGTGTTTTCTCAGGCAAAAAAACTAATATCCGAAGGGAAAGATCAGGAAGGTGGCAAGTTATTACTGAGAGCGAATAAAGGTTTGCCTAAAACGAAATCCATTATAAAATTTCTCAGTGAAGAAGGGATGAAGAGTCTCATGCGTAAAACTGAGAATCACTATATGCAGGAGAATTCTAAAAACATGCATATAGTTACATCTGACTTGTATTTTATCATTGATGAAAAGAACCACTCAGTTGAATTAACTGATAAGGGAATCGATATGATTACTGCATCAGGGGAAGATTCAGAGTTTTTTGTCCTGCCGGATATTGGAAGTGTCATTGCTGATATCGAAAAGGAAAATTATAATGAAGAAGAAAAAGTAAAGCTGAAGGATACACTTATACGTGATTTCTCAATTAAGTCAGAACGTGTACATACAGTTAATCAGCTCGTTAAGGCATATACTCTTTTTGAGATTGATGTTGAGTATGTCGTTATGGACAATAAGGTGAAAATCGTTGATGAGCAGACAGGACGGATAATGGAAGGTCGTAGATACTCCGACGGTTTACATCAGGCAATAGAAGCTAAAGAGAATGTAAAGGTTGAGGCTGCTACCCAGACATTTGCTACAATTACTCTTCAGAATTATTTTAGAATGTATAATAAGCTTGCCGGGATGACTGGTACTGCTGAAACTGAAGCTGGAGAATTGTGGGATATCTATAAACTGGATGTGGTTGTTACGCCAACCAATCGTCCAATAGTTAGAGATGACCGGGAAGACTTAGTATATAAAACTAAACGGGAGAAGTATAATGCTGTAGGTGATGAAATTGTTAAACTCGTTGCAGAGGGCAGAGCTATTCTTGTGGGTACAACATCAGTTGAAATATCAGAGTTGCTGAGTAGAATGTTGAAAATTAAGGGTGTCACTCATAATGTTCTGAATGCCAAATTACACCAGCGTGAGGCTGATATTGTTGCAGGAGCAGGACAACCTGGTGCGGTTACAATTGCAACCAATATGGCGGGTAGGGGAACTGATATTAAATTACATCCGGATGTGAAAGCTGCTGGAGGTCTTTCTATTCTCGGAACTGAACGCCATGAATCACGACGTGTTGACAGGCAGTTGAGAGGTCGGTCTGGCCGGCAGGGAGATCCTGGATCATCTCAGTTTTTCGTTTCTCTTGAAGATGACCTGATGCGTTTGTTTGGTTCAGACAGGGTGTCTAAATTAATGGACCGAATGGGATTAAAAGATGGGGAAGTGATTCAACACTCCATGATTAGTAAGTCTATTGAACGTGCCCAGAAGAAGGTAGAAGAGAATAACTTCGGGATTCGAAAGCGCCTTCTTGAATATGACGATGTAATGAATAATCAACGTGAAGTTGTTTACAGTCGTCGACGTCATGCTCTGCATGGTGAACGTATTGAAATGGATATCGCCAACATGATGTTTGAGTTGTGCGAAACATTGGTTAATGAATTTCGTGAGGTAGAAGATTTTGAAGGTTTTAAACTCGACCTGATACGCTTTCTGGCTATTGACTGTCCTGTTGATGAAGAAGAGTTCCTGCAAGGAAAGATTGAAGATCTCGTAGAACAAATATACCAAAAGGTGCTGGCAACTTTTGAAAGTAAAAATGCCCAGATGGCTGAGGCAGCATGGCCGGTAATTAAGGATGTTTATGAGAAAGCATCTCATCAATATGTAAATATACTGGTGCCAATTACCGATGGTCAGAAAACCATGCAGATAAATGCAAATCTGAAAAAAGCATATGAAAGTCGAAACAGGGAATTGGTTAAATCATTTGAGAAATCTACTGCCCTGGTAACAATCGATGATTCATGGAAAGAGCATCTCAGAGAGATGGATGAACTAAAGCAATCTGTTCAGAATGCTTCATATGAGCAAAAAGATCCTCTCCTGATATATAAACTTGAGTCTTTCGAATTGTTCAAAAGTATGATGGACAAAGTGAACAAAGAAGTTGTATCCTTATTGATGAAAGGACATATTCCTATTCAGGATCCTGACCAGGTACGCGAGGCGCAAAGTCAACAAAAACTGGATATGAGTAAGTACCAGACCAGTAAAACTGATGTTGATGGATATGGTCCCTCAAGCACAACAACTGGTAAGGATGGTGCTCCTCAAAGACCAAAGAAAGTTCAACCGATAAGAGTCGAGAAAAAAGTTGGAAGAAATGATCCTTGCCCATGCGGAAGCGGCAAAAAATATAAACAATGTCATGGGGCAGGAGGAGCACAGGCCTCTGCCTGATTTTAGAGCTTCCTAACTACATGAAGGATTTCATTTCCGAGACTATTTTCTCATACAAGGCTTTGCTGGCCGGTACAAGAGGTAGTCTTATGTAGTTGTCAATTAGATTTATATGAGATAATGCTGCTTTGATTCCTGCCGGACTTCCTTCACTGAAGATCAGCTTTATCATAGGAAGAATCTGATAATGAATTTCCTTACTTACATCAAACTGGTTCTTACGAGCTTGTCTCACTATCTCACTCATTTGATAGGGAAGGGCATTGGCAATTACCGAGATAACACCATCAGCTCCTATTGAAAGCATTGGAAGTGTAAGAGCATCATCACCTGAAATAACCATGAAAGCTTGCGGCTTTTTAGAAATGATTTCCATAATGGCTTCCATGTCGCCTGATGCTTCTTTTGTAGCTGCAATATTTGAGTAAGCATTTGCTAACTTAAGAGTTGTTGATGGGCTGATTGTCGATCCGGTTCTTCCAGGCACATTATAAATTATCACCGGCACAGGCGAAGCTGCAGCAATAGCTGAGAAATGTTCAAATATACCTTCCTGACTTGGTTTGTTGTAGTATGGACTCACAGATAATAATGCGCTGATATTCTTAAAATCCTGATCATGAATTTGTTTAACAACAGCGCCTGTGTTGTTTCCTCCAATTCCCAGAACAAGAGGTAATCTGCCACGGTTTACTTCACTAATCTTTGCAATAACAGCCTTCTTTTCAGCTGTATCTAATACTACCGATTCACCTGTTGTACCCATAACAACAAGGTAGTCAGCCTGACCTGCAATTACATGCTGGGTGACTTTTTCGAGAGCATCGAAATCTATTTCTTTGTCTAAGTTAAATGGAGTCACTAATGCAACACCAGTGCCTCTTAAAAATGAATGATCCATATCAGAATAGTCTATAATCATTTGTGTGTGAATCGGCTTTATTAGTTGAATCCTGATCAAGCTTTGCCATGTAAATAAGTAAATTCCTGGTCAGAGCGGCAAGATCAGCATCCTGCTCCAAAGTGATTCTAAAGTCAATAAATGGCAATTCAGGATGATCATGACCTGCATACATTCTGGCCCGTGTTGATAATAGTATTGTGTCCAGTTCAAAACTTGCCCCCAAGCCAATTCTGAAAATCAGATCAAAATCAGAAGATATAAAAGGAGCAAACACCTTTTTCTTTGGAACCCCCATGAAAGTATAATCATTTATACAGATCAGAGTAAGAATAGCTCCTGGAAATAGCTTCTCATAATCGTAATGGTTTACAATATCTTGTTTCTTGTCAATGATTAAAAGAATTCTATAATTACACTCCTCCCTCCGAAGCTGAGCATAGAAATCTGACAAAATCTCAAGTGTATGCTGATCATGGCACCGTGCAATAATCCCTATTGTAACAGCATTATTAAGAGAAATAAAACTCCGGTTCTTACGCTGCTTCATATGCGCTTTTTGTCCGGGCCTCAGAATAATCGATTGTTGTATACTGGTTTTAATACTCACACTACAAACTTATAAATTTTTATATTCTATCAATTCCAGAAAAGAAGACTCCGTAAGAATAGCTATACCTAATTGAGTCGCTTTTTCTAATTTGCTTGGTCCCATATTGTCCCCAGCCACCACATAGGCAGTCTTTTTTGAAATGGATCCGCTTGTTCGTCCGCCGTTTTTTTCAATCAATTCTTTTATCTCATTTCTGCTTAGCAGATGAAATACTCCGGATACAACAATGGATTTGCCTTTTAAGATGTTTGAAGATAAAGCCTCATCTGCTTCCGATTCCATACTCAGACCGCTGTCAGCAAGCCTGTTGATGAGATTAATGTTATCAGGATCAGATAAATGATTGATCAGGCTATCAGCAATCCTTTCGCCAACTTCTTCAATCTCCATTAATGATTCTTTATCTGATTCAATCAAGTTCTGCATATTTGGAAGAGCCTTGGCAATTTTTCGCGCTACAGTCTCTCCTACAAAACGAATACCCAGGGCAAATAGTACTCTTTCAAAAGGTACTTCAAGTGATTTGTGTATAGATTCAAGAAGTTTATCAGTAGACTTCTCTCCCATTCGGGGTAAGTGGATAAGATCTTCCCTTTTCAGACAATAGAGATCACCTGGGTCTTTAAGCAAGGACTGATCGAATAGTAATTCAACAGTTTCCTGACCTAAACCATCAATATTCATTGCTTTTCTGGCAATAAAATGCTCAATCTTACCCTTTATCTGTGGTGGACAGTTTGTGCTATTCGGGCAAAAATGCTTTGCCTCACCCTCAATTCTGTTAAGATCACTTTCACACTCAGGACATTGATTAATAAACTGCACCGGCTTTGCTAAGGGATGCCGTTTATCCTGCTTCACTCCCACAATCTTAGGAATTATCTCACCCCCCTTTTCTATCATTACCACATCTCCATAATGCAAATCCAGTAAACGAATCTGATCTTCATTATGAATTGAGGCTCTTTTTACCGTTGTTCCTGCTAAAAAAACAGGTGTCAAATTTGCTACAGGTGTAATAGCCCCTGTTCTCCCAACCTGAAAATCCACTGATTCAAGAACAGTTTCTGTCTGATCAGCAGGGAATTTATAAGCTATGGCCCATCGGGGTGATTTTGCTGTATATCCTAATTCGTCCTGAATATCTAGTTCATTCACTTTAATTACCACTCCATCAATTTCATAGGGTAAATCAGATTTTGCCAGCTCCCAATGATCAAGAAAAGCAAAGAGCTCATCGAGTGTATTGACTTCTTTAATGTGCCTGGATACTTTAAATCCCCATTTTGATGCAGCCATCATGTTACCCAGATGAGTGTTTTCAGGTAATGAATCACCTGCCAAATAATATAGGTAACAGTCTAAAGGCCGTTTTGCAACCAGCGAAGAGTTTTGCATTTTTAAAGTACCAGATGCTGCATTCCGGGGATTTGCAAATGAAGCTTCTCCTTTTTGGAGCCTTTCTTTATTCATCTGATTAAAACCTTCATGTGGTAATAATATTTCACCCCTGATCTCAAACTGGTCAGGAATATCATCACCTGACAATACTAAAGGAATACTCCTGATTGTCTTAACATTTGATGTAACATCATCCCCACGCACACCATCTCCTCTGGTTACTGCATGTTGCAAACGTTTATTTTTATAACTGAGATTTATTGCAACCCCATCAAATTTCAATTCGCAGACATAAGAGAAGTTCTGATCTGTCAAGCGTCTGATCCGCTGATCAAAATCCGAAACTTCCTCCTTTGAATAACAATTCCCTAATGAAAGCATTGAAATCTGATGCTCTCTTTGTTCAAAATCCTGGCTCAAATCGCTCCCAACGCGTTGTGAGGGCGATAAAGGATCAAAAAATTCAGGATGTTGTACTTCTAGCTTCTCCAGCTGGCTGAGCATTATGTCAAATTCATAATCAGAAATAAGAGGCTCATTCAGAACGTAATATCTGTGATTGTGATCTTCAATTTCCTTACGAAGTTTAGCTATCAGTTCAGCTGTTGAATCCATGGAGAAGTCATCTTGGTCTATCGTTAAAAATACAAATTCAATTTAATTCCTCGCTCATCTAGTTTTTAACTATTTTTGCTGGCATGAAATGTTTTGCATTCAAGATATGCTTTCTTGGGGTATTAGTTCTGGGATTCAATAGTTCAGGCTTTGCACAGATTACATCTGATGGAACTCCACACTCTTTTACTAAGAATGTAAAGAAAAGTGCCGGTTTTACTACAATTCCTGATGCTCCCGGTGACTGGGAGCAAGTGATGATTTCACAAACTCCGGGTACAAAACCTTATCTTTTTGGCTGGCCGGTAAAAGTGAGTATTGATGTAATTGATCCCGACAACCTTGTTTACGAAGATGATAGATATGTGATCTATCAATTAAATATTCTTTCATCCGAAGCATATAGCCAAAATATCATTTTTGATAATTATTACCTGCCGGATGGTGTACAGGTCTATCTTTATGACCCTGAACTAACCATTATAAACGGAGCATATACCAGCATAAACAATAAAGAGTCAGGCTTATTAGCAACTTCTCCAATTCCTGGTAATCAGCTTGTTGTTGAAGTTAATATTGATAAGAACCTGGCCGGTTTCAGGCCACAACTGGTAATCGGACAGGTTAGCCTCGACATGAAGAATGCCTTTGGCTATCGCGATAAGTTTGGTAGTTCGGGAGATTGCAATATTGATATAAATTGTCCGCAGGGAGCTGATTGGCAAATAGAGAAGCGTGCGGTATGCAAATATGTAAGAGGTGGAACCTGGCTTTGTACAGGTGCTTTAATCAACAACACCGCCAATGATGGCAAGGCATTGCTATTAACTGCAAATCATTGTATTGGAACCGGTTTGCATGCTCGTACTTCAATTTTCTATTTCAAATATGAGAGTGCTGAGTGTTATGGAGAAGACGGACCTATAAACTTCACAATCTCATCAAGTGATTTGCTGGCAACCACAAATAAACTTGATTTTGCTCTTGTTGAATTAAGCATCAAACCCCCTGAGCGCTATGATCCATATTATGCAGGCTGGGATCGCAATAGCAACCCTTTTGTCGATAATGTTACATGTATCCACCATCCAAGCGGTGATGTGAAAAAAATATCTGCAGCCAAAAGAAGAGTATCAACTGGTGATTTTGGCGGAGGATACGATAAGCATACACACTGGAATATCAGTGAATGGGATATGGGTACAACAGAACCGGGCTCATCCGGGTCACCTCTTTTTAATCAATCGCATAAAATAATTGGAGATTTAACAGGAGGAGATGCATCCTGTACATATAATTTTAATGACTATTTTCAAAAATTCTGGATTTCATGGGATCGATACCCTGAAGTAGATAAGCAACTTAAAGCATGGCTGGATCCTGCTGGCTTGGATCCACAGGTTTGGAACGGATATGACCCCTACGGTTCAGACAAACCTCTGGCAAATTTTGATGTTCTGCCAGTAAAGGCCAAAGTTGATAAGTTTGTCAGGTTCAAGGATGTAACATCAGGTGCACCAGACCAATGGTTTTGGACATTTCAAGATGGAACACCTGAAACTTCAGAACAGAGAAATCCATTGGTCTATTTTAATAGTTCGGGATATAAGCAAATAATGATGATTGCATCTAACGGATTGGGTGTGGACACGATTAAGCAAACTATTTGGGTGGCAGATGAGATTTCATTCGAACTGACTAAAGCAAGAATTGTATCTGGAGCGAAAACTAATCTGACAAATACCTCAACAAGCTTTTTGCCATATTTAAACTGGAAAACTCAGAAAGAAGACGATTTACCTGTTGATCAGGGTGGTAGCCAGGATGTTGAATTAAGTTTTGATGTGCCCGGATTGTACAATGTATTATTTGAGCATGAGATTGATGGTCAGACAACTTCTATGTTACACCAGAATATGATAAGAGTGGTCAGCGAAGAATTAATATTTGCAGGAACAGTTATTAGTCCGTTAAAGGCCAGAGAAGTAATTGAGCCACTGAAAATAGGTAATACGGGATTGATTCCGGGGGATAATTCCATTGGTTTTGAAGCATTTGCAAATGCTTTTGAGAAAAACATGGATACAACTGTGATCATAACAGGAGTCAGAACTTACATCAATAGTAATGTAGCAGAAAGCTCTGATACATGGCTGACAACGGTTATCTGGGATGGTGAATGGAACGTGCTTCGAAGGGATTCCATGCTATTAATAACCTCAGATGAACCATTTTGGGTAACTAATTGGTTAGATCCGGCAATTGGAATGGATTCACTTGTATACGTTGGCTTTGAAATGCCGACTAATCATCCAGCTGGTTTTGCTTCAGGTCTAACAATTACACGTAATGATTCAGACCCAAACAATTCCTGGGCATACAGAAATGGAATATGGAAAGAGCTTAGTCAAACAACTGGCTTTAATTCTGCTATCGGTATTGAGCTTGAGACAGCTAACTTTTATGATGATTACAACTCACAAATAAAAGTACTCACAAGCCTTGTTGGTGATGGGGTTTTCAGGCTGGACCTGAATAACCTTGTTTACGAATCGTGCGACGTTACGGTGTACACAACTTCCGGAAAAAAACTTATTACTTATCTAAATCAGTTTGATAATCAGATTGAGGTTAGACTTTCTGTACCTGTGAGTGGTGTGTATCTGCTTAGAGTTGAGCTTGATAACCTGCGTTTTACAAAAAAAATAATGCTGATCAGAAATTAGTCATGATCCCGATATTCGATTCAAATGAGTAAGGAAGTCCACAACTTGCTCAACAGTAAGGTCTTTCGCAATAATTTTATGCTTTTTGTCCAGGATAAATATTTTTGGAGTACCCCAGGCCTGATATCCATATAACACCTCTCTTACATTATCTGGCGAATAGAGATTATTCCAATCCAGCTCATGTTCAGCAATGAATTTTATCCAGGAGTCTTTATCCAGACGGGTATTTATAGCAAAAATCTCTCCCCCAAGTGATTCGATCTGCTTATTCAACTTGTGAAGTTGGGGTGTAGTTGTTTTGCAATGTCCGCAATCAGGTTCCCAGAAATATAGGATACTCCATTTAGCTTTGGATTCAAATATCTGAATAAATTCTCCATCAGGTGTCTGCAGGGCTGGTATAGCCGGGGCTGTTTTACCAATTAGAAGTGGCCTGAGCTCCTTGCATCTCTCTTCGATAAGTTTGAGATTCTGTTCATCAACCCAATCTGCTATACCAGAAAGATAATAGGTGTCAGCCAGGTAAACATATACTGCATCTGTCCCCATTATCTTAGGTTCAGCATAATAGTTAAGAAGAAATTGTAGAGAAAACCTGAAAGCTTCAGGTACCTTTTTTGTAATACCAAGAATATCCTCAGAATATTTAATTATTGAATCAGCCCGAGGTGGGACAACTTTACTGAAAAACTGATTAAGTTTATTGTAAACCAGTGGAGTACGTAACAGTCCCGGGTCAGTCAAATCAATCTGGTCGAAAAAATGGTTTTTATAATAATGATATTGCATTTCCTGATTACTCTGCCACGCTGAGTCCTTGCTAAGTTCGGGAGGTACATGGAATGGTCGAATTCCTTTAAGAAACTTTCCCATCAAACTACTACCAGCTCTTTGTAAGGTAGTGTCCCAAACTTGGTTAATCTCGGGTTTACCCTGATAAGTAGTGGTTGCCCTGTGCCAGTCGAAAAATAACTGATTGATCTTATGTCCCTTAGCTGTATTGTTTGCTACAAATTGGCCCGGCTTGCTGTACAGGGCCATTTTTTGATCGTCATCAATAAAAAAATCAAAAAAACTACGGTCAGGCAGTACAATCTGGTACATTCCATGTGGCAGGGATTTGTCATTTTGAAAAATGCCGATTCCTTTTTGATCGGTTCTCAGGGTGTCGTCAGTGAAAAACTTATCTCCATATCGGTGGGCCAGGATAACTGTAGTATCTTTAATACCAGGTAATTCAACGCTAATGTGATAGCCCTCTGCTTGTGGGTTCTGCGCTTCTATTGGCGCTATAAAAGCAAAGCTTATTAATACCAGACTCAATACTTTTCCGTTCATGATGCACAAATATAGGGATTCATTACCTTTGGGGAACAACAAAATTATGCTGTCAGTATTAATACCTATTTATCGTGAAGATTGTTTAGCTCTGATAACAGAGATCCGACAACAAATGATCAGTACAGGTCACCCATTTGAAATACTTATAGGAGATGATTCATGCTATTCACCCGGTGAAAAGCAGACTAATATTCCCTCAGATCTGAATGAAGTAAGACTTATAAGAAATTCAAAACAGCTTGGCCGGAGCAGAAATAGAAATATGCTTGCATCAGAAGCAAAGTTCCCGTATTTATTATTTATGGATGGGGATGCCCGTGTTCATCAGACTGATTTCATTGAAAAGTATTTAGAATGCCTGAATTCAGAATTAGTGATTTGTGGTGGAACGGCTTACTCGGAATTGCCACCAAAAGAGAAGACTAAAACACTAAGATGGGTATACGGGTGCCAACGAGAGTTAAGAACAGCAGATGAAAGAACAAATGACCCATACAGGCAGTTCAGTAGTTTTAATTTTCTAATTCCCTCAGAATTGTTTTTAAAAATCAGGTTTGCTGAAGAGTTCAAGGCTTATGGGCATGAAGATACTTACTTCGGATATCAGTTAAATGATGCTGAGATTCCAATAAAACATATTGACAACCCTTTGCTACATACTGGTCTGGACACCGGAGAAGAATTTCTTCGAAAGACGGAAGAATCAATAAGGTCTCTGGATCAACTGATGCGCAATAAAACTCTTCCTTCAGATTTTTTATCCGATATACGATTGCTAAGGACTTATAAGAGACTTAAAAGAACTGGCTTACATGTTCTTATGCGTGCATTGTTTCGAATTACCCGATCCATTTTGCATAGGCAACTTTGCTCATCCCGGCCACGCTTATTATGGTTTGATCTTTACAAAATAGGCTATTTGAGTGAGATTACGGCATGATATTGCTATCTTTGCGCTCTGAAAATTTCAGATAATGACCAGCTTGGAAGATAGGATTAGAAATGCTGCTGTTGAGGCAATTAAAGACTTGTATTCTCAGGAATGCCCTTTGAATACTATTCAAGTACAAAAAACTAGAAAAGACCTGAGCGGAGATTTTACCCTGGTTGTATTTCCACTATTAAGAATATCAAGAAAGAACCCTGTTCAGACAGGAGAGGATCTGGGTGGATATATTCTTGCTAAACTACAGGATATAGAGAAGTTTGAGGTTGTAAAAGGTTTCTTGAATTTTACCGCTAAGGAAACTTATTGGATTCAATTTCTCAATAATGTGCTTGACCAAAGTCCATACGGGTTCGTAAAACCTGAAAAGGGCACTGCACCGGTTCTTGTAGAGTATTCATCACCGAATACTAACAAACCCTTGCATTTGGGACATATTAGAAATAATCTTTTGGGATATGCGGTTTCCAAATTACTTATGGCAACAGGAAAACCTGTTAAAATGGTTAATCTGGTAAATGACAGAGGAATTCATATCTGTAAATCAATGCTGGCCTGGCAGCGATGGGGAGATGGGATAACTCCGGAGAAATCCGGAATGAAGGGAGACCGACTGGTTGGGGATTATTATGTAAGATTTGAAAAAGAATATCAGCATGAAGTTACTGAATTACAAAGTCAGGGCTTAAGTAAGGAGGAAGCAGCAAAGAAAGCTCCCATGTTGCTTGATGCTCAGGAGATGTTAAGAAAATGGGAAGCAGGAGATAGTGAAGTCACTGCATTATGGGAAATGATGAATCAATGGGTATACACAGGATTTGATACTACATATAAGAGCCTGGGTATTGCTTTTGATAAGGTTTATTATGAATCCCAAACATATAAAATGGGTAAGCAGCTGGTTCTGGATGGATTAGAAGCTGGGGTGCTGTACAAAAAAGATGATAGCTCGGTATGGGCTGATCTTACCGATTCAGGACTGGATGAGAAACTTCTCCTCAGATCAGATGGAACAAGCGTCTATATGACACAGGATCTGGGGACCGCTCATCAGCGGCATGAGGAATTTGGCTTTCAAAACCATGTATATGTAGTTGGAAATGAGCAAAATTACCATTTCAAAGTGCTGGCTCTTATCTTGAAGAAATTGGGTTTCGATTGGGCAGAACAATTGCATCATCTCTCATATGGCATGGTTGAGTTACCTGATGGGAAAATGAAATCCCGGGAAGGGAAAGTGGTCGATGCGGATGAATTGATTGAGGAGATGGTTGAGAATGCACGGCAGGTATCGAAAGATCTTGGTAAGCTTGATGGCTTTGAAGAGAAGGAAAAGGAAGAGATTAACTACAGAATTGCCATGGCGGCTCTTAAGTATTTTATTCTAAAAGTTGATCCTGTTAGAACAATGTTATTTAATCCGAAGGAATCAATTGATTTTAATGGTAATACAGGTCCGTTTATTCAATATACTTATGTCAGAATCAAATCTGTTCTGAGAAAAGCGGAGGATCTAAACATTTCGATACCACAAACTGTATCGCTTGATGTGCAAGTTAATGAACAGGAAATTCAGCTGATTAAACTTGTTTACAGTTTTCCAGAGCTTCTTCAGGAAGCAGGCAGGCAATATAGCCCTGCATTATTAGCTAACTACTTGTATGAGTTGGTGAAAGCCTTTAATCAGTTTTATCAGCACAGTACAATAATCAATGAAGAAAATTCAGAATTGAGAGGTTTCAGATTGAGTTTGGCATCATTTGTTGCCCGCCATATACAGGATGGAATGAGGATTATGGGTATTGAAATGCCCGAAAGAATGTAAAAATTTAGCATAGCTATGTTTGAAAATTTATCAGAAAGATTAGATAAATCCTTTAAGTTACTTAAGGGTCAGGGACGAATTACTGAGATTAACGTTGCAGAGACATTGAAAGATGTTAGAAGAGCTCTTTTAGATGCTGACGTAAATTTTAAAATCGCCAGGGATTTTACAAACTCTGTTAAAGAGAAAGCTTTAGGTCAGAATGTATTGACAGCTATTCAGCCAAGCCAGATGATGGTCAAGATTGTCCATGATGAGCTTGTTGAGTTAATGGGGGGCGAGAAAGAGGAAGTAAATCTTAAAGGTAATCCAACTGTTATTTTGATTGCTGGTTTGCAAGGTTCAGGTAAAACAACCTTCAGTGGCAAACTTGCAAATTTCCTGAAAACAAAGAAAGGAAAGAGCCCTATTCTGGTTGCAGGAGACGTTTATCGTCCGGCAGCTATCGAACAGCTAAAGATTCTTGGTGAGCAAATCTCTGTTCCTGTTTATACTGAGGAAGACAATAAAAATCCTGTAAAAATTGCAAAAGGTGCAGTTAAGCATGCTCGTAATCACGGTCATGATCTGGTCATCGTCGATACGGCAGGACGCCTTGCTATTGATGAAGAAATGATGAATGAAATTTCTTCAGTAAAAGATGCAATAAGTCCGCATGAGATTCTTTTCGTTGTTGACTCTATGACAGGTCAGGATGCTGTAAATACAGCTAAAGAGTTTAATGATCGCCTTAATTTTGATGGTGTTGTGTTGACTAAGCTTGACGGAGATACACGGGGTGGAGCTGCACTATCGATTAAAACTGTAGTTAATAAGCCAATCAAGTTCGTTGGAACCGGCGAAAAACTTGATGCATTAGATATTTTTCACCCCGACCGGATGGCTGACCGTATTTTGGGCATGGGTGATATTGTTACTCTGGTAGAAAAAGCTCAGGAACAGTTTGATGCTGAGGATGCAATCAAATTGAAGAGAAAACTGGCGAAGAATCAGTTTAATTTTGATGATTTCCTTAAGCAGATTAGTCAAATAAAGAAAATGGGTAATCTGAAAGACCTGGCAGGGATGATACCTGGTGTAGGCAAAGCGATGAAAAATCTGGATATGGATGATGATGCTTTCAAAGGAATTGAAGCTATAATCCATTCGATGACTAAGGAGGAAAGAGAGAGTCCGAGTTTAATAAATGGCAGCAGGCGAAAAAGAATTGCTATGGGTAGTGGATCCAATGTGCAGGAAGTGAATCGACTTATTAAACAGTTTGATGAAACGCGTAAAATGATGCGCATGATGACTCAGGGCAAAAACCTGGGACGAATGATGGGTAATATGCCAGGAATGAGGAGATAATAGAAATACGATTATGATTCTTATTGACGGGAAAAAAGTAGCTGCTGACATCCGGCAGGAGATTAAAGAAGAAATAACTTCCAGATTAGAAAATGGAGGTAAAATACCGCACCTGGCAGCTATTTTGGTTGGTGAAGATGGTGCAAGCCACACTTATGTCAATCTTAAAATGAAGGCTTGTCAGGAAGTGGGGATGAAATCAAGTTTGATTTTGAAAGCTGCAGACATATCTGAAAATGATCTTCTGGCTGAAGTGCAGAAGCTTAATGATAATCCTGATGTTGACGGTTTTATTGTGCAGGTTCCATTACCTGATCATATCTCTGAACAAAAACTAATTGAGGCAATTGATCCGAAAAAGGATGTTGATGGCTTTCATCCTGTGAATATGGGTAGAATGGTGCAGGGCTTACCTTCTTTTTCTCCTGCGACGCCATCGGGAATAATAGAGCTGATTGAACGTTACAAAATTCCAACATCAGGTAAGCACTGTGTTGTTATTGGGCGGAGCAATATCGTAGGTACTCCCCTGGCATTGATGCTTTCAAGAAAATCATACCCTGGTGATTGTACTGTCACATTATGTCACAGCAGAACTAAAAACCTGAAGGAAATGACCTTGCAAGCTGATATTCTGATACCAGCTTTGGGGAACCCGGGTTTTTTGAAGGCTGATATGGTAAAAGAAGGGGCAGTAATTATTGATGTCGGAACAACAAGAGTTTCTTCAAGTGAAACGAAGTCAGGATTCAGACTTAAAGGTGATGTCGACTTTGAAAATGTTGCACCAAAATGTTCTTATATTACACCTGTACCAGGTGGTGTTGGTCCCATGACAATTGCAACCTTAATTAAAAACACACTTAAAGCAAGTAAATAGTAATGCAAGCTAGTAGTAAAATACAAGCGAAAGTAAGCACTCATTTCAGACAGTGGCAGAGAAAAAGTTATTCTTTGTTCAGTGCCTTGGGTAAGCTGGTCAGAATAGCAGTTATTTCTGTTGTTTATCTGACTGCAACTCAAGTTGTTGATGCCCAGAATGAAATTCAACTGGAAAGCGGACAAACTGATTATACTTTAGATGAAATAGAGGTAAAAGCTCAGCGTGTTGATGCCAGTATTAGTGAGCTTTCAAGATTGGTAACAGTAGTTACCCGAAAGGATATTGAGCGATCGTCAGCAAAAACGATCCAGGATTATCTGAGATTGGAACCTGGTCTTGACGTAAGACAACGTGGTCCTGATGGTATACAGAATGATTTTTCAATAAGGGGGAGTAGCTTTGAACAGGTTCTTGTTCTTTTAAATGGAGTCCCATTTAATGACCCTCAAACCGGACATTTTAATGCAGATATTCCTATTCCACTCTCTGCAGTGGAAAGGATAGAAATTATTGAGGGCTCGGCTTCGCGATGGCTTGGTCCGAATGCATATGCCGGAGCAATAAACATTGTGACAAAGAGGCCTGAGGAGTCAGGAATTGCTGGGGAAATCACCGTAGGCAGGTATCAATATCTTAGGTCAGAACTGATGCTTAATCAGGCTGGTAAAAAGAGTAATCATTTGCTGGCAATCGGATATTCGCAAAGCGACGGGTATTCAGAAAATACTGATTTTAGAGCCTCTCAGATGTTTTTATGGGCCGATCGAAAAATTGGAGCGAGCCATTGGTATGGTCAGTTTGGTGGATTGATGAAAGGTTTTGGTGCCCAGGCCTTCTATACTCCCTTATATCCTGAGCAATATGAGGAAATAGGATCAGGTTTTGTTTCATTAGGATGGAAACGAGAGGATAAAATAAGCTTTAAACAGGAGTTCTATTATAAAACCCATCTTGATGAATTTCATTTATTCAGAAATGAATCACCTTCATGGTATACTCAGCCTAATTATCATGTTAGTCAGGTGTTTGGAATTATAAACAATGCGTGGTGGGATTCACATATCGGACGATTTAGCATGGGTGTAGATTGGAAGGGGGAATCAGTTCTGAGCACGGTTTTAGGAGATCTGATTAATGAAACTAAAGCTCTGATTGGCCATTCTGATATTTTATACACGAATAAAGCGGCGAGACAGCATCTGAGTTTATATGCAGAACATAGCTTGAAAAAAGGAGGTTTTAGTATGACCAGTGGATTAATGGCTCATTTAGTTCAAGGTCATTCTGCAGGATTACATCTATATCCTGGAATTGATTTGAGATATCGTGCTGGGGATAATTCGAATGTGTTTTTCTCAATTAACAGGTCATTACGCTTACCATCTTTCACTGAGCTTTATTATAGTAGTCGAACCATGCAGGGCAACCCCGATCTTTTACCTGAGGAAGCCTGGACAGTTGAAGCAGGTTATAAGAGATTTACAAGAAGCCAAACGATTAAAGTTTGTGCTTATACCGGGTTTAGTGAGAATAGTATCGATTGGACAAAAACAATATCCGAAGAAAAATGGTCCACAAATAATTATGGGGAACTGTATCGTACCGGAGTAGAAATCAGTCAGACATGGAGACCAAAGCTACGAAAGGTCTGGGATGGATTGAGCTTGAGTTCAGCTTATCGTTTTGCATATCTTGATTATAATTCAGGAGATTTTGATTCGAGATATGTTTTAGATTATTTGCAGCATAAAATTGTTGCTAAGCTTCATGTTCCGTACAAGGAAAAACTAATGATAGATGTGTCAGCCATCTGGCAAGACCGGGCTGGTTTTTATACTGACTGGACAGAAACTGGTGAGAGTTTTAACAATGATTATGATCCTTTTTGGCTGTTGGATGCAAAAATAAGCTACCAAACACGATACATTCAATATTATATGTCAGCCACTAATCTGTTTAACAAGGAGTATGAGGATATAGGACATATTCACCAGCCAGGTCTGTGGTGGCGTTTAGGCCTCAGTTTCAGACTTTACAAAAACAATCAGTGAGGAATCTGAGCATGATATTATTGCTATCTTTAGAAAAACTCAAATCCTATGAATAAGGTTATCTGTACTTTGCTGTTATCTGGTTTATTAGCTGGATTTTACTCTTGTAATAATTCTGTACATAAACCGGAATATCGCGGACTTATTGCTGATAACGGAATGGTGGTGTCTGCCCATCCTGAAGCATCTGAAGTTGGAAAAAGAATACTTGAAAATGGTGGTACTGCTATGGATGCAGCATGTGCAGTTGAGTTTGCCTTAAGTGTTGTTTATCCGGCAGCCGGTAATATCGGCGGTGGTGGATTTTGGATAGTAAGAACAGCTGATGGAGATCTTGCAGCTCTTGATTTCCGTGAAAAAGCTCCGGATGCAGCTTATCGTAACATGTATTTAGATGATGATGAAGAGGTTATCAGAGGGAGTAGTACTTCAACTATACTGGCATCAGGAATTCCCGGAACTGTTGCAGGAATGGCCAAAGGGATGGAAAAATTCGGGACATTGCCATGGGCTGATTTGCTTAATCCGGCTATCGAATTGGCTGAGAAAGGATTTCCTCTGACAGCATCACAGGCAAGAAGTCTTAACGGGCTTAAGAGAAGTTTGATTACGAGAAATACATGGAGAACGAGCTTTATTCGGGAAACTCTTTGGCAAGCCAATGATACTTTGCGGCAACCAGAATTGGCTGAAACTCTCAAGCGCATTAGAGATAATGGAAGGGATGGGTTTTACAAGGGAGAAACAGCTCGTCTGATCGTGGAACAAATGGAGGAACTGGATGGCCTGATTACTATTGAAGATCTTGCTGCTTATGAGGCGCAGTGGAGAGAACCTGTTGTAGGTAACTATAATGGATATGAGTTTGTTTCAATGCCTCCTCCTTCATCCGGAGGAATTGCCCTGGGGCAACTTTTTAATATTGTTGCTGAATATCCACTCGCTGAGTATGGATTTCATTCTATTGAAGCTATTCACCTGATGGCAGAGGCAGAGAGAAGAGTATATGCTGATCGTGCAGAATGGCTGGGTGACGATGATTACTTTGATGTTCCCAGAAAGGAATTACTGAGTCCAAAATATCTGAAGGATAGAGCTGGTGAAATCGACATGAATAAGGCGACAAATAGCGAAGAGGTTTCAGCAATGCAAATGATCCCTGAAGAAAGCGAAGAAACAACACATTACTCAATTGTGGATCAATGGGGGAATGCTGTTGCTGCAACTACTACACTTAATGGTGGATACGGAAATCGTATTATGGTAAAAGGAGCTGGCTTTCTTCTGAATAATGAAATGGATGATTTTAGTATTAAGCCTGGTTTTCCGAATGTATATGGTTTGATAGGAGGTGATGCAAATGCAATTCAAGCCGGTAAAAGAATGCTTAGCTCAATGACTCCAACAATAGTAAATAAAGATAATGAGTTATTTATGGTGGTTGGTAGTCCGGGAGGATCAACTATAATAACTTCTGTATTCCAAACAATTTTAAATGTGGTTGATTTCAATATGGGAATGCAGGAAGCTGTTGATGCCAGTAGATTCCATCACCAATGTTTTCCAGATCAGATTAGTGTGGAAACCGATGGTTTGGATAGCCTGACTATTGTCAATCTCGAAGCAATGGGACACAAAATCAAGCCTCGGGGCAAAATTGGCAGAGTAGATGCAATTCTTGTCTTAGATGATGGAAAACTGGAAGCTGGAGCTGATAAAAGGGGAGATGATGCAGCAAAAGGGCATTAGAAAAAATAGTATCAGATTAAGAGTTCAGACCGTTGCTTTCGAGGGAGCAGGTGAAGACTTGCAAATGCCTGTGCAGAACAGATTGTCAGAACTGCTTAGCAGAGTTGATGTCGATTATGTAAATAGCGATCCCACTGCAATACTATTCAGCTCAGGAGGATCAGAAAAAAAGGCACTCGAATGTATTGGAGATTGCAGGCATGTTTTGCTCCTCGCTTTTGCTGAAAATAATGCTTATGCTGCTGCGAGCGAAGTCAAAGCCTTTCTTGAAAATAAGGGTATCAGAGCATATCTTTTTAATTTATCTGATTCTTCAAGAATAGAGAATTTACATAGGCTTATCGAGATCTGGAGTCGGGTACGATCATTTACACATAAAAAGATTGGGCTTGTTGGCCGCTCCTCTGATTGGCTGGTGCATTCAATACCAGATCTTAATGAGTTAAGAGCTAAATTTGGTTTTAGAGTAACTATTTTCGACTGGGCTGATCTTGTTGATCCTATGGAAGCAAGCAAATCAAAAGATTTTATCGATTATTATAAAGGACATGGAAAGGAGGAATTTGAGAATCATAGCCGGATTGATTCATTATTAGCGCAAATATATCATGAGAATGAATTAGACGGAATTGCTGTGGAATGCTT
>JABHCC010000099.1 GCA_018669475.1 Bacteroidota bacterium | reverse complement strand
TAATTTGTTTTCCCGCACCTTCTTCACCTTCGGGAATCATGGTGTGCTTCATACCTGTTGATCCAATCTGAAAATTTCCTACGCCGCCATAAGGAGAACCATCCATACGATCATTAAGCCAATGCTTCAATGTATTGATTCCCTCTTCGGTGCGGGTATTTATATAATACACGTCTTCAGTCCGGTTTTGCATACCACGGTAGTACTTATCATAACCAGTCATCCAAATTCTACCATCATTGGTATTATAATTATAATCCTCCAGGTTGGGTATTCCATTCATCGAGATTGCCTTCCAGGTATCGAAATAGGATACTCCGTTTGTTTCATCTCCATCGTTCAGCAAGCTCCAAACAGCCAGGGGCGGATACAGATTTGCCGCCGAATTAGCCGCCAGATTACGGATAGCATTCATTTCATATGTGAATACATATCCTATTGAACTGGCCTGATTACAGCTCCACCCATGCTGACCAAATACCTCCGGGAAATATTGTGAAGCAGTATTATCTTTTGTTGTGGGCAAACTTTTCAGCATGTGGCCCTGTGGTAATTTTAATTCTTTGAGAGCCTTAAGTTTGTTCAGCTCACCATCCATGATATTCGCCACCTCCTGTTGGGCCATAAGGCCTGTTGACAGAATGAGGACACCAATAAAGAAAAATAATCCGCGCTTCATTTATTTGTTTTTTACATGTTTATCTAAGCAATTGCTATAACACTCTTCTGGTAAATCAGATACTCCCTTGACTCAGGAGATGTCGGGTATTTCTGTTAATCACCTAAAATCCCCATTTGTTTCATTAGAAATGTGGCATTCAGATTTTGACTGATTCCATCGTAAAGGATATAATCAAAACTTAAGTGCTCATCTGATATTTTTACCTCAAAGCTTTTATTTTCTATCTGTTTGGGATACTCCCGGATGAGCTGTCCGAGCTCAATATCATGTGTTGCCACTAAACCGTTTGCACCCAATTTTATTAATTGTTTCACCAGGCCAACTGAGCCAGTATGTTTATCTCTGGAATTTGTGCCTTTCAGCATCTCATCAACAATAACAAATACCGGCCCCTCTTTCCTTAAATCTACCATAATCCGGTTGAGCTTGACGAGTTCAGCATAAAAATAGGATTCATTATCTCCCAGAGAATCATTAGTTCTAACGCTTGTTCGTATCCGGATCGGGGTAAAAGTAAACTTTTTTGCACAAACAGGAGCTCCCATCATACCTAGTAGCAGATTTATTCCTACTGTTCGTAAAAGAGTTGACTTCCCGGCCATATTGGCTCCGGTGATAATTTTTATCTGTCCCCTTCCATAGAAGTTCAGGTCATTGTCTATCCTTTTTGCCGGTTCAATCAGCGGATGACCTCCTGATTCCATTTCCAGGATACAGTCTCCATCCGGCAGGTCAGGAAAAATCATATCATCGCGATTATAATTCAGGTTTGCCAGGCTGTTAAGTACTTCAAAGCGGCCGGTAACATCGAGCCAGGTATCAAATTCATCGCCGAAATCACGACGCCATATTTCGAGACGAACCATATAACGCAGATCCCATACCATAAAAGCATTAAGAAGGAAGGCCATAATCAGGTTATTCCGTGACTCGAGCCCCCAGAGAATTCCGGATAATTGGTTTACAATGTTACTGGCCACTTGTCCTTTATGGTTTAAGCGGGCTTGCAGTTTTTTCAGATACTCAGATTTATATCCGGGTTTTTCAAGCAAGAGCAGGAGGGAATAATACTTTCTGAAGAGCTTAACAAAACGTCCTACTTTGTTTTGCTCGCTAAGTATGCGTTTCGCCTGAATGGCAACCAATGCAAGAGGCAGTATATAGTATAAGGCTGAATATATGCTAATAATATTGAATCCTATTAACACCGGAATGGCAACAGAAATTAGTGGGATCAGAATGAACAGGATGGGATAAATCTTTTTCCCGAGAAAATAATCCTTACTTCTGAGCCAGTTTTGCAGCTCTCTGGTTTCGTCTTTTTCGAACTCAATCTGTCGTGCGGTAGCCAGGAATTCCTGGCGCCAGTTCAGTTCAGATGCCAGTTCCTTAACTGCATTTTGTCTTTGTAATATAACTTCCCTGTCAAGCTCAGTATCGAGCAACTCCGCTGCTAATTGATCACGTCCGGGAACTGTGCCGGTACGGTCGAGAAGACGGTATAAACTGTGTTCTCCGAAAACATCCAGATCGTAACTATAAGTATGATGGTAATCAATGTATTTATTGCCTGATTTAAAAGGAGACAAATCACCCTTAATCGCTTTGAGTTCATCTTCATTAACCTGAATCAGGTTTTTTAAAAATACTACCCGGGCTTTTATTCGGGAGCTTTTTTGAACCAGGTAAATAAAGCCTGCAAACAAAAGGAGGGGCAGAACAATGCCAAGCCATGCATTTGTTTTAATAAAGGTAATGATCAGCGCAAGAGCTATCAGAAACAGTAAGGCTCTTAAGAAAGCAATAGTACGCTCACGGCTTCGTGCCTGTAACAGATCCAGGGTATATTTATCGCGAAGTTGGGAATACTTTTGAACCAATTTTTCCAACATCCGGTAAAAGTAACAAAGAGTCGGGATTATTCAGCGTTCAGACGGTCGAAGAAATTACGCATTTTTTTACCGTTCCAATTGAAAGCCCCGTTTTTTTGGTAAACCAACTTGCCTTGCTTGTTAAAAACAAAGCTGGCCGGAATGCTACGACTTTGCATCACAGCTGGTAGTGCAGTTTTCGTCAGATAAACAGGAAAGGTATACTCTTTTTTCTCTATGAACTCCCTAACTACATCAAGGTCCTCATTACTAATCATCAACATCCTCACACCATTTGCATTGTCCTGTAGTTTGTCCGAGTCGACTGTAGATCCCGGGCCATCGCGAAGCCCGTTGTTTTTATACAGCTTCTCTATACTCGGCATCTCTGCCCGGCATGGCGGACACCAGGTTGCCCATGAATTTACAAAGAGAACTTCTCCTTTGAAATCCTCCAGCTTCATCTGATTTCCATCTAAATCGGTAAGTGTCCACTGATAATCCCCTGCAGAAAGCATCGGTCCGTCGAGAGTTTTAATATTTTGTGTGAAAACTGCAGTGCGTACCTTGGCAAATGCGCCCAGAAAAACACTGCGTGTTGACGGAATTATAAGTAAAATAATCAGACCCCAGAAAATCACATCAGAAGCAATTCTTTTGGGTGGTCGTGACAGGTATTTTTTTAGTTTTTTATTCATCTTGAATTAATTCACCTCTATCGTTTTGTTCCGGGCTTTTAGCGATTTATATTCCACCTTAATTTTTCCCTTGCCCTTGACGAGAAACTGGTATTCTACATGACTAAAACCCGGAATATAGAAAAACTGTATTTCTGGACGATGTTCTTTATAGCTTACCAGATCGTTATATTCATCAGTTAAGCGTCCACCTGTCAGCACTTTTATCTTTTTACCACTGAGTATCAATTGATCTTGCGGGTGTATTTTGTCTCTCACCGACTGGTAGGAATTACTTGAAATACCTTTTTTGTTAACCAGTCTGATGCGAATTTTATAAAGATCCTTTTCTACCTCTTCTTTACTCATTAGTTCAATCTTAATATCCGGTAGTTGATCAACCGTATGAAAAACTGCCATTGCATTTCTATGAACCAAATCCATGAGCATGAATGGCTGGGGTAATCTCGATGTGAATTTTGTCCATCCTCCGATTTCAATGTCTCCGTAAACGGGATGCTTGTATGGCTTCCAATCCACAAACATCTGACCCAGGGCCAGGTAGTCATTGAAGTCCATCCGTTCCTGATCTCTCTGATCTCTTGGTGTTGCTTTTGCTGTTTCTTTGCGATATGTCTCTGTATTTGACTGAAATAATTCACCCACGAGAGTGAAGGCTCCAATCACATTATCGGTATAGTCACCAAAATCGCCCCAGGTGGTGTAAAGATCTTTCCATGAAATCATGTACTTATAGCCCGGAACCATTTTTTCAGCATGAGCACCGAGATAGTCATAAACTTTGGTGTCACGTCGGTCATACTCTTTAGCTAGTTTTGATGTTGGTCCCCGCAAAAACATACCACCTGAATTATGAAATGCCCATGCCATAAGAATGTTTGGCCGATCGAGCAGATACTGAGCCAGATCTTTTAGTCCTGCCCCCTCTAAAGGATAGGAACCAGCTCCTCCTTCAACATAATTTGGCTGCCAGTTAAATCCCCAGTTCCGGTTGGGGTCAATATACCCCACTCCATCCTCATTAATACGACCATCATTGTCATTATCAATTCCTTCTGATCCCAGTAGAGTATAATCTCCAATTTCATCTTCAGCGACCCGAATCATAATTCGTGAATCGTTCGGATCAAGCCGGTAATCGCCAAAAGGAACTTTTTTTCGCATTCTGGTGATATTGCCATCCCCATCCAGATCGTCCATTGGATCCTCATCAACGAGACCATCTTTGTCATCATCTTTTGCTATTCGTAGTCCTCTGGTATTGCTGATGACATTAATCTCATGGAAAAAATGATATCGACCATCCACATTCACACTGGGGACACAGTATGTAACAGTTCGGTCGAGCATTTCAGTAACCCGTGGATTTTTTTCGTAATTAGTAAGTATATAATTCAGATAGTATAAGGCTACTTCACCCGCCTGGATTTCATTCCCATGAATATTGCCGTCTAAATATAAACCTGGTTTTGAAAGTTCAAGCCCCGTTTTCGGATTGTTGACCGTTATTGACCAGATTTCACGTCCTTCATCACTATGGCCGACAAGATCGAGATGAGTCATTTTGGGATAGGCCTTATTAAGAGCTCTTAGTGCTTCATTTACCTGATCATAAGTGTAATAATGATCAAAGCGCAGGGGCACCTCTATTTTTTGTGCTAGAGAATTCATGCTGAATAGTGAAGCCATACATAACATACATGATAGATATAAGGCCTGGAGATATCTTTTTGCTTTCATCTTACTTCCCTCCTAATTTAATGGTACTTACATCACCATGAGCATTCATGGCCTTAACTGTTAATTTCAGCTCTTTCGATTCAGGGGCTTTAATCAGCCATTTAAATTTGATGTTTTTGCCTGCATCCAAACCGGTAAGCAGTGAGCGGTATCGACCGGATAAGAACTCCAGATCCTCACCCTCAATGATTAATACAGCCGGCACCGGAGTACGATTTCTTTTTCCCATGGATGTTGGGAAAGGCAATCCTCCATCATTCCGTATCCACACTTCGAGTTGAAAAATATTCTCTCCAAGATCTTTTATTTTCGTTGTTTCAACAGATAGTTTAGGTATCTCTTTAAGCAATTCAAAAACCCATGGTACCTGAACGCTGAGTAATGAATCAATTTGATTTTCTAGAGGCGTCTGGTCGGCATAGGGCACCACACCACCTATCTCAACTAATCCTAATTGAGGATGATCAAAGGCTGTCCAGTTAACAAATCCTTTTCCGCCAAGAACACTATCTGAGTATTGAAGAAAAACCTTTTCCTTATCAACTTTCTTCGATCCCCCGGTGCTCCCTTTATTACCCTGAGTCATGCCTCCTGAAGGCTGAGCCTTAAGCCCTGCACTTTCTTCGGCCTTCTTTCTTTCGCCGTCAGACTTTCCCTCCGTGCCTACTGCCTTTTCAGCTTTAAGGGACTTCTCCTTAAGACCCCAGAAATCCATTGAAAAAACTGGCAGTCCTAAATGATAATAACACCAAAGCTCAAATGATCCGTCTTTGGCCGGAAGTGGATCGAGTCGTTTTTCATCAAAGCCTTTTTTCTTAAGGTACTTCTTATATTTATCTGAAAAGGATTTGTAGAATTTGAGATCATCCGGCAGGGGATTCACAGCTGCTCCCAAACCAAGCATGCCTGCAACAGTAGATTCGTCAACTGTTACTCCCGGGGGCATCACCGCTTTCATCATTTCAATTACTGCTGACATGGTGTAACTCTTATTCGGGTCAGCACCTATCATAGTTGCATACCTGCGGGGCACTTTAATAGATTTTGAGGTGTTTCCTCCCTTTCGTCCGCCCCTGGGTGGCATGAGGCAAAAATTAGTGGATCCATAATACATGACCATTGCCACTTCCTGATGATCGGTCATGAATTTTAAAACCCCGTAAACCTCATCCTCCTGACCTGACCACAAGCCTGAGTTTGTGCCATGATATTTAAATAAATGAGGAAAAGAAACACCATTATTTGTGCCTCCGATACCATCTTCATTATATTTACCATCATTGTCATTATCAATGCCTTCACTATAAACTTTGTACAGTCCCCTCTCTCCTTTTGTGAGATCAGGACGGCGCAGTTTGCGGGCATCGGCTGTATCCGGCAGGAGATTACCCGAAGGATCTTTTACACGCATCTGAGTGATAAATCCATCTCCATTCAAATCTTCATTAGGGTCCTCATCTATGGCATCATCCATATCGTCATTAAAAGGACGTGTATTTTGTCCATCGTCCTGTTTCAAACTGTTAAAAAAATGGCCTGCCCCTTCGGGATTCCCTACAGGGAGAATGTACCAGGTTATATTTTTATACAATTCTGGATTTTCAAGAATTTTCCCGGCCAAGTATAGGGCTCCTTCAGAAGCAAGAGGGCGTGTGCCTTCAAAATTTGCAGCTACAAAAACTGCCGGATGGGACTTTTCATGACTCTTCACTTCTGATCCGATTTCAATCAGATTGACCGGAATACCTGAATAGCTTGAACCAATTTTGTGAATTCGACTAAACTCGGCATGGGTATTGCTGAGATTGCTAATCCATGCTGACAGCTCATGGGGCTTATGATAGCGTTCAAAACTAAACTTGCTTTGAGCAAATAAAATCTGACCAAAGCCCAGAAGAATTGCTACAGTAATAAGTATCTTTTTCATCCGTATTGATTTAAGAATTCTTAACAATCTGTTTCGGAAAATTAATTTTCATTCACCCTGACAGGAATTACAAAAGAAAATTTTGATCCCTCTCCTACTTTTGAGTTGATCCATATTCGTCCCCCCATAAGTTCAATCAAACCTCTTGATATGGCCAATCCTAATCCATTTCCGCCAAAATTCCGTGTGCTTGATTCATCAGCTTGCCTGAAGCGCTCAAAAATCACCTCCTGGAGTTTTGGTGATACTCCAATTCCAGTATCCAGCACGTCGAAGCGGATGAGTTCGCCATTTGTCCGAGACCACTTGAGTTTTATTGAGCCGTCATCTGTGAATTTTAATGCATTACGACAGAGATTAACCAATACCTGCATCAACTTGCCTCTATCAGTATATAAGCTAATATTCTTCTTTTTAAGTTGATCAGGAAAAACCAGTTTAATATGGCTTTTTTCCATCGTACTCTGTTCCAAGGAGAGTGTTGACTCTAGCTCCTGGAATAGTGAAAATATGTCAAACTCTTTGTTATTCAAGTTCAATTGTTTCACCTCAAGGTTTGCCACAGTAATGATATCATTGATGATATTCATAAGTTGCTGTCCGTTGTTATCAATGATCTTGAGGTATTTATCAAAGTCGTCCGGGGTCGTTTCTGTCTCTCTGAGTAATTCTGAAAAACCCAGAATCCCGTTCATGGGGGTTCTGATTTCGTGGGATAGATTTGCCAGGAAGGAGCTCTTGAGCTGGTTAGCCTCCTCGGCTTTTTCTTTTGCCAGGATAAGATCATCTTCCATAATTTTTCGTAAGGTAATATCCTCCTTTACGGCAATAAAATGAGTGAGCTTTCCTTCCTTGTTTTTAACCGATGAAATAGAGGCCATCTCCCAGTAGAAACCTCCGTCTTTACGTTTATTTTTAAATTCTCCACTCCATTCTTTTCCCTTCAGAATAGTATCCCAGAGTTCAACATACATTTTAGGAGGGTTATCTCCTGAATTGAGTAAGCTGGGGTTTTTTCCGATAACCTCATCGAATGAATAACCTGTTACTTCTTCAAATTTTGGATTTACAAATTCAATAATACCCCGAATATCTGTAATAACTACAGCCGCAGGACTATGAAGTACTGAATTACTCAGTTTACTTATCAATTCAGCATCTTCCATTTTTCGAATAGCTGATTCTATCTGTAAACAAATGAACTCCATCAGAGAAAGATCGTCCTGATCAAAGGCATCCGCCAGGTCATAATTTTGAATTGTAACAATACCAAATGCCTTTCCGTTTTTCCTCAATGGTAAACCCATCCAGCATTTAGAATCACGACCCACCCGTAGAATTTCACCTCTGTCCTCCATTTCATCCATTTGCCGCTCATCAATCAGCAAAGCCGTATTTTTAACAATGACCATTTTACTCATTGTGCCATCGGCCGGTACCTCTTTTATATCAGCCTCCCCTGTAACATATTGGATTTCAAGCATGTCACTCTGCTCGTTATAGTAGGCCACGAACATATTACTGGCATCGAGGAGTCGTTTTATTTCCTCATGGATAAGACTAAACAAATCATGTGCATGTTCTAAATCAGATGCGGCTCGGGAAATATTGTAAATTACTTCTGTCAGAGTTTCCTGCTTTTTCTGTTCAGTCGCATCCCTTATAACACCAGTAATTCTGAGCACTTCTTTCTCACTGGTATATTCAGGTGAAACTCTTGACCAGATGTGCCTGATTTGGCCATTACGGAGCCTAATTCTGAATTCCAGGGCTGGTAGTTCATCTATCTCACCAGATAGTACTTTTTCCAATGCTTTTCTGAAAAATTCATAGTCCTCAGGATGTAATAATGAATAAATAAGCTCTGGCATTGGAGTCTCAATCGATGAAACATCAAAAATGCGAAACACTCCAGCTGAATACTGAGTTACATTTTCTTTTACATCCCAGACAAAGCTACCCGAGTTGGATAGTACTTCAGCCGTAATATATAATTCTTCTTTTGAAATGTTCTCGCTCACATTTTCTGCCTTTGATCTGATCTCTT
>JABHCC010000098.1 GCA_018669475.1 Bacteroidota bacterium | reverse complement strand
GCTGGGTTACGCTGGATTACGCAAGGTATCGCTTGGTTACGCTTGGTTACGCCTGGTTACGCCTGGTTATTCATTGTGTGGCGGGGTACTCAGGTGTACCTGTTTATTCGAAAAACCTACAATTTTTTGTAATTTATTTCAAAGCGTTTCTATAAAAAGAAAATTTATTTACCTTTGCACACCATTGTCCGATGGTGTAATTGGCAACACATCTGGTTTTGGTCCAGAAGAGTCCAGGTTCGAGCCCTGGTCGGACAACAGGAAGAAGCCCTAACTATCTATTTATTAGATTTTTGGGGCTTTTCTTTTTGACCTTGCGTACACCCTGCGCACACAAAATGAAACTTTCCTCAATTAAAGAACACTCTTTTTAAAGATACCATTTCTGGAGGTCATTAACCCCATTTTCTGGGGTAGAAATATATCAAGGCTTGGTATTACACCAGAAATTGATGTGTTGCCAAACATTGATACTGTTTTCCGATATAATAATTACCTTAGCAGGTAAGGAAGGGTGACTGGTATATCATTTATGAATGATACCGGTCACTCTACGTTTTAAACCCAAACTGAATGACCCAAGTAACGCAAGATCAAATCAACTCTGTTGCATGGAAGGCCTGTGATACCTTCAGAGGTGTTGTAGATCCATCAGAGTACAAGAATTATATACTTACATTCCTGTTTATCAAGTACCTTTCTGATGTTTGGAAGGACAGGAAGGAGTTCTATGAGAAAGAATATGGAGGAAATGAGATCCGTATTAAAAGAGCCCTGGAGCGTGAAAGATTTCAAATGCCTGAAGAAGCATCATATGACTATCTCTACCGTCACAGGAATGATGATAACGTTGGAGAGCTTATCAACATGGCTCTCACAAAGATTCAAGATACTAACAGGGGTAATTTAGAAGGTGTTTTCCGTGATATAGACTTTAACTCATCCAGAAACCTGGGAGACACGAAAGATCGTAATGTAAGATTAAGGCACCTGATTGAAGACTTTTCTAACTCAGCTCTTGACCTTAGGCCATCAACGGTAGGCAATGGAGATATCATCGGTAACGTGTACGAATACCTGATATCACATTTCGCCTCGGATAGTGGCAAAAAAGGTGGCGAATTCTATACCCCGGCTGAAGTCTCAGAGCTAATTGCGATGTTAGTCAAACCCAAGGCAGGAGATCGTTTATATGATCCAGCATGTGGTTCAGGTTCTCTACTCATCAAGGTAGCTAATCAGGTAGGTTCAGATAACTATTCCATCTACGGACAAGAATCCAATGGGAACACTCACAGTCTCTGTAAGATGAATATGTTCTTGCACGGATTAGATAACGCTCGTATAGAATGGGGTGACACAATTAGGAATCCAAAGCTCCAGGAGAATGATGAGTTGATGCGATTCGACATTGTGGTAGCTAATCCTCCTTTTAGTTTAGATAAGTGGGGAATTGAGACCGCTAAGGGCGACCGTTTTAGAAGGTTTGAGCGTGGAGTACCTCCAAAGAGTACAGGTGACTTTGCATTCATTTCACATATGATTGAAAGTTCAGTTCCCGGAACCGGCAAGGTTGGAGTTGTTGTGCCTCATGGCGTATTATTCCGTGGTGGTGCTGAAGGTAAGATAAGGACCAAACTGATTGAAGAGAACATACTTGAGGCGGTCATTGGACTACCCTCTAACCTATTCTTTGGCACTGGTATTCCAGCTGCAATTCTTCTGTTTAATCGTGGTAAGCAAACCTCAGATGTGCTTTTCATAGATGCATCAAGAGAATTCCTGGAAGGGAAAAATCAGAATAAGCTGAGACCAGAGGACCAGAAGAAAATCTTCAACACCTACGACCTTTGGCAAACCACAGACAAGTTTAGTTATGTAGCGCCCCTTGAGGAGATCATAGAAAACGATTTTAATCTGAATATCCCGCGCTACGTTGATACATATAAAGAAGAAGAAGAAATCGATATAATTAAGGCTCAAACTGACATTGATAACATCAATAAAGAACTCCAGATTATTGAGACAAAAATGTCTTCATGTCTAACAGAACTTTTTCAGGATGAATGATAGAAACTGGATAAGCACTCGGCTTGGTAAAGAAGTCCAATTACATGGAGGAGGCGCATTCCCAAGCAAAGACTCTTCGGAAGATGGGATACGTTGGTTAAAAATTGCTAACGTAGGTATAAATACAACCAAATGGGATGTACAGGATTATTTGCCTGATAATTATCTTGAGCTATTCCCTCAATTCTTGCTTAATTCTGGTGATGTAGTAATGGCTTTGACAAGGCCGATATTAAACAACAAGCTGAAAATAGCGAGATTAAATGAAGCTGATGTACCTTCATTGTTAAATCAGCGAGTTGGGAAAGTTATTACATCAAAAGACAATGACATCTCTTTTATTTACTACCTATTGCAGTCATCAGAGATTGTCTTCAGACTCCAGCAAGCAATGGCAGGCACTGATCCTCCAAATTTGGGTTATTCGACTTTCAAGAAAATACCTATTACACTCCCCCCTCTCCCCGAGCAACGCAAGATCGCTGAGATCCTCTCCACCTGGGACAAGGCCATCAAGAAGCTCGACCAGCTCATTGAGAAGAAGAAGCTGCTCAAGAAAGGGCTTATGCAGCAATTACTTACTGGGAAGAAGCGGTTTCCGGGGTATATGAAGCCTTGGAAGGAAGTTAGGTTAGGTGAAATTGGAGAATTAAAGAATGGTATTAATAAGGATAAGGAGTTCTTTGGGGAAGGATCACCCTTTGTTAACCTGCAGGATGTTTTTGGTGTGTCAGCTATAACAAAAATACCAAAGGGGCTTGTAAAGACGTCTCAAGCAGATAGAATTAACTACGGACTTAAAAGAGGCGATGTGCTGTTCATTAGATCCTCTGTCAAACCAACAGGGGTGGGTCTGACAGCTGTGGTAGACTTCGATTTGGAGGAAATTGTATTCAGTGGCTTTTTAATTCGTTTTCGTATTTATCCTGAACTTATTGATTTCGGGTTTCGTAGATATTGTTTCAGTTCTGATAAGTGTAGAAATGAAGTACTGAGAAAAAGTACAGTTAGTGCGAATACTAATATTAACCAACAATCGCTGATGAAAGTACCTCTTTTATTACCTTGCTTGGAGGAACAAGCGAAAATAGCTGAAGTATTATCTTCTTGTGATTATGAGATTGAACTCATTCAAAATAAGAGAAATATAGTTTTCGATCAAAAAAAGGGTCTCACGCAGCAATTATTAACAGGCAAAATAAGGACAGTACATGAGTAATAAGACATTCAACTTTTATTGCGATGAGAGCACTCATTTACAAAATGATGGAATGCCATTCTTCATACTATCATATGTTTCTTGTCCATATAAGGATCTTAAAACCCATAAGATAGCAATCAAAGGAATCAGAGAAAAACATTCATACAAAGGAGAATTCAAGTGGTCAAAAATCTCATCCAAGAAGGAGCTGTTTTTTCAAGATATCATTAACTACTTTTTCAGTAGTTCACTAACATTTAGGGCCATAATAATAGATAAGTCCTCCATCAATATTGATTTATCTGACAACTCATACGAGGACTTCTATTTCAGAATGTATTACCAGTTAATTCATCATAAATTGGACCTGGAAAACAAGTACAACATATATTTTGACATAAAGGACACCAGGAGCTATATTAAGCTGGACAAGCTACATGAGATTTTACATTGGAATGCGTCCATAAGAAGTTTTCAGTTTATACACTCATACGAATCATCAATAATGCAAATTACTGATTTGATAATGGGTGCTGTAAATTACAAATTAAGGGGCCTAAACAAAGTTCAATCAAAGCTGAACCTAATAAGTCAAATTGAAGAAAACTGTGGATTCTCACTTTCCAGTACAACGTCAAAAGAAGCTGAGAAAATAAACCTGTTCCATATAAACTTGAGAAAATAATGCCTACGAACCTTTTAAAAGTTTATCCAGCATTATTGGAGCTGAATGATTTGAACATTACTCAAAGGAATGAATCACTGCAAAGGATCTTTGAAAGAGATGTTGCAAACAATTCCCAATTCAAGTTTAATGGCAAGAAAATAAGACCATTGAAGGTGGAAGGTGTTGTTGATATGGAGGTCTTGTTTAAGCATTTGACAACTGAAGAAGATGAAGATGAGACAGGGATAAAACTTGGATCCAGATCTTTTGATATTCACAGGTCAAACAGACTTCATTTTATTAAACCACATATCGATGATAAGATTGAGGATAGTATTAGACTGTTTAGTTATAATGATCGGAAAGAAGGAAGGACTTACACGAGAACCTACATATACAACCTTAAGGAAAAATATGTGATTGTGCTTGAATCGCAAAGATCCAATACAGACTATTACCTTCTTTCAGCTTATTATTTGTATAAAGAATGGGGGGAGAAAGCAATGAAGAAAAAGTATAAAAATCGATTGCTCGATGTATATTAAAACGCAAAGCCCGGTGTATATCAAGATACATCGAGCTTCGAAACTCCTTCTTCCTATTCAGGAAAGATGAGCAGTACAAAGATATAATTTTATTTTATATATAAAAACAATATACGTGCCAAACTTTTTGATTCAAAGATATTTATAGCATGACACCTACCTTTCTCGAAGACCATATCAGCCAAATTCCGGCCCTTCTTTTCCTTCAGAAGATTGGCTATAGCTACCTCACTCCAGATCAAGCTATAGACTTTAGGGATTCGAACAGAAATGTCATTTTGGATCAAGTGCTTGTAGAACAACTCAAGAAGCTCAATCACTTCACCTACCGAGATCAACCTCACACGTTCTCAGAGCAAACCTTCCAGTTAGCTCTCAATGACATCAAACGCTTCCCCATGAATGAAGGGCCTATTAGGGTGAACGAGAAGGTCTTTGACTTCCTCACTCTGGGCACAAGCTATGAGCAAACTATTGATGGAAACCGGAAGAGCTATAGCTTCAAATTTATTGATTGGCACAAGCCTGAAAATAATGTCTACCATGTGACAGAAGAGTTTGAAGTAGGAAGAGTCGGCCGCCCAGACACCTACCGTCCTGACGTCGTACTATTCGTTAATGGTATCCCTCTGGTTGTAATAGAGTGTAAAAGACCCGATCTCGATGATGATCCTTTGTCGCAAGCCATCTCACAGCACCTTCGAAACCAAAAGGAAGATGGGATTCCTGATCTCTACAAGTACTCCCAGTTGCTACTTTCAGTGTGTGCTGACCGAGCGAAATATGGGACTGTTGGGACAAAGGAGGAATTCTGGTCGGTATGGAAAGAACAAGAAAATGTTGAGGAGAAGCTAAGTCAAATAAAGAATACTACACTCGCGGAAAACGAAATGCAGTCTCTTTTCGGACCTCGATTCAACTACGTCCGCCACTTTTTCGATGAACTTGAAAAGAGTGAAGTGGCAGTAACCGATCAGGATAGAACTCTGTATGCTTTGTGCAGACCAGAACGGCTACTGGATTTAACCTATCGCTTTACACTGTATGACGCTGGGATAAAAAAAGTTGCACGGTATCAACAGTTCAATGCAGTTAAGAAAACACTTGATCGCGTTAAGTCAACGGTAGCAGGTCGAAGGCAAGGTGGAGTTATCTATCACACGCAAGGCTCTGGGAAATCACTCACGATGGTGATGATGGCTAAATCTCTTGCCTTGACAATACCTGATACGAAGATCCTTATCATTACTGACCGCATCGACCTTGATGGACAGATCTGGAACACCTTCAAAGATTGTGGTCTGGAAGACAGACTCAAGCAAGCTACCTCTGGTAAGAACCTTCTAAAGATCCTCAAATCAAACAGGGCTTCTATCATCACATCCCTTATCGGGAAGTTTGAAACCTTGCTTGAAAAAGAAGACTTCCACGATACTTCTCCAGACATATTTGTTCTTGTTGATGAATCCCACCGTAGTCAGTATGGGATTGCCAATGAAAAGATGCAGCAGGTGCTCCCAAATGCCTGTTATATTGGTTTCACGGGAACACCCCTACTTAAAGCTGAGAAGAACACCGCTAACAAGTTTGGAGGCTTCATCGACAAGTATACAATTCTACAGGCCGTTGAGGACGGTGCAGTTGTTCCATTAATCTACGAGGGTCGTGAGGCTATTCAGGATGTGAATCAGAAACCATTAGACTCTTTCTTCGACAAGATCTCAGAGCCCCTAACAGAATATCAACGAGCTGACCTGAAGAAGAAATTCGCCAGGGCAGATCAACTGAATGAGGCGGAACAGAAGATTCAGGCTATTGCCTTCGACATTGTAGAGCATTTCACGGAGAACTGGCAAGGATTAGATGGAGTCAAAGCTCAGCTAACAGCTTCAAGCAAGCTCATGGCTATTAAGTTTAAGCAATTCTTTGACCAGATCGGTCGGGTATCCACAGAAGTGTTGATTTCTGGTCCGGATACTCGTGAAGACAACACAACTGTTTACGAGGAACTGGATAAGGAACTTGTACAGAAGTTCTGGGGAAACATGATGAAGCGCTTTGGTACGGAGGAGAAGTATAACAAAGACCTCATCAGCGCCTTCAAAAACAGCGAGGAGCCTGAGATCATTATTGTCGTAGATAAGCTCCTAACAGGCTTCGATGCACCTAACAACACTATCCTCTATATTGCACGATCTCTCAAGGAACACAACTTGCTTCAAGCCATTGCCCGGGTCAACCGTTTAAACACGGCCAAGGATTATGGCTATGTGGTCGACTACTACGGAGTACTTGGAAATCTGGAAGAAGCTCTGGAAACATACACCGCCCTGGAGGGATTTGAACCGGAAGACATTCAGGGAACACTCTCGAGTGTGAAAGAAGAGATTGATAAGTTGCCTGACCTACATGCTCAGGTTTGGGATCTCTTCAAATCCCTACCCAATAAGCTCGACATTGAAGCCTATGAGCTTCTGTTGGCCGAAAAAAAGATCCGCCAAGAGTATTACACACGGATGAATCGGTATGCGCGAAAATTAAAACTGGCGCTCTCAACGCATTCATTCTACGAAGAGGTTTCAAAGGAAAAGATCGATACCTATAACAAGGATGCGAGGTTCTTTGCAAAACTTCGCAAGGCAGTACAGGGCAGATACTCTGATACAATAGATTACAAACAGTACGAAAAGCAGATCCAGAAGCTCATCGATCATCATATCTCAACAGACGAGGTAATCCGGCTAACCGAACAAGTCAACATTTTCGATAAAGAAGCATTCGAAAAAGAGCTGGAAAAGGTAGAGTCCACGGCAGCAAGGGCTGATACGATAGCCAGTAGAACAGCAAAGCACATCGCCGAGAAGATGGACGAGGACCCAGTGTTCTACACCAAGTTCTCAAAGATGCTCAAACAAGTGATAGAGGACTTTCATGCTAAGCGTCTGAGTGATCTGGAGTATCTTAAAAAGACCGCCGATATTAAAAACAGTGTAGCCAACTACGTAGACCACGAGATCCCTGAAGAGCTGCGAGCCAACGAACCAGCCCAGGCATATTTCAGGGCAGTTAATCACACCTTTAAAGAGAAGGAGCTCGAATTATCACCAACGGTACAAATACAGTTGGCAACAAAGATTGATGAGATTATTAACGAAAACTTAATCGTTGACTGGAAATTCAAAGACAACGTAATTAACCATATGAGTCTTGCAATTGAAGATTATCTTTGGGCTCTTGGTGGAGAGGCTGGATTTGAAGTCACTGAAGCATTGTTAGATGAGGTAATTAAAACTGTAGTAGAAATTGCAAAAGCTAAATATTAGACTGAAAGAGGGGCAGGTAGAATTTCATGGGAACGCTATTCCCTTAGAGCTTGTTGAGTCCAATCGCAAAACAGTGGGATTGACAGTCACCCCAGACATGAGAGTGGTCTTGAGAATCTCTCAGGGCTTGTCCACCGAGGAGCAACAAAGATTCCTGGACAGGAAAGAATCATGGCTTTACAAACAGCTCTTATACTTCGAACAGTTCCATCCCCGGCAAACCATTAGAACTTGGCAGGCCGGTGAGACACAATTCTTCCTGGGCAAGGAATACCGACTCAAAATCGAAGAAAGCAAGCACTGGGCAATTACTGTAGGCAAAGAATATATATTGATCCTCACTCCTTATCCTGAGAGAGTAGATCTCATTCAATCTCACTACCGTCAGTGGCTAAAGAGTCAAGCTGAAGAGCTGTTCATCAAACTTCATTACAAGCTACAGAAGAGTAATGAACAAAAGTTAGGCTATTGGCTTGATCCTCCGGAGGTGAAGTACTTCAAGTCCAAGTGGGGCACTTACGATCCTAAGACAAGAAAATACACGATGAACTATATGCTCATGCAGGCTCCACTGAGATCTATTGAGTATGTAATTCTACACGAAGTTTGTCATGCCAAATATCTTAACCACGATAGATACTTCTTTAACCTACTAACGTCAGTGGAGCCTTCATGGCGAAAATGGAAGGATAGGATGGAAAGGATGTTGGCTTGAGTGTTTCGTCACTTTTTACTGACTTATATAAGCGCTACATGAAAAAAATGACGAAAACAACATTAATACGCTGTATCCCATTGAAATAGTATTTATGACAATTACTCGAACTCCAGATTATACTATCCCAAAGGACAAGGATTACCTTAGCGAATGTGATGACTTCATATTTGAACGTGGAATCTACCATAAGCAAGGTACCGGAATAGGAGCCACAACAAAGGAGATGTGGGAGCAGCGACATTCAATCCTTATCTTCCCCAATAAAAGTATTGCTAAACTGAAAAGTGAGACTCCACATGATCCCAAGCTCAATGTCTTTTTTCAGTACGTAGGCAGTGGAGAGAATAAAAAAGAAACTACTTCCAATGAACAGGTATCAAGTCACCACAGGAGGACCTCAGGGTTCACTAAGTTTTTTGTGGTTGCTGACAGCCTACCTAAGGTATTCAAAGCTATCGGTGAAGAAGAAATCTTTAAAAAATACTTCCTGCTTTTCGATGAAATAGATAAGTATCAGGATCAATCCACATTTCGGCCGGCTCTTGAGAAGGCGATAGATTTTTTCTTGGATCCAAGGTGTAATGGATGTCTCCTAACTGCAACCATCAAACATTTTAGTAATCCTTCTCTTGGAGAATATTTACCTGCCGTAATTAGTAAAGAAGAAGAACAAGATAAACTGAAGTTAACAGGTCGAGCCTTCGACAACTTGAAACAGATTGGACAGAGACTTGACGAGCTATCTCATGAGAATCCGCAGAAAAAGTTTGTTATAGCCCATAAATCCGTCGATGCCCAGTTAGCAATCATATCACACTTATTAGACCAGAACAAACAACACTGTAAGATCCTATGTGGATCACAAGCAAAGTCAAAGGCCAAGGACTATTACGGTGAACTGAAAGATGGACAGCTACCTGGAAGATTTAATTTCATAACGTCAACATATTTCTCTGGAGTAGATATGTATGAAGAGAGTATTTTGCTTATGGTGAGCGACAGAAATAAAACCTTTTCTCCACTAACCGAGAAGGAAGTAATTCAGATCTATGGAAGAGGGCGTAATGGGTGGCGACAAGCACACCTGTTAATCAATATTGAGTGGGCCAAATTTGTTAAAGTAGATCCATGCAACTTAATCGACAGGGCAGAAAAACTAAAACCAATCCTATCTAATCTACTTTCAGAGATAAAGACTGTTGCGGAGTTGGACAACAGCGCCGAAGAGATCCTTAAAGCAACAATCGTTCCTATTAAGAAATGGAATGTGCAGCTTATTAGGGTTAACAAGGAAAATATACCAGATATAGCCCATTTCCCTATAGATCAGTATACCTCCTGGAACAATGACATGAGTCAACTGTACTCGTCGCTAAAGTCATTTAAAGAAACGTTAGGTAAAACATTTTCCTTTACTTTTCACGATGGGAAACCTACCCCCGCTGACAACTCATTAGACCTTCTTAATGAATACATTGATACTCTCATCAAAGGTAAGGCCAGAGATTCAAATACTAAAACTGAAAAGAAGATCTATGCTCTTTGGGATTTCGTAAAGACCTACCTACAAGACCCTAATGAGCTCAAAGAATTCCTTCATACAACTATCGACTTGATGCCTAAGGAGGCTATAAAGGCAATGGGAGAGCTACTGTTTGAATCACTCAACGATAGTCATCCTCTTATCGCCCAGATGGTTTCTGCCCTACATACTGAGAAAGTATTTTCGGCTAATGAAATGAAGACTGAGATTATAGCACTTAAATATTTTGAAAACGGAGTTCCCCCAGGGATAACGGTTAATGATATTATAAATATGTGCTTCGAAGTTGGTTTAAATGCAAAAGATGGACGAAAGAATGGGAAGAAGATTGTAGGGCGTAAAGAGAGTGGATATAGTATAACTCCGACAAATCCCAAGGCACCTATAATTAATCGAATTGAAGAACTTGGACTGGCTTATCAGAAGATTAGTATGTGAGTGTTGATTCATGCTTACCACCCAACACTAAGCCCTTACCTATCACTCAGGGAGCAATGGCATTAACTAACCTTACTCTATAGATCTATTTTGGTTGTAGACTCATTTTGAAGTTTGATCTCAGTGGCAAAACCTAATTCTACATATGTTCTCTAATTTCAACACCTCTATAAACATCAATCATAGAGAAACTTAAAGCACATTGTTAACTAATCCTTGAACTGATGCATCCTTGATAGTATCAACATGTTATTATATAGTCTTTTATGGAATGTGTGAATTATAACCATAGACATTTATTCACAACTTTACTGATCCTTCAATTATAAGAAAGTATTTTCCTGAGGTCCGGTTAACTGTATTCAGATTCTAAGCCATAGATTAATTATCTGATCCAATTTCACAAGATACCTGGAGACCAACAACCTTTTTTATGCTTTCTTTCCACTTGACTTTTTGGAATTTGATTAGAGCAGTATAAATAGAATTAATATTATGAGGATCAGCTTGCCATTCAACTAATTCCCGAGCTTGAGAGATCGTTTCAGGATCATGGTAACCATTTGTACTAATTCTTTTCATTAGCATATTAGCCTTACCAATCCATAGTGAATCGCTGACATATGGATAAAGTTTATGTACTAAATCAACTATCTTGTTATCAAGAAAGGGCTCACAGGAGACACTGGTGTTAAAACCATTGTTGAAAGCGAGTTTAAGACAATCAAATCGTTCTGAAAATTCGGGGGCACCTGGCTCCCAAAATTTCAATGCTTCATCATCCATTGATCCAATAGTAAAGCGAAACAATATGTTTTGCTTATAGTCTTTAAACTCTTGACAAAGCCTATGCACACATACCAAGTGTGGTTTTGTTACTATCAACACATTATTCCCTACAGTTAAGAGTTTGGAAATAACTAATATTGCTTCTTCTAATACAATTGGCGTAATATCATGTGAAGAGGGCACCATTACTTGGCCGTCAAAACATTTGTAATTCTTCTCTACTGCTTTTGTTCTAATCACCTCTTTATGCCAAGTCTGAGGCGATTTCCGTCCAAAACGGATAGCCATCTCCTGGCTATAGCAATATTTACAATTATGAGAACAACCATCAACAAAATTGACATTCGCTACAGCCCACTCTTTTGTACCAAACACTTGTTTACTCACAACCACCTCCCATTGAATATCAATTATCCTTAAAGAAACGAATTTTAACCTTATCAGCCATCGTAGATCTACCCAATCTCATCTGCCTATGCGCCCTATCGGTTTTAGCCAGTATTAAGAATGTTACCACATCAGGATAAAAAACGTTACCACCTTTCAAATTTGTGATAAAACTCTAATCTTTCGTTTCTTGAAAGATTAGCAAAATGAATTTCACCTTCATCTGCCATCATTGTGGTCAAT
>JABHCC010000097.1 GCA_018669475.1 Bacteroidota bacterium | reverse complement strand
TATTCTTCAAAGTGTTAGCCAGTTTTCATAAAAAATACCCTCAAGTACCTATTGAGATACATTTTATCTGCCCTGAGAACAAAAGGGGAGGAATCTATGAGAAGAACATAGACCCTTGTCTTGAGCCATTCATTGTATTATATGACTGGCTCGATTCAAAAGCAGAGTATAAAAGAGTCATTGAAAAAACAAACGTTAGTCTATGCTCTGCCAAATATGAGTCATATGGCATCAGTAATATAGAAGCCATTAGAAATGGGTTGTTGTTTTACAATCTGAATTTAGAAGCGTTCCAGTTTCTTTTCACTGATGAAACGACATACAACGCAGATGATATGTTGGATGTACTGTATAGAAGTTGGACTGATAAAGAGTTTAGAGATGAGCAATACTATATAAATCTAAATGCCATAAACAAGTTGATACCAGCAAAAGAGGAAGCATTTGAGGTTATGAATAAAAAAATGACTGAGGTGTTTGATAAAAAGACAGGTCATCTATCATCTAAATTTAAAAACCGTGATACTGTTTTTAAAAGAATTAAAGATCAAAAGGTCTTATCAAAAAGAGAAGTTTATAATATTCTTGGATGGGATATAAAATCGTCAAAATACTGGGGTGGGATATATTTCAAGATGAGAAGGAGTGGCATAAATTTTCTTCATTATAATGGTGAGGTGTTTTTCTATAATGAAGAAAAACATAGCCATACTGATGCTTTTGAGTACGTCGCAGAGGTTTTGTGAAGAATAAGGGGTTATGAATAAAAATGAAAAACGAAATCATTCATATTGCTACCAATATGGTGCCATTGACTCAATTGTACAAACAAATAAACGAAAGTATAAGAGCTTCACAGATTTTATGATCAAGTACAGCAAAGCGGATCGAGAAATGTGTGAAATGATTCACTCTACTATTCGATCAGCAGATTGGCATGCTGGGCATCTTCCACTCTGCGAGATGCACTATGCTACAGATTTAATATACGATACCAGCCATATACAATTACTCTTTGCCGAAATGGAGTCACATAAATTGATGAGAACAGCGATTCTTAATTGGCTTGATGAGCAAACTGGTTTAAGTCCATCCAACTAATATGTTGTAAGGTCAAGAATTCATTTTCTTTGTAAAGGCAAGAATGGAGAGGTTTTGCGGTAGATATTGGGGTGAAATCTCACCTGCCATTCTCAAATCTACTACCAATCCTCCCTGCAAACCCAGTGAAAAAACTGACTAAATACAAGATTCTTGTAATTCACTGTCAATGTGGCCAAAAGCTGCTGAAGTACAAAAAAGGACCGGGAAGAAGATTGTTGAAGATTCACCGGGATCGGATTACAGAAGACTTTACGGGCATATTCATCAACGACTATTCAGAGAAAGGAACTGACATTTACTGCCCGTCCTGCAACAAACGTATTGCGACAGTCCAGGTCATAAATGGGAAGTATGTCAACAAGGTAAACCAGGGGCAGTTGGGGCTTATAAAATAAAACCTTGCCAAACTCATATTTCATCCCAGATTCGGGGGTGGTTTTTTTTACTATTTTTGATTTCATTTCTGCAATCAATTAACTACGAGAAGTTTTATGATCATACACTACTTGAGTTTAATCGGTGTATCTGTTTTCGCAATGAGTGGCGCTTTGGCCGCGGGCAAGAAAAAACTGGACTGGATTGGTGTCGGAGTACTTGCTTCCATTACGGCTCTTGGCGGGGGAACCATTCGGGATGTTCTTTTAAACCGCGATGTCATTTTCTGGATAGAGGAACCCGTGAACATCTGGGTTTGTCTGCTGACTGCAGTGTTTACGATTCTCTATGTTCGGTTTTTCAGCCCTCCCCAAAAGACCCTGCTGGTTGCCGATGCCCTTGGCCTGGCTCTTTTCACCATTGTCGGAGCACAGGTTGCAGAGGATGCACAGATGTCACTGCCCATCGTCGCTGTCATGGGCATCATTACCGGTGTTGTCGGTGGTGTACTGCGAGATATCCTGGCCAGCGAAGTTCCTTTGATTTTCCGACCAACGTCAACATTGTATTCTGTTGCTGCACTCGTCGGTGTACTGGTGTATCTGTCTGCCCAGGCGCTGAATCTTAACCAGCTGATGGCTTCTCTAATTGGAATCGGATCGATTGCCTCGATCCGGTTTATCGCCATATTCTGGAACATAACCCTGCCTGCATTTCACATATCCAATGATTGACACTGGGGGAGTGTTACCGATGAACCCCAGGCTGCTGTATAATATGGGGGAAATTGCTTCAACAACTATATATACGGCTGTGATTTTCAACAACATTTAAGCTGCTCATTATCAGTTGGACTGAATGGATATTTTAAAACTTATTTAGCCGGCTCTGCCGGAAATCGAAGGAATTGAAACCGATCTTGCCAGGATGGAAGATGCCGGGTCTACTGGCATCATCGGTATTTTCTCTCAAGTATTTGATTTGTTGTGATACTCAAATAATTTGCCAAGTCAAAAATTCATTTAGTCCAATCAACTACCAACCCTCCCCGCTAGGCCCCGTAAACATTGAAAAGGGATCTCCTCCACCATTTTACCCCCAATACCTTCCATATCAATTATTTCATTCCCGGTAACTACTTCGTATTGTTGCTATTCCTTTGTTTATTAGGATCTTTCATGTAATTTTCCTTTGTCCCG
>JABHCC010000096.1 GCA_018669475.1 Bacteroidota bacterium | reverse complement strand
TAATAATAGACATTTGGGTATATCGTCCCACTATGAAATGTACTGGATGTGTCTGGTAAAGAATTCCAGCGATGATCTGTACCTCCTTCCAAATTCACCAAAATACTTCCCTGAAATTTTTCATTGTTTTGGTATTGATAATATGCTAGTCTTCCCTCTCCTTTTAGCCGCCGGAAATTCACATTATCCATTTTTTCACCAGGCTTTTTATAGTCACTCTCAAAAATTCCATCCAAATCCCCAGAAAAGGTAAGTTGTCGTGTATAAATTTTTGGTAGCTTGTACTTGCTTAGATCAAAAGTTTCAAGCTGAGCAAAAGAGATAATTGGGACAAACAATCCTATCAATAGGATGATATACTTCTTCATGGTGTTTGGGTTTGATTTCAAAGTTTGAAACACAAGGATTATGCCAAAAAAAAATAGCTTTGTCGGATATATGGTGAGCAAATAAAGTAATCAAGCTAGACTTAATACAATTTCAATGAAACCTCTTACCATCCTTATCCTGATCTTTCTGATCCGTTTGACCTTCAGCTGCTGCAATTGCCCTGAGCAGGTGGCGAGCTATCAATTTGATCAGCTATCCATACAAAACCTTGACCAAACTGGATGGACCGCCAATCGAACTGAATACAATGAAATGCATCCGGCGGCAATAGCTTTTGAAATCACCCTGACAGACAGCTCTTTCAGGCCTCCACCAGCAATAGCACAGGCCTGGCATCCGAAACTCTCTTCTGCTATGGCGATGCAGCCTTGCGAGTGTCCGTACCACCTGTTTCTCAAACATGACATCTCCAATCTCTCCATCCTGACCCTGCATGATTTCTCTTCAGAGAAGCCTGCCGGCTCAGATATCGTCGATTCTTTCGTTTGGCAGTTCAAATGGAATCACCTGTATCAACCCATTGACAGCCTGCTGCCTGAGTTGAATACACCTTTTTATGCGAAATACTATATAGAGAAAACCTATCAACTCTTCTGCACTGACAGCGTTCAGAATGACTCTCTGCAGTTGGTTTTTCAATTCCAATATGCCAATGGAGAAATTTTGTCTGATACAACAGATGTAATTGCTATTCGGATATCCGGAGAGGAGGGTTCACTATGAGAAAAGAACTGCTAGTCCTGTCGGCAATACTCGTTTCTATTACCCTGAGCCAGTCTGCTGCGGCCCAATGGCTTGATGAGGTAAGGCTATCTGCCGGGTTTGGATTCAGAGAGATTCAATGTGAGGGCTTTGCCCCAGGGGAACATCTTGATTTTATTGATTATCTGGAGGCCAATAAAGATTACCCAGAGGATGAATACCTTGGATTTGCCCTGCTCATGAACTTCAAAGGCCCCTGGCAAACTGATCTACGCTTTACGCTGAATTCAGGCTTCTATTTGAGTGGATATAACCTGAAAATCAGGTATTTTCTGTCGAAATTTGTCGGAATATCGGCCGGCATGCTCCGCCATCCTTATGGCATCCATTATTTTGAAGAGTATCTCATTAACCGTGATGTGGATTATTACACCGATGTTCGCGGTGGTTCAAAACACAAATACATCACTGCTGCCGATAAAGGCTGGATGGCAGGATTGGTCTTTCCGCTCGAATACAAATTTCTACATTTGACCCTGCAAGTCAACGGTGGCGTGAGCTCGATTGTACCGTTCAGAGAGGAATTCGGACAAAAACGCATCAATTCCAATTTCCGGCGCGACCTGGTTTATGAGACAAGAGACTCTTACAATTGGTTCTTCTTTCCCGAAGCAGCATTTTTCATTGACCTCCTCCGGATACGGGATGTCAGGATTGGTGTCCAGGCCCAAGCCAGATGGTACTTAACAAAGAAATATCTGAATTATACCCTAAGCACATATGAATGGACTTATAACTCTCCCAAAACCATGAAGATTACCTCGCCCAGTCACCTGTTGAAGAAACTGGAATATGATATAGGACTGGTAGTGAGGTGGTAATGCATCAAATTGCCTTTTTGTTCCTGGAAAAGTCTAACTTTGATAGAACCTATGAAGAACTTACTTAATGAGAAGCATTAGATGTAATATTCTGCCAGGATTGTTAATCGTACCACTGTTGATATTGGTTTCATGTTGAATACAAGCTTTACTTTCAAAACGATTCAAGCCGAACTCTTCTGGCAACAAGCAATAAAACTGAATATCCGATACCCGATCTGATCAATAATCAAAACTATTCCTGGCAGGTTGAAACCAATAGCACCCTTGGAAATCCCATACAAAGCGAAATTGCACGCTTTGTTTACAAGGCAGGAGGATTGGCTGATAAATATCCCGGATTTATTGTCCCTCAACGATATGGCTTTGTTGGAGACTCAATCAAATTATGACGTCCTTTTCTGTTGTTGGCGGTGAGGGATTTTATGGCAGGCATTATGCTGGAATGGCGGCTCAAAACTCTTGTCCGGAAGGTTGGCATTTGCCATCTGATGAAGAATGGATAGACCTGGAGCGATATTTAGGCATCAATGAGGATGAATTATATTTAAGCGGAGCGGGAAGAGCAGCAGGTCTTGATGATAAAATAAAAGCATCTTTTGATTGGGATGAACCGATCGCAAACCCCAACTCTACTGGTTTTGGAGCTTTGCCAGCGGGTTACTGGTTTTCTGAGCGATCATATAATTGGGGTTTCTATGGACATTATACAGCCTTTTGGAGCTGGAATGAGGCAGATAATATCAAGTCGTTTGGACGTAGTATGTCCCACGAACGGGATGAAATCAGAAGAACTATACCGTTATCCTCAAGTTTATCAGCCCGGTGCTTAAGAGCTTACTGAAAATCAATTTCTGGGGTTCAAACAAAGTGTCTTCATTTCAATGCAAAAGCTGGGCCTGAAGCCAGTAAACACCACCACCGGCTAAGTAGCCAGCCAATGCCAATAATGATATTCTCTTCATATACCAGATAAAATCAATCTTTTCCATTCCCATGGCAGCAACCCCGGCAGCAGAACCTATAATAAGGATACTTCCTCCTGTTCCCGCACAATAAGCCAGGAACTCCCAGAACAAACCATCCTGCACAAAGAATTGTGCATAAACCGGATCTGCTGCAGCCTGGAGCATCTCAGGGGTGGTGATTTCATACATTCCCATAGCTCCGGCCACAAGAGGCACATTGTCCACTACGCTTGATAAAGCTCCTATTATCAGATTAATAACATAAATATCACCTACCTTTCTGTCTAACCATCCCGCTAAAATATCAAGATGACCAGCTGAAGACAGTGCGGCAACTGCCATAAGAATACCAAGGAAGAATAAAACGGTAGGAACATCTACTTTACTGAGGATACTAACTACGGTGAGATTTCTTTTATCCTCTTCAGGTTTAATCTGATGCATGATTTCTGTTGTTACCCACATCAAACCCAGACCAAAAAGCATCCCCATATATGGAGGCAGATGTGTCAGGGTCTTAAAAACGGGCACAAATAAAAGTGCTGAAACACCCATGATAAGAATAAAAACACGCTCTTTATGCGAAGTAAATGCCTTCTCTTCCTTACCGTTTGACAGAGGTCTATGCACTTCCTTCTTTGGATAAAAGAAAGTGATAATTAGGAGGGGTACTACTATCGTGGTGAGACTTGGAAGAAATACTTTAAGCATGATATTAATGGCTGTAACTTGTCCACCAATCCAAAGCATAATAGTCGTTACATCACCAATGGGCGACCAGGCACCCCCGGCGTTTGCTGCAAGAACAATTATAGAGGCGAGAAACCACTTTTGCTCCTTGTCTCCTACTAACTTTCTTAAAAGGGCGACCATCACAATTGTGGTGGTGAGGTTATCTAAAGCAGCCGACATAAAGAAAGTCAGAAAAGAGAGGGTCCACATCAATCTCACCGGATTAGTCGTCTTGATACGATCAGTAATGATTTTAAATCCTTGGTGCTGGTCAACGATTTCAACTATTGTCATCGCCCCAAGAAGGAAAAAGATGATTGTTGCTGTCTCTGCCAGATGCTCATATACCTGATGATGACCGACAAAATCGACCATTTCTTCCATATTGTTAGCACTGGGGTTGAGTGCAAGAAAATCATTCCATCCTCTACTGAATCCAAGATCAAGAATCTCAGGTAAGCCGATTATATAAGCAACCCAAGTCAGACTGCCAATTAAAAGGGCAGGAGCGGCTTTATTAACTTTGAGAGGATGCTCCAATGCTATGACTAGATAGCCAAGCACAAATATTACAACCATCAGAATAAACATAATTAATATCTTTTTTAGATTACCATTTCATATGAATGATAAGATAGGATTTGAACAGTACAAGTAAAGGTAGATTAATTTCGGCCAAAAGCCGATTAACAAATGGATTAACTGAGCATGACAATAGGAAAAATCTTTCAACACACACGCGGATGATTGTTTTTGTTATGCGAGCTCCATCCGACAAATACAACTAAATATAAACGGATGAAATATGCTGTGGAAAATGACCAGTATGGATTTTTTAGATAATCCTGTTCAAAAAGACAAATGATACTGGATCCCATTATTACTTTGACTTCCAGCAAAGGTGCTCTGTGGAGCCTGAATTTCTAATATTAGCGCGCTATTGACATTACATTATCCAGGGATGAGATTCTCTTAATTTCCCCTCTATAAAAGCTATTGCCTTAACCAATAAAATCCATTTTATCTGATTCAAGGCTCCCCTTTTCTGAATAAATTACGATCGATCCATTTTCTGTTACTTTGATAAGAGAATACCGCGTTTCATTAACTCCCATAATTCCAGCACAGTAGCCTTATATTGATTCCAAACAGAATGAAATGGAATTGTTTAGAATGGTCATGTGAAAACTTATACTAATTTTATACTTCATTTAAACTATTTATCATGAGTAATGGCACAGTAAAATTCTTCAATACGTCAAAAGGTTTTGGCTTTATCAACCCTGATGAGGGAGGAAAAGATGTATTTGTTCATCAAAATGGATTAATCGATGAGATTACTGAAGGAGATAAAGTAAGCTATGATGTGGAGGAAGGTCCAAAAGGATTGAGCGCTACAAATGTCAAAAAAATATAATATTATTTTTTGACTCTAATGCACAAAGAAAGCCTATCAAATTTGACAGGCTTTCTTTGTGATAATTCGGATTTATTGGAGGTATTCGAGTGCCATTGATTGGTAGTTGGTAAAATTGAAGCAGGATCATCAAGTCAATTGATATCTGCCTTTTTGGATATGATGCCAGCTTTCGCCAACCTGGACAAAACTCTGTATGCCTAGATTTATTCCCTTTGTAGCTTACGGCTCCTCTTACAGAAAATACCTGTTCAGAATCCGTTTCTGAACTCAAATCTTTTCTCTAAGCTTGTCCTCTCCGGCTGAACAAAAGAGTTTTCCCATCAGATGAAAGCACAGGATGATCTCCTTCAGAAATCAGGACAGGCTTCTTGTCATCAGTATTAATTTTCCAGATTTGTCTTTTAGTTTTTTCTGCAAGGCTTAGCGGATTTGGAATTTCGCCTTGTTGGTTTGGTGCACCACCTCTTTCAAAAATAATAAATGTATTATCGGGGCTTATTATAAGATTGGAAATCTCTTGACCGTCATCCCTGGAGTAGTTAGTTATTTGCTGAGTTTCTTGTCCATTAGAAACAAAGATATTTCTAACTCCTTCCAGGTTTTCCACCCATGCAACCAGGTCAGCTGTCATTGAGCTTACCAATCCGGATGGAAATCCGGAGCTCATGATATCTTTGATTGTGAAATCTTTTTGAGCTAATCCATTTTGAAAAGGAAGAATAAATATGCTTCATAGGTCACTAGCGTTGCGTTGTTTTTAATATGAATTCTTTGAAACCCTTGATATATCTACAATTCAGGAGATTATATTCGATCAGAGATTTGAAATTGCTTTTACTTTACTTTGAGCAAAAACAGGTACATGACATAGGATAAGCTTTAGAGAAAGTAGTAGGAAGTTTAGCCATTTTTTTCATGCTATTTTTGAATCCAGACGAAGGAAGTAAGGAATCCAAATTCTCTGGCAGGTACAGAATCAAGCCTTGGTAAATTGATGTCATACCAATAGATATGAATGTTGTACTTGTTTACATCGGGTTGCAGATTATAATTGAAGCGGTGCTTTAAAAATGCGCTTATTAGACATACTGAGATAAGACAGAAAACTCCTGTCAAACGTTAACCACCATGGGAATTGCAGATGGAATGAGACAGACTCTGCCTCTTTTGAGAAGCAATTAGTAATTTTAAGCTATGAATATTTTAAGCCATTCTTTGTCTGTACTAGCAATTGTGTTTGCTTTGTCTGGATGTAATTCCAATGCTGATAATCATGAATTCTTTCCCGGTGAATATCCAGGTATACCAGAAATCAGCATCAATAATGATGAGATTGAAATAAGCAATAATGCAATCCTGGCAAAATGGCAACTGGTGAACAACTCGATTATTCTTTCTGAGATTACTAATAAGTATGACAATGAATTTGTTCACCTTCAGGGTATTACATTATTTACTATTGAGCTGCATGGAAAACAACTCACAAATCTTGATTTCAAACTTCAGGGAGAATTGTGTTTAGAATCCATTGCGGTAACAGACAGTCTACCAACAAAAGCACTTCGGTTTCCGGGAAAAAAGGTTTCCGGATTGTTCTTTAACGAGAATCAGCAGATATCGATCAAGTGGACTGCCCAATTAAGAGAAGGATCAAATTATATCAGGCAAAATATTGAAATCCAAACCATCGACAAGCCAGCTATCCTTACCAAGGTCGGTTTCTTTGATGGTGAGTTATCAGGAGCCAGCTATGCTGGTTTAGTATTGGGGTCGCCTATTACGTACAATAACTTCTTTTTCGGAATGGAGCATCCAATTGTACAATCTGAGGCATTAATGGCCAGATCAATAGGAAATGCCAGTCAATCGTTATTGGATGTAACAAACATCATTGACCGTACAGGAGAATATCTTATCTCAATAGAGCTGGCTGCATCAACAGGATTCAATATCAACTCAATGGCCCTGGCAGTCAATGACGAGATAATAAGTGAAGATAAACACCCTTTCCAGGGCTCCGGAGGAAGTGCACAATATCACCTTGATTTATCTACTTATGATTCTCTCTGCAAATACGAAATCCTGACTGATCTTGTAAATCCTCAACGAGCTGCCGGAAACCTGACCATCTATAGAAAAACTAATGATCTGCTCAATTTCTTCATAGAAAGAACCGATGAACTGATTCCCGGAAAATCAATATCAGAATGGTCTGTTATCGGGGTAACCCCAAAAGATCAGAACCGTAGAGCATTCCTGTATTATCTTGAACGCGAAAGAGCAAGACCCTACAAGCAATTCCTACATTACAATTGCTGGTGGGATATCACAGACGATGGGGCTTCCAGCTTTACATCAGAACAGCTGATCGAAAGGATGCATGCCTGGAATGAGAAGTTTATTGAACCTTATGATGTTCAACTCAATTCTTTTGTATTTGATGATGGATGGGATAATCTGGATAGTGTCTGGTATTTTGATCCGGATAAATTCCCTGATGGGTTTACGCCGCAGGCTGAATTATGTGAGAAATACAATTCTGGTATCGGAGTATGGATGTCGCCCTTTGGAGGCTACCTCGAGAATAAACAACGCAGGGTGAAATCTGCCAAAAGAGAAGGATTAGAAACCAATAGCAAAGGACTCAGCCTTGCTGGTTCGAATTACTACCAGCGATTTTATGAACGAGCCTCAGACATGCTGATCAACTACGGGGTTAACTACTTCAAATTCGATGGGTTTGGAGGCTCTGAGCCAGCCTATCTGCCAGATATGGAAGCAGGTGCACGGCTGATAAAAAATCTGAGAAAACAAAATCCTGAAGTATTCATCAACATCACCGTAGGCTCCTGGCCTTCACCATTCTGGCTTCAATATGCCGATTGCACCTGGAGAGGATCAGGATAGTCAGGTGTTAAGGCTTACTTCATCAGAAAAAGCTATTATTCCCATTGAGCCCTATCAGCTTATCGTATTTGAAGTAATGCCCTTGAAATAATATCATTAGAATAATTCCGTCGATTTCACTCAATAGGAATGGACATACTGCCGAAAACTTTTCTTTTCATGAGATTGAAGAAAAATTGTTCTACTTTTAACTTGCATGATATTGTTAAACCTGAAACTTGCAGTCAAGTACGTATTTGATAAGCGGAATTCCTCCTGGATTAGTATTCTCGGATTGGCGATCGCCTTTGCTTCTCTGTTTTATATATTTTCCTACGCCTCCTTTGAGTTAAGCTATGATTCGCAGCATAAAAATGCCAGTCGCATTTATCGTATTAGCGGAGATATTGTCGCTGCTGAGAATACAATGACACATGCTGTCTTGGGGCCCTCAATGGGGCCAGGACTAAAGGATGAATTTCCTGCGGTTGAATCTTTTGCTCGCCTTATTCCTTTTCGGAATTCTGTTCTTTTTGAAAAAGAAACAATCCAGTTTTCAGTAGATGAAGCCTACAAAGTTGATTCTACTATATTTGATATATTCAGCTTGGTCTTTAAGTATGGATCTCCCACATCCGCACTCACAAATCCCAACGAAATTGTTATTAATAATAGTCTAAGCAATAAATTCTTTGGCGATCAGAATTCTGTTGGAGAGGTGCTCGAATATGATGGTCAGATATATACAATAGTAGGCGTAGTAGAAGATTCTCCAGTCAATTCTCATCACAGGCTAAACGTCTTATTTTCAATCGACTCGCCTTTTACCAGAACAGGAGATATTTCTCCTGTTGAAGAGTCAGAGTACTATTGGGCGCCATCAGCATTTCATTTTATTATGCTAAAACAGCATACTGAGATCGAATCAATCACAGATAATTTTGAGCCCTTCTTTGATAAATACATGAGCACTTTCGGAAAACTGTTAAACGCCGATTTCAATCTAATAGCCATTCCTCTAAAAGACCTGCATTTTTCTCACCACATGACGTATGATTATCCGAAGGGGAACAAAACTTATGCTTACATACTCATTATGGTTGGCCTCTTTATTTACCTTATTGCCACCATCAACTATACTAATCTTTTAATATCTCAGACTATTACACAGGCCAAAAATGTGGGTTTGAGAAAAATTATGGGGGCTAATCAGCTGGCTCTTTACTTTCAGTTCTTGCTAAACTCCCTAGTATTAATTTTGTTCTCTATAATTCTGGCCAATATTATTTTTCAAATTAGCTTGCCCTGGTCAAAAGAGCTGACTGAATTGGACAGATCCATCTTCTCAAGTTCGGAAATTCTAACACAATCGCTCATACTTGTATTTTTCACAAGTTTTATTGCTTCTTTGATTCCTCTGTTTAATCACAGGAAAAAGAGTGGATTGCAATTGATTCAAACTCGGCAGCAGAGCTTGAAGGGATTCGGAAGTATTAAGTTTGGGAGAGTCTCTACCATAATCCAATATGCACTGACTATCGTTTTGTTGATTATTGTATTTGTGATTACCCGGCAATTGAACTACCTGATGAAAAAGGAAATGGGCTTCAACAAGGATGGTGTTGTAATGTTGCCCTTGAATAATGTAAAAGAGCAATCGCAAAGCATAATGTCTTTCAAAGACGAAATCAGCAAAAATTCTTTCGTGGCACATGCCTCTTTTTCAAGCAATATACCCGGAGAAATACTGGGAACTTCTCATTTTCAGCTAGAACGTGATGGAGAGAAGGTGACAAAAATTGTTCATACCCTGGGAATAGATTATGAATATATCCCACTCATGGGAATGGAGTTTAAAGAAGGTCGTAATTTTGGTGAATTGTTTAGTGATGGCAATTTTCAATCTGTAATCATAAATGAGGCCTTTATTGATTTTTGTGGCTACAGCGGAAGTATGTTGGGAGAAAAATTAGCAGGCACCAAAGTTATTGGAGTCGTTAAAGATGTGGCCTTCAACTCTCTGCATAACCAGGCAGAACCCTTAGTCTTTCATTTGAGTGATGAAACAAATGGCTATCTGAATATTAAACTCAATACTACCGAACAAAGCGAAATAATAAAAGTGCTTCAGAATAGTTGGGAGAATTCTTATCCCGATATCCCATTCATTTATCTCTTTCTCGATCAGCAAGTATCAAAAATGTATTCTGAAGATCAAAAAATTAAAAAGCTGATAAAGCTTTTTACACTGATTAGTCTGATCATTTCCTTGATGGGCTTGCTCAATCTTTCGTCTATAATAATGAAAAGAAAGACCAAAGAAATTGGCATTCGTAAAGTTGTTGGAGCTACTGTCTCTGAAATTATGAGTATGCTGAACAAAAACTTTACCATCTGGATTCTAATTTCTTTTGTAATTGCCTGTCCTATTGCTTATTATGCGGCAATTAAGTGGCTTGAAAACTTTACATACAAAACCACTTTGCCATGGTGGATATTTGCGCTCGCAGGACTACTGGCATTAAGTATTGCTCTCTTAACAGTTAGCTGGAAAAGCTGGCGTGCTGCAACAAAAAATCCAATCGACGCTCTTCGATACGAATAAAAAAAATTGAATTCGATAAACGCATTGCAGAAGATGTGGCAAATATTATGCGTAAATGTGGGTTTCAGTTCCTATTTTTAGATTCCAAAATACCGCAACCATGAATAAATTATCCTTAGCTATTTTGATAATAGCTTCAATCACATCAAATTCCTTTGCTCAAAATAATGAATGGCCCATTCTAAAGCATTATGATGAAGCCCATATTTCAAAAATTGCCCTACCTATTGGTGGAATCGGAACTGGTACTGTTTCTCTAAGTGGTAGAGGAAGTCTGGTTGATTGGGAAATAATGAACCGTCCGGGAAAAGGCTTTAGTACTGTTACACCTGGTAACGATGCTCCATTCTTTTCAATTTATATAAACGACGGACAAAAAAGTTTTACCAAGGGATTAATGGGACCTTTACAAGATTTTGAATACCAACACATGGAAGGTAGATCAGTCGATCATCATGGGATTCCCAGATTCCAGAAAGCAACTTTCGACGCAGCCTATCCCTTTGGAATTGTAAATCTTAGCGACAATAATTTACCCGTAGATGTAAAAATTAAAGCGTTCAACCCTCTGGTGCCAGGAGATGCAGATGCCAGCGGAATTCCTATTGCAATTCTAAGCTATGAGGTAACCAACAAAACAGACAAAGCATTAAAGGTATCAGTCTGCGGATCAATCCGAAATTTTATCGGGAAAGATGGAAGCCGTTTTCGTAACGATTGGAAAGGTGACAAACTATATGAAGGAGCGATAAATAATACGAACGAATTCTTTGAAGATGAGAACGTAAAAGGCATACGCTTCCTTCCTGGTGAGGTTGCTGTAGATGACCCTGCATGGGGAACACTCGCATTAACAACAGCTGCATCTAATCTGACTACCTACCGAACCTCATCAATAAGCAATGCTTGGGGAAATGGAGTTTTAGACTTCTGGGATGATTTTAGTGACAATGGAAGGCTCGTAGAGAAATCAGAAAAGTTTGATCATGATCCCATGGCTTCGTTGGCAGTTGAACAAGACATTCCTGCTAACAGCACAAAAACATTCACTTTTTACCTTACGTGGCACTTCCCAAATCGTAAAGCCTGGTCAAGCTCTGTTGTTGGAAACTACTACACAACCCAGTACACAGATGCTGTGGATGTTATCCAAAAAACTTATCCGAATATCAATTCCTTGGAAAATAAAACTCTTCAGTTTGTCAATTCATTCATAGAATCAGATTTACCTGAAGTTGTGAAAGAGTCTGCTCTCTTTAATCTAAGTACTCTGCGTTCTCAAACTGTTTTCAGATTGGCAAGCGGACATATGATGGGTTGGGAAGGATGCATGGATGTAAACGGTTCATGTGCCGGATCTTGTACGCATGTTTGGAATTATGAGCAAGCTACAGCCTTCTTGTTTGGAGATCTGGCAAAAACTATGCGCGATGTTGAATTCAATTACGCCACCCGAGAAAATGGTAGCATGTCATTCAGAAGTGGTCTGCCTTTGGTAAATGCGCAATGGACTGGGGTTGCTGCTGATGGACAGATGGGAACCATCATGAAAATGTATCGTGATTGGCAACTGTCTGGTGATACTGAATTCCTCACAAAATCTTGGCCCATGGTAAAGTCAGCTTTAGCTTTTGCCTGGGAAGAAAACAGTTGGGATGCTGATGCCGATGGAGTTATGGAAGGAAGTCAGCATAACACCATGGATGTTAACTATTCTGGTCCGAATCCTCAAATGCAATTCTGGTATTTAGGAGCACTTAAAGCTGCAGGAAGAATGGCTCTTACAATGAACGATATAAAGTTTGCCAATAAATGTGCTGCCATTTATAAAAAAGGAAGCAAATGGACAGATAAGAACTTGTTCAATGGTGAATACTATGAACACCAGGTGCTTGACCCTCAAACGAAAGAATTGATAACTGACTATTCAGCCCCGAATATGCCTATGTATCAGCTAGCTAAAGGCTGTTTGGTTGACCAATTGGTTGGCCAGTATATGGCTCATATTTGTGGCCTGGGATACCTGGCTCCAAAAGAGAATATCAAAACAACCTTGAAAAGCATTTTGAAATACAATAGCCGCGAAAGTATGGAGGGGCATTTCAACAATATGCGGTCTTATGCACTTGGAAAAGAATCGGCACTACTTATGGCAAGCTGGCCAAATGGTCGTCCGAAAATTCCCTTCCCTTACTTCTCTGAAGTAATGACAGGATTTGAATATGCAGCTGCGGTTGGAATGATGTATGAAGGGATGGAACATGAAGGAGTAACAGTTGTTCAAAACATTCGCAACAGATATGATGGTGCTAAACGCAGTCCATTTGATGAGGCTGAATGCGGACATCATTATGCACGAGCTATGGCATCGTGGGCTAGCGTTCTGGCATTGACTGGTTTCCAATGCTCAGCTATTGATCAGACTATATCATTCAAAAATCAGGAAGGAAACTGGTTCTGGTCTAATGGTTATGCCTGGGGAACCTGTACCATAACAAAAGACGAAATCGTCTTAAAAGTTGAGCATGGCAGTCTGTCGATAAAAGAAATATTTCTTGATAATAAATCCGTTAAAAAGTACAAGAAAGCGAGAACAATTCAAGAAGGAGAATTTGATACTTCCAATACTAATTATGGATAATTTTTTTAGCCATTTTCCCTTTTCTTGTATCAATTTGTAGAAAATACAAGCCTGTTGGATAAGAGCTAAAATCAATCGTCAACTGTTCATCTGTTGTCTGCACTTTAAAAATCTCTGATCCTGTCAGGGTTATGATACTGATACTTACGGGTGACACTGATTGAAACAGCGTGATTAACAACTTATCGGTAACCGGATTAGGATTCATAATTGTAGATTCCAATTTCCATGATGCGGAAGCCCAAGTCGGTCATATTCATAATAATAGACTTTCCCAACTGTAGAAGTCTCATCACCAGTTGTCATTGTATAATTTTGAGCTCCAATCAAGACTCCCCCACTGGTCACAGCAACTGCATTACCGAAATTCATATTAGAAGCCCTGTCATCAGGAACAATCTTCTGATTAAATTCCCAGGAATCTGTTGAGCTTAGTTTAAATACCGTTACTGATCCTGCATAGGGCATAGTGTTTGTTCCATTTTTATCGTCCGAATCGTTCTTCGTTCCACAGAACAAATAACCGGAATTAGCCGCCATAACTAATCCAAAATTCTCAATGTATTGAGGATCTCGTGAGACTAAGGTTTGAACATAATAATACTTCCCATGAGGAAGTCGCAGAAAAATATAAATCTTACCTGCGTAATGAGAAGAATTTACAGTTTCATAAGAATTAACAAACAGGTAATCACCATAAACACAAACTGCCCTTCCAAATTGAGCATCCTCAACACGATCTGGAGATATTAATTTCTCAGAAAGTTCCCAGGTACTGCCATCTGAACTTTTGTGATACACATAAACCGCTCCTGCTTTTGCAATTTTATTTCCTCCTGATATATCATACTCATGATCGGGAGCACCAACAACCAGAATATCCTCATATTGAGACATCCCATATCCATACATATCATCCTTTTGTGCATCTGGGTGTCCAAGCACATTGCTTTCAACCCATGATTGAGAAATAGCACTATTGCTTAGCAAAATTAAAACCAGTGAGAAGAATATAATTCTAATGCGTAATACTGTATACTTAATAATAGTCTGGATTTTGGGGATTCTGAATACTAAAGGTAGAAGAAAACTCTGTTTATATTAATTAATCCCAAAATAGTTAGGAAAGTAAGCCTGGAAAGTTGTGAATCTTTCCAGACGGAAACTGCCGGCTCCAGGATCTGTTATAGAATAGGATATTTCTGATAGAAACGGAGATACTCCAATACTTCATCTTTGAGTTTATTCCTTACGAAGTTCTTCATCTTTTCATCCAATAGGTCACCAACTCCAGCCAGAAGATTATTCTCCTTCAGTTTCTCGATGGCGGATATGCATTGGTCAAGGTAATTTGGTAATGACTGCTCCATTCTGGTTTCAATGATTCTCGGATTTACTGGCGTTTTTCTGGACAATAAAAACCAAATGTCAAAAACATCACGATTGGTAATAGTGGGTCTATCGAGTAATGCACAGAGCTTGTGGGCCAGAAGATCCTCCTGAACCATTACCTTGATGCTTTGCCCCATTAAGGATTTAATTTCATATCTGTCAGAGAAATCTCGCTTGGAGATCTCAACTTTTAGTTTTCTTTCATTCATACCATAGTCTAACACCAGAATGGGGCCAAAGAACCTCCTAGCTTCATCGTGTATTGTGCCATGAGATAGAATAATGGTTCGGATTCTTTTATAAACCAAGTCCTCTTTTGTTGTATCCAGAAGGTTGAAGTCTAAATCGATTGAAAATCTCGGAAGGTCATAAAAAAACATCAAGGCTGTTCCTCCTTTAAATCCAAGAAGACCTGAAATTTCAGTATCCGAATAGATCTGTTTGAGAATTTGAAAAAGGTAAAATCGATGCTTATTGATGTCAATCATGATTCAAGAATTTTTTTTACACGTAGAGACAAAGTTGAGGAGGAATAAACTGCAAGAAGTTCAGAAATAAGGTTTCGATCTAGTGGATTCAAATTATCGAAATAGAAGCCTGACTCAAGGTAGCAAAGGTCAAGAAAGGCTCGTTCCGGAGTTGCCTGGAATATTCCTTGTTCTGATTGTATTACACCGGCCCAATTATATAATATTTGTTGTTTGGCTTTTCTGTATGTGAAAGTTTGCCCATCAACTTCAACTTCACGAGATAAATAGCTCATGGTCGTTATGGTTTCAGAATATTGGAAAATGATACCAGCTCGCTGCAGAACATACTGCAAGGAAATGTATGATGGGGTATATAGCTTGCTAGCAAGCTCTGCAGAATTGTATTCTGGTTTTGAATATATTCCCTTTCGTGGATTTAAAATCTTTCCGGTTTTTACGTAATAGTTTAGTCTTCTTGCCAATGAAGTAGGATGGTTATCCTCTGTCAATAAAGCTATGTCGGATATTTTAAAAACAGTCCGTTTATCCTGGTAAAGCTTAACTACTATATCATTTTGAATGTTTTGGGAACTGTACATATCAAATATTCATAAGTTCAGTTCCCAAAATTACAAATACTTTTCTATATTCCTTCACATTAGTACATAACAATCCTAGATTTAATTAAACAATTTTCCAGGTGACATTAGCTGTATTCTCCTCCCAGCATGTGCTATTCATCCAAAAGTTTGAGAATCTTTTTATACAAATCCTGATTGTAACCGCTAGATCCTTGTGGCCTTGGTGCTTTTTCATCTACTACCTTACCGGTTTTGTCTACTATAAGATAATGCGGAATTCCTGATACCTTATACTCTCCACATAGTTCCCTCCATTCTTTCTTTTCAATGAAGTGATGATCTCCCTCAAGCTTGAAGTTTTCTATATCAGCCTTCCAGTTCGGACGTTCAGAACTACCACACAAATACATGAATACCACATCTTTCCCTTTCAAGGCATCATGAAGAACACGACTATAGGGGAACTGACTTTTACACGGCCCACACCAGGTAGCCCAAAAATCAACGTAGATTACTTTTCCCCTGTGGGGGTAAATCAGTTTTTCAAACAAACTCATATTGGCTGTGTCTGCTGTTTCAACCACTATATGATCATCGATTTCCTCTTCAGAATATTTCTTTAGGGTATTGACTGATTTACTAACAAAGTCAATAGCAGCCTGATTGATAGCTTCATTTTGAAAACGCTCAACAGCCGGCTCTATGATCTCTATTTTCTCTCGTGATAATGCTCCAATAAGGAAACGGGAAATCAAAATATCTCTAAAATAGTCTGAATAGGATTCTTCCTTCCTAACCCGATCAATAAAAGTCATGTAATATCCAGTCTTACTCACTTCATTTCCCTCATCATCTTTTGGAAGAACGAGCTTGGGGAAGTCAGGATAAAAATCCATCATGGTATGTGTATTTTGGTACATGTAATGTTCATGCACCACGCTGGATGCCTTATAATTGAGGCAATGCTGTGGATTCTGTAAGGGGAAATTCTCCCATTCCAGCCATTTTGGACTAACCGGGATTTGATATGGAGAGCGTTCTTGGTTATAGGAGTTCTTCAACCAACGATAGCGCATCAGATCATCGATATATGAATAATCTATCTGATTATTTAACCATTGCTTGAAAAAGGGCGAATAACTCCTTTCAGAAAGATATTGGTCTACCCGCAAAAGGTCTTCTTGAAATAAATCTGTTCGGAATGTTTTATATCCTGTAGAATCATCATTGGCAACATGATCTCTGTGGGTTGACCAATCGGCTTTATGATAATTATTGAAATCATGATAAAGATAGGCCTCTTGTGCCCAATCTCCGGTTATGGCCAAATTAACCTTCGGATTTTCCCGATCAGCAAATTCCTCAGCATCCAGAACCATAAACACCTTGTTCCCGGGAGCCATAAAAACATTGATCCAGGCTTCTCCAAATCGGCCAAATGATTCCAAAGGATGATCAAGATCAATTTCAAGTGTAAATCTCCCATCCTCCTCAATCTTTGCTGCATTGGTAGCCTGACCTGATTTGATAACAGCATGCCAATACAAACTGACCGTTGAAAAATCAGGATACTTGTCATGATTTAATACATAACCTTCCAGAGTGAATTTCCCTCCCTTACTATACTCACTGTCTGGGAATTGTGTTGGCCAGTTTTGATTAGGAATCGTCAAAGATCTGAATTTTTGAATCGGATGACTAAGCCCTTTGTCGATCTTAAAGTTATATGAATCACCCACCTTGGTACTAGTGAAATGAATTCTACTTTGATCGGCTGAAGCGATGATCTCCAGATAATTGGGACCTCGATTAATTTCATCATACTCATAGAGCGCCTGGTCGAAAATAAAATAGTCTTTACTAATCGTATACTCATAAGCATTCTGGATTTTAGGATTAAACCAGTTCCCCAGATATGATTTTGGAATTTCCTCAGCACTAATAGTCATGAAATCCACATTGTTTTTTCCATGCTTGAGCAGAAGAGACTGATCATCGGTAGTCATTACCAACAGGTATTCCATGGAAAGAGGCTCAACAATAAAATGAAATTTATTTTTCCTTTGAGAGAATTCCAGATGATACAGATTCTGATTTTTGTAGATGACCAAATCCTTAATTTTCTTATCCAGATATCGCATCTCATCCTGTTCAAGAGCCAGCATAGTTTGATTATTCCCATCTGTGGTGTACCAGTAGCCAAACATCCAGCCGGGCAGTTCATCATAATTCATCAAATATCCATCCATCAGGGTGGTATTCTTTTTAAGGATAACCGGATCTTTTGAAGCCCATTGGTAAACAAGATAGTTGGGTGTAAGATCAGTTATGGTAATTGGAAATGCATCTCTTCCCTTAAGCAGGTATATTTTCAAACTATCCTCAACTTTATGAAAATTAGCCAGTTCATAAGTTTCCTCATCAAGTATCCATTCCTTTTTATCAGCAGTTAGCATCAATTCATTATTGCCATCACTAGAAAACCAGTCTCCCCAAAAATCAGGCGGAAATACTGCCGTATGAGGTCTTTCTTTCGGTAGATTCATGGAGCTTGTATATGTATTATATTCCTTCGTACCCAAGGCAATATCAACATGATGACTCCCAATGTTCTTAAAAAAATAGTATTTGTGATCTCTCTTATTGTCGCAAAGCACCCGATATACATCATCATTGATCAGAATTTCTTCAGGCATGATAAATGGACCTGTCGTTGCAGCTCCCATTCCTTCCTCTCTGATAAAAAAAGGCCAGAATCCACTACCTGACGTAGCGTTCATCCAGTCTCTGATCAGTCTTTCAGGCAGGTCTGAGTAATCTAGAGATTTAGTGCTCATGGCCCAATTATTCCAAAGATCCTCTTCTTCTACCGGATAACCGGATAAGGTGAGTCGGTGCTCATCAAGTTTCAAATTCAGCAACAGGGAATCTGATCTGGAAGCAGCATTAAAATATATCCCATCATCGGTATAATGACCTTCCTTGAACCAGTATTCATCTCCTTTAAATTCAATCAATTTATTCTGAAGGATAAGAACAGGATGTTCAAATTCACCGTTGAGATGATAAGAGCCATACCATGCTGCCGGAATAGAATCAATTTTCTCAGCTTCCTGAGCAAACATTTGGATGTTTAGAAATGCACTAATAATGCACAACAAGAAAAGTGTCTTTCTCATGAGATCAGGTTTATTTAGTTCTAAATGTAGGGGGACTTAAATCTAGTAATTAAAATTCTTTCTTGCTAATTAGACTTTCCTTATGAATCAGATTGTCCAATATTCCAAGTAGGTATTTTTTTGGAGGTTACTACATTTTTTAATTTTGTTACAAATAGAGTAGTATGGCTACCCAAAATAAGACAAAACTAAAAATACTATTCAAGGTATTGCAGCCTGGTTGTGTGGTCACAGCAGCTTGGTTAGAGAGCTTTGGGAAGAAGCGCTTATAAGGTGTTTATGTTGCTTTAAGGAGGTAAGCGGAAAGAAAGGTTTCTGCCGTGAAAAACGCTTACATCACATGAATAACAGTTATTAATTTGGCCTTGGCATGAAAATCAATTACTAAAATTGAAAGGTCTACGAAAAAACCCTAATTATTTTCTATTTAAAGGAAGTTCAATTCCGAAGTGTTTTTTCTTATCCTCATACTTCAACATTATGGCAAATATCAAACCAATCAGCCCAAGTGCGGCGAACATAAGGATGGGTGCTGTATAATCTGCAACTTCCGGATTTCCCGGGTTGGTTTTGTCTAACAGAATTCCGGCAAGTAGCGGGAATCCCCATAATCCAAGGTTTTGGATAGAATACATAAGTCCGTAGGCTGTGCCAATTTGTTTGTCGTCAACAAGCTTGACCATACTAGGCCACATTGATGCAGGTACCAGCGAAAATGCTATACCCAACATAACCATGGGCACATAGGGTAATATGTTAGTAAATCCGAAAACCAGATGAACGGCCAACAAAATTATCGAACCAAAAATCATGGCCGTTGCACTTTTCCCCTTCCGATCAATCAGGAAACCAAATAGCGGTGTAAACACCATTGTTCCAAGGGGCAGAAGTGAGGTAATTCTACCACTTTGTACATCAGTAAATCCAAACTTATCCGCAAAAAAATCGGGTGCATAGGCCATAAACGGGAACACTGCAGAATAAAATGTTACACATAACAAAGCAATATACAGATAGGCCCGATTACTTAATATATTGAAAACATCACTAAGCTTAAATTTGTCCTTTTGTGAACTAGATTCCGTTGCAATCACCTGTTTATCAAGCTTGGCATCAAATAGCATATATACAAGGAAAGCCAGTAATCCGGTAAAAGTTAAAACTGCAGCTAGCCAAATTGCAGTGGACAGAGTTTCACCACCATTTGCCAGAACAGGAGATAATTGTAAAGCTGCGAAAGTTCCCAGACGACCAAAGCCAACTTTTAGCCCGAATGCCAGAGCCAGATCACGTCCCTTAAACCACTTAACCAGTATTTTGCTGATGACTACAATACTGGTTTCGGCTCCAAGTCCAAAGAAAAACCGTCCCAATAACATCATTTTCAATTCGGGAGAATACTTGGGTAGAAAAGACTGCATCAGGCTATTTCCAACACCGCCATTGCTGTAATATTCAGATGCTCCATACGCTGTAAGAAATGCCCCGAAGGCCATAAAAAAGATAAAAGTAAAACCAGTGATTCGGATCCCCACTTTATCAAGAATAATCCCTCCAATAACTGCCATTAGCAGAAAGGTATTGGGAATAGAGTAGAAGGAAACAAAAAGTCCGTAGTCAGTATTGGTAAAGGCAAATTCCGCTTTTAACAGATCTTTCAGCGTGGAAAAAGCATCGTAGAAATAATAGTTTGTTGATAGAACAAATCCCACCAAAATCAACATACCCCAGCGCATTGCAGCTGATTCGTTTAAGGCCTTTTTTACTTTTCCCATGCCGCGATCAAATTATTTCTTGAGGCTTGCAAGGTAGTTTAAAACATCCTTCCCACCCATCCGGCAGGTTAGAAACTTACTCCAAAAACAGTTGTGAAAAACCCGGAAAAGATCCCGTATCCGTTTTTTATATTGCAAAAAATCTGGACCGGCTCAGCAAAGGGATCATTTGCCGCACTGGAATAATCATCAATAGATTTTTTGTAGAAATACCCAGCTCTTTGTAAAGAAGTTAATTCAACATAGTATTCCCTTCCCTTGCGACTATTCCAATCATTAAAATCCACCTTCAACTGATAGTCTTGTCCATTGAAAAGAACATCGCGCAATAACAGTTGATTGTAACTATCTTCATCATTCTCAATGGCTGAATCATCACTGGAAATATATAATAGCCTCTTTTGAATCTGAATCTCAGATGGATCCTCATAATCGTATACACTATCAAGATAAAAAACAGATAAAGAATAGTAATTCTCTATGTTGGCCGGATCTGAGAAAAGAATATTGAAACTTCCTTCCACATTTCCTCCATAATATTCTCTTCCCTCATAATCAATCCACTTTTGAAAAGAGGAGTCTTTAATTATTATTGAAACATCAGAAATTGGAACCTCCTGTGGGGCAATGTCTTCAGACAATAAAACCTTCTCAAAATCCGGTGATGAAACTTCAATTGAATATTTATGATCAGCTTCTGGCAAATTACTACTAGTGCGATACCATCCATCAGGGTCTTGGTCAACAAGTGTTTCAATCAACAGATCGTCCCTGAACAGTTTGATTGTTGCATTGTCAATGTATTTTAAATCAGCATTATCCAGTACAGATAAACTTTTACTCACCTGGAATTCCCAGATATTGCCCTCGCTGAAGAAACAGTTGACAACAAGCTGAGAGGGACGTAATGGAAAATCATCAATCTTCTCAGTGGTTTCACAAGCCACAAAACTAAATACTAATAAACAGGATACTATAATTCTATGTCGGATTATCATTCTGTCACAAATTAAAATTTAAAACTCCATGTTATTGAAGGGATAAAGGGGAATAAACTCACCCGGCGCAAAGCGCGATTTCCCCTACTATCTGAACCAATGTAATAGTAAAAGGGATTCTTCCGGTTATAAGCATTGTACACCCCAAGTGTCCATGTGCTCTCTCCCCATTTTGTCTCGCTGACGTCAGTCACACTAATATCCAGGCGATGAAAATCGGCAGCTCGTACAGAATTTCGCCCGTCCAAATGTTCAATTTCTCCTGAAAATAGATTGGCACCAGTATCATGTGAGTAAATCAAATCCCCTGTGCTAAAAACACCCCCAAACCCATCACTACTACGATTGCCAAAATATCTTTCGGTTGCCAAAGTATGTGCCGTACCTGTTCCATAAACCCAACTAACTGCAAGATCCCACCTTTCATTCAGTGGGCCACTGAGCACAACTGAAACATCATGTCGCCTGTCATATTTATATGGAAAAACTTCCCCTTCATTGATATTGTCAAATTGCCTGTTTGTCCATGACAAAGTATAGCCAACAAAGCCGGTTATTTTGCCCAATCTCTTCTCGAAAAACAGCTCGCCTCCGTAAGACCATCCTTTACCCATCTCAACCTTGTCTTCCCAATCGGTTTCCATTCCCATAAAGGAAGCCCCGTCTTTATACTCTATGAGATTATTCATAGTTTTATAATAGCCCTCGATAGATAGTCGATACGTATCGGTAAAGGTTTTCGCAATGCCAAAGGCCACCTGATGCGACTTTTGTGGCAGGATATTATCCGTGGCCGGAACCCATAAATCTGTGGGTAATCCAATATTATTATTCGTCAGCAAGTGAATGTATTGCTCCATCTTGGCGTATGAAGCTTTCACCGACCAGGTTTCATTAAGCAGATATCTGGCTGATAATCTGGGCTGAAGCGACTGATAGTATTTCTTTTTTACCAAAAAGCCAGAATAGTGCAAGCCAATATTGGCTTTTATCCGGGGCGAAATCTCATAATCATCCT
>JABHCC010000095.1 GCA_018669475.1 Bacteroidota bacterium | reverse complement strand
TTTCATTATTGGCAAACATTATTGCGGTCAAGATAGTTTCATCTCGTATTTGATCTTTAAGTTCTAAAATATCAATTAGACCTTTTTCGTCGACATCAAGATAGGTCACATCTGCACCAATATTTTCCAAATAGTTACAAGTCTCTAAAACCGCTTTGTGCTCAGTTTTTACCGTTATAATATGGTTACCGTTAGTCCTGTATTTAGAATATAATCCCCTTATTGCTAGATTTATAGCCTCTGTAGCACCCGAGGTAATCACAATATTTTTTGCAGCAACATGAAGATTTGATGCGATCTGAGATATTGATCTATTTAAATCGATCTCAGCCTCTAACCCAAATAAGTGCTGTGTGCTCGAAGCATTACCAAATTTAGAAGTGAAGTAAGGTAACATTGCGTCCAAAACCTCCAAAGCAACAGGAGTAGTCCCACAATAATCTAGATATATGGGATATTTAGGCTCTTTAGTTTCCATACCTTAAACTTACTCTTTTAAATAAACACAAAGTTAGGTCCAAAATAATATTTGATAAAGCTTCGCCTCCTCAGTCCCATTATAGTTTTGAAAATAGAGCATAGAAAAACTACAACGCCTAAGTAGGCATCTCCTTCCATTTGTCTGTACTTTACCTGAACTAATTATTGTTTAGCTACCTAAAATTAGCCTTTTAGCTGGTGAATCTGTCCTTTTGCATCCTTTTCGTCACAACTTTTAACAATTCTTAAGAGAATGTAGGTGAGGTGACAAATTGCACTAAATTCTGGTTCAATATTATCTTCCTTTTTTCAGCTCGATCTCCTGAAATGATGTACTGCTTGCCCAGTTCCTCTCCGAATTGCCGGAATAGTTTGTTTTTAGTTTTTGATATGACTTCGCTCAGCTTACTGTTTTCATTCGTGACTAGTTTTTCAATGGTCATTTTTATGACAACTACTGATCCGCCTCTACATGTATGGCTGTATATTTCTTCAAGTTCATCCTGGTAATCGGGTACATCATGAAATGCAATTCCTTCAGGATGCTTCAGGAACAATAGATAGACAGCTCGTTGCAAGGGAGAAAGGCGGATTTCCTCATCATCAAGATCCGGTAGGAAGATTCTACGATTCCATTCCCTGATTTCCAGCCTAGATGGCTGACGGGTTAATTTAAATCGTTCCCGAAAAAGAAATTGATGCCTTACTCGGTCAAGAATGGAATAAACCTGAACCATGATGTCGGGATTGATTTCTCGGGATTCCAAAAAAGCCATACATTCAGCACAAAGATCAGCTGTGCGAAACTTGATAGCGATATCGGATTTGTTCTTGCAGAGATCGTTAATGCAACCTGTGGAATTGGTGTGGGCATATGATGCCAGTTCGGAATAGTTGTCAAACAATAGACTCTGAACAACCAGGGTAGCTACTTCATAGGCAATAGCACACCTGGGCTGACCATCAACATAGGCATCCCAGAGATCGGTATGAATAAAATAATCTTTGCCTCCTGCTGGATCGCCAGCAGAAAACCAATTGAACTCATTGGCATGACTGGTGAGAATAATCACAGATTCATCTTTAGGAATCTTGTTCTTTTTTCGGTGGTCTTTGCATTTTTGAAAAACATCTGGCCAGTCCAAATAGCTGCTGGAGGATTCACTAAGAAGATTCATCCTGAATTTCACATCGGGAAAAGCCTTCTTCTTCATTAGTTCGGCATCCTCCCAATCTAAATCGTGTAGTTCATTTTCTTCCCATTTTACGTCATCATCTGACGGAATAAAAGAAACCGGACCAGGCGATTTAGCAAGAAATCGTAGCAGATTGCGGAAATCCTTTTCGGGGTATTCTTCAGAGCGTAATAAATTGACGTTCATGGTTTCAGGTTCCTGAATCTAAAGTATGAATTATTCCTTATTTTCCTTCTCCTCTTCTTCGATCTCTGTGGAAAAATCATCAACCCACGATGAGAATTTGTCACTTACTCCGCCAAATGATTCTTGAATGCGGTCTTTGCGAAAATATGTAGCATTTGAAGATTTAATGTTCAGTGAAGTAGCAATCTCGACGGCATCTAAAGTGGATCCAAGATATGAAAACTCCCATTTTTTGGTATCCTCAAGTTTCTTTATTGATTTCTTGATTTTTTCATAGCGAAACTGTCTTGAAGCATTCTCATGTCCGTCTGTCAGGATGACGAAATACACCTTGTACTTGACCTCATCAGTGAGCATCTTGATTTGCTTTTTAACCTGACGAATACTTGAGCCCACCGCATCATAAAGGGCAGTCATGCCTTCTGGTCGGTACGATTTGAAAGATAATTCCTGTAAAATACCAGCAGATACATTCTTCAGGGTTTGTTCCACCAGGTGATTAAATAAACACAGATTCACACATATCTTCTGATTTGGATACTGCTCTGCAAGCTCATGGATGCGTTGCACCTGTTCATTAAACCCACTGATAGTTTCTTCTGTGACTGATCCCATTGATCCGGAGCGATCTAATACTAATTGATAAATGACTACTTGTTTTTTCATGGCTTTTTTTTGATCAAACTTAGCCATGAAATGGGGTGGGGAGAAATTTTGACAAGCTTGTCAATCTGTATAGAGGTCCAATGATGGACTTCTTCTTTATAAAAATTATTGATCTGTTATGAGCAAATATGTTAATCTTTTATTTTACATAATTAATCTGCTTTCCGTAAACTAAGCAATGATAAATAGCTCATCATTTATAATGATTTCAATAATCGATTGGGATTGATAAAAAAGGCGTGAAGTCAAAAAATGGCTCTTTGATGGACAAAGTTGATTTTGTTACATCAAGATTATCAGGCTATTACATCTTGCTAAAGTATTCTTAATTAAAAACATTTTTCTGTTTTTTGCCACTGAATACGCCACTAGACAAAAAAGAACCCCTTGTAATCATCAGGATTACAAGGGGTTTATAACTATTTGTAGTAGCGGGGACAGGAACAAAACCAAGTAATCTGAGGAAAATTGAGGAAAACTGAGGAATGTTAAGTGCAAGTATAGCAATAGTTTAACTAAATGCCAAGGCTTGTTGCTTTCTTTTGGTTATGCATTATTTGCTTATTATTTACACTTTCTTTACACTTCATGCTGTTTTTGCTTATCTTTATTGAGTGCAATCAATAAGTCAAAAGCATGGCAAGAGTATCAGCTAGCAAAAAGGAAAACCCAAGACTTCTGGAGAGAAAGCTTGCCGATGGAAGAACAAGCCTCTATTTTGAATATTATCTGGGTTATAAAAAAGTGTTTGATGAGGAGTCAGGTAAGGAAAAGATTAAGCACAATAGAAAGCAAGAGACCCTAAACCTTTATCTTTTTGCTAATCCCAGAACTAAGAAAGACAGAAAGCACAATACTGAGACCCTGAAGCTTGCCAGATCAATAAGACAAAAAAGAGAGGATGAGATAACTGCAAACCGGCTTCAGATTCAGGATAAAAACAAAGCGAGGATTAACTTCTTGGATTATTGTGATAGATTTCTTGCCGGATATCCCAATAAGGATATAAGGATTGTAAAGTATTCTATTAGGTATTTTAAAGCGTTTGTAGCTAAAGAGAAGGGATTGGATTATATTCTGCCCAATGAGATAACTGAGTTGGTAGTGATTAAATTTAAGGTGTATCTTGAGGCCAGTCTGAATGGGGAGACTCCTCATAATTACTTTACTAAGTTCAAGAAAATTTGCAGGTCTGCATTGGAGGAAGGCTATCCTGTTGATCCCAGGGTTTTAAATCTGAAGAACAGTAGAAAAGAGGGATTGAAAAAGGATATTCTTTTGCCAGATGAGATTCAGAAATTGGCAAGTGCAAAGTGTAATAACAAAGAGGTTAAGAGAGCATTCCTTTTTTGCCTCAATACTGGTTTGAGATTTTGTGATGCAGAAGTTCTTACTTGGAGACAAGTTGATGAGTCAAGAATCTCGGTTACTCAATCCAAGACTCAGGAGAAAGTCTTTATAGACCTGAATAGCAATGCAGTAAAAATACTCGGGGAAAGAGGAGATGGGGCTGAAAGTGTGTTTAATCTCCCCAGTTTTACTACTTGTCTGCTACAATTAAAGAGCTGGACTAAGAAAGCCAAAATTGATAAAAATATTACATGGCATTCTGCAAGACATTCTTTTGCAGTAAATTTACTTATTCACAAGAATGACATTAAAACAGTCAGCAGTTTGTTGGGGCACACCGGCCTCAAGCATACTGAAAAATACACAAGGGTTGTCGATGGAATGAAGAAAACAGCAGTTAACAGTTTGCCTGAGATTGAAATTTAATCTAATGAAAAAACGAAAGACCTATACTTTTGATTCATGGCTGAATGATGAAATCATTGAAACTATGTTTGGTGAACCAATAGTTGAATCTTTAGGCCTTCAATATTTTCATGGGAAGGGTCAACTAGAAAAAGAAGATTGGGAGAATATTAAGAAACACCAGCTATGGACATTTGATAAAGCACTTGACATGGCATTTTGTTTTAAAAAAGAGGGATTTATTGAAATCCTTGATAATGTTAGAGGTAGCACTGATGAGTTCATAAGATTAGAAATTGAAAGTCAAGAAGCTGAGCTCAAGAAAAGTGGAGAGAGGAGAGCCATTCTATTAGGCACTAAACTGTTTGGTTTAATTAAAGGCAGTCAATATTTAGAGGTAAAGAGAAAATATGATAAATGGCAGACCAATAATATTTATGGATTTATTCACCTCAATAATAACTTGGATTCTTGGCTGACATATAAGTATCTTGAATGGCTAAAGAACTACTCTGTCAAGTCCCTAGGCAGTGGATTAGAAAGCAATCTGAAGGACAGGCAGATAAAAGCACTATATAATGGCTTGTTACAGGATTTTATTGCCAATAACACTAAATTTGAGCACTTTAAATCAATATTCAAAATTGACAAATTACCCTCTGGTTTTATTCCAATCAGATGGACATGCTTAAATCCCAAATCTGAACCACACAAGACAGCCCTTAGAGCTATGTTAACCACTTCTTTTGGTGAAGGGCAAAATGTTAATAAGGCCTGCAAGTTTTTCTTTGTTGATAAATCAGGAAACCAGATTGTTTTATCAAAGCCGAAAGACGATCCAAATTATCAAGCATTAATGGATAGGTTTCATGGAATGACTAACAAATAGTTTTAGCCGACTCTTTTTAACCATAGCAAGCTTCTGAATCTAAAGGGCTTTCCATTCTGCCGACCCTTCCCGACCTCACATAAGGTCGACTTAAAGTATGATTATCAATACTTTAGATTGTTTCTTTTAATTATTTTTGTGTCATAGAATTGTGGTTTTGGCCAAGCCCATTTAATAAATTAAAAGAAAAGACATGGAAGATTTAACAATACAATTATTGAAAAAGCAGGAAAAGAGATTGGATGAAATTGAGGAGCTTCTGAAGTTGTCCAAACGGGTTTTGAATCTGGAGGAGCTTTGTTTGCTCACAGGGCTGTCAAAGAGCCATATTTATAAGTTAACTTGTTATGGCAAGATTCCATATTACAAGCAATCCAAACACTTATTCTTCGATAGGACAGAGGTTGAGGCATGGTTGAAACAACACCGCTATTCCTCCTCTGATGATATTGACAAGGAAGCATCAAAGTATGTGACTCTTAATCAGAAAGGAGGCCGGAAATGATTCTAACAGATTATTATAAAGGAGAAAAACTGACTGAGGCTAAATGCAGGTATGATATTATCGCCTCCACTCAATCCTATGATTTTTTTGAAAGTCTCCTTATTAACAAGAGGGGGTTTAATATAGGAGGGCATTCAATCAATTGTATTACCAGACCGGACAGATGGAAGACAAGCAAGCCCAGTTTAGCACTTACAAAAGGATCAAGTAATATAACGAGTATCAAAAGACCAGACCTTGAGTCAAATATTGCTTTTGGAGATATTAATGGCTCAAAAGATGGTTGCATCATTGTTTTTAATGAGGATTATAAAAGCCAGGGGATTACTTCAATTGAGATTTTTATTGCCAGAGGATTGAGGAATGATACAAATGGGCTTTGGAATTTCTTTGTTGATGGTGAGTTGAACCATGAGGTTGAAAAGTTGAGGGACTCTGCCATAGTTATTGTAATAAAAGTGTGATAGGAAACTAATTCGGGGGAGGAGTAATTCTCCTCCGTTTAATAGCATCTCTATGTTAAGTTGTATTCAGTACCCTGATTTTGTAACCCATGTATGATAATGTTGATATGAGTATGTATAAGAATGAATGCCCAAGAACAGACTTTCTGGAGCTTGTGCCTCAATTCTTAACACGTGTGTCAAATACTGGAGAATCTCAATATGGTGGGTATTGCAATGGCTTCTTAGATAGCTTAAAAGTAAGTGTAAGTGATTCAAGGGTAAAAATCTCAGGCAGTAGTTTATGTAAATTCTATTTGGGTGACAATTTCAAGACAATGACAAGAGGGGATACAGAGAAGGCAATTCAAAGTATTAGTGATAGGTTGCACCTCCCCTTTGGGAAAGCCAATGTCACAAGGATTGACTTTGCCCAGAATCTTATTATGAAGTATCCTGAATCAGTTTACTATCCATATCTGGGGGAGTCTCAGTATTACAGAAGATTGGAACAGGACAATGGTCTCTATTATAACAATAACAAAAGGCAATTGCTTTTTTATGGAAAGGAGCATGAGCAAAGAGTCAAAAGGGAGCCTATACCTGAGCTTTATAAAGGGCAGAATGTATTGAGATATGAATTAAGATTCAAAAAGAGGATTGGGAGCCAACTTCATCAGCCTGCTGTTACAGCAGGTCTCCTGTCAGATAGTCTCTTTTATAGGGGACTGAAGGAACGATGGTGGGATGAGTATAAAGCTATCCAAAAAGTAAACATAAAATTATCAAACATGAAACCAACAGGGAGTAAAAAACAATTTGCATCAGACTTAGCTCTCCTTGCTGTCCTTGAATTGGGACAAGCCAAGGTAATGGGTGTGATTAAGGAATGGCGGGTAAAGGGGGAGATAGATAAAAAACAAGCTTATGAACTGAGGAATTTTGTAAAAGGATTAAGTTATAACAATCCAGAGGAGGGCAATGAATTGATCAGAGAGCTTGATCAGAAAGTAAAGGAAGTACACCTTGCCTGATTGAATTGTCGTTTAAATAACATAAAATAACATGGCTGATCTAAAATAGACAAGAATAGAACAATGGCAAAAGGATATAAAACAGGTGGCAGGGAAAAAGGTACACCAAATAAATTGACACATGAGATTAGGGAAACTCTCATTGTGATTCTTGAGCAGGAAATGAAACAACTGCCGGCATTAATGGAGTCAATGCAACCAGAAAAAAGGGCTGAAATAGTAACAAGGCTGTTGTCCTTTGTAGTCCCAAAGAATACTCACTCTGATAGCAGAGATATTATTGTAGTTGTTGACGAGGATGATATTCTTCTTTAAGTATTTAGAGATAATATTTGTATCTTTGAGTAACAAGAAATCACAAACAGTAATATTCATACTTTGAACATTGGGTATAGCGAATTTCAAGTTTCTATTCCAAAAAAAACAGTTGCTATGAATAGCTTTAAAATTATCCTAAGTGTTTTGATATTATCATTTTCTGGGTTACACGCTCAAGAGGTTACTTTTAAAAAAGTTGATCCAATCAAGAACAAGTTTAAAGGGCTTATTACGGTAAAATCCAAAGTAAGTCTTTATGGAACTGCTGGATCAATAAACACGGAAATTCAAAAAGTTGAACCAGGGACGCAACTGAAACGATTAAGCACTCAGGGAGATTGGGTTGAAGTTGAGTTAGATGGCACAAGAGGATTTGTTTTTTTTAATTGGGTTTCTGATTACTATGATTATTATGTTGCTGATAGCATAGCAAAGGTAAGACTGGAAGCCAAGAATAGGATTAAAGCTGACCGGGTTAATGCCAAGAGAAATAGTATTCTTTCAAATAGGTTTTATGTTCTTGACAAGAATGCTGACATCTATCCTCAACCAAAGCCATTTGGCTCTATGGGTAAGCTTGAAGGTGGCTATGTTATTGATGTGATTGATTATAAGGATAGCTATTATGGATTTCTGTATGAAGAGGACTCGGCTTATGTTTTTTATCTAAACATAATCAGTCTTAGTAAAGCATTTGCTAAAAAGATCGAGCTTATTGTTAATGACGATAAGCAAAGAGATGAAATCATTGAAAGAAACAAGGATTATATTGCTGGAATTGACGAAGCAAAGCAGAAAAATGAGCAAGCATTGATTGAATCTGAGAATAGGATAGCAGCAGAGAGAAAGGCTATGATAGAAGAACGTGCAAGGCTATTGAGTGATAAGTACAAAAATAACAAATATTTACAATCAATAATCGACAAGAAAATAGTAATAGGAATGACCAAAGAAATGGTGCTTGACTCTTGGGGTCGGCCAAATAGCAGTAGTAAGGACGTTGGTAGTTGGGGTATTCATGAGCAGATGATATATAATTCTCATTATGTATATATTGAGAACGGCTTTTTGACAAGTTGGTCAACGAAATAAGCGAGTGGATTAAAACAAAATACCTGATATCTTAAAAGTGTCCAGTAAGGCGATGGTGAATACTGATAAAGCAATCTGAGGGTCAAAAAGTGAAATGCATGAATGTTATTCCAATATTAGATATACCCAATTGATTCTGGCAAATTATCTCCGTCAGTCTTTATGGTTTAACTATTTGCAGGTCAATTTATTCTTTTTTACTTTAGGAGTCTTGACCAAACCAAAGCCCTAAACATGATTGAAAAAAAACGAAGAGTGAAGCTTTGGCTATTGTGGCTAATTGGAACTTTTATTGTTTTTGTTGTTATCACTCTTTTGATTTGTAATTGGCAGGAGCTTATAGATATCTTTTTTAATACAGGGATTGATGACCAGAGTGGTGCATTACTTAAGATTGTCTTGACAGCTTTTGGAGGCCTCGGTATCTTTCTAACTTTCTATGCTACAATGAAGAGAGCTAATGCTGCTGAAAAATCAGCACAGGCTCAAGCAGAAACTGCAAAAGCCCAACTTGAGAGTTCAAAAGCACATAGGGAGGAAAATCAAATAAATAGGTTTAACCAAGCAATTGAGCAACTTGGTCATGATGATGCCTCAGTCAGGATGGGAGGAATTTACACCCTTCATGGGATAGCTAAAGAGTCAAAAGAAAATGAGACAAAAGAGCAGATTTGCAGTATCTTATGTTCATATGTGAGAGAAAATTCTAAGATATTATTAGAAGAAGTTGGAGATCCTGAATATGGGGATCACAATGAAAATATAGAATCAGTAACTGTTGAAATTCAGACCGCTTGTGATGTTCTATTTAAAGATGATTCTTACACTGTTTATGAGAAATTGAAAAAGAATCTATCCGGAGCTATTCTAAAAGGAGTAATGCTCAATAAATGTCATTTTATCAACGTTGAATTTGGTAAAGCAATCCTCAACGAAGCTGAATTGAATTATGCTCAATTTTGTAACGTCAGTTTATATGATGCTCGATTGTATGAAGCTAAATTAAAGGGTGCTGTATTTGCAGATGTAGACTTGTCGGAAGCTAATCTTGCAAATGCTTTTCTTGAAAAAGCGAATTTGGCTGGTAATAGGATAATATATGCTAATCTCAAAGGAGCAATTCTCGTGGGAGCTGACTTGAGAAAGGCTGTTCTATATGCATCCCTCATGCAGAAAGCGGAGTTTAAGGATGCAAAATTGGATGGTGCTAACTTTAAACTCGTTAGGCTAGATGGAGTAAAGGGTCTTACTTATAATCAATTAGCAAGCACTTTGACTCTTGAAGATCCTTCAGGAATACCAGCGGAAATTTTTGACAGATTGAAAAAAGAAAAGCCTGAATTATTTGAGGAAAAGACATTGCCCATAGGGGAATAGAAAATCTACCGAACTTGTTGACAGAATTGAGACCAGAAAAAAGGGCTGAAAGTATTATCTTGAACTGAATTTGCCAAGAGAACCATAAACACCATGAAAAAACTGTTAACCTTTATCTGTGTTATTTGCTTGTTTTCTGTGTCTTGTGAAAAGTCTGAGGATATATGCTATTTCTGTATCACAACTGCAACCGAACGTTCAAGTACTGGACAAACAATTCATGAAGCAGAAACGAAAGTCAGGATTTGTGACATTACTTCTCCTCAAGTAAAGGAATGGGAACGAGAGCATACATATACTGTCATTGAACCAAATGGTTATGTTACTGATTATGTCACATTCTGTGTTAAAAGGGAGTTAGATTAGCTTATGTGATTTTAGGTAATTGGTCGGAAATTACACTTATTTTACACTTCATAAAAAGCAAAAACCCTCCAAGTCAATGACTTAAAGGGCTTCTTTTGTAGCGGGGACAGGACTTGAACCTGCGACCTTTGGGTTATGAGCCCAACGAGCTACCAACTGCTCCACCCCGCAATGTGGGTGCAAAGGTAATTAAAAAAATGACAAGTATCTTTATGGGCTTTATAATTATTTTCTGCCCTTATCTCATAATTAATTACCTTTGCGCTGCGTTTAGCTGATTATGGGTCGAAAAAGGAAAGAACTATATCAAAAACTCCGCTCAAAATACCGATTGGTAATTATGAGGGATACCACCTTTGAGGAGGTTTGGTTTATGCGCTTGTCGCGTCTGAATGTGATTACTGTATTAAGCAGTGCATTAATCATTGTTGCAGCAATCGTTATAAGCCTTATGGTGTATACTCCATTGCGCGAAATGATTCCCGGCTATCCTGATGCTGAAATGACCCGAAATATCAGATTGAACGCTCTGAGGTTGGATTCGCTTGAAGATCAGCTGTCGCTGAAAGACCAGTTCATCGATAATCTGATGACTATTATGAAGGGTGAAGAACCGGTTAGCTATGATTCTAATGAAACTGAATTTCCCGTTAGCTCTCAGAATATTCAGGATTACCGATCTCGTGAGGATTCATTGTTAAGGGTGGAAGTTGAAGAACAGCAACGCTATAGTTTGTCACTTCTTACCGTTAATCCGGATGCACGACGACTTAGTGATCTGTTCTTTTTCCCACCGGTAAAAGGCATGGTTACCGGACAGTTTAATGCTCGTCAAAGACATTTTGGCGTGGATATAGCTGCAAGCGGAGATTTGCTTGTTAAAGCCTTACTGGATGGTACTGTTTTACTGGCTAATTACACTGCAGAAACAGGTTTCGTTATTCAGATCCAGCATGAAAACGATTTGATCTCAGCATACAAACACAATAAAGAATTACTTAAAAGGCCGGGCGATATAATTCGTGCCGGTGAAGCAATAGCAATTGTTGGCAATTCAGGTGAATTGACCACCGGACCTCACCTTCACTTCGAATTATGGCATCAGGGGAAACCCATTGATCCGCTGCAATTCATTTCTTTCGAATAGAATACAATGGACAAAGGGACTCAAAGCATACACAAGAAAAGAATAGCTATTCTGGGATCTACAGGATCTATTGGTACACAGGCCCTGGAAGTTATTGAACAATATCCCCGTCTTTTCGAAGTGGAAGTTCTGACCGCGCATTCTAACGTGGATCTTTTAATCTCACAGGCAAAAAAGTATAAGCCTAATGCTGTAGTAATTGTAAAAGAGGATCAGTATAATTATCTGCAGGATATACTGGATCCCCTGGGAATTAAAGTTTATGCCGGGTCTGCCGCTCTTGAGCAGATTGTTCAGATGGGAAGCATCGACATGGTATTAACCGCTATGGTTGGATTCGCCGGCCTGGCCCCGACAATTCAGGCTATTCAGGCAGGTAAAGCCATCGCTCTGGCAAACAAAGAAACCCTTGTGGTAGCAGGAGAATTGGTGATGAAAATGGCAATGGAACATCAGGTTCCGATTATTCCTGTTGATTCTGAACACTCAGCTATTTTTCAATGCCTGGTGGGAGAAGACATTAATCCGGTAGGAAAAATTATTTTAACAGCTTCAGGTGGCCCTTTCAGAACAAAAACTCTGGAGGAAATTCAAAAAGTGAGTCTGAAAGAGGCACTCAGGCATCCAAATTGGTCAATGGGTGATAAAATCACCATTGATTCTGCTACAATGATGAACAAAGGTTTGGAAATTATTGAGGCAAAATGGTTATTCAATCTCCGGGCCGAGCAGGTGGAAGTTGTTGTGCATCCCCAGTCAATTATCCACAGTCTTGTGGAATTTGAAGATGGATCTATTAAGGCTCAGATGGGATTACCGGATATGCGATTGCCAATACAATACGCACTTGGATTCCCGAAGCGCCTGCCCGGTATAAATAAACAGTTCTCTTTTATTGATTATCCGGAGCTGAACTTTGAAAGCCCTGATCCACAAAGATTTCCTAACTTGAGAATTGCCCGTGAATGTCTGAGTAAAGGAGGGAACTGGCCTGGTGTTTTAAATGCCGCAAATGAAATTGCCGTTGAAGCATTTCTTAAAGAAAAAATTCGATTTACAGATATCCCAATCCTGATTGAAAAAACCCTGGAGGCTTCAAGTTTTGTGCCTCATCCGGTATATCAGGATTATATTGATTCCGATCGGGAAGCACGTGAGCTAACCCGATCCTTTATTAAAATAATAACTTGACCATGACCATACTGATTAAAGCAGCACAATTATTATTAAGTCTTTCAATTCTGGTAATTATCCATGAATTAGGCCATTTTACCTTTGCAAAGGTTTTCAAAACGAGGGTGGAAAAATTCTACCTCTTTTTTAATCCATGGTTTTCCCTGTTCAAATTCAAAAGAGGAGAAACTGAATATGGTTTAGGCTGGCTTCCTCTGGGGGGCTACGTGAAGATATCCGGAATGATTGATGAGTCAATGGATAAAGACCAGATGAGCAAGGATCCCGAACCGTATGAATTCAGATCTAAACCATCGGGTCAGCGCTTGTTAATTATGCTGGGTGGGGTTATGTTTAATGTGATCTTTGCCTTCCTGGTTTATTCGATGATTTTGTTTGCCTGGGGCGAAAAATATCTGCCAACAGAAAATGCAAAATTCGGAATTATGTGCGATACTATCGCACTCGACATGGGAATGCAGCACGGCGATAAAATTATAACTCTGGATCATAAAAAGGTGGAGGACTTTCACGATATAGTGCCTGAAATCGTGTATAATGGTGCAAAAACTATTCAAGTTGATCGCAAAGGTACTGTTATTGATATCCCTGTGCCCGATGATTTTATTGCCCAGTATATCGAGAAAAAAAGTTTCATCAATTATGCATTTCCTTTTGTAATAAGAGAGTTTATTAAAGACTCTCCCGCGGAAATTGCGGGTGTAAAAGTAGGTGATCGAATTACTGGTATTAACGGTAAGGAAACTTTGTATTATGATCTGGTTGGAACAGAAATAGAAAAATATAAAGATGAACCAATTCATCTTCAGGTAGATCGAGATGGCGAATTACTGGAATTTACTGTCCTGGTAGATTCTGATGGAAAAGCTGGAATTTATCCGCTTGATCCGAAAACTTTTTTTGAGCTGAAAGAGATTGAATATGGCTTTTTTGCATCCATTCCTGCCGGAGTTAACAAAGGAATAAACACTATAAAAAGCTATCTCAAAGATCTTAAACTGGTATTCACTCCTGAAACAAAAGCTTATAAATCACTCGGTGGCTTCATAGCAATTGGTAATATTTTTCCGGGTCAATGGAACTGGAATACTTTCTGGAATATGACAGCCTTTCTTTCTATCATGCTTGCTGTTCTTAATGTTTTACCAATTCCTGCCCTGGATGGTGGACATGTATTGTTTCTTATTGTTGAAATTATTACCGGTCGAAAGCCCAGTGATAAATTCATGGAGTATGCTCAAATCGCCGGAATGATTTTCTTATTAGCTCTGGTTTTATATGCAAATGGCAACGATATACTAAAATTATTCACGCGATAATCAATTTGTTCCACATTTCGATTTGATCTCGCGACATCTTTCTGTACTTTTAAGCATGTCCCCTTTTTGCTAACAACAAACTAATTAGTATGATGAACAATCTTACAAAAGTATTGTGGCTGGCCTTAATAGTAGCCGGAACAATATCCTGTAACAAGGACAAAAAGAGTGATAACTTTATGCCACCTATTACGGGCAAGCCAGGTGAGATTACACTGGTAATGACTGATGCACTGTATGATGGACCTGCCGGTGATACACTGTACGGAATTTTATGTATAGAGGAACCTGCACTACCACAATCAGGAATGGAGGGTGCTGAGCCAATGTTTGATGTAATTCAGGTGCCTCCAACCGGATTCGGCAATATTTTCAGAGCAAATCGGAATATTATAATAGTTAGTATTAACGATACTCTTGAAAAGGCAGCTATGCGGATTGACCGAAGTTATTGGGCCAAACAGCAGTTATTAATACGAATGACAGCTCCAAATCAAGAGGAGTTGATTGATTTGATGGTGAATAAGGATGATTTTCTAAGGAATACCATTCGTGATACCGAAATTGATCGTGATGTTTACCTAAACAATAAATATGAGAATACTGAGCTGGTTAACAGTCTGATTCGAAAGCATGATGTCGTGGTTCAATTTTCAAAAGGTTGGCAGCCCAGGCTAGACACAAATAATTTCGTTTGGGTTCAGTATAATCCTCCTCAGATTACTCAGGCTGTACTTATTTACTATTATCCTTACACTGATGAGAGCCAGATAGAATATGAAAATCTTATTCCTAGAACTGAGGAATGGTTAAAAACCTGGGTTCCGGGGCCTTCAAAAGGTTCTTATATGACACTCGAATTGGAACATGCACCATTGTATAGCAAAGTTTTCACTAAGGATGGTCATTATGTAAGGGAGATTAAAGGCCTTTGGGATATGCATAATGATTCAATGGGCGGACCCTTTATCTCCTGGTCATTCATTGATGAAAAAAATAGCAGAATTGTAACAGTTTTCGGATTTGTCTATGCCCCGAAATATCAAAAAAGAAATCATATCAGAAAAGTTGAGAGCCTGCTTAAATCAGTAAAGTTTTCTGATTAGCCTATTTTTTCGAATTTTTGATTCCTCCGGTAGGGGATAAATCCCGCCTGCCGGATGCTGCGCTGAATTCTATCCGCATCCATTGTGTATTTAGCACCAGCACTTGATACTACATTCTCTTCAATCATTATTGAGCCAAAATCATTAGCGCCAGCGTGAAGGCAAAGTTCTGCAACTGATTGACCAACAGTAAGCCAGCTAGCCTGGATGTGAGAAATATTATTAAGCATAATCCTTGCCATTGCCATTAAGCGAATATAGGCACGGGCATCAACAGAATTTGAGATCCCTAATTTGTCTTTCAACTGCGTTCCTTCATCCATAAAGGGCCAGGGAACAAAGTTTATGAAACCAAAATGGCCCGATGGTACCTCATCCTGAACTTCTCTGATCCGAATTAAATGTTCAATTCTTTCGGCCAGAGTCTCAACATGACCAAACATCATTGTGGCCGAGGTAGGCAGATTCAGACGGTGAGCAACACGCATTACATCCAGCCATTCATCTGTTGTACATTTTGAAGGTGAAACCTCATGCCGAACTCTGTCAACAAGAACCTCAGCTCCGGCTCCGGGTAAAGAATCAAGCCCGGCCTTTCTCAACCTGACTAAAGTAGCCTCATAATCAAGCCCGGCCAGATTGGCAATATGAACTATTTCTGGTGGCCCCAGAGCATGAAACTTAAGCGTTGGGAACTCTTTTTTGAGATCAGAGAATAATTTGCAATAATCTTCAATACCAAATTTGGGATGCATGCCTCCCTGCAATAATATCTGATTGCCTCCTTGCTCAAATAGTTCATTTATCTTCTCACGGTATTCCTCCATTGTTGTAACATAGGCTTCATCGCTCCTGGCTGTGCGGCAAAAGTTACAAAACTTACAAAACGAAAAACAAACATTAGTAATATTCACATTCCGGTCAATGATCCAGCCAACATCATTATCAGGGTGTTTGATTTTACGAATGGTATTGGCTGTTTCCATTAGAATACCCAGTGAAGCTTCATTATATAGATACAGGCCTTCCTCCGCACTAAGGGCTTCTCCGTCAGTGGCCTTGTTACACAATTTGGATATATTCACTATTTCAATTGTTAATTTGTCCATGCAAATGTAAATTTATTCACTAAACTCGCAAGTCTGGTATGGGTGTATTTTAGGCTTTCTGGTATCCAATTTTTACTACTTTTACAAACTTATATTGACAATTTTTTATATGATGGAAATAATCGGTAATGAGGCTTTTAACCCGGATGTTAACAGGGTGGTACTGGTGAATACAGATACTAAATTGGAACAGTTTGATTTAGATACAGACCAACTGGCCTATATTGCCTCTGTCAGGAATCCACAAGATCCACAAAAGGCAATGCAAATCATCACTGTAAATCTCTATAAACATTGGTTGGTTTTAGTGTTTCCTGATCCTCAAAAGAAGAATGAAGTTTTGCTTGAGTCATACCGGCTTGATGGTGCTGGCATTCAATCGTGGGCAAATAAGAACCAGATCACACAATTATGTATTGAGGACCTATCGGATGAACAAGGTCGCCTTTTCGCCACTGTTGAAGGTCTTGTACTGAGTAATTATCAATTTTTACCATATTTTTCCGAAGCCGAGAAAAAGAAAAACTGTCTAGCGTCAATTTGTATTAAAGGGATGCCGGAATCTTTTCTGAGGAAAATAATTGTGCTCACCGAAGCTGTTAGCCGTGCCCGTGATTTGGTTAACGAACCATTGTCATCTCTGAATGCACCTCGATTTGCAGATGAGATTATCAAAATGTCCCAGAAATCAGGTATTCAGATTGATGTGTTTGACAAAGAGAGGATCGAGAAAGAAAAAATGGGTGGATTGCTTGCCGTCAATAAGGGAAGTATCGACCCCCCTAGATTTTGTATTCTGAACTACCATCCCGAAAATCCGATAAATGAAAAACCACTTGTACTGATTGGTAAGGGCATTGTTTATGATACCGGAGGCCTTAGTCTCAAACCAACGCCTAACAGTATGGATTATATGAAATCTGACATGGCTGGTGCAGCAGCAGTTACAGGAGTCATGTATGCCATTGCTGCACTAAACTGGCCGCTGAGGGTAATTGCTCTTATTCCTGCTACTGATAACCGTCTGGATGGTAATGCATATGTCCCTGGTGATATTATTGAAATGCATAGTGGGCACTTCGTTGAAGTGCTGAATACAGATGCTGAAGGCAGAATGATCCTTGCCGATGCTCTTAGCTATGCCAAGCAGTATGATCCCGAACTGGTTATAGATATTGCAACACTAACAGGATCCGCTGCAGTGGCAGTCGGAAATATTGGAACTGTTGCAATGGGTAATGCTCCTGAGGAAAATATGCAACAACTTGTCGATGCGGGAACAACATGCTACGAAAGAGTAGTCGAATTTCCCTTATGGGAGGAATATGATAAACTTCTGGAAAGCGAGGTAGCAGACTTCAAAAATATTGGAGGGAGGGATGCCGGAGCTATTACTGCAGGAAAGTTTCTTCAACGATTCACTGACTATCCGTGGATTCACATTGATATTGCCGGACCCGCATTTCTCTTTTCTCCTGAAGGATACAGAACAGCCGGAGGAACTGGTACCGGAGTTCGTCTCTTACTTGAGTTTATTCGAAATAAGTATTTAAACGACTAAGACATTATTCATGACAGATAATAAAGTAAAGGTAGGGATTACCCAGGGAGATATTAACGGAATATCCTATGAGATAATTATAAAAACCCTGAAAGACAACAGATTATTGGATTTTTGTATTCCTGTGCTCTATGGCTCACCAAAGGTGTTAGCTTATCACAGAAAGGCAATTGATGTCGAGAATTTTAGTCTGATAAGTATAGCTGAAGCCCACGAAGCAAAGCCTAAAAAAGCTTGTATAATCAATTGTCATGATGACAATATCCGTGTTGAACTGGGCAAAGCCACTACATATGCCGGAGAAGCTGCCTATCAGGCAATGGAAATTGCTGTAAAAGATCTGATTGATCGTCAAATTGATGTTTTGGTCACGGCACCAATTGACAAGCACACGATTCAACAAAAAGATTTCCAGTTTCCAGGGCATACTGAATACCTGCAAAGCAGATTGGAGATCAAAGATACTCTGATGATGATGGTAGGACCTGATGTACGCGTAGGAGTGGTGACAGGTCATATCCCGCTAAGCGAAGTAGCCCAGACATTATCAGTGGATCTTATTCTCAGAAAACTTCGGATCATGAATGAAAGTTTGAAAAATGACTTTAACATTCAAAAACCCAGATTAGCCGTTTTAGGTCTGAATCCACATGCAGGTGACCATGGCTTATTAGGCAAAGAGGAAACCGATATCATTGAACCAGCTGTGAAACAAGCCACTGACGAAGGAATGATAGTGATTGGTCCTTTTGCCGCTGATGGTTTGTTTGGAAGTGGCAGTTTCTCGAAATTTGATGGAATAATGGCAATGTATCATGATCAGGGCCTGGCACCATTTAAAGCCTTATCTTTCGATCAGGGAGTCAATTATACTGCCGGATTACCTGTTGTACGTACCTCTCCTGTTCACGGAACTGCTTATGAGATTGCAGGCCTGGGGAAAGCTAATCCGGATTCATTCAGACAGGCATTGTATCTGGCTTGTGACATATACCGTACCAGAAAGATGAACAAGGAACTTAAAAAGAATGCAATGCCGGTCAGGAATAATGGAAAGGAGGAATAATGCCAATTTATGAATATATCCAGGGACCATTGATTGCTGTGTCTCCAGCCGAGGTGATTGTGGAACAAGGTGGAATCGGATATAATATTCAGATTTCAGTGCATAGCTATTCCCAATTAAGAAGCCGCAAGGAAGCATTATTATTTATTCATGAAATAATCCGGGAGGATTCCCATGACCTTTATGGTTTTTTTGGAAAAGATGAAAGGATTTTGTTCCGTCACCTGATTTCAGTGTCTGGCGTTGGTGCCAACACGGCCAGAATGATGCTTTCCTCACTTTCCCCTCAGGAAATTAAGGATGCCATTTTACACGATGATGTGATTGTGCTGAAGAGGATAAAGGGGATAGGAACCAAATCGGCAGAAAGAATAATTGTCGATCTTAGAGATAAGATTGGAAAATTGGACGAAAGTGTTCAGTTTTTGCCCGGATCAGACAATACCATGCGGCATGAAGCGTTATCTGCTTTGATCATGCTTGGGTTTGGGAAGTCAGATACAGGCAAGGTATTAGACAAGTTGCTGGCAGAAAATGGAGATTTTGATGTGGAGTCATTGATCAAAGCAGCTTTGAAGAAATTATAAATACAGCTTCCGGATAAGTCTATGCAGCAAAAAAATCGGTTCAGATTAAAGAATACAGTATTTACTATTATCCTGATAGCAGGATTGATAAGCCCGGGATTTAATCAGGTATTCGGACAAGTCAACCCGGGAAATTTGTCTGGTACTTCAGGTGATAGCATTATAAATCTGAAATTTCCCTTCCAGGATAACAAAGGAATCCCATTCGGGAAGTCAATGTCAGGATCGCCGCTTTACTTGAAAATGCCTGCAAATATTCAATACAGAGTTTCGTATGACCCTGACAACAACGAATATACATTCAATCATAAAATAGGAGAACTTGATTATCGATCATCATATTCCATGGGCTTTGATGATTACCGAAAAGCTGATTTTAACAAATCCATTAAAGATTACTGGTTTACCCGTGTAAGAGGTGAGAGTTTTGAGGCCCAATCATCATTGATACCAAAACTCTATGTGGGAGGGGAAGCTTTCGATCGGATTTTTGGTTCAAATACAATAAATATTCGTCCACAGGGTTCAGCAGAACTAATTTTCGGACTGCAAATTAATAATACAGAAAATCCTTCTCTGCCAGAGAAGGTGAGAAAGAATACCACATTCGATTTTGATAATCGAATTCAAATGAATGTGACTGGTCAGATTGGAGATAAGCTGGAATTGGGTATTTCGTATAATACAGAAGCGACTTTTGATTTTGAGAATAAAACCAGAATCGCATATACAGGTAAGGATGATGAAATCCTGAAAAAAATTGAGGCAGGTAATGTAAACCTTCCCCTGACTGGTTCATTAATCAGTGGAAGTCAAAGTTTATTTGGAATAAAAACTGAGTTGCAATTCGGTAGATTAACTGTAACCAGCGTTTTTTCTCAACAAGAGGGAGAGTCTAAAACTATTGAGGTAGAAGGTGGTGGAGTAACAAATGATTTTGAGATTCATGCTGACGAGTATGAAGCAAACCGACATTTCTTTTTAACCCAATACTTCAGAGATATTTATGACCAGGCCCTGCGCTCATTACCGGTTGTCAATTCAGGAATTAATATTACTAAGGTTGAAGTGTGGGTTACTAATAAGAGTAACCAGTTTGAGCAATCCAGAAACGTAGTGGCATTTCTTGACCTGGCTGAAGGTATTAACAGACAGGACACAAATATTTTCAACACCAATTTTGTTAAATACCGGGGCTCGGGATTATATCCAAGTAATAGTCTCAATGATTTATATGAAAATCTTATCAATAATTATTCCGGGATCAGGGATGTAGGTCAGGTTACATCTGTTCTGACTCCGCTCTCATCCTATGGTTTTGAGGGAGGGCAGGATTATGAAAAAATAGAAAATGCCCGCCGCCTTCAGCCAACAGAGTATCAATTGAATGAGAAGCTTGGGTATCTTTCACTTAATCAAGCACTTAATTCTGATGAGATATTGGCAGTTGCTTTTGAATATACTCTGGGTGGTAGCGTATATAGAGTAGGTGAATTCTCAAATGAGGTGAATAAAGATGCTATATCTGATTCACCCTCTCTCATTTTGAAACTGTTAAAAGGTACGAACCTTGCACCTGGTGTTCCAACATGGGATCTTATGATGAAGAATATATATTCAATGGGAGCCAGCAGGGTGAATACTGAAGAATTTTTCCTTGAAGTATTATACCAGAATGACAAAACCGGAACTGCTATCAATTACCTGCCAGGTGGAGCAATAGATGGTGAAATCCTGATAAAAGTATTAAACCTGGATAATCTTAATTCCCAGCTTGATCAACAGCCTGATGGCGTTTTTGACTTCATTGACCGTATAACCATTGATGCAACTAAAGGACGTATTATTTTTCCGGTTCTTGAACCTTTCGGATCCTACCTGCGTGAAAAAATTGAAGGCACTAAGCCCGGGGAGTTTGCCCAGGTGGCCGATGAGTATGTGTTTGAGGAGCTGTATAATGAAACACAAAGCAGGGCCAGGCAGATTGCTGAAAAAAATAAATTCTTATTGAGCGGACGATATCGCTCTGAATCCAGCTCTGAAATCAGATTGAATGCAATGAATATCTCCCCTGGATCGGTAATGGTTACCGCCGGAGGAATGCAGCTCACGGAGAACCAGGATTACACAGTGGATTATACAATGGGTACTGTTAAGATAATTAATCAGGCTCTGGTTGAATCAGGTACTCCTATCAAAATCTCTTTGGAGAATAATGCATTGTTCAGTATTCAATCTAAAACCATGGTGGGAACACACCTGGATTATCGCTTTAGCAAAGATTTCAATATGGGTGGTACCATTCTGCATCTGAAAGAAAGACCACTCACCACTAAAGTAAATATTGGAGAAGAACCTATTTCGAATACTATCTGGGGATTGAACACTAATTATCGCAAAAATGATGTTCAGTGGTTAACCAAAGCCGTTGACTTTTTGCCCTTTATCGAAACAAAGGAACGATCATCTATTACTTTTACCGGTGAATTTGCCCAGTTAGTACCTGGTCACTCTAAAGTAATTGATGAAGAGGGAAGCGAGCAGGAAGGACAATCTCTGATAGACGATTTTGAAGGCAGTGAAACCAGTTATGATATCAGACCATGGCAACAATGGGTAATGGCCAGTACACCTCAGGGACAATCAGAGATGTTTCCGGAGGCACAACTGAGTAATGATCTGGCTTATGGTTTTAATAGGGCAAAACTGGCATGGTATCAGATTGATCCCCTTTTTCTACGTAATAATTCTGCTACGCCAAGCCATCTGGCCAATAATGACGAGGAGCAATTCAGCCATTTTGTGCGGGAAATTAAAGAGCAGGAAATCTTCCCTTTTAAGCAGAGTCCGAATAATATTCCAACCTTTATTTCGGTTCTGAACATGGCATATTATCCAGGTACAAGGGGACCATATAATTACGATGCTTTACCGGCAGGGAGTCTGTCAGCTGGTATGAACTCCGATGGAACACTCAGACAACCAGAAAGCAGGTGGGGTGGAGTGATGCGCAAATTAGTCACAAACGACTTTGAGGCGGCAAATGTGGAATTTATTGAGTTTTGGCTGATGGATCCTTTTGTCGAAGATTCAATTGAGAATATTGTTCGGGATGATATGGATCCGGCTCTGTATTTCAATTTTGGAAATATTTCAGAAGATATTCTGAAGGATGGACGCAAAAGTTTTGAGAACGGCTTGCCAATTGATGAGAATGTAATTCTTGTTGATTCCACAGCCTGGGGAAGGGTTCCGATAACCCAGTCATTTGTTAATGCTTTTGATAATGTAGTTGAATCAAGAGTTTATCAGGATGTAGGATTAGACGGATTGGGTGATGATGAAGAGCGCTCATTTTTTCAATCCTATCTCGACACTTTGCAGCTTATTTTAAATCCGGCATCTGAGGCTTATACCAGTATCCTGAGTGACCCATCCGGAGATAATTATAAATATTACAGAGGTACCCAGCATGATGAACAACAATTAGGTATTCTGGAGCGCTACAAATATTTTAACGGATTGGAGAACAACTCACCAACCCCTGAGCAGTCTACAGAGAATTATCCTACACAGTCGACCAATTTGCCTAATATTGAGGATATTAATACCGATAATACCCTTAGTGAGGCTGAATCATATTTCCAGTATAAGATCAGCTTGAAAAAAGAGGATATGCGGGTTGGTCGTAATTATATTGCAGATGCAATTGTAGGAAGAAATAAGGATGGTGATCAGGTTACCTGGTATCAGTTTAAAGTGCCCATCTACGAACCTGAAAAGATTATTGGAAGTATTCAGGATTTCAAATCAATCAGATTTATGCGCCTGTTCCTTAGAGGAATTGCTGACGATATGATTCTGCGTTTTGCTTCACTTGATCTGGTAAGAGGAGAATGGAGAAAATATAATCTGAGTCTGATGGAAGGAACAGAACATTTATCTCCTCCGGAGTATACCCGGGCAAAATTCGAGGTTTCAGCGGTCAATATAGAAGAAAACGGGAACAGATATCCTGTTAATTATGTATTACCTGTCGGATTAAGGAGAACCACCGATCCTACAAATCCTCACATGACTCAACAGAACGAGCAGTCCATTGCATTTAAATTGACTGGACTTGAAGATGGTGACGCACGAGCCGCTTACAAGAATGTTCGAATGGATATGCGACAGTACAGGAAGCTTAAAATGCATGTTCATGCCGAAGCTTTTAATGAACAGGAACTGGCTAATGGTGATTTGAGGGCTTTCATACGTATTGGTTCTGATTATACTCAGAATTACTATGAGTATGAAATTCCGCTGGTATTAACTCCACACCTTCATGCACCTTCGAAGTACGACCAGAATAGTCTGATTGACAGGGATATAGTATGGCCTGAAGTTAATGCTTTTGCCATCGTTCTGAATGTTTTACAGCAAGCCAAGCAAGAGAGGAATGATATGATGAGAATGGCAAATTCTCCTATTAGTCTGACGACCTCCTACGCTTATAACGATGGAAGCAATCGTGTGATAGTAAAAGGAAATCCTAACCTGAGTAATGTAAGAACCATTATGATTGGTGTGAGAAATCCCAGCCAAATGCAAAATGATGCCTTTGATGATGGATTGGCCAAATCAGGAATGGTATGGATGAATGAAATGAGACTTACTGATTTTAATGAAGATGGGGGATGGGCAGCTAATGCCAGGTTCTCTGCTCAATTGGCTGATTTTGGTCGGCTTACTATGTCAGGAGGTACAAGTAATCCGGGATTTGGTAGTATTGACAGAAAGGTTCAGGAGCGTTCGAAGGAAGAGTTACTGCAGTACGATGTTTCAAGTACTTTGCAATTGGGTAAATTCTTTCCACAAAAAGCTGGTGTAAACATTCCGGTTTACATGGGATACTCCGAGACCAGACGAAATCCTCAGTATAACCCTCTTGATCCTGATATTCCTTTACAAGCTGCACTTGAGAATGTTGAAAGTAAGGCAGAGAGGGATTCTATTCTGTACATTTCCCAAAACTATCAGAGACGGAAAAGTATCAACCTTACGAATGTAAAAGTTGAAGGTCAGAACAGACGCAGACCGAAAATATACAGCCTGTCAAATTTCTCTGTTACTTATTCGTTCAATGAGGTGTTCTCCCGGGATATTAATACTGAATTCAATCTGAATAAAAACTATTCAGGAGTATTCAGTTACATATATAATGGTAGCCCTAAACCATGGGAGCCATTTAAAAAAGTGGAGGCCTTTAATAAACCGGCCTTCAGAGCTCTCAAAGATTTTAATCTTTATTATCAGCCTTCCATGCTTCGTTTTCAAACCAACATGGATAGAAGGTATGCTGAAACCCAGTTGAGAAATGTGGCTAATCCTGATTTGAAGATTGAACCTACATTTAATAAGAATTTCAACTGGAACAGGTTGTATGATTTTAAATGGGATGTGACCCGAAACCTTAAGCTGGATTTTACAAGTAACAATATTGCAAGGATTGATGAGCCAAACGGACCCATGCATCGCGACGATGATGATTATGAGGCAAAAAGAGACAGTATTTGGCAGAATGTTACAAGTTTCGGACGTAATACTCAATATCACCATTCAATAAATTCTCAATATTCATTACCCATCAACAAGATTCCTTTACTCGACTGGATAAGTTCAACTGCAAGTTACCGGGTTGATTATGACTGGGCAGCCGGACCGATAACAGCTGATACGATCCGCTTGGGTAATACGATCCAGAATAATCGCCAGTTTCAAATGAATGGCCAGTTTAATCTCCGGAGTCTTTATGGTAAAGTCGGAGTCCTGAAAAAAATAGAAAATAAGTATAGCAGGAGGGGTAGAGCTACAACTAAAAAGGAAGTAGAAACGGTTTCATTTGAGAATGACAAATTCAATATTAAAGGGAAGCAGAAGAAAAATGTAGTTCATGACCTGGTTACTGAAGATATCACGGTAACATTGTTTGACAAAAATGATAATCCTATCGATGTAGATGTTGAAGTGGTAAATAACAGAAGAGTTATTATTACTACTCAGGAAGATCTGCAGAATGGAAAACTTGTTATTGAAGGGGATATTGTTCAACGTGAAAATCCACTGATTTACATTGCTGAGAATGCAGCCCGTATTCTTATGGCTACAAAAAGTGCCCGATTAAGTTTTAGTAATGCCAATGGAGCTTTCCTTCCTGGATTCTTGCCAGAGCCACAATGGATGGGTATGCGCTCAAGCAATTCAGCCCTTGCTCCGGGATGGGATTTTATCCTGGGTTTGCAGGATGAAGGTTTTGGCGATCAGGCAGCTGCTATGGGTTGGATTACCTCTGACTCAACACTAAATGAAGCCTATTGGAATACCAATAATCAGGGTGTTCAGTTCTCAGCCAATCTTGAGCCGCTGCCGAATTTGCGGCTTGATATAAATGCTACCTGGTCAATGAACTCGAGAGTTGAACAATTCTATATCCACCAGGGCGATGGACAGTTTTCAGCAGAGAATCAAATGATTAGTGGAAACTTTTCAATGTCGTTCCTATCTATTGGATCAGCCTTTGAAGCGCCTACTGAAGATGGAGATTATTCCTCAGAGAGCTGGGAAAGTTTCAAGAATAACAGGTTTATCATTTCAGACAGGCTTGGAAAGGAAAGGCTAGCCAACATGGTGTCAGGCAGCCAGGCTTACGATCCGAATAATGGTGAAACTCCAGGATATACCGATGGATATGGACCTACCTCACAAGATGTTCTGATACCAGCATTTATTGCTGCCTATGCGGGAAAAGATCCTGAGACTATCAGCCTTAATGCAATGCCATCTGTATTCAATATGTTGCCAAACTGGACTATCTCATATAATGGACTTGATAAGATACCATTTTTCAAGAAGTATGTGAAATCAATGCAGCTTCGCCATAGTTACAGGAGTACATACAGCGTTGGTTCTTTTGCTACAAACTTATTTTATAATCCGGAGGAGATAGATGGATTGAACTATATTCGGGATTTACAAATGAATTTCCTCCCGGATAAAGAAATTGGCGGAGTTTCAATTAATGAGCAGTTCTCCCCCTTTCTAAGCCTGGATATGCAGCTGACCAATACATTAACAACCAGACTGGAATATAAGAAAACCAGAAGTATGACTCTGAGTTTCAATAATAACCAGTTGATGGAGAACAAGTCAGAATCATATGTTATCGGACTTAGTTATCGTTTTCAGGAAGTTCCGATCACCATAAAAACAGGGGGAAATAAGAGAAGTTTCCAGTCTGACCTTAATCTCAGAGCTGATATAGAGATTAGAGACAACAGAATGATCATGAGAAAACTTGAGGAGGATATTGATAAGCTAACCTCAGGACAAAGGGCTGTTACGCTTAAGTTTACAGCAGATTATGTTTTGAGTTCACGTTTTAATCTTCGTTTGTTTTACGATCAGAATATCAACAGACCATTCATTCAGTTATCGTATCCTACATCTAATACAAAATTTGGATTTAATCTAAGATTTACTCTGGCAAATTAATTTGTTTTTTTAATACCTTTGGTTCACTAAATCAAATAATCAGACTATCAAATGAACGTACCTGAAAACTTAAAGTACTCACCAGATCACGAGTGGATCAGGGTTGAGGGTGATGAAGCCTATATAGGAGTTACGGATTATGCTCAGTCAAACCTTGGGGATATTGTATTTGTTGAGGTTGAGACTGAGGGTGAAGAACTTGACAAAGGAGAAGCTTTTGGAAATGTCGAGGCCGTAAAGGCTGTCGAAGAGCTCTACATGCCAGTTTCCGGTGAAGTGCTGGAATTTAATTCTCAACTGGAGGATACTCCCGAACTTGTAAATAAAGATGCATTCGGAGAGGGCTGGATGATCAAGGTTAAAATATCCAAGCCATCAGAGCTGGATGACCTTCTCGATGCAACAGCTTATAAAGAATTGTTGGGATAATAAACGAGATGTTTATTAATAAAAAGGCTGAATGAATAATTCGGCCTTTTTACTTTCGGGAAATCTTATTTTAATTTCTTTTTGACCTCTCTTTTTGTATAGGCTTCGATCATATCACCTTCTTTAATATCATTGAAGTTTTCTATATTCAAACCGCACTCCAAGCCTGTAACAACCTCTTTGGCATCATCCTTGAATCGTTTAAGAGAACCTAATCTCCCGTCATATACAACAATACCATCACGGATAATCCGAACTGTGGAATTACGGAAAACTTTACCATCTCTGACAATACATCCGGCAATGGTCCCAACTTTCGTAATCCTGAAAGTTTCAAGAATTTCCAGTGTACCTGTAATCTCCTCTTTAATTTCAGGACTCAACATTCCTTCCATAGCATCTTTCAATTCGTTGATTGCATCATAAATAATGCTATACAAACGAATGTCAACGCCTTCTTTTTCAGCAAGTTTTCTTGCGACCAATGAGGGACGTACCTGGAACCCAATAATCACAGCATCAGAAGCAGCAGCCAGAAGAATATCACTTTCTGAAATTTGTCCCACTGCCTTATGTTTAATATTAACCTGGATCTCTTCAGTTGACAGTTTGATCAGTGAATCAGACAGAGCTTCAATTGAACCATCCACATCACCTTTTACAATAACATTCAACTCCTGGAAATTGCCAATGGCAATCCGACGACCAATTTCATCAAGTGTGATATGTTTTTGAGTTCGAATATCCTGCTCCCTTTGAAGTTGTTCCCTTTTAGTGGATATCTCCCTGGCTTCACGCTCAGAACTTAATACATTAAAAACATCTCCGGCCTGAGGTGCACCATCAAGTCCAAGAACCAGAACTGGTTCAGAAGGCCCTGCTTTTTTCACTGGTTTTCCTCTTTCATTAAACATGGCTTTGACTTTTCCAAAAAAGCTTCCGGCTACCAAAATATCACCAACCTTCAAGGTGCCAGCTTGAACCAGAATGGTTGTAATATAACCTCTTCCCTTATCCAACGATGATTCTATTACAGATCCTGTCGCGGCTTTGTTTGGATTAGCTTTCATGTCGAGCATTTCTGCTTCGAGTAGAACTTTTTCAAGGAGCTCATCAATCCCAAGCCCTTGTTTAGCAGATATATCGTGAGATTGATACTTGCCACCCCAAGCTTCAACCATGTAATTCATATTCGCCAGCTCTTCCTTGATTTTCTCAGGATTTGCTCCTTCCTTATCAATTTTATTGATAGCAAAAACTATTGGTACGCCAGCTGCTGATGCATGGTTAATTGCCTCAACTGTCTGAGGCATAACCGCATCATCGGCTGAAACAACTATAATTGCAATATCGGTTACCTGAGCTCCACGGGCTCTCATTGCAGTAAACGCTTCGTGACCCGGAGTGTCGAGGAAAGTTATAGGCTTCCCACTTTCAAGAATTACTTTGTAAGCACCAATATGCTGTGTTATACCTCCAGCTTCACCAGCAATCACATTTGCATGTCGTACGTAGTCAAGCAATGAAGTCTTTCCATGGTCAACATGTCCCATCACGGTAACAATAGGAGGGCGTGGAATCAAGTCCTCTTCAGAGTCCTGAGATGTTTCAATGGCTTCCTGAACTTCAATACTGATAAATTCAACCTTGTGATTGTATTCATCAGCAACCATAGATATTGTTTCAGCATCTAAGCGCTGATTTATAGATACAAACAAGCCAAGGTTCATACAGGTTCCGATAACACTATTGATCGGAATGTCGAGTAAGGTGGCTAATTCATTGGCAGTTACAAATTCAGTAACCTGAATAACCTGCGGTTCAAGTTCCTTCTGTATAGCTTCTTGCTCAGCAGTTTGCTTTTGTGCTTCACGCTTGGTTCGACGATGTTTTGACCCTTTTGACTTTCCTTTTGATGTAAGACGGGCTAATGTATCCTTAATCTGTTTTTGTACATCTTCTTCAGAAACCTCGGGTTTGATTGGTCGTCTTTTGGGTCTTGCTTTACTTTTATTTTGCCCTTGCTGGTTTTGGCCTCCAGCTTGGCCTCCAGCTTGGCCTCCAGCTTGTCCGCCAGGTTTGCCACCTGGTTTTCCGCCAGGTTTGCCACCTGGTTTTCCGCCCTGCTGACCACTGACATTTACACGATCCTTTCGAATTCTTTTACGCTTCTTTTTCTTATTCGGACCGTCACTTGAGGAAGCGGCAGGAGTCTTCTTTTTTGGGGGATCAACGGGCAATACAATTTTGCCAATAACTGTTGGGCCAGATAATTTTTCAACCTTGGTTTTGATATCTACCTCATCTGATTCACGTGGTATCCTGCCAGCGGCTTTTGCCGGAGTTTCAATAACTTTCTCAGGAGTTTTCTTCTCGGTTTCTTTGGCCGGAATTTCGACTTGCTTATTTACTGGATCGGTCTTCTTTTGTGGTTTTTCCTGACTTGGAGACTTTGACTCGTTTGTTTTCTTTGTGTCCTGTGAAGGCTTTTTGTGGGAGTCTTTAGCAAACTTCTTTTTGTCTGGTCGTGTTTTCTGATTTAACATATCAATGTCAATCTTTCCAACAACTTTGATGTCTTTTTTTGGAGTAACTGTTTCTATATGTTTTTCCTCTTTACTAACACCCTTCTCTTTCACTTTCTCAGCCTGAGAAACTTCACTAGCTTCAGCTTTTGTGTCCAATGTGATTTTCTCTTCAGCAGCTTCCACTTCAACTGGCTTCTTTTCAATTATTTTTGCTGGCTCAGTTTGTTTTTCTTCTTCGGGCTTTTCCTCATGTTTCGCCTCAGGTTTCCTTTCAAGTTTCTCTTTAGGTTTTTCCTGAGCAACTACTTTCTCCACAACAACAGGTTCATCCTTTTCTTTCGATGTGATTTCTTGCGGACTTGACTGATCTTCTTTTTTTGCTTCAGCTTGTTCCTTTTCTACTTTCTTCTCAGCAGCATTATCCGTTTCAATTTTCTTAACAGTTTTTTGTTTAGCGTCCTTGGGTTCAACTGTTTCTTTTACTTCGGATGGCTCAGCGATAGTTTCAGGCTGAGAAACAGGAGGTGCAGGCTCTTCTTTTGGTTTTTCTACTGGCTTTGGAGCAATGACCTCTGCTGGTTCAACGATTGTTGCTGATTCACCAGAGTCTTGAATAAGAAGAACTTCTTCAACTTGCTCGGATTCATCTGTATTGGCTTCAGATTCAGCTTCTGCTTTAGCTTCGTTAATAGAAATGGCAGTACTGGATTCCTGTCTATGCTCCTGAGTAAAACGCTCAGCTTCTCGCTTTGCTGACTGGTCTTGCTGGAAAGCTTCCATGACAAGTGCCAATGCCTCCTCTGCTATTTTAGAGTTTGGATTGTTCTCAATGTCAATCCCTTTCTTGCCAAGAAACTCAACAATAGTTTGAATCCCAACATTGCAATCTCTTGCTACTCTACTTAGTCGTTTAACTTTGGCCATATATCAACCTAACTTTATTGTCTCTTCAATGTCCTGATTAATCAGACATTTCTACATTATTCAAATTCTGCCCGAAGGATTTTCAGTACGTCTCTGACAGTTTCCTCTTCCAGATCAGTCCTTTTTACCAGTTCGGTAACAGGTAAATCTATAACGCTTTTGGCTGTGTCACATCCAATAGCCTTAATCTCATCTAATATCCAGCTCTCAATCTCATCTGCAAATTCTTCCAGATCAATATCTTCTTCGTCTTCGTCAATGTCACGATAAACATCAATTTCATATCCGGTAAGCATACTGGCAAGTTTAATATTTAAACCCCCTTTACCAATAGCCAGGGATACTTCTTCGGGCTTAAGGAATACATCAGCTCGCAAGCCTTCTTCATTCAGCTTGATAGAAGAAATCTTTGCAGGGCTTAATGCTCGCTGTATGAACAGCTGAATATTATTCGTAAAATTGATTACATCAATATTTTCATTCTTCAACTCCCTGACAATACCATGAATCCTCGACCCTTTCATCCCTACGCAGGCTCCAACAGGATCAATACGTTCATCATATGATTCAACTGCAACTTTTGCTCTCTCACCAGGGATTCTGACAATGTTCTTAATGGTAATTAATCCATCGAATATCTCAGGAACCTCCAATTCAAACAGCCTTTGCAGAAATATTGGTGTGGTTCTCGAAACAAGAATTAAGGGATTGTTATTCTTCATGTCAACCTTAATTACTATTGCACGAACATTGTCACCTTTTCTGAAATAATCTGAAGGTATCTGCTCAGGCTTTGGTAGAATTAACTCATTCCCCTCATCATCCAGAAGTAGAATCTCGCGATTCCAAACCTGATATACCTCTCCTGTAATGATGTCACCGATAATGTCTTTGTACTTATTATATATGTGATCCTTTTCCAACTCCAGAATCCTGGAAGTAAGGTTTTGCCGTAAAGCCAGAATCATCCTTCGTCCAAAATCCTCTAATTTTACCTCATCTGTAACTTCTTCACCTACTTCGTAATCATCTTCAATTTTTTTGGCATTAGTCAGGGATATTTCCAAATTAGAATCTTCAACATTTCCATCTTCTACAACTTCCCGATTTCGCCAGATTTCAAAATCACCTTTATCAACATTAATGATTACATCGTAGTTTTCATCAGTGCCATACTTTTTAACCAACAGACTACGGAATACATCCTCTAGCACACTCATCATGGTGGCTCGGTCTATGCTTTTCAGTTCTCTGAACTCTGAAAAGGTATCTATCATATTCACATTTTCCATTGCTTCCAGATTTTTCCTTAAAACTCGATGTTGACTATTGCGCTTTTAATATCCGTATAGTCCAATTGCCTGGACTGTATCTCAATTTTCTTCTTTTTACCTTCAGGGTTGTTTACTTTATGCTCTGTGTCCATCTCAACACCTGTCTTATTCACAGTTGTCAAAACGCCTCTGAGTTTGTCTCCTTCAATTGTAACTACCTTGATTGATCTTCCAATATTTTTATAATATTGCTCAATAACTTTAAATGACTGATTTAATCCCGGAGAAGAAACTCTTAGCTCAAAATCTTCTTTCTCACGATCCAGATTCGATTCAATTAATCTGCTATATTCCACACAAGCTTCTATTGTTATACCTTCAGGATGATCAAGGAAAACCTGAATCAGATTGCCTGGTTTGACTTGAATATCTACAATAAAAATATCAGACCCTGTAACCTGCTCAGAAATGATTTCTTCTATTTTCTTACTGTCAATCACAAAAGCTTAATTTAAAAATAGGGGACTGCCGTCCCCTAAAATGCCAAATTCCCACTTGCGCCTGCAAAGATACAGTATTATTGGTAAGAACAAAATACCATGCATTATATTAGCTTAGATGCCAGTTGTTAAAGGGCTTGATACAAGTTACTAATATTATGTACTTTTGACATATGCACAATGGAATTCAGTTTGGAAAATGAAGGGCAGTTATTATCATAACAAGCGAAAGATTATCAATGATCCGGTATACGGATTTATTAGTATTCCCGATGAACTGGTTTTTGACATTATTGAACATCCTTATTTTCAAAGGCTTCGAAGGGTCAGGCAATTGGGTTTAACAAATTATGTTTACCCGGGCGCCGTTCATTCACGCTTTCAGCATGCCCTGGGTGCTGTGTATCTTATGAACTCAGCCCTGGAAGTGATTCAGCAAAAAGGATGCGAATTATCACATGATGATTGGCTTGGTGCATTACTGGCGATTTTACTTCACGATGTTGGGCATGCTCCCTTCTCTCACACTCTTGAGCATGTATTCATCAGTGACATGAGCCATGAAAAGTTGTCCTTACTTTATATGGAAGAACTCAACAATCAATTTGGAGGTCAGCTTGATACTGCTCTGGCGATTTTTAAGGGAGAACATCCTAAAAAATTCCTTCGTCAGCTGGTTTCCAGTCAGCTTGATATGGATCGCCTCGATTATTTGAGGAGAGATAGCTACTTCACAGGAGTCACTGAAGGTGTGATTGGGTCGGAGCGAATTATTAAAATGCTTAGAGTGGTTGATGATCAGTTGGTTGTAGATCGCAAGGGAATTTATTCAATTGAAAAGTTCCTAATCTCAAGAAGACTAATGTATTGGCAGGTTTATCTTCATAAAACTGTCATCGCCGCTGAACAGATGTTAGTAAAAACACTGGATAGGGCCAGGGAAATGGCTGATTTGGGGATGGATGTTTCTTCCTCTCCCGCATTGGCAAGATTTCTTTTTTCGAATAGAGCCAACAGTGGGTTTTCCACTACCAAAGAATTACTTGATGCTTTTGCCCGATTAGACGACACTGACATTGTTTCGTCTCTTAAAGAATGGTCATGTTGTAATGATTTAATATTATCAAGGCTCGCAGATGGGCTTTTGAATCGTAAATTGCCTGCTATTCTAATACAGGATACTCCTTTTTCATCCGACAGGATTGATTTTATCAGGAATATTGTCATGCGCGATGAAAAACTGGATCAATCATTAGTGGGATATCTGGTTTTTTCTGATAACATTTCAAATTCAGCTTATAATGAGGAAAGTGATCAGGTGATGTTGTATGAAAATACAGGGAACCTGACAGAATTATCAGAGGCATCTAATATTATTAATCCGTCATTACTTTCAAAAGCTGATAACAAATACTTTCTTTGTTTCCCGAAAGAATATACAGGAAAATTTTAACCCGAAAATTATTGATTAAACCTTATTCGAAGGTATCTTTGTCTTTATGAAATTTACTGCCCAACGTATTGCTGAAATCCTTGGAGGAACCGTGCATGGAGATCCGAATGTTGAGGTTTCTGATATTTCCCGAATAGAAGATGGAAAGCCAGGCACATTGAGTTTCCTGGCCAATAATAAATATTTGCCTCACTTATTTAAAACCCAGGCCTCTGTTGTTTTAGTGAGCGAAAATCTAACACTCACAAATTCAGTGAGCTCCACTCTGATAAAGGTTAAAGATCCATATGGAGCATTGGCAAAATTATTAACTCTAGTTGAACAAACACCCGACCGCCGTGGTTTAGAACAGCCTTGTTATGTTTCCCCTGAAGCAAAACTTGGGAAGGATGTATATGTCGGAGCTTTTTCCTACATCGGTAAGAATACTGTAATTGGTGATAATGTCCTGATATTTCCCAACACCTACATAAGTGAAAATGTTAGCATTGGTGATGAAACGGTGATATATTCAGGAGCTAAAATTCATCATAACTCCGAAATAGGTTCAAAATGTATTTTGCACTCCGGAGTAGTAATTGGTGGTGATGGTTTTGGATTTGCTCCTTCTGTTGGGAGTGATTATGCAAAAGTACCACAGGTGGGAAATGTGATCCTGGAAGATCAGGTTGAAATCGGTTCAAACTCAACAATCGACCGTGCAACTATTGGTTCAACTATTATTAGAAAAGGTGTAAAGCTTGATAATCTAATTCAAATTGCCCATAATGTGGAAATCGGTGAGGATACAATTATAGCGGCTCAAACAGGCGTTTCCGGTTCTACTAAGATTGGCCGGAATTGTATGATTGGAGGGCAGGTAGGGATAATTGGGCATATACAAATTGCAGACAAGACAAGAATTGCAGCTCAGTCAGGTGTTGGACAGTCACTTACCCGTGAAGGAGTGGCCTACCAGGGTTCACCCTGTTTCGAGGTAATGCCATACCAAAGATCTTATGTTTTATTCAGAAAATTGCCTGAGCTTTATGATCGGATCAGGCATTTGGAAGAAGAAATAAAGAACTACAAAACCGGTAGTTTGGAATAGATTTTTTACTTCTCGGTAAAATCATAAATTTGCACAACCCTTAATTCCAATTGAATGACAATTTTTCAAAAAACTATAGGTAAAGCTGTGACAATTTCAGGTACCGGATTACATTCCGGAGCTAAGGTACAGGTGCATTTTTTACCTGCTCCTGAGGGTCATGGGATTGTTTTCCAAAGGATTGATATGGATGGGCAACCAACAGTTAAGGCCAGAGTTGATTTTGTGACTGAAACTGCCCGGAGTACAACAATTGAAAAGGATGGTGTAAAGATCAGTACCATTGAGCATGCTTTAAGCGCAATTACCGGAAAGGGTATATCCAATATTCTTATTGAGATAAACGGACATGAAATGCCAATTCTTGATGGTTCAGCAAGACCGTATATTGATGCTTTCAATACAGTTGGTGTACTTGTGCAGGATGCTGAACAGGAGGTGTTTGAAATATCTCAGCCCATCATTTATACTGATGAGAAAAACGAAATTGAAATATTGGCCCTGCCTGCAGATGATTACTCTCTCAGTGTAATGATAGATTACCATAGCGTAGTGCTGGGAAACCAATATGCATCGATTTCAAAAATGGACGATTTTGAGGATCAGATTTCCCCTGCCCGGACTTTTGTGTTCTTCAGAGAGCTTGAAATACTATGGGAGAGTAATCTGATTAAAGGAGGTAGCCTTGATAATGCTATTGTAATCCTGGATCGTGAGGTCTCTCAGGATGAGCTGGACAGAGTGGCTGACCTTTTCAATAAGCCAAGAGTACAGGTAAGGCCTCAAGGAGTTTTAAGTAACACCAAGTTATATTATTCAAATGAACCGGCCAGACATAAACTCCTGGATTTAATAGGAGATCTAACTCTGATAGGAATGCCAATAAAAGGAAAAATAATTGCAACTCGTCCTGGTCATCATGCAAATGTTGAGTTTGCTAAATTGGTGAAGCAAGAAATTATTAAAGAGCGGAACCGTAACATTGCGCCAAGCATTGATCCTAATAAGGTTCCCCTTCTTGATATTAATGATATTATGAAGTTGCTGCCTCATCGTGCACCCTTTCTTTTAGTGGACAGAGTACTGGAATTGTCTGAGGAAATGGTGATTGGGGCAAAGAATGTCACCATGAATGAGCCATTCTTTGCTGGCCATTTTCCTGATGAACCTGTGATGCCCGGTGTGCTTATTGTAGAGGCAATGGCTCAATGTGGCGGAATTCTGGTATTAGGTAGTGTTGATGATCCTGCATTATATAGTACCTATTTTCTGAAAATTGATAGTGTGAAATTTAAGAGGAAAGTTGTGCCAGGAGATACTTTGGTTCTGAAGCTTGAATTATTAGAACCTATCCGAAGAGGAATTGCCAAAATGCGAGGTCAGGCTTTCGTAGGTAATCAGGTTGTTACTGAGGGCGTAATGATGGCACAAATAGTCAAGAATAAATAATACTGATAATGATTAGCAATCTTACCGACGTCCATCCGGATGCCAAAATTGCAAAGAATGTAAAGATTGATTCATTCGTTTCAATATCTGGAAACGTTGAAATAGGTGCAGGAACCTGGATCGGTCCGAATGTTTCCATAATGGATGGTGCCCGAATTGGGGCTAATTGCAGAATTTTCCCTGGTGCTGTAGTGTCAGCAGATCCTCAGGATATGAAGTATAAAGGGGAAGAGACTTTAGCTCATATTGGTGATGGAACAACGATTCGCGAATGTGTAACAGTAAACAAGGGAACTGCTGCCAAAGGTGAAACAGTTATTGGAAAGAGCTGTCTGATTATGGCTTATTGCCATGTAGCACACGACTGTATTCTGGGCAACCATGTAATCCTGGTTAATAATGTGGGCCTGGCCGGAGAGGTGGAAATTGATGATTATGCCTACCTGGGAGGAATGGTTGGTGTACATCAGTTTGTTAGAATTGGAACCCATGCCTTTATTCAGGGAGGGGCAATGGTTGGAATGGATATACCCCCTTTTGTTACAGCAGGGAGAAATCCAACCAAATATGCCGGCATTAATACAATCGGCCTCAGAAGGCGTGGTTTTCCCTCCGAAAATATCCGCCTTGTGCAGGAAGCTTATCGCATTATTTATAGCAGTGGACTAAACAATTCACTGGCAATTGAGAAGATTAATGATGAATTGAAACTTATCCCTGAAATTAAAACACTTATTGAATTTGTTGAGTCATCAAAAAGAGGAATAATAGGATCGTAGTTTAAAAACTGTCTTGTTTCCTATAATCCTTCCTGAGCCTGCCATCCTTGAGCTACCAATGGTATAGCTGAATCATCGTCTAATATCATATGAGTACCTTCACTATTGTCAGTCATGTGTCCGATAACCGTTACTTGCTGCATATTTTGGACCTTCTCAAAGTCCTCCATTGCAATTGTAAAAAGTAATTCATAATCTTCTCCACCATTCAAAGCAGCTACTAAGGGGCTCATTCCCATCTCAGTAGAAAGCTTGTCGGTGGCCGGATGGACTGGTATCTTATTGGCAAAAAGCTTGCACCCCAGTTTTGATGCATCACAGATGTGCAGAAGATCAGAGGATAAACCATCTGAAATATCAATCATTGAAGTGGGTTTAACTTCAATCTCACGTAATTGAGTAATAATATCACGACGTGCTTCGGGCTTGAGCTGCCTCTCAAGAAGATGTTGGTAATCATCTAACTGAGGTTGCTGGGATGGATCTTGCTCAAATAATTTCTTCTCTCTTTGCAATAGTAACAAACCCATATACGCGCCACCAAGGTGACCACTGGCGCAAACTAAATCATTTTTCTTTGCTCCGTTTCGGTAAACAACTGAACCCGGAGTAGCCATCCCGAGAGCTGTGATACTTATTGTTAAGCCATTGAAGCTGGCCGAGGTGTCGCCTCCTACCAAATCAATATCGTACATGTTGCAGGCCAGTTTTATCCCGGAGTACAACTCATCAAGAGCGGCAACACTTATCTTTGAGGAGACTCCTATACTAACAGTAATCTGCAAGGGCACAGCATTCATTGCAAAAACATCCGAAAGGTTAACAATAACAGCTTTATAACCTAAGTGTTTTAAAGGAACATAAGTTAAGTCGAAATGAACCCCTTCAAGCAGGAGGTCTGTTGTGACAATCGTTTCATTGTTTCCGTGGTCAATCACCGCCGCATCATCACCAATTCCTTTACGTGTACTGTTCTGTCTGATAACAACATCCTGAGTCAGGTGTTTTATCAATCCAAATTCACCCAGATCCTTAATTGTCTTTTCAGATATTTTTTTTGTCATAATTTTTAGGTTTGGAACATGGCAAAATTAGTATTTCTATTGGGATTAATATTGTCGGTTTTTGTACTTTTGTTTTCTATTTAGAAAAAGTCTAAATAGATTTGTGCCCTAATAGAATTAAAATTGTATGGCAAAGGATCAGGATAAGATTTTAAGTGAAGTAACACAAAGTGAGTATAAATATGGTTTTGTTACCGATATTGAGAATGATGTAATTCCCAAAGGGCTCAGTGAGGATGTTGTTCGCTTGATTTCAAAGAAAAAAGAAGAGCCTGGTTGGATGCTCGACTTCAGGCTGAAAGCATATCGTTATTGGCTGGGCCTTAAAATGCCTGAATGGGCTCATTTGAAAATTCCGAAAATAGATTTCCAGGATGTAATCTATTATGCAGCTCCCAAACAAAAGGCTGATCTTGAAAGCCTGGATGAAGTGGATCCACAATTACTCGAAACTTTTGATAAACTGGGCATTCCGCTTGAAGAGCAGAAAAGACTCTCAGGAGTTGCCGTTGACGCAGTAATGGATAGTGTATCGGTAAAAACTACCTTCCAGGATAACCTGGCAGATCTGGGTATCGTATTCTGCAGTTTCAGTCAGGCAGTAAGGGAGCATCCTGATCTTGTGAAGAAATACATGGGGTCAGTTGTACCTTATCGCGATAATTACTTTGCGGCTTTGAATTCTGCCGTGTTTAGTGATGGCTCATTTTGCTATATTCCCAAGGGAGTACGGTGCCCGATGGAGTTGTCAACCTATTTCAGGATTAATGCAGCTAATACAGGGCAGTTTGAACGAACACTTCTAATTGCGGATGATGATTCATATGTAAGCTACCTGGAGGGATGCACAGCTCCGCAGCGTGATGAAAACCAGCTGCATGCAGCTATCGTTGAGATTGTTGCAATGAAAAATGCAGAAGTCAAATATTCCACTGTGCAGAACTGGTATCCCGGAGACAAAGAGGGCAAAGGGGGTATATTCAATTTTGTTACTAAGCGCGGATTGTGCATGGGAGACCATAGTAAGATTTCCTGGACTCAGGTTGAAACCGGGTCAGCTATAACCTGGAAATATCCTAGCTGCATTCTTAGAGGTAATAGTTCTGTAGGAGAATTCTTTAGCGTGGCTGTTACGAATAATTATCAGCAGGCTGATACCGGAACCAAAATGATTCACATTGGTAAAAACACTAAATCAATTATTGTATCGAAAGGTATTTCAGCCGGAAAAAGTCAGAATAGCTACAGAGGATTAGTCAAGGTTTCGAAAAATGCTGAATCAGCCAGAAATTTTTCACAATGTGACTCATTATTGTTGGGAGATCAATGCGGTGCACATACATTTCCTTATCTGGAAGTAGATAATAGTACCGCAATTGTGGAACATGAAGCAACAACATCCAAAATTGGTGAAGATCAGATATTCTATTGCAATCAGCGTGGAATCGATACTGAAAATGCTATCGGATTAATAGTAAATGGTTATACAAAAGAAGTATTAAATAAATTACCCATGGAATTTGCAGTTGAAGCACAGAAACTGTTGCAAATTACCCTGGAGGGTAGCGTAGGATAGAGATTTAGAATTAAGAATAAGGAAGAACTATAATATGTTAAAGATAAGAAATTTGCATGCTCTGATAGAGGGTAAAGAGATACTGAAAGGAATCAATCTGGAGGTAAATGCCGGGGAAGTTCATGCTATAATGGGGCCGAACGGATCAGGTAAAAGCACTCTTGCAGCTGTACTGGCCGGAAGAGAGATTTTCAAAGTTACTGAAGGCTCAGTTGAGTATAATGGTAAAGATCTTCTGGACATGGCTCCTGAAAACAGAGCTCATGAAGGGATATTTCTGGGGTTTCAGTATCCCGTTGAAATCCCCGGAGTTTCTATGGTGAATTTCATGCGTACGGCCTTGAATGAAAAGCGAAAATATTTTGATCAGGAGCCAATAAAATCATCAGACTTTCTGAAAATTATGCGTGAAAAGAAAGCCCTGGTAGAAATTGACTCAGGACTTACTAACCGATCTGTGAATGAGGGCTTTTCAGGTGGTGAGAAAAAGCGAAATGAAATTTTTCAGATGGCTATGCTTGAGCCTGAACTGTCAATCCTTGACGAAACAGATTCAGGTTTGGATATAGATGCACTTAAAACAGTTGCTCAAGGAGTTAATATGCTCAAAAATGAGCATAATGCAACCGTGGTAATTACTCATTACCAGAGACTGCTCGATTATATTGTTCCTGATTTTGTACATGTTTTATATGACGGACGCATCGTCACCTCAGGAACAAAAGAACTCGCCCTTGAGCTTGAAGAGAAGGGGTATGACTGGATTAAAGAACAATTTTAAGAGAATAGGGGATGGATGTAGCTACAGAAAATAAAAAAATTAGCACAGAACTGTCAGATTGGTATTTTAGCAGTCGTGACAGATTAATGGCCTCTTCGAGTTCGCTTATTAATGCATACAGGCCTGAGGCGATGGAGGTCTTCAGAGAATTAGGTATACCTGACCAGAAACAAGAGAATTATAAGTATACCAATATTGGAAAATCTTTCCTGATGCCTTTCAGGAAATATATTGAACCAAAAAAGATCTTATTTTCAGTTGAAGATTTATTCCATTGTGATATACCTGATCTGGATACTGAAGTGGTTCTGTTGGTTAATGGCTGGTACTATGAAAACCAGAATCAGCTGCAAACCCTGGATAATGGAATGATTATTGGCAGCATGGCTGTAGCTGCACAGAAATATCCCGACCTGGTAAAAGAGCATTATGGTAAGTATGTGGATTTTAGAACTGATGGCTTACTAGCCTTAAACACAGCTTTCGCTCAGGATGGAACATTCATTTATGTGCCAAAGAATGCAGGGTCTAATCAGGCAGTTCAAATTGTTAATTTACTTCTTAGTCCGGAAGATCTTTTTGTTCAGCATCGAAATCTGGTAATCGTCGAAGAAGGAGCCCAGGCTGTTGTAGTTGTGTGTGACCATACTCTTTCAGGAAATAAGTTCCTGACCAATGCAGTGACTGAGGTTTTCGTTGGAGCCAATGCCCATGTTGAGTTTTATAAGGTGCAAAATGAGCACAACGATTCACAACAAGTGGCAACTACGCATTTTCATCAGGAAAGAGACAGCCATGTGAATTTCAATACTGTAACGCTTCATGGAGGACTAATCAGGAATAATGTATATGCTAAATTGAACGGCAAAGGAGCTGATAATAATACTCTCGGCCTGTTTCTTGCCGATCAGAATCAGCATGTCGACAGCTATACTTTTATTGATCATGCTGTAGCTGATTGCACAAGTAATCAGAATTATAAAGGTATTTTGGATGATAAAGCAACCGGGGTTTTCGCAGGTAAAATTTTAGTTCGACAAGAAGCGCAGAGAACAACGGCCTATCAAACTAATAATAATATCTGTCTTACTGATGAGGCTCGTATGAAAACCAAACCAATTCTTGAAATTTATGCTGATGACGTAAAATGCAGTCATGGAGCAACTGTTGGGCAATTAGATGAAAATGCTTTATTTTACATGCAATCACGAGGAATATCATGCAGAGAGTCCAGATTATTGTTAATGTATGCTTTCGGACATGAGATTCTTAAGAAAGTAACAATATCACCATTGCGTGATCGACTTGATGATCTGGTTGAGAAAAGACTGAGGGGTGAGCTCAGCCGTTGCAATAGTTGTTCTTTACACTGTCAGTAAACAAACTATTATGAATGATTTCCCTATTGATACCATCCGGGAGGATTTTCCCCTCCTGAAAGCCCAGGTCAACAAAACAAGACTTGTGTATTTTGATAACGCAGCAACAACCCAGAAGCCCGTGCAGGTTATTGATACGATTGATAACTTATACAGGAATCAAAACAGCTCTATTCACAGGTCGGTAAATTATTTAAGCGGCAAGATGACAGAGGCTTATGAAGGGGCCAGGGAAACTGTCCGAAGGTTTGTTCATGCAAATAATTCACGCGAAATAATTTTTACCGCCGGGGCGACAGCTTCAATAAACCTGGTAGCCACATCTTTCGGGGAGGCATTTATCGAAGAGGGAGATGAGGTTTTAGTAAGTGCCATGGAGCACCATTCCAATATCGTGCCATGGCAACTCCTGTGTGACAGAAAAAAAGCCAGATTAAAAGTTCTGCCAGTGAATGATATTGGTGAGTTACAAATGGATCAGCTCCCCATTCTTCTGACTGAAAGGACTCGTCTGATTGCAGTCACTCAGGTGTCAAATGCAATGGGGGTGATTAATCCGGTTAATGAAATCATCCGGCAGGCACATGAAAAAAATATCCCCGTTCTGATTGATGGAGCTCAGTCTATTCAGCATGGTCAAATCAATGTTCAGGAGATGGATTGTGATTTCTATGTTTTCTCCGGACATAAAGTATATGGGCCAACTGGTATTGGAGTTTTGTATGGCAAGGAGAAATGGCTGGAGGCTATGCCACCATATCAGGGTGGTGGTGATATGATTGACAGAGTTAGCTTTTCGGGAACAAGCTTTAATGTCCTGCCTTTTAAATTTGAAGCCGGGACTACAAATTATGTCGGAGCAATCGCATTAGGAGCTGCCCTCGAGTATATAGAACATATTGGTCTTGATCATATTGATGCATATGAAATCGCTCTGAACGATTATGCAGGGAATGCTTTAAGATCTATCCCCGGAATCCGGATTTTTGGTGATAGTAAGATGAAACACCCCATTTTCTCTTTCCTACTTGAAAATATCCATCCATATGATGCCGGGATGGTCCTGGATAAACTGGGAATTGCAATTCGTACCGGCACCCACTGCGCCATGCCATTAATGGAGCATTTTGGGATTGACGGAACAATCAGAGCATCTATGTGTTTCTATAATACCAAAGAAGAAGTTGACCGTTTCGTTGAAGGAATCAATACGGTACAGGAGATGTTTGGTTAAAAAGTTTGATATGACAATACACGAAAGGGAGCTGGAAGTTATTGAGGAATTCTCTGATCTTGATGAATGGATGGATAAGTATAATTATCTGATCGAGATGGGACGTGATATTCCAGCACTTGATACCACTTGTAAGACCGATCAGTATCTGATTCAGGGGTGTCAGTCAAGAGTATGGCTCCAGGCTGAATTTCAGAGTGGCAAGATTAATTATTCAGCTGATTCAGATGCAATAATAACTAAAGGAATTGCCGCCCTTCTCATTCGCGTCCTGAACGAGAGTACACCGGATGAAATATTGAATGCTGATTTAGAGTTTATTGATACTATCGGACTGAAGGAGCATCTTTCTCCGACGCGATCTAACGGATTGGTATCTATGCTGAAGCAAATGCGTTATTATGCCTTGGCTTACAAAACAAAAAGTTCAAACTAGTTATGCAAATTGAAGTTCAAATACTCAAAGTTATTAAAACGATCTTCGACCCGGAGATACCGGTGAATATTTATGATCTCGGATTGATATATGAAATATTTGTCGATGAAGACGGGAAAGCGAAAATTACTATGACCCTCACAGCCCCCGGTTGTCCGATGGCTGATGATATTCTTGCGGAGGTAAATCAAAAAGTTGCCTCAGTTGAAGGAGTTAAGGAAGTAGATGTGAATCTTACTTTCAGCCCTCCCTGGACACGTGAACTGATGACAGAGGAAGCAAAACTGGAGTTAGGCTTTCTGTAAAACCTACCGGATATTAAAACCAGGCATCCATATGCAGAATCAATCAGGCGAAAAGCCATCGAATTAGGTTTTTCTGAAATTGGATTCTCCAAAGCAGAGCGTCTAAATGCGCTTGAAAAACCTTTTGGTGACTGGCTTACAGCAGGCTATAATGGCGAAATGAAATGGTTGGGTAATAATTTCGAGAAACGCCTAAATCCGTCTGAGCTTGAACCTGGTACAAAAACTGTGATTTCTTTGCTGGTAAATTATTATCCTGAGAGCTATCAGGATGGATGTGGCATAAGCAGGTATGCTCTTGGAAAAGATTATCATAAAGTTCTGAGAAAAAAGGGAAAACTGCTAATTCGTTGGATGGAGGAGGAAATTGGTAGTATTCAGGCCCGTGTCTTTGTCGACTCTGCTCCTGTGATGGAGCGTGAATGGGCACAGCGTGCCGGATTAGGATGGCAGGGGAAGAATGGCTGTTTTATCAGAAATATGGAGGGAAGCTGGTTTTTTCTTGTTGAGATATTTACAGACCTGGAACTTGAGCATGAGCAGGTCGAAGTGAAAAACAGATGTGGAAGTTGTACTAAATGCATTGATGCTTGTCCAACGCAGGCCCTGTTGGGAGATGGCTTACTGGATGCAAGAAAATGTATTTCCTACCTTACAATAGAGCTGGGCGGACAAATACCTCAGGGTTTTCACGGGCAATGGGATGATTGGATTTTCGGCTGTGATATTTGCCAGGAAGTTTGCCCATGGAATAAAACTCCAGACTTCACTGCGATTGATGCATTCAAACCACAGCAGCAGATTCTGAACCTCAAAAATCTGTTAACAGAACAATGTGAGGAGGAAGAATTATCTGCACTTATACAGGGAACAGCACTAAAGAGGACCGGTGTGGAAGGTTTGAGACGGAATCAGGAGATATTCAAGCTTTAGTTTGTCAATAAGCTTATTCCATAGCTTTGTTTTAAACACATATTTGTAGTTTTACCTTATGATCTTAAGAGTACTCTTCATGTTTTTTCTGAGTTTCACGTTTTCAGCACAGGCTCAGTATGTTATCGAACTTAATAATGATGTCGCAAATGGAGAGGGCAGCTATTCAGATGTCGATCCCGGAGATACCGTGTATATTGAAACAGGTAGTCGAGGGGCTCTGATAATAAAAAACTTGCACGGTACTGCTGAAAAGCCCGTGATTTTTGTTCCGTCTGATGAGGGTATTGTTCGAATAAGTGGATCATCATCTTACGGAGTCAGTATAAGGAACTGTACCCATGTTCGTCTTTCAGGTTTTCAGGGACAGGAGGATGTCTACGGGATACAAATTTCAGACCTGGATCACCCGAGTAGCGTAGGGGTGAGTGTTAAAGATCTCAGTTCTTATGTTGAAATTGATCATATCAGAATATCAAATACCGGCTTTGCCGGAATTGTAGCAAAGACCGAGGCTGTATGTGGGGAGCCAGAAACATACAGAGGTGCATTTGTACAAAGGAATACCCATATTCATCATTGTCATATTTATGATACAGGAGGCGAGGGCCTCTATATTGGAAGTACTGCATTTCATGGTAGTGAGTCTGGTGATTGTGGACTTATATACCCGTCAGTTCTTGAGGGGGTTAAGATTTATAATAATCTTGTTGAGCGTACAAAATGGGACGGAATTCAGGTTAGTTCAGCAGTAATGGATTGCCAGATCTATAATAACAGCTTGATCGACTGTTCATCTGATATGACATCAAGCCAAATGAGTGGAATTATTATTGGGGGAGGTACCCGGGCTGATTGTTTTAATAATTGGATAGAAGACTGTTATGCTACAGGGATTCTTGTTTTTGGTGACGGAGGTACCCGGGTGTTCAATAATGTAATTGTGCGTCCGGCAAAAAGATATTTTCCTGATGATCCCACAAAACGGGAATATGGAATTTATCTTAATGATAAAACCCAGCATAATAAAACTTTCTACGGAGTGTTCAGTAACACTATTATTCAACCCAAAAGCGACTGTATCCGAATAAGCGAAACAGTAGACTTTGAAGTCAAACTATACAATAATCTATTGGTGGATCCAGGAGCTTATGAGGTTTATGAGAATGATAATACCTCCAGGGAGGGGCCAGATGCGTTCATCTTTATGCCAAGGGATAATCCATTGATAAAAATGGCTGCAAATGCTGTTTTGCGCTCTCTTTTGCTACCACATTTTGTTAGCCACTCCACGGATGATTACCACCTTATGGAAAACTCTCAATATATAGATGCAGGACGTGATCTTAATGATCAGCCAGGCCTGGATTTCGATTTTGATGGGAATATTCGACCCATTGGGAATAACTATGATATTGGAGCTTATGAATATGATTTTTCCGAGGGACTACCAGCTGACACAAATAATAGTCCACAGCTTGATGTAAAGGTTCAGAACCCTGGTAATGGATATGTCAGGATTATCTTTGCTAATGACACGAAAATGGATTTGCAAATAAATATTCTCAATTCAGCCGGGCAAATGGTGCGAAACATTTCTATGCAGAACTATTCACCAGGTAGGCATCATCTTGATTTTTATAAACTCCCGGATGGGATATATTTTTGCATTATTTCAGGTTCGAAGTGGGTTCAAAGTAAAAAGCTTGTTGTACATTAGCAGATATGAAAGACTTCAGGACTGAGATTTCACCTGAGCGACCAGGCTGGAGCCTCATGCATAATGATCAGACTTTAATGATAGGATCTTGTTTTGCCGAGCATATTGGTACCAGGCTTAAAGAACGCTTCTTTCAAATTGATCTGAATCCATTTGGAGTATTATTCAATCCGGTATCAATAGCCGGAGGCCTTCAACGACTTATTAATGGTGAACCATACAAGCTTGACGATCTGTTCGTTTATCAGGGACTCTGGCACTCTTTCGATCACCATAGCCGTTTCTCCGGCTCAGATCCCGTTGAGGTATTGGATCGTATCAATATGCAGCTTCTGGAATCATCAGAAAAAATTAGAAAAACTTCACGCCTGTTTATAACACTTGGAACTGCAAGGGTTTACCATTATTTAAAAACCGGCCGGGTAGTTTCCAATTGTCATCAGGTACCAGCTGGAGAATTCCAAAACCAATTACTCAGGGTGGGTGATATTGTTAGAATATACACTCGTATTGTACAAGACCTTCTTCATATTAATCCCGATCTTAAACTGGTTTTTACTGTAAGTCCGGTCAGGTACTGGAAGGATGGCCCTAATGGAAACCAAATTAGCAAAGCCACACTAATTCTAGCTGTATCTGAATTGGTCAAAGATTTCGATCAGATAAGTTATTTTCCGGCATATGAAATCTTCATGGATGATCTTCGCGATTATCGTTTTTACGATCAGGATTTATTACATCCGGGCATGGCAGGAATTAGTTATACATGGAGGAAATTTGAAGAAACCTATTTGGGAGAAGAAACTCTGAATCTCAATAAGAAAATCGAAAAATTACAAAAATCCAGGAATCACCGACCTCGTAATCCTGATACAGAGGAGTATCAGGATTTTCTCACAAAGCTGAAAAACAAAGCCGAACAACTTCAAAAAGAGTATCCGGAACTTGAGATGGGTGAGTTTAATATTCAGGATCCTCTTTAAACAACAGCCTTAAACTATCAAGTTGCTGGTGCATATTAGCCTGAATGTCAGTGTAATCTGGCTGATTTATTAAATTATTCATTTCTGCCGGATCTTTTTCCAGGTCATAAAGCTCCCATTCATTGATGTCCTGATAAAAATGGATTAATTTATATCGTTCGGTTCTGATGCCATAATGACGCTTGGCCTGATGGATGCTTGGGAATTCATAATAATGATAATATAAAGCTGTGCGCCATTGATCAGGCTGTCCGTCAGCTTCAAATAGAGGGTTCATTGATATTCCCTGAATATCATCCGGAATTTCTACCCCGGCCAACTCAAGGAAAGTTGGGGCAAAATCTATATTCTGTGCAAGCAATGTTGTGGAACTTCCTGCAGAGATCTTTGGTGGATACTTAATCAGCAAGGGTGTTCTGAAAGATTCTTCATACATGAAACGCTTATCGAACCAACCATGTTCTCCCAGATAAAAGCCCTGATCTGATGTATAAACAACTATCGTATTTTGGTCCAGACCATTTTCTTCAAGATAATCCAGCATTCGACCCACATTATCATCTACTGATTTTATGCAGGCAAGGTAATCTTGCATGTAACGTTGGAATTTCCAACGTGTAAGGTCATCTCCTTCAAGATTGTTGTTTTTAAACTCCTCAGTTATTGGGGCATATACTGCTTCCCAGTTAGCCCTTTGTTCAGGAGTCATCCGATTAAGATTATTATGATAGGCATTGTGATACCATTGTAAGAAAGGCTCAAATCCTTTTTCCAGGACTACATCCGGGAGGATTTTATTATCACTGCTAAGAGCCATATGATCACTAATCAGCATTTCTGCCTCCTTTGCTGCGGTGCCCATATTTTCATGATTGTCGAAAAGGTTTTCAGGCTCAGGAAATGCAATATCATGATACAGATCCAGATATTTTTCACCCGGCAACCATTCGCGATGGGGTGCCTTATGCTGGTACATCAGCATAAAAGGCTTTGAATCATCGCGTTTTTCCTCAAGCCAGTCAAGAGCCAGATCAGTGATAATATCGGTCACATATCCTTCAATTCGCACAGTATCATCCGGCAGGAGGAAATCAGGATTATAATAATGTCCCTGACCGGGTAAAACCTGCCAATAATCGAATCCTGTGGGTTGCGATTTGAGATGCCATTTGCCTACGACTGCTGTTTGGTAGCCATTGGCTTGTAAAATCTTCGGAAAGGTGGGTTGGTCGGGATTAAATTTATTTCCATTATTCTTAAACCCGTTTATATGACTGAATTTTCCTGTAATAATACATGCCCGGCTTGGCCCACAAATGGAGTTAGCAACATACATGTTATGGAAAATCATTCCTTCTTCCGCAATACGATCGATCTGCGGCGTTGGAGCCAGCCTCGCTATTGGATGGTCGTAGGCACTGATGGCCTGGTATGCATGATCATCAGACATAATGAAGAGGATATTGGGTGGATTATCAGTGATTGAATCCACACATCCCCAGGTCATTGTAAGTATTGCAATACAGGAGAACAAAATTTTAATTAATCTCATCTTGTTTTAGTCTTATAAGGTAAGTTTTAGTCTTTCAAGATCCTCAGGGGTGTCAATCCCGAAGCCATGGTAATCAGTTATTCCACAATGGATTGTGAAACCGTTCTCAAGCCAGCGCAGTTGTTCAAGTGATTCACTCATTTCGAGCTGACCCGGTTCAAGTTTTACTATTTCTTGCAAAGCTCTGAGCCGGTAGCCGTATATTCCTAAATGCTGATACATGATAGTAGATCTGCTTTCAGAAGGTTTATTTACTGAATATGGTATTGGAGAGCGACTGAAATACAAGGCCTTGTGATAATTATCCAGTACAACTTTAACACGATTTGGGTTACTGATATAATCGGGGTTAACTATCGGATGAACCAGGCTCGCAATTTGTACATCAGGCTGCTTGAATAATTCAGCAAGCTCTTTGATAACAGATGATGGTAACAGAGGTTCATCCCCCTGTAGATTAATTATTATTGTATCACTATCAAGCTCAATACCGCAAAGACTAATGGCTTCAGCACAGCGCTCTGTTCCACTCTGGTGATGTGTGCCTGTCAAAATGGCTTGTCCGCCTGCAGACTTCACTATTTTCTCAATGCGCTCATCGTCAGTAGCAACAAAGACATCTTCAAAGGCTTTCAAGGCATTTTCAAGAACATGTATTATCATGGGCTTGCCCATTATATCAGCAAGAGCTTTTCCCGGGAATCGGACAGACTCAAAACGAGCGGGTATTAGTACAATAATTCGGGATTTCATTCGTCTGACAAAATTACATGCTACTATATGCTGCAAGATAGAAAAAACGGGAATAAGTTGTAAATTTACGGGATTATGGATTTAATAAATGTTAAGCAACGATTTGAGATAATTGGAAATGCCCAGGCTTTAAACAGAGCGATCGAGATAGCTATTCAGGTTGCACCAACTGACTTGTCAGTTCTAATCGCAGGAGAAAGCGGTTCAGGTAAAGAGCGATTTCCGCAGATTGTACATCAATTTAGTTCGCGAAAACACGGACCTTATATCGCTGTCAACTGTGGTGCCATACCAGAAGGAACTATTGATTCAGAATTATTCGGTCATGAAAAAGGTGCTTTTACCGGTGCCTATGAAGCGAGAAAGGGATATTTTGAGGTTGCAAACGGGGGCACCATTTTTCTTGATGAGATAGGAGAATTGCCATTGTCAACCCAGGTGCGACTTTTACGGGTGCTAGAAACAGGTGAATTTATCAGAGTAGGTTCGTCAAAAGTTCAAAAAACAGATATTCGTCTTGTTGCTGCGACAAATGTAGATGTACAAGATGCTGTGCAGGCAGGTAAATTCAGAGAAGATTTGTATTATCGTCTTAATACTGTACCGATATTTGTTGTCCCTCTCAGAGAAAGAAAGGAAGATATATATTTGTTGTTTAGGAAATTCGCTCATGATTTTGCTGAAAAATACCGTATGCCGGTTTTGAGGCTTGATGAAAAGGCTCAGATGGTACTCGAGAGTTATATGTGGCGGGGGAATGTCAGGCAATTAAAAAATATCACAGAGCAAATATCTATTATTGAGCAGGAAAGACTGTTGACAGCAGAGAGAATCAAAATGTATCTGCCCGAAGAGAGTAATCCAAGTTTGCCGGCTCTGTACAAAAAACGTGAAACCGAGAGTAGCTTCGGCTCAGAAAGAGAGATTTTATATCAGATCTTGTTTGATATGAAAAGGGATGTTAACGATCTGAAGAAATTGGTTAATGAGTTGACTAGTAAGGGAGTGGATGGGGTTGAGCTTGATGATGATCAAACTCAGCTGGTAAGGAAACTGTATGATGAGGATGAAACCAGAATTGAGGCTCCTGTCATGTCGAATCCGGTAGTTCATGTCAATCGGGTTGATGAGTCAGCCATTGAAGACACTGAAGAAATAGTGGAAGAATCACTATCCCTTGTCGATAAAGAGGTTGAGTTAATAATTAAGGCCTTAAAAAAGCATAATGGTAAACGTAAATTGGCAGCTCAGGATCTTGGTATTAGTGAAAGAACATTGTATAGAAAAATTAAAGAATATAGTCTTGAATAATAGAAGCAAAAAATATCTTGTTGTGGTGCTGGTGTTGAGTTTGTGCCTGATATCCGCTTGTAAAGTCAGGTACTCTATGACTGGAGCATCTTTAACTACAGAGAAGACTATTTCAGTTCAGTATTTTCAAAACAGGGCTGATATTGTGAACCCTACTTTGAGTCAGGAATTTACTGAAGCTCTGAAAGATAAATTCATATCTCAAACCTCTCTTGAAATGGTAACAGATGGCGGAGATTTGAATTTTGAAGGGGAGATCGTGGGGTATTCAACTGATCCGGCAGCAATTACAGGAGATGAAACTGCAGCATTAAACAGATTTACTATAAGAATAAAGGTCAACTTTATTAATGAAGTCGATCCATCTAAGAGTTTTGAATATACATTCAGGCATTATGCTGACTATGATAGTCAGAATAGTCTGGATGCTGTTGAGGGAGAGCTGGTTCCTGAGATTCTGGAGAACATCATAGAGGATATTTTTAATAAAGCCGTTGTGAACTGGTAATATTTTATGAATCGCGAAACCTTCAATACATATTTGCGTCATCCTGAAAATCTGGATCTTACTTCACTTAAGCATTTGGAGGAATTGATCAGCGAGTACCCCTATTTTCAGTCAGGACAGTTACTGTATCTGAAAAACCTTCAGAATCAGGAGAATATCCGTTTTAATAAGCAACTAAAGCTTACTGCTGCTTATATGAGTAATCGTAAGGTTCTGTATGACTTACTCAACTTGCCCGCCCGAAAGCGTCAGGACAGTGATACATTTGTTTCCATTGATGAACCGACTGTTGAAGTTAGCGTTTTACCTGATGAGGCAGATATACGTAGGGAGCTTGATGAGATTCGGATGAGGATGGATGCTGTTTCTGAATCAACACAGCCCACAATTGAGCAAGCACCTGAAACTCCGGAGCAAACTAATGAACCGGTTTCTGAGAGTGTTGATCAAATATCTGAACCGCTTGCAGAGCAAGATGAGCTAGTACCTGAACCTGTTCCAGTTGAACAGGAGATGACGGAGGAAAAGGAAGCTGAAAAGCTGTCAGTATTTGATGAGCCTGAAAAACAGGAGCAAGAAAAGATTTTTGAACTTCTCGACGAGCCAAAAGAAGAGTCATTGCCATCTGAACCTGATAAATCAGGACAGCAAAAGATGTACAGCAAGTCAAATTATTTAAATCAACTGGAAAAATTTGTTCCGATAGCCGATATTGACCTCTTGCTATTTGATTTTCCTGCCGGAGGAAATGCTGATTTGCTGGAATTTGAATTTGAAAACCGCACACCTCGGATGTCTGAAGAGGGTGGACTTGAAGAAGAATCCCAACCAGTACAGCACATTACATCTTTTGATCTGATTCAGCAATTTCTGAAGGTTGATCCTTTGCAACACAAAGTAAAGCCGCATCCTCCACAGGCCTTCACTCAGCAAGAAGATGTTATTGAAAAGCCCGATATTCCAGATACTTCACCAAAATCCCCTAAGCCTGAATCTGTTACAGTTCCACGAAAAGGGCAGGATTTGCTGGATGCCTTTATGCAAAAAGATCCCAAAATGCCACGGGCCAGTGAAGGATCAGTATCAACAGGGAGCGATGTTTCTCTGGAAAGCTTAATGGATGATGAGTCATTTATGACAGAGACACTTGCGGAAATATATGTTCGTCAGGGCTATTATTACAAAGCTATACAGGCTTACGAGAAATTAAGTTTGAAATATCCCGAAAAAAGTATTTACTTTGCATCTCAAATTGAAAAAATCAAGGAATTAATTAATAATCAATAGCTCACACCATGTATGTCTTTGTTTCAGTCTTTATAGTTGTTGTTGGTGTTCTTCTCACCCTGATAGTTTTAGTTCAGAACTCAAAAGGTGGTGGACTTGCCTCAAACTTTTCTTCATCAAACCAGATGATGGGTGTTCGTAAGACTACCGACTTTCTGGAAAAATCAACATGGATTTTAGCGATTGCGCTGTTGGTGTTGAGTTTAGTTGCCAGTATGACAATTCCCCGGGATGTAGAGGTTGGTAATCGATCTGCCATTGAAGAGCAAATCAGAAATGCTGTTGATCCTTCTCAAATCCCCGAATTTCCAAGCAGCCTTCCTCAGAATCCTACAGCAGGACCTGATGGAACTGGCGGCCAGGAATAAACCCGGATTAAGGTTTTTGGACTGATTGCTTGTTAAGAATATTATTTAAAACCGTTGGGATTTGCCAACGGTTTTTTTTTAACCCTGTCAAAAACGCAGTACGGGGTGAAAAATTGTCCTTTGTGAGAGCCAAAAACCAGAAACTTGCTGTTTGGCACAGATTATGACAAGATAAACTCGAAATAGATAATTCGTAATAATTCAAACCTAATAAACAATATTGTAAAATGGCTACGATTAATGTAAAACCTTTAGGAGACAGGGTATTAGTAGAACCTCAGGAGGCTGAAGTAAAAACTACTGGTGGAATTTTTATTCCTGATTCGGCCCAGGAAAAACCTCAAAAAGGAAAAGTAGTTGCCGTTGGCTCGGGAACTAAAGATGTTGAGATGGAAGTTAAGGCTGGTGACACTGTACTTTATGGAAAATATTCCGGAACTGAGCTGCAGTTTGAAGACCAGGATTACCTGATTATGCGTCAGTCTGACATTCTCGCAGTTATTTAATTATAATTCTATAAAACTTAAAATCAAATATTATCATGGCAAAGGAAATCAAATATGATATAGAAGCTCGTGACTTATTAAAAAAAGGTGTTGACGAACTTGCTAATGCTGTTAAAGTTACTTTGGGGCCTAAAGGTCGCAATGTTGTTATTGAGAAAAAATTCGGTGCTCCTCAGGTTACCAAAGATGGTGTAACTGTAGCAAAGGAAATTGAGCTGGAAGATAAATTCCACAATATCGGAGCTCAAATGGTAAAAGAGGTGGCTTCAAAAACATCTGATGATGCAGGTGATGGCACAACAACTGCAACTGTTCTTACACAGTCTATTGTTGCTGTTGGTCTTAAGAATGTTACTGCCGGAGCTAATCCGATGGATCTTAAAAGAGGAATTGACAAAGCTGTTTCAGTAATTGTTGAAAATCTGAAGGGCCAGTCGAAAACTGTTGGTGACGACATTGAAAAAATTAAACAGGTTGCAACTATCTCAGCTAATAATGACCATGAAATTGGCAGTTTAATTGCTGATGCAATGGGACGTGTAAAAAAAGAAGGTGTTATTACTGTTGAGGAAGCCAAAGGAACTGAAACTACTGTTGAGGTTGTTGAAGGAATGCAGTTCGATCGTGGGTATATCTCACCATATTTTGTTACCGATACTGAGAAGATGGAAGCTGTTTTAGAGAGTCCATATATTCTTATTTATGACAAGAAAGTTTCAGCAATGAAAGATTTACTTCCTGTTTTGGAAGCTACTGCACAATCAGGTCGTCCCCTGATGATTATTGCTGAAGATGTTGATGGCGAAGCACTGGCTACATTAGTAGTTAACAAACTTCGTGGTAGCCTGAAAATTGCTGCTGTTAAAGCTCCTGGATTTGGTGATCGTCGCAAAGAAATGTTACAGGATATTGCCATTCTGACTGGTGGAACTGTTATTTCAGAAGAAACAGGAATGAAACTTGAATCAGCAACTCTTGATATGATGGGAGAAGCTGAAAAAATTACTATTGATAAAGAAAACACAACAATAGTTAATGGTTCTGGTGAAAAAGATCAAATCGAAGCTCGGGTGAATCAGATCAAATCTCAAATAGAAACTACATCTTCAGATTACGATCGTGAGAAGCTGCAGGAACGTCTGGCTAAACTTGCTGGTGGTGTTGCAGTACTCTATGTAGGTGCCGCTTCTGAAATTGAGATGAAAGAGAAGAAAGACCGTGTTGATGATGCATTAAGTGCAACTCGTGCAGCTGTTGAAGAAGGAATTATTGCTGGTGGTGGTGTTGCTTATATTCGTACAATCGAAGCACTTAATGATGTTGTAGGTGAAAATGATGACCAGACTACTGGTATTGCAATTATCCGACGTGCACTTGAAGAACCTGTTAGACAGATTGTTGAGAATGCTGGTGCAGATGGATCAGTGGTTGTTCAGGAAATCAAGTCAGGAAAAGGTGATTATGGATATAATGCCAGTACTGAAAAATATGAGAATCTGTTCGAAACTGGTGTAATTGATCCAACTAAAGTTGCCAGGGTAGCTATCGAGAATGCAGCTTCTGTTGCTGGTATGATACTGACTACTGAAACCGTTATGGCCGACATCCCTGAAGAGGCTTCTGCAATGCCTGCTGGTGGTGCTCCTGGTATGGGTGGTATGGGTGGAATGATGTAGTATTGAATAAATATTCTACCACAAAAAAGGATTCTCGATATATTTTCGGGGATCCTTTTTTTGTACCTTTATAATACCTTAAAAATAGTATATGATGATTAAAAAAGCTCTTGTTGCATGTGCGTGTTTTATGTGTTTTTTAAGCATGTCACTTAATGCACAGGATTTGAAGAATCCGGTAAACTTAGCCCATGATAATCATGAAAATTCTTCAGGCCTCAAAGCAGGTGTTCTCGGAAGTTTTCCCCAACATATGGAGGAGGCCTTTTGGGCGGATGCCTGGATGCCGTATGCCACAGAAGATACTGAATATTCTATTGAAGGATTACCAACTCAGATAGAACGAAATGATTCCAGTGGAAAAACCCGCCAATTATTTTCATACAACGACCAGGGTTGGCTAACTCAGACTATCACTCAAACATGGATTGATATGCAATGGCAAAATCAAACACGTACTATTGATAGTATGAATGAAGATGGCGATTACCTGGGCTATACTTTCGATACCTGGATTGATGGTGTTTGGGTGCTCCAGGATGGAATGGCCTATACTGTTCAAAAGGAGGGTGGGCTGACTGTTGAGATGATCATTTCCGTAAAAAGACCAGGCCTGGAATGGGTAAACATGCAAAGATATGTTTATACCTATCCTGAAGGATCAGATAAAGCCAGCACTTTCATAATGGAAGTATGGAACAGTGGTCAGTGGGTTCTTAATTTGAAGGTTGAGTATACCTATGGTGATGGTAGTATCGAGCAATTAGGTTACAACTATATTAATGGATCCTGGACCCAAACTTCTAAGATGATTGAAACAACAGGCGAATATAATTCCTATTATCTGACAACTTATTCCAATGCTAATAATGAATGGGTGCCCAGCGGACGATCTAGTTATGAATATGATATTCATGGTAACCAAATACTCTACCTTTTGGAATTCTACACTGGTGGCTGGGAGCCTTATATGGGTAATCGCTATCTGCTGATCTACGATGGTACAAATCTTATCCAAAGAATTTCCCAGTTGTTCACTTCTTCAGAAGCAGCCTATCAGAATGTGAATCAAACTGATGATTGGAAAAATACTTTGAAAGAAGTGTTCAGTAATTTTCATAGTGCAGGAGTTTTAATTACAAGTGAAGAAAGCCTTAATATTAATTCCTTCCCAAATCCTGCAAATGAAATGCTTTTTATTAAAGCCAATAATCCGGGAGGAGAGAAAAAAGTGAATGTTAGTATTCTTAATATGACAGGTCAAAGATCATTCACTGAATCGTATAGCATTAGAACTGGCACGCAGCAAATAAATATTCCGGTAAATCAACTTCCAGCTGGAGTTTATATTCTTCATATTCAGGATACCAATGGAAGATATCTGTATAATGAGATGGTACAAATCCACTAACCCAAGTACAATGAAAACGAATATACTTAGTTTCTTGTTTTTGCTTTTTGTAGCCTTTACAGTGAAAGCACAGGATGAAGCAGCACCAAAACCAGTAGCACCATATTCACCCTCGGTTATGGTGAATGGGACTCTTTACCTGTCAGGCCAGATTCCAATTGTTCCTGAAACAGGCGTGATGATTAAGGATGACATCAAAAAGGCGACAGAGCAGTGCATGAAAAATCTGGGTGTATTACTTAAGAAACATGGCATGACTCATGAAGATCTGGTAATGGTCAATATCTATATGACAGATATGGATAATTATGGAGCCATTAATAAAGTCTATGCCAAATTTTTCCCAAACAAAAAGTTTCCTGCCAGAGCAGCAGTACAGATTGGTCGCCTGCCATTGAATGCTATTGTTGAAATATCCGGAATAGCAGTGAAAAGTAAGTCTGAAGACTGAGATCTGAAGATGAAGACCGATGACTTTTACTATCTTTGCGGCTGATTTCAGGAGAGAGTATGAAGCATTTTAGAAATTTTTGCATTATAGCGCATATTGACCACGGGAAAAGTACCCTGGCTGATCGTATGCTTGAGATAACGGACACGGTGTCGGGCAGACAATTACAGGAACAGGTTCTTGATAATATGGATCTTGAGAGGGAAAGAGGGATAACCATTAAGAGTCATGCGATCCAAATGAGCTATAAGCATGAAGGTGAGGTTTATCAGCTAAATCTTATTGATACTCCTGGTCATGTAGACTTCTCATATGAAGTATCGAGATCTATTGCCGCCTGTGACGGAGCATTGTTAATTATTGATGCCGCTCAGGGAATTCAGGCACAAACGATTTCAAATCTGTATCTGGCACTGGAGCATGATCTGGAAATTATTCCGGTGATGAATAAAATGGATCTGGATAATGCTATGCCTGAAGAAGTCAGAGATCAGATTACTGACCTGACAGGATGTGAGCCTGAAGATATTATAGAAGCAAGTGGTAAAACAGGCCTTGGTGTAGATTCTATACTTAAGAGGGTAGTGGAAAAAGTCCCTCCTCCAAGCGGAGATCCGGAAGCACCACTGCAGGGATTGATTTTTGACTCATTATTCAATTCATACCGGGGGGTAATTGCTTATTTCAAGGTAATGAGTGGTGAGATACATAAAGGTGACCATGTAAAGTTTTTCAATACAGAAAAGAAATACCATGCCGACGAGATTGGTGTCTTGCGTCTGGGGCTCGAACCAAGAGAGGTCTTGAAAACAGGAGATGTTGGATATATTATCTCAGGGATAAAAACCTCTACCGAAGTTAAAGTCGGTGATACCATTACTCATGTAGACAGAGCCTGCGATTCTGCCATTGCTGGATTTGAGAATGTCAAACCGATGGTTTTTGCCGGCCTTTACCCAATAGACAGCGATGACTATGAAAACCTCAGGTCATCACTTGAGAAACTTGTCCTTAATGATGCTTCTCTTACATATGAGCCAGAATCATCAGCTGCTTTGGGATTTGGTTTTCGCTGTGGATTTCTTGGTATGTTGCATATGGAAATTGTTCAGGAAAGACTTGACCGGGAGTTTGAAATGAATGTTATTTCAACAGTTCCCAACGTATCATACAATGTATACACAAAGGCAGGTGCACTTGAACAAGTTTATAATCCATCAGGATTGCCAGATGTGACACTGATCGAAAGAATAGAAGAACCATATATTACTGCTCAGATTATCACTCAGCCCGATTATATAGGGCATATCATGAAGCTCTGTATGGATAAAAGAGGGGAATTGATTTCTCAACATTATCTTACAACCGACAGGGTAGAGCTTACATTTGAAATGCCACTGGCAGAAATTGTATTTGACTTTTACGATAAACTGAAATCTATTTCGAAAGGATATGCTTCTTTTGACTACCACCAATCAAGCTTTAATCCTGCAAAATTGGTACGTCTGGATATCCTTCTTAACGGTGAAATGGTGGATGCCTTATCAACCCTTATTCACTTCGATAATGCCCATACTTTCGGCAGACGAATGTGTGTTAAGCTTAAGGATCTCATCCCACGTCAACAATTTGATATTGCCATTCAGGCAGCAATTGGAGGGAAAATTGTTGCAAGAGAAACCATCAAAGCCTTTAGAAAAGATGTGACAGCAAAATGCTATGGAGGGGATATTACCCGAAAGAGAAAATTGTTGGAAAAGCAGAAAAAAGGTAAGAAAAAGATGAAACAAGTAGGTAATGTTGAGGTTCCCCAAAATGCCTTTATGGCAGTTCTGAAGCTGGATTAACTTAGTATGCTATTCTTTCAATAGCTTATATCCCTTTCCATGAACATTGATAATCTGAACATCTTCTACATCCTGAAGATGTTTCCTTAATTTAGTGATATAAACATCCATGCTCCTGGCATTAAAGTAATTATCGTCCTTCCAGATAGCCTTTAATGCGTAGTTTCTCTCTAAAATCTGATTGCTGTGCTGACATAATAATTTGAGTAAATCAGACTCTTTTGTAGTGAGCTTGGTATTGGTCTTCTTGCCAGAAAGTATTTGCTTATTCGAGTCAAAAGTCAGATTGCCTAAGATATATACTTCTTGTGTGGATGTCTTTGTCGTACGACGAATAATTGCCTCAATTCGCATGAGTAACTCCTCCATGCTGAAAGGTTTCGTTATATAATCATCGGCTCCAATATTAAAACCCTCCAGAATATCGGTTTTCATCGACTTTGCGGTTAGAAAAATGATAGGAACATCATTATCCATAATTCGAATATCTTTGGCCAGTGTGAATCCATCTTTTACCGGCATCATAACATCCAGAATGCAGATATCAAAGTGCTCCCGCCTGAATGCATTCAGACCTTTAGCTCCATTTTTTTGGAGGTCAACATCATATCCACGGGCCATCAAATACTCCTTGAGGAGGCTGCCCAGATTCATATCGTCTTCGACAAGTAAAACTCTCGTTTTCTCCATATTCAGTGTTTTTCCAACTTAAAAGGTAAAAATACTTGAAATTCGGAACCTTTGTTCAATTCACTATATATTGTTATCCGGCCCTCATGTTCATCAACGACTTTTTTCACATAACTCAAACCTAGTCCGAAACCTTTAACATTATGCAAATTACCAGTAGGAACACGGTAAAATTTTTCGAATGCACGCCTGTGTTCATCTTTACTCATGCCTATTCCATTATCTATAATCCGAATCTTAACCCCCCGTTTAACGGCTTTACTGTAAATTTCTATTTCAGGTTTATGCATAGAATACTTCAATGCATTATCCATTAAGTTGAAGATTACATTAGTCAGATGAAGGTTATCTCCTTGTAAACTAATACCACCAGCATCCAGATTAAGAACTACATTGGCTTCACGTTGCTTCAGCTGTAATTCAAGTTTATCAATAACCTGTCGGATAAGTTGGTCAGGATCAATGGTCTGAATCTTCAGGCTCATTTTTCCCTGATCAAAAATAGACATCTGTAATACTTTTTCCACCTGCAATCCCAGACGTTTACTTTCCTCACTTATCAGATGTGAAATATGTGTTAGGTTTTTTGTGTCAGTTTTAATCTTAGGATCCGACAACATTTGAGAGGCTAATGATATTGTTGAGATCGGGGTTTTAAGCTCATGCGTCATATTACTGACAAAATCATTTTTTATTTCAGACAGCTTTTTTTGTTTGACAATCACATATATAGCAATAAAAGAGACAATTAGTAAAATTAGTGTTAAGAAAAGTGAAGTTGCAGCCAGGAAACTTACTGATCTGAATATATAGTTCTTCTGTCCGGGGAAGTATAATATCAGAAAGTTCGGGGTTTTAATCATATCCTCGGGATATAACCAGCTTGTATAGGTCTTTTCCTCTGTTGAAGGATTAAATCCGGGGGACATGAGTGTGTAAGCTGGTGCCTCTGTTTTAACACCATATTCATAATTTAAACCCAACTGTAATTGCTTTACCTGATCATAAACAACTGTATCCAGCATTAATTTCGGAAGTCGTTGTTCAATACTCTGATCATATTTTACCATCTTGTTAAAAACTCTTTCGACATATACCCTTCTGTTTGAGTACAATTGATCATAATTATCGATCAGGTCAGACTGGGAGATTATTGATCGAGTATGACTCAGACTTCCTTCCAGATCGTACTGCGAAGTATCCGGCAGGAAAACCATTGCATCGCCTGCAAGACGATCCATTTGAAGCCTGGATGAGTAGAGATAATCATTATCAAGAATGAACATACTGTCGTCTTCGATTCCAAGTCCATAGCTTTTTCTTCTAACACCCGTTTCTTCATTTACTAATGGGCCGGGGATGCCTGAATTACTGGAAAAACCATCGTTCACGAGCTCCTCTTCTAAAAAACGGATGGTTTCATATTCTTCAAGCTGATTGATGATCTTGGTCATCGTTTGTGATATGAGTTGATCAAACTGTTTTTCCTGAACTTCTACTGCATCACGTATCCAAACGAGTTGAACCACAATCAGGGCAGTCAGGGCTATCGCTGAGAATAATGCAAGAAACCAAATATTCTTTCTACTCATATAAGCAAATATAGCAAAAGCCTGTCAGGAAATAACTTAACAATCATTAACAATGCTTAATACGGATTAACCTGATACGGCTATACTTTTGAAATTGAATTATTAGCAAGTCACATTAAATCTTAGTACCATGAAAAAATTATTATTGAAATCTTTTTGGATGCTCCTGGCAATCCTTGTCATGACAGGCATGACTTTTGCCCAGGAAAAGAGCGAATCAAAGTCCAATGTTGTAATTAAAATTGTTAATGACGGTAAGGTAGTGGTTGACAGTACTTTCAGTTTTGACGGTGATGTTGACAAAGAAAAAATTCAAAAACTGATTAAAAAGTTCTCAGGTGATGAGGTGGAAATGAAGTGGGTTGATGCTAAAAATAATGAGAGCTTTGGTTTTGTTTACAGTGATGAGGACGGAGTTAAGCATAAGGATATTAAAATGAAGATTATTGGTGGTACAGCTGCTGATTGTGATCATGATGAGGATTGTGAAGGTGATGAGGACTGTGAGCATCATGTTGAGATCAAATCTTTCGGTGATGGAGATAAACATGGACATGAGAATTTCTATTCAATAAGCACAAAAGTGTTGAAAGATGGAGGAGAGAATGAAGTTTATGTAATAAAAAAGGGTGATGGAGATCATTCAGAAAGCTTTGATATCTATTTTGATGAGGATCATGATCATGCAAAGATGAAATCAAAAAAGGGAAAATTTCTTGTCAAAGAAGGAAATGCTTTCTTTCATGGAGATAGCGGAGCTGTTAAGATTGTCGAAGGAAAGGAAGATATGGTATGGATTAGTGGAAAGGATGAGAACATAAAGGTAGATATACTTTCTGATGGTGAAATAAGTCCAAAGTTTTTCATGTCAAGCCAGAAGAGTAAAAAAGGACAGATTGAACTGAGAAAAGTCGATGGGGGAGATTACAGACTTGAATTTAATTCTGATGAGCTTGACCCCATTCTGGTTGAGGTATTTGATGGCGAAGGAAAACGCCTGTATAAGAAAAAGGTGAAGAATTTCTATGGAAGGTATTTGAAAGAATTACCACTTGAATACAATGAAACGGGTTTTTATACCGTTAAAGTAACACAAGGAGATAAGGAGATTATAGGAGAGTTTGAGTTCAAGTAGTTTTCATAGTTTTGGTTTTGGTTAGAGTCCTGCTAAACAGCAGGACTCTCTTTTTTGTTCCTAACCAAGCCATTCTATAAGTGTGGAGGCATCCAACTGGTAAACGCCTCTGATTAAGTTGGAGTTTCTTAATTGTGTAATAACATCACTATTTTGAAATAACTTATGCTCAGGAGGTATGACAAACAGGTAATCGAAAAGCTGAAAAGAATAGATCTGAATATGCTCAGCTGAAAGATTCCGTATCAAATGAATTGATTTCCCGTTGGCAATATGATCTCTATAGCAAGGGAATGCCTGACTGCTTTGCATTTGTTTGTTCATCCATTGAAAATCAGATGATTTTTTAAGCTGTACACCCAATATTTTGTTGAGATGCCAACAAATCTTGTATTCTTTCTCATCCGAAATAATTCCCAGCAATAATAAGGAATCCTGTTCTTGAGCTGATAAGGTAAACTTCTTTTGAGCCGACATACTCAGGATTTAATTTCGTTTATAGTCTCAAGAGCAGCTTTTTGTTCAGCCTCCTTTTTTGTAGGACCCGTTCCTGATCCGAATAGCTGATCACCGATGCTAACATATGAAATGAACTGTGTAGGGTCATAGGGCTCTACATCAGTATAGAAAGTTACTTCTTTTCTGTTCTTTTGAGACCACTCGATTAATTGGCTTTTATAATTTGTCTCTAGCTTCTCAAGCTCTGAAATATCCAGGTATTTTTTAATAACTCTTCTGAGAATAAAGCGCTTGCAGATGCGATAACCTTTATCAAGGTAAATTGCTCCTATCAGGGCTTCAAAAGCATCACCTGAAATATGGCGGAGACTTAATTGGTTAATGACATTGTTCTGTAATATTTTATCAAGGCCGATATTCAGCGCAAGCTCTCCCAACATTTCTCCATTAACCATCTTCGACCGCATTTTGGTCAGAAAACCTTCTTTTTGTTTGGGATAATGGACATACAGGTATTCGCCAATGACTGAGCCTAATATGGCATCACCAAGAAATTCAAGTCTTTCATTATTTATTGAGAAGCTATCTTCGTCTACAAGAGCAGTGGATTTGTGTATCAGGGCAAGCCGATACAACTCCAGGTTTCCAGGGACAAACCCAAGTACTTTGACCAGTTTTCGAATGAAAACCCGATCAGAGGAACTAATAAACTGATACAAAAAACGGAAAAAACCCGTCACAAATTATTGATCTACGATTTCTTGAAAATGATGGAACCATTATGTCCACCAAAACCGAAGGTATTACTAAGTGCAGCTCTGACTTCCCTGTCCTTCGCCTTATTAAAAGTAAAATCAAGTTTAGAATCAATTTTGGGATCCAGATTAAACTGATTAATAGTTGGGGGAATCCGGTTGTCAGTAATAGCAAAGATAGAGGCGATTGATTCAACAGCTCCAGCAGCACCTAAAAGGTGTCCGTGCATCGATTTTGTTGAACTAATGCTTAAATCATAGGCATGATCACCAAATACCTTTTTAATTGCAAGAGGCTCGGCAATATCACCTAAGGGAGTTGAAGTACCATGAACATTTATATAATCAATGTCTTCAGGTTTCAAGTTTGCATCTTCAAGTGCAAATCGCATCACGTTTGCAGCACCCAAACCTTCTGGATGTGGTGCAGTAAGATGATAAGCGTCAGCCGATAGTCCGGCTCCGGCCACTTCGCAGTAAATTTTTGCACCTCTTGCCTTGGCGTGTTCGTATTCTTCCAGAATAAGTGTAGCGGCACCTTCGCCCATCACAAATCCATCACGATCAACATCAAATGGCCTTGAGGCAGTTTTAGGATCATCATTACGCGTTGAAATAGCGTGCATGGCATTAAAACCTCCCACACCAACTCTGGTAACAGATCCTTCTGAACCACCAACAACCATAACATTAGCACGCCCAAGACGAATATGGTCGAAAGCATTTGCTATTGACATGGTAGCAGTAGCGCAGGCAGCTACGGTACCGTAATTGGGTCCACGAAACCCGTACCGCATCGAAACATGTCCACTCGCTATATCAGAGATCATTTTTGGAATAAAGAAGGGATTGAACCGAGGAACAAAATTGTTTTCTGTAAAACCAATAATCTCCTGTTCAAAAGTGTGTAATCCACCAATTCCAGATGACATTATTACTCCAATCCTGTCAACATCTAATTCTTCAGGAACCAATCCGGCATCTTTTACCGCTTCCTCAGAAGTAATTAAAGCATACTGAGCATAAATGTCCAGTCTGCGCGCTTCTTTACGCTCAAAATAATCAAGAGGGTCATAGCCCTTTAACTCACAAGCAAACTTTGTTTTGAAATTAGAAGGATCAAAACGGGTTATTGTATCGGCCCCGCTCACACCTTCAAACAATGCTTGCTTAAACTCCTTAACAGTGTTCCCAATAGGGGTCAAGGCTCCAAGACCCGTTACAACAACCCGTTTTAAATCCATATTCCAATCCCGATTAATGGGTAAATTTACTCTACGTTGTTTTCAACATACTTAACTGCGTCACCAACGGTTCCGATGGTTTCAGCTTGATCGTCTGGAATTGCCAGGTTAAACTCTTTTTCGAATTCCATGATCAACTCAACGGTATCAAGGGAATCTGCTCCCAGATCATTGGTGAAACTTGATTCTTGAGTAACTTCTGACTCATCAACACCAAGCTTGTCTACGATAATCGCTTTAACTCTGGATTCAATGTCTGACATAGCTTTAATCTTTTAATTAATAATAATTTAAGTAGTAGAATTTTATAATTTTGCCGATGCAAATAAAGCACTAATACAGCTAAGAATCAAAAAAAAAGACTATTTTTTACCCACCTGTGGAAAAAAACACCTAATATTTGACAATATAGCATGCTTAATATATATTTGCAAATTTTTTTGTTTCATCTTGTAATCATCAGTCAATGAAAAGATTAGCCGTATTTGCTTCAGGTTCAGGCACAAACGCCGAAAATATCATCCGATATTTTAAACAGTCTCTAAAGGCTGAGATCATCCTGATTTTGAGCAATAAACCTGATGCTTTCGTTCTTAAACGAGCTAATAAGCACAAAGTTCCGGTTTTAGTCTTCAATCGTGAAGAATTCTATAATAGTTCTGCCATTTTGGAGCATCTGCACGAGAAAAAAGTCGATCTCATAATTCTCGCCGGATTTCTTTGGCTTGTTCCACAGAATCTGTTGGATGCCTATCCCGATCGAATTGTAAATATACATCCGGCTCTTCTACCTGCTTATGGCGGAAAAGGGATGTATGGGAGTAGAGTTCATGAGGCGGTAATTGAAAATCAGGATGAAAAATCTGGCATCACAATACATATAATTGATAGGGAATACGATAAAGGCAGCATTCTATTTCAGGCTAATTGTCCTGTCCTGCCGGATGATACCCCGACTGATCTTGCCACACGTATTCATAAACTTGAATATCAACACTTCCCTCCCACAATAGAAAAATACCTGGATCAAATCTGAGAATCAGGCTCAAGATTCTCTAACTGCCGGATGTATTCAGTGGCCGTCATGTCAAACTCCGACCTAAGGCTGTCTAAAACCGGCTCAACAGGAGGGGATTTTATCTTGAGAGGATCAACAGCCTGTCCGTTTTTGTACATTCTGAAATCCAGGTGCGGACCAGTTGCATAGCCAGTGCTTCCTACATATCCAATTTCCTGACCCTGTTTTACATATGCTCCAACCTTAATTCCCTTTCCAAAACTTGACATGTGATTATAACCTGATTGATAAACGCTGTTGTGCTCAATTCTGAGGTAATTGCCTGCAGCTTTATCCCTGCCTTTTTTTACTACCCTGCCATCACCAATGGCAATGATTGCTGTACCTGTAGGAGCAGCATAGTCAACTCCGGAATGTGGACGGTAAACCCTCAGAACCGGATGAAATCGACTTTTCGAGAACTTGCTGCTTATTCTGCTATATGATCGTAAAGGGGCTTTACGAAAAGCCCGTCGAAGACTCTGACCCTGTTCGTCATAATAGCTGAAAATGTTATTCTGTTGAAATCTGAAAGCATAATTGTCCTGTTGTCCTCGCTTAAATGAACAGGCCAAAACTTCATTAACACCGATTGCCTGGCCTTCCAACATCCGAACAGTATACACAATACTAAACTCATCGCCTTTCTGAATTCTGAAGAAATTAATAGTCCAGGCATAAATCTCTTCCAGTTCAATTGCTAGTTTCGTTGAAACACCAAGATCAACCATGGCATTCCAGGGACTGCTGTTAATGGTACCACTCACATGCCGGTTTTCAAGACTGATATCTTTCTGTCCGGCAAAAACCTGAACAGAGTCTCCAAAGCTATATACAATATACTCTTCCAGATTTTTTTCATATACCAGGTACTTAAGAACACTGGCGGAATCTTGCGACCAGAAAAAAACACAGTTCTTACCTGCCTTTATCTTTCTTACATCAAATATAGATTTTGATTTACGTGCGAGTTCATCAATTTGGCTGTAGCTGATTCCCCGCTCTAAAAGAATAGTGGATAAATTCTGATTTCTGCTAACTACAGATTCCTCCATCCTGAATGAATCAATGACAATACCATATTGATAAGTGATTGGCAAAACCTCAGGTAAGAGCTCAATTTCTTCAGGGGATTCAGGTTCAGAACCATCATTTATGCGACTCAGCCCAAATATCATCCCCAGGCTTACTAATAGTAATACTGTTGCTCCTATGAAGTACTTTTTATCCACACTCTATGCTCTTTAGGCATAAAAATAGAGTTTTAATTGTAGCGCTGATCCAAATGGTCGGGAAGTTTTTAACTAATAGTTGTTCAATCCGGGAAGATTAATTATTAAGCTTTCTTCAGGAGCAAGCAATAAATTAGAAACTGCAAAAAGAATCTTAATTTTTGCCCAGGATTTTACTGCTTCTTTATTCTTAAAGCTGATGATAATTGAATGATGAGCTGGCAGTTTAATTATTTCCGGACCCGAAAAACCATCTGGATATTCCTGATTAACCAGCTCATAGTCAAGGTCAGACTCATTGGTCATTTGAATACGAATTGACTTGGTATCTTTAAGAGGAGAAAGTGCTTCAACAGCTACTGATGCACAAAAAATAGGTTTTAAAAACTCAGATTTTCCGTAGATATTATTGCCAAAATAGGCAGCTGTTCTACCAGCAAACATAGCTTCCCTTATTGATTCTTTTGTTTTTTCTTTAGCAAAGACTAAAGTCATGGCTCTATGTGAACCCCTTTCAATAAGGTTTTTAGCCGGAATCAAATTATGAACATCAGAACATGCAAGAATTGGGATTTCCTTTTCATTACACCAGGTAAAAGCCAAAGGATAATATGAACTTGAATTCACAATTTCCATCCCATGTATCCATCCTTTTTCATATAATTGAGTCTGGATATCATACCAAACAGGAATTTTATTTGGCTGACTCCATCCCGGATGATTCCAAATCACAAATGCATCCTGATCAATAGCAGCTTGTATTGCATCAAAAAAGTCTGGCGTGTCAAGAGGATTGGAGTCTTCGAGGAATAATGCATTATAATGTCCTTCAGGATTGGATCGTGTAATCTCTGATCCTTTAATAAGTATGATACCCGCAGCTGAGGCTGCACCAACAGCCAGATCATATGAGCGGTTATGATCGGCCTGAATGTCCTTTTTATGTGGCCGGTACTCAATATGATCTGTGATAGATATTGCATCAAGACCTTCCTGCCATGCTTCAAGAACTCTGATATTTGGCCAAACCGTTCCATCAGAAAAAACCGTATGCATATGAAAATCACACTTAAGGGTCAGGTAAGAAGGGATATCAGGAATGCTGATTTCTTTGCGCTGCGCTTCAGCAGGGAGGCAATACAGGCTTACAAATAATGTGATTAGAATTAAACGTGTATTTTTCATATTTACGGTATATAGGTTTACGGTAAATATAGTGCTTCTTCCGGACTACTCCATTTGCAGATTCTTAATTTTTTAAGCCGGTTTTCATTGATCAGCGTCTGCCGGGTTTCATAATCAAAACGCATGGAGTCTTTTGAAAAACGTGTGGAAGTAGCAATGACACCCAGACCATTTGTGATGTTTGTGTATCCTTGTTCATTATAGTCAGTGTAACCATTGAAATATTTCATGTATTCAACCATGGGTTGATCACCTCCAACAATGTGCATCTTAACGTATCCGATATATCTTCGTATTACTGCCGGATCATTATCAATTTGCAATAGTACTTCACGGATAAACTCCTCATAGGTGACATTCAATTGGCGGTATTGAGAAAAAGCAGATTCGTCATATTGCGTATTCTGAATGACTACCCATTTCGACCTGTATCCTGTTTCAAGTTCTTCAATAAATTCGAATTCTACATCAAATTCGCTCCAGGCATGGGCATGACCGCTCCAAATAAACAATAAGGGAGAAGAAGGCACTAAATATAAGTATGTTTGATCGAACAATGGTGCAACAATATCAACTGAGTCAATCCGTTTGACCAGGCAATAGGCATCCTCATACCCCGGTATGGAAACACGAACAGAAATGGAATCAATAGAGTAGGTTGTTCGAAGCAGGGGATGGGAAGGTGTGTCAAGAATAATCCTGTTGAAGCAAAAATACTCCTGATCAGGATAATGAAATAATCCAGCTTCTTTTCCCGTTGCAAAAACTCTCTCCGGTATAATTGGAATCCAACTATCTGTAAATTGCTCTTTTAGCATAACCTCAACATTCACTTCGTCAAAATAGATTGAGTCATAAATAGATCTGAAATCCTGAGAGCTTTTTGCGGCTCCAAATGTCTTGGTTACCAATATATAATGGATAGAATCATGATCATCAAAAATAGCATGAATAACCGGTTGTGGCTTAGATGGTATATAAATATCTGGTTCGGTTTCACAGCTGCTAAGCAAAAGAGCAAAGCCCAAAACCAAAGAGTAGATTGCTATCTTCATTTTATTAGATTTACTTGCCCTCTGCCTGAGGATTAGTCCAGAGTGATAATTTGATTTTCTTCAGTCGGTTTTCATTTACCAGTATCTGACGGGTTTCGTAATCGAATCTCATACTGTCTTTGTAATAATGAGTACTGGTGCCAAAGAATCCAAACGCATTTTGAATATTGGTATAACTCAGGGTGTTGTAGTCTGAATGACCGAAATAGAATTTCATGTAATTTTTCATTGGTTCATCCCCACCTGCAATATGCATTTTTACAATACCAAGTTTTCGGCGAATAACTTTGGGATCCGGCTCTAGTTGTAGTAAAAGCTCTCTTATGAATTCTTCATATGTGATGTTCATCTGCCTGTATTTCTCATGCTCCTTCAAATAGAGAGTATTCTGGATTGTGATCCATTTTGATCTGGACCCATCCTCTAATTCCTCAATAATCTCAAAATTCACATCAATTTCATTCCAGGCATGTGGTCTGATGTTGGGATCTTGTTGAGGCCCGTTTCCAAACCAGTCCCAATTAAACAGAAGTGGAGAATTGGGTGCCAAAAACAAATATTTCTGATCGTAGCGCGGAGAAACGATTCTAATGGAGTCAATTCGCTTATGAGAACAGAATGCATCGTCATAACCGGGAATTGATACCCGAATCGTTATACTATCTATTGAATAAACTGGCGGATATTCCCAGTGAGCCGGAGTATCCATAATTACCCGGTCAAATTTATAATACTCATTACCGGGATAAAGGAAGAATCCTGAATCCTTATTAGTACCTATTACTTTCTCAGGTTTAATATGAATCCAACTATTAGTGAATTTCTCTTTCAGACTGACCTCTATATCGAGGCTGTCCCAATACAGGGAGTCGTGATTAAAACCAAAATCAGCCGGACTTTTTTGTGCACCAAATGTTTTGGTTATCAGGATATAGTGGGTGGTTTCATGGTCGTCAAACACCGCATAAATAACAGGTATGGGTTTGCCCGGTATATAAATGTCAGGATCAGTTTCGCAAGCCCCAAAAAGGAAAACCAAAATTAAGCCCAGGAGAATGCCAGGTATCTTCATGGAATATACTTAAGAAAAGGGGGACACCTAAAGGTAATGATTAAGATCAAAACCCACAAACCAAAACCTAAAACCTAACACCTCGGACTGGGGACTGGGGACAGGGGATAGCGGACCCTGGACTTCGGACATCGGACCCCGGACTTCGGACTTCGGACTTCGGACCCCGGACCCCGGCCAAAGGCCGGGATCCTAAATAACTACATTAATAATTCTCTTCGGAACTACTATTATTTTCTTCGGAGCCTTGCCGTCCAGCCATTTTTTTGCCGTTTCGTGTGCCATAACTGCTTTCTCAATATCTTCCTTAGGCATATCTGCTGGAAGTTCAATTTTGAATCGCATTTTTCCATTAAAGGAAACCGGATATTCAATTTGATCTTCTTTAAGATAGTCTTCATTTAAAGAGGGCCATTGTGCATCAGCTATACTTTCAGTTTGGCCAAGTGCCTGCCATAACTCTTCTGCAATATGGGGTGCAAATGGTGAAAGCAATACAAGCAATGATTCAAGAATGGTCTTATTATTGCATTTCAGATCTGTCAGTTCATTTACACAAATCATAAATGCACTAACAGATGTATTGAAAGAGAAACGCTCAATATCGTCTGATACTTTTTTAATGGTTTTATGAACTACCTTGAGCTCAGCCAAAGTAGGATCAGCCGAAGAGATTGAGAATTCTTCATTGTTCTGATGAAACAGACGCCATAGTTTCCTGAGAAATTTAAAAACGCCATCAATGCCATGAGTGTCCCACGGTTTTGATTGCTCGAGGGGGCCCAGAAACATTTCATAAAGACGCAGAGTATCAGTTCCGTATGTTTCAATGATGTCATCAGGGTTCACTACATTGAACATTGATTTTGACATTTTCTCAAGCGCCCATCCGCAGATATATTTGTCATCTTCAAGGAGAAATTCAGCATTATTATACTCCGGATTTGACTTCTTAAAAGCGTCAATATCCAGAATGTCATTATTTACAAGATTGATATCAATATGAATAGCTGTAGTTTTGTGTTGCTTCTTTATGCCTTTTGATACATAAGTATTGGTATCCTTTATCCTGTAAACGAAGCTCGACCTCCCCTGGATCATTCCCTGATTGATCAACTTTCTGAATGGTTCATCTTTACAAACGTATCCCAGATCGTAGAGGAATTTATTCCAGAACCTTGAATAGATGAGGTGGCCGGTTGCGTGCTCGGTTCCTCCTATATAAAGATCAACATCCCGCCAGTAAGAGTTGGCTTCTTTCGACACCAGTGCTTTTTTATTCCAGGGATCCATATACCTCAAATAATAGGCTGATGATCCTGCAAAACCCGGCATGGTACTTAACTCAATAGGATATCCGTCCCTGGTTGACCAGTTATTGGCTCTACCCAAAGGAGGCTCGCCCTTTTCAGTAGGCAGGTATTTGTCAACATCCGGCAGTTCAAGAGGAAGCTGGTCTTCATCCATAACATAAGGAACGCCATCTTTAAAGTAAACAGGAAAGGGCTCTCCCCAATATCTTTGCCTACTGAAAATTGCATCACGAAGACGATAGTTAACTTTTATCTGACCAAGATCCCGTTTCTCAACTTCTTGTTTTGTTTTTTCAATTGCATCTGACACTGATAATCCATTCAGGAAATCTGAGTTCACCATGATGCCTTCTTTTGCATCGAAGGAGTCATCCCATCCGGCAGGATCAGATTCACTATCACCAGGCTGAACAACAACCTGGACTATTTTTAATCCAAAATGCTTAGCAAAAGCAAAGTCACGACTATCATGTGCTGGTACAGCCATTATTGCACCAGTGCCATATCCGGCCAGGACATAATCACTGATCCAAATTGGGATTTCTTCACGGGTAAAAGGATTTATGGCATAATTTCCTGAAAATACACCACTAATTCTTTTAACCTCAGCCAGTCGCTCTCGTTCAGTACGTTTTTTTGTCTGTTCAATATATTCATCAACTGCATTTCTTTGCTCAGGAGTAGTTAATGTGTCAACCAACTCTGATTCGGGTGCCAGTACCATAAAGCTGGCGCCAAAAATAGTATCAGCACGAGTGGTGAATACTTCGATGGTAAAATCGTGATCCTTAACAGGGAAGAGCATATTGGCTCCTTCAGAGCGACCAATCCAGTTCTTCTGAATTTCTGTCAGCGATTCTGTCCATTCAATTGTGTTTAAACCATCAAGCAATCTTTCAGAATAGGCAGAAACTCTTAGTAACCACTGTTTCATCTGTCTCTGCTCAACAGGATATCCACCACGAACTGACAGACCTTCTTTTACTTCATCATTGGCCAGAACAGTACCCAGGGCCGAACACCAGTTGACCATAGTTTCAGCCAGATAAGCCAAACGATAATTTAGAAGTAGCAGTTGCTGCTCTTTTTCCGAGTATCCTTTCCAATCTGAAGCTGAGAAATCCATTTCTTCAGTACATGCCGCTTCGAGGTTTTGAGTGCCGGATATCTCAAAATGATTGACCAGCAGATCAATGCCTTCAGCTTTTCGGGTTTTCTTGTTATAGAAAGAATTGAACATTTTAATGAAAGTCCATTGTGTCCAGTGATAATATCCAGGATCACAAGTCCTTACTTCCCTTGACCAGTCATATGCAAAACCAATCTTGTCAAGTTGTTCACGATAGCGTTTAATATTGCGATCAGTTGTTACTGCCGGATGCTGACCTGTTTGGATTGCATACTGCTCAGCAGGTAATCCGAAGGCATCATAACCCATTGGATGGAGTACATTAAATCCATTCTGACGTTTATAGCGGGTGAAAATGTCTGATGCAATATACCCTAGTGGATGTCCAACATGCAATCCGGCACCAGATGGGTAAGGAAACATATCCAATACATAAAACTTAGGTCTTTCAGAGTCAGCCTGAACCTGGAAAGTTTTGTTAGTTTTCCAGTATTCCTGCCATTTTTGTTCAATCTTTTTAAAATTGTATTCCATTGCTTTCTGCTCAATTTCCTCCCTTTGAATAATGCTAAAGTACAGAGGAGGGTCAAAATTCTTCGCGAAAGTATGAAAACTGTTAAGGAATTCCAACAATAACAGAGTGTTGACACAAACAAAGAATTTAATGTACGGCAGGATAAAATGAAGAAATTGTTTTACATTTGCTCTTCGAAATTATTCAGATAACAATACAGTATGGTTATGATATCTACTATAGCAGGATTTCTGGGCGGACAAGAGTGGTTATTAATATTATTGGCTATTGTCTTGCTCTTTGGTGGACGCAAAATTCCTGAGCTGATGAAAGGGTTGGGGAAAGGAATAAAGGAGTTTAAGAATTCTTCAAAGGAGATTTCTGAAGAAACTAAAAGTAAAGAACCCAAATCCGAAGAAGAGAAGTAATTCTCATACCCGGTTGTACCTTTATCAGGGTACCTAGTCAGAGGCGCAAGTGGCAAGGAAAAAGAAAACATCAGAAGAGGCAAATGATATGAATTTTCTCGAGCATTTAGCAGTGCTACGGGGGCATATCTTGCGATCATTGGCATCAGTGTTAGTATTTGCTATTGTAGCATTCCTTTTGAAAGACATAATATTTAATTATGTTCTTTTTGCACCTAAAAATCCTGAGTTTTTTACCAATGAGTTGTTTTGTCGACTGAGCAAAGCAATGAATACCGACAAGCTTTGTTTGAATACTACTCCCCTGGAGATTATCAACATTGATTTGGCTGGTCAATTTAAAATCCATCTGATTATCTCATTTTTTGGAGGCCTCATTCTCTCATCACCTTATATCTTTTTTGAGATTTACAGGTTTGTTCTGCCAGCTCTCAAGGATAAAGAAAGAAAATACTCAAAGGGAATGGTTTTTTTCACATCCGCATTATTTATATTGGGTATTCTGTTTGGTTTTTTTGTCATTATTCCACTTACAATAAACTTTCTTGGAGGTTATTCAGTAAGTGAGCAGGTGGAGAATCAGATTAATCTGAGATCTTACATCCGTTCGGTTACTTCAGTAACTCTGTCAACAGGACTAGTATTTGAGTTACCTGTATTGATTTACTTCCTGTCAAAGGTTGGCATTGTGACTCCCGATTTTCTGCGCAATTACCGCAAGCATGCCATTGTAGTTTTTCTAATACTGTCGGGGATTATAACTCCTCCGGATATAATCAGTCAATTCTTAGTGTGTATACCTCTTATCGTTCTCTATGAAGTTAGTATTCTTATCTCCGGCCGGATAGAAAGGCAAAGGATAGCAAGAGACGAGGGGGAGGACTAGGACGAAGTCCGGGGTCCGAAGTTCATAGTTCCAGACGTCACGATAGGCGTCACGATCCCGATTCCCGATTCCCGATTCCCGATTCCCGATTCCCGATTCCCGAAAAAAAAAGGGGCTTCATTTGAAGCCCCTTTTTTTTCATCCTTCTTTTCTTAATTAAATCTGCTATCTACTACTCTCTTCTTTGAAGAGTAATTAAGTTTAAGTGCGCTTGCTTTTCTTAGTTCAGTTTTTATTTCCTGAACCAGTCCCATCTTGGTTTTTTCATCAGCTTTTAGTGAAACGGTCATTTTCGGACGTTCTTTTTCGTCACGCTTTTCCCTTTCTGAAGCGATGTAATCCTGGATATCATTCACATTCTTAAAACTGTCGTCCAGCTGGATTTTAGAATCTGTTCCGTATAGTGCCTGATGTTGGAGTCTTGGTGATCCAACATAAATATAACTTACGAGAGATTTCTTTTCCAGTTTTACTGTTTCAGTTGCCTCCGGTAATGTATACTTAACGATAACTTCTGTTTCCTTCATTGTAGTTGATACCATGAAGAAGAAAAGCAACATAAATACAATATCCGGCAGAGAAGCTGTTGATATTGGGGGAACACCTTTTGATTTACCTTTTCTTGAGAATCTTGACATATTGGTCCTCCTTATCTTTTAATTTCAACTGGTTCAGCCTCAGAAATTGCAGTTGGAATAGCCAATCTTACGGCTTCCTGTAATTCAACACTTAAAGCCTTGAACTTCATTCCAAATTGCGCATAACAAAACTCGTCTCGCAACTCATTAAAAGCTGCAACAAGCTCATTCTGCACTCTGATATATGACCCGTAGTCTGTCCCCCTGTCATTTGTGAGAGAGACAACACCTTTGGATTTATCGTAGTCACCCAGCCCCTCAATGAATTTTGTTTCTTTCTCAGAGAGGTCGTCTTTTTGCAAAGGATTGATGATAAATTCCTTTACCCGATCCTTAAGTTCAGGAATGGTTGCATAGGCTCCTTCAACGAACAGTTCATTGTTCAGATTGATACCTACTACAAAAACATTCCTTTCATTAATATCCGGCGGTTTTTGATCTTCGTTCACCCATGCAGGTAATTTCCGGTAGATACCAGAGTCAACATCCATGGTTGTTGTTACCAGGAAGAAAATCAGCAGCATAAAAGCAATATCTGCTAATGATGATTGGTTGATCTCTGGTACATTTCTATTCTTTCTTGCCATAGAATTCTGGTTTAATTGCCAGACAGCTAACTGCCTGCCAGATTATTTAAATAATTTGCTTATGGATGAATACACCATGGCAAGTATTGCACCAGCCAGAGTAAAATACATCATATAGATGCCCATCCCGGCAAGTTTGAGTCGCTCTGGGATGTTATCTGATCCGTCATAGCCTGGTAATTGCAAAATTGTATCGTCAGCTAATGAATAACCAACGAAAAGTAGTACGGCTAAAACAGCCAAAGAAGCTAGTGTTTTCAATCCACTTTTGGGGTTAACAATCATGTTGCCCAGAGGGAAAACCACCGTAAAGAATACGGCTAGTCCAACAAGAATATAGGCCCAAATCAGATATACATTCAGTATTGAGCCAAATTCACTTATTTGTTTGTGCCATGGATCATCTGGATTGATGCCTCCATTCTTAACGTAGAATAAAACGATTACAAGAATGGAAACAGCCAGAAGGAGCCAGTAAAATACTTGTCCTATTGTTTTTGCTATTCCTTTGTTCATAATAAATATCTCCTTAGAAGAAGTTTACTTGGCGTGCTGAAATTTGATAAGCATATCCATGAATGAGATTGATGAATCTTCCATGTCATTAGTGATGGAATCAATCTTAGTCAGACAGTAGTTGTAGAACAACTGGAGGATCATCGCAACGATCAAACCTGTTACAGTTGTAATCAAAGCAACCTTGATACCACCGGCTACCAGAGTAGCTGAAATTTCACCAGCTTGCTGAATAGAGTCAAATGCGGCAATCATACCAATTACTGTTCCCATGAAACCAAGCATAGGTGCAATAGAAATAAAAAGTGAAATCCATGTAAGTCCTTTTTCGAGGAGTCCCATCTGAACACTTCCGTAAGAGATAATAGATTTCTCAACAAAATCGAGTCCTTCACCATAGCGTTCCAGGCCTTGGTAGAAGATACTGGCAATTGGTCCGCGAGTATTGCGGCATACTTCTTTAGCAGCTTCAACACCGCCTTCTTCAAGAGCAGCTTCAATTTTTGCGAGTAGTTTTTTCGAGTTTGTGGTTGCCATACTCAGATAAATAATTCTTTCAATTGCAATGGCTAAACCCATCACTAATGCAAGAATTACAATACCCATAAATGCAGCGTTCCCTTCGATGAACTTCTGCTTGAGAATCTGGTGCATAGTTTGATCCTCAGGTTCGGCAACAGCGGGTTCTGTAACAACCTCTTCAATAACAGCTTGTTCAATCAATGTTGTGTCAGTGGCAGTAGTGTCAGCAGGACTCGTTGGTTCTTCCTGGGCCATGGCTACATTGAATGATGCTCCAATCGAAAGCATCCCAAGAACAGCTATGAAAGCAAATAATTTTTTCATGATAGTAAATCAGTTAGTTAGTAATCTTGTCCGTGTTCGATGTTTTTCGTTATTAATATTTATTTATAAATTCTGCGGAGAGAGAGGGATTCGAACCCTCGATACCAATTCGCTTAGTATACACGCTTTCCAGGCGTGCGCCTTCGACCACTCGGCCACCTCTCCAAAATACGGCGCAAATTACAAAAAAAAATAAAACTAAGCACCATGTCACAAGCTAATTTCCCCACACAGTGAACGATTCATATATATGCCCAATTCAGCTGTATCCAAGCCTTTCCCGAGGAGAAACATTAACTTTGTGAGTGCGCTTTCAGTAGTCATGTCCCTTCCGTTAACGACTCCTAATTCGTGAATGAGTCGACTCGTTTCATATTTGCCGGGTTCTACACTGCCTGCCTGACATTGAGTTACATTTACAATTACTAAACCTCTGGCAATAGCCTCCTCTAATTCTTCAAGAAACCACTTACTGGTTGGTGCATTTCCTGATCCATATGTCTCCAGAACTAAACCTTTTAATTCTGGGGCATGCAAACAACTTTGGATCCATTCCTTTGACATCCCCGGAAAAACCTTTAGCAGACCAACCCTAAGCTCAAGTTTTGTGTGAATCGAGAGGGGACGTTTATTAGCCGGGTATTGAATTGCCTTAAAATTATAATTTATATGAACTCCTGTTTCAGCAAGGCTTGGATAATTATAAGATCTGAAGGCATGAAAATACTCAGCACTGTGTTTGGTGGTACGGTTTCCACGAAAAAGACTGTTTTGAAAAAAAATACAAACTTCAGGCACTACCGGTTGACCATTTTTAATGTCTGATGCAATTTCAATAGCGGTAAGCAGGTTTTCCTTTCCGTCGGTTCTCAAAACACCAATTGGAAGCTGAGAGCCAGTGAGAATAACTGGCTTGTCAAGATTTTCGAGCATGAAACTCAGAGCACTTGCCGTATAAGCCATTGTGTCAGTGCCATGTAAAACCACAAACCCATCATAATGATAATAATGCTTCTGAATAATTTCTGCCAGTTGAGACCAGAATGCAGGATCCGCATTAGATGAATCTCTTATTGGATCAAAGGCCAGAGTATCAATTTTGCATTCAAATCGTTTTAATTCAGGGAGCTGACTCGATATTTCATTAAAATCAACCGGGGCCAGGGCTTCGGACCCAGGTTGGTTGATCATTCCAATGGTGCCACCAGTGTAGATCAGAAGGATTGTTGTTCCGGATTTCTGCATACAATTAATGACCTTTAAATTGCGAAAATTTTCTGAGCATTTGATGTAGTTCTCTCAGCAATTTGACTTGTGTGGAGATTAAATATATCAGCAAGTTTCTTCACTGTATAAGCGAGATAAGCCGATTCATTTCTTTTCCCTCTTTTAGGAGCAGGGGCCAGATAAGGAGAATCTGTCTCTACCACTAGTTTAGATAAATCAAGCTGTGAAACAACCTGATCCAATTGTGAGTTTTTAAAAGTTAGCACTCCACCAATGCCGAGATGAAAACCAAGATCGATAGCAATATTTGCTTCTTCCAGGCTACCGGTAAAGCAGTGAAAAATCCCCTTAAAATTGCCACCAACTGATTCAATGATCCTGACCGTCTCTGTGAAACTGTCACGAATATGAATTACAACAGGCAGGTCTAAGAGCTGAGCCCATTTAAGCTGTGTTCTGAAGGCATCTTCCTGTTCGTCTTTAAAACTCTGATCCCAATATAAATCGATTCCAATCTCTCCGATACCGAAGTACTTGTTTTGCTCAAGTAAGAGCTCAACCTGAGCCAATTCGTTTTTGTAATCATCTTCAACTGAGGTCGGGTGCAAGCCCATCAGTGGGAACATCATGGCCGGGTACTCAGAGCAGAGCTTTGTGAGAGCCGGAGTAGTACTACTGTCAACGTTTGGAAGTATGAAACCTTCCACTTTGTTTGACAGGGCACGTTGTATCATCTCATCCCGGTCATCATCAAATTCAGGTAAAAAGAGATGGCAATGTGTGTCGATCAGGTGCATTGTTTTTTTTGCAAATATATAAATAGAAAAAGAGGCGCAGGGAATGCGCCTCTTTTTTATGTTGAAATGAGAAGGTTTTATACTAATCCCTGTGCTAATATAGCATCGGCTACTTTAACAAAACCACCAATATTGGCCCCTGCCACATAATTGATGTATTCAGGTGATTCAGTACCATACTTAACACAAGTTGCATGAATGTCTTTCATGATCTGGTGTAGTTTAGCATCAACTTCTTCACGTGTCCAGCTTAAGCGCATTGAATTCTGTGTCATCTCAAGACCTGAAACTGCTACACCACCAGCATTGGCAGCTTTACCTGGTCCGTAAAGAATCTTAGAATCAAGGTAAACTTCAATAGCCTCTGGTGTTGAAGGCATGTTGGCACCCTCAGAGATTACAAAACAGCCATTTTTAACAAGAACTTTCGCTTCTTCCTCGTTTAATTCATTCTGTGTTGCACAAGGCAAAGCAACATCCACTTTAGCACCCCATGGACGCTGGCCTTCATAATATTCGCAGTTAAATTTCTCGGCATATTCACTGATTCTGCCTCTGCGTACATTTTTGAGATCCATTACCCATGCAAGTTTTTCAGCATCGATTCCATTAGGATCATAAACATATCCACCAGAATCTGACAGGGTTACTACCTTAGCACCCAGTTCGTTGCATTTTTCAGTAGCAAATTGAGCAACATTTCCTGATCCGGAGACAGCAACTACTTTGCCTTTCATGCTGTCATTACGGGTTTTTAACATTTCTTCAGCGAAATAAACAGTACCATATCCAGTTGCTTCCGGACGGATTAAACTGCCACCCCATTGAATTCCTTTACCTGTCAGAACGCCGGTAAATTCGTTTTTGAGTCTTTTGTACTGACCAAACATGTATCCGATTTCTCGTCCGCCTACACCAATGTCACCAGCTGGTACATCAGTATTCGGGCCAATGTGGCGTGATAATTCTGTCATAAAACTTTGGCAGAAACGCATTACTTCATTGTCAGTTTTTCCCTTTGGATCAAAATCTGAACCACCTTTTCCACCACCCATAGGTAAAGTGGTAAGTGAGTTTTTTAATACCTGCTCAAAAGCCAGGAATTTCAGGATGCCCAGATTAACAGTGGGGTGAAAACGCAATCCACCTTTGTAAGGGCCAATGGCGCTGTTCATCTCAATGCGGAAACCTTTGTTTACCTGTACTTCTCCTTTGTCATCCATCCAGGGAACACGAAATAAAATAACTCTTTCAGGTTCAGAGATTCTTTCAAGAACCTTAGCATGCTTGTACTTTGGGTTTTCCTCTATGAATGGAATAAGAGATTCTGCAACCTCTAATACTGCTTGGTGAAATTCAACTTCGCTTGGGTTTTTGGATATAACCTTAGCCATGAATTTTTCTACGCGTGGATCCATTTAAATGTTTTTTTTGGTTTATTACTTAAGTTGTTGTGTCATTAATTCCTGGTAATTATATGTTTTTTTTCCTAACAAAACAATAACAATCATCAGTTTATGGTTTTTTAAGAAATTATATATAATTATCAGAAAATCAAAAAGATACGACAATACTACAGGAGCTTGAACCTCTTGCCTGGAGCGACTTCTACCAAGCCTGTAAACTCAAGTGTAAGTAATTCTCCTGTCAGCTGTGCAGGAAGAAGTTTTAATTGATAACTCAATTCATCCAAACTAAGAGCTTCTAAACTCAGGGAATCAATAATTCTTTGCTGTGTTTCTGTCAGATCATGCTTTGTGGACAGGTGTTTTTGTTGATTAGTAAAAGCTATCTTATTGGTCGTTTGCCAATTGAGTTGGAAAGGAATATCATCGGGTGAGTTCACCAGTATTGCCTGATGGCTTCTTATTAAATAATTACAGCCAACTGATGTTTCATCTCCAGGCCTGCCCGGCACTGTGAAAACTTCTCTGTCGTAAGAATTAGCCATTTCTGCTGTAGCCATTGCACCTCCTTTGAATGCTGATTCTATTACCAGAGTGGCCTCACTGATACCAGCGATAATTCGATTTCTTCGAATAAAATTCTTTGGTTCTCTGCGATTATAACTGAAGAAATCAGTGATCAGAGCCCCTTTCTCAAGTATCCGTTCAGCAGCAGCTCGATGAACGCTTGGGTATAAAGTGTGGAATCCATGACCCAAAACTGCAAGTGTTATTAACTTATTCTCTAATGCTGCCTCATGCCCTGTGATATCAATTCCATAAGCAAGTCCGCTAATAATATGCAAATTATTGTGTGATTTAGCCAAACTGCCAACCCAGTCCCGGGTGAGTTGTCTGCCCCGACTACTGGGATTTCTGGTGCCGATTACACTTAGAGAATGAGGCATGCTCTGAGGTAGATTACCTTTAACAAACAGAACAAGGGGAGCATCCTGGCAAAATTTTAGAAGTTCAGGATATTCCGGATCAGTAAAGAATAACATACGTATCTTTTCTTTTTCCATGAAGCGAATCTCTTCTTCTGCCCGGCGAATAATTCCACCGTCACTCATCTGTTTTATAACGCGTTCAGTAATACCGGGGATTTTAACTAAGGCATTAGCATTTTCTCTGAATATGCCAGATACTGATCCGGTTAATCTGATTAGATTTCGTGCAATACTGGTGCCAACCCCAGTTACTAATGCCAGAGCCAGTTGATGAACTTTCGTATTTTGTTCCATACAATGTTTTATATGGATATATATGGGAAAAGGGTAGGCGAATGGAAAAATATAACAGATTATTTCTTATTTTTCATCAGATAGTCTAAAGATTCCTTTAAAACATGTAAACGCTGTAATTGTGTCAAGCCCTTTATTGTATAAGTCTTATTCTTGATGTCAGCCAGTGTTTGCACGGCTTTATGTGCTTGTCCTGATTTTGTCAACACATGGAGGTGATACATAAGGTAAATAAGATTGTCAGGATATTCTCTGATGAGTTGTTGTGACCAGAATTCAGCCAATTTGTACTGACCTGACATCTCAAGATTAATTTTCATTATGAAGTATATTGCTTCTGTCCTGATCAGAGGGTGTTCACTTTGGGCAGCTTTCTCAAGCAACTGGTAGCCATATTCCTTATTAGCATCAGGTACCAATCGGAGAAAAGGACGTGCGAAAGGATACTCCTCATATGTTACAGCAGCGATGTAGTGATACAGGCCAGCCAGAAAACGAATCTTATCATTTCGTTCGGGGTTTTCAAGAATGATTTTTAGATAAGGGTATATTTTGTTGAGATTTCGCAATGCTTTTATTCGCCTTTTATGATGAATGGCCAGCCTGCTTTGATAGGCAAAAGCATGTACAATGGCAAACAGTTCGTCAGCACTGAGGCTTTCCGGATCCCTGTTGGAATATCTCTGAATAATCCTTTCCAAACTTTCGTGAAGACTCTGTTCAACCAGATGATTTTGTTCACCCGAAATGAACTTCCACCAATAATAATTAGCTTGAGAAAGGGAATAATAGTCTGTGTTAGGATAATTTTTCCCAATAGATGCGAGCTGTTTTGAGGCTTTAGGGAATTGATAGTGATAAAGCGATTGAAAAAAGTCGATTATAGGAGGTGGCTCAGGTTGAGAATGCAGATGAAAACCTGTATTACTGAATATAATAACAGCAATAATGAATTTCACACGGGGGAGCAGTTTTAGCAGTGATATCATTTCTCTGATTGTGAAATGATATTGATGGCCTCCTGAAAAATCATATTTCTTCTTTTCTCCCGTTCTTTTTCTGCAGTCATTTCAGCATGATCAAATCCCCCCTGATAATATCTCTGAAACCAGGGTAAAATTGTTAGAATGGCATCAATCGGGTGGAGGCGGGTTGTCAGATAGGCATATACCCCTAGAAGTGTACCCGTAAGTAAAAATGAGTTTATTCCACCTGCTGCATCATGGGCATAGAATTGTCCCAATCCCGGGAGAATTGCACTTAAAATCAAGGCAGTCTTGGGATTCGGGCGACTAAAACTTTTTTCATTTGAGAAAATAAGACTGATTTTATCTCTGGCTTCCTTATTCTCAGATGGAATGGCCTCGTGCAGATGCCGTCCGGCTTCTGTATAGTCCTCAAGCCCAAAATAGCTGGCCCCCAGAAGTAATTCTTTTCTAAAATGCTGCGGACTATTCGATTCAAAGTCCTGACTAAACAATTCCATCAGAGCAAAATGATAATTCTTTGTCTCTAAATAAGTCATTACTTTTTGGAAAAGGTATTCCGTTTTCAACTCAGGGTCAGATTCTGCAAAATAGGCATGATCAAAATACTCCAGTGCTCTCACAAAATCACCCCCTGAATAGAAGCAGTAAGCAATTCGGGATAAGATCTCAGCGTCAGCATTCGGACGGGAAAAAAAGGCAACCCTCTGATAGGAATGCAATGCCTGATTATAGTTGTTCAGCGAGTAATAATGATCAGCTAACTGCCTGGTTTGATTAATGTCCTGGCCAGCTAAGTAAGAGCTGATCAGTAAACTAAAACCGATTATATACAGCAGCTTCAATTTCATGATGGAGTTCATTGTTGAGACGCAAATTATAATCACTTGCCGATTTCCAGCTACCATAAAGATTGGATCCATAGAATCCAACAGCCATCGTGCCGAAAATCCATCCGTATACGCTTGTTATACCATCCTTGGAGAATCCTCTGTAGGCCTGCCAGGTATTAGTTGCAATAAAAAGGAGGGTAATCAAACCATCTTTCCAGTCTTTTGAATAAACTTTACCCAATCCGGGTATCACAGCTGATAAACCCAAAGCCAATCCAGAGTGCTTGTATTTAGTTGATTGCTGTTGTTTTAAAAGAACAGACAGGTTCTGTTGTCCAGGGTAATTTGATTTCTGGTTATCACTTAGGTACTCAGCTGCTTTCGAATAATCCCCGTATAGCATAGCTGCAGCCAATTGATAATATCCAATCTCCGCCTGAGGTATTACTGATGGTTTTGTCAAATAGCTTTGGATTCTCGGAAATTCATGATTCAAAAGTAACAGTCTGACCCATTCTCTGACAAGCGTACTGTCAGGGTTGCCCTGAGGATACCATTTTTCAATTTTGCTAATTCCGCTTTGTAATTCATTGGCCTTGCGATAAGCCATAACGAGCTGATACCTGGTATGTTTATTATCAGGCTCCATGAAGTTGACACGCTCTAATTCGATACTTGCCAGATGGAATTGTTGACTCCTCAGCAGATATTGAGCAAAAGCTTTAGAATTTTCTTTGTTGTACAAATCTTGAGCATAGCCCGGATGAGCGTACAAAAAAATTCCAAGAATAATACTAATGAGTTTTACGAACCGGATCATAATATCTGTGAGTTTCAGGATGAGTATGGTATTTCTCAGGAGAGAATCCATTACAACGGGTCAATCGGTCAATGGCATCAAAAATTCCCAAAAATCCATTATTCTGAATGGTTTGAAGAGCATATGATGAACAGGAAGGGTAAAACGAACAATTCATTGCATCCTGTGAAGAAATGTATTTCTTGTACACATTGAATCCAACTGACATTATTAACATAACTTCATTGCTCCAATCTGCTTTTGTCTGAATCAATTCTTGTTCAGATTCTACAGGGTAGAGCTTCATTAATCTTGAAAAATCTTTTTTTTCCTGACCGTGGCCCAGACTAACGAAGCCCGTCCACAGAAAAAGAATACATGTGATTGTTTTCCAATTCATCCACTACGAGGTTTTTAAAACTCATGATCTGGTAATTTTCCCCTTCCGGAGAATAGCTTATTTCCACTATTTTACCCGGAAAAGCAAGGCCATCCCTTTCAATATAATCTTCGAAAAACTGTTTGCTTTTTACCGATCCATCAGGAGATAAAAAAACAACAGCATATAGTTTTCTGTCTACAACAGAGATCAAAATATTTCCTAAATCCTCAGCAAGTTTATCAGGAGGAGTCCAGGTGGTAATCACCATTTGACCTTCTTTTGCCACCTTTGAAATTTCATATTGAGTTCGCTTGAGACCAAACTCCGGAAGATGACTGCTAAGGGCAAGGTGAAATACCGAAAATTCAACTATTGACGGACTAAAAGATCTTTGTATTATCTGGTTGTCGACAATACGATAAGTTATTGTGTCAGCTGTTACGAGAATGTTCTTTTCAGGGAAGGTAAGATCGTAAATGATTTTTTTTTCGTTTCTGTCATAGTAGATCTTCCCCATGGTCAGACTTTGGTCACCAGAGCTAAGCTTTGTCTTTACAGAAACATCAGCCCTGATCCTGAAAAACTGCTGAGCTTGCAAACATACTGGAGTAAAGAAAAAGATAAGAATAAGCAGCCGACAGATATTTCTCATAAACATACTTTTTGTATACCAACAGATCTATACTAAAAACAACCTGATGGAAGCCAACAGGTTGTTTCATGTATGGGTAATTTTCCTAGTAGCTATAGTTATAGTATAGACTACTACCTCCACCTAGTAAACTACTGACAATGCATCCAAAAATTGATTTCTTGGTTTCACCTGGATCGTCAGCTACAAGCCATACGATTACAACACCTACTGGTCCCAGGCAGCATCCCCACCAGAAACCACCAATTCCAAGCGCCCGGTCATTCATCAGGTCAAAACCATAAAAAGCATTGGTTTCAGCCATATTAGAAGCCAGCTCATTATCAGATGCCAGCATTTCAGAAAGACTCACGCTAGGATTTTCTGTGACAAACTCTTCGAGATTGTCAAGTGCAGCCATTTCAATAGCCATACTTTCGTGGTCATAGCTAAATAAATCGGCCTCTCCGGCCATTGTTGTGCCAGCCATTATAATTAAATGCACCAGCTAATAAAATCAGTTTCTTCATTGTGAACAGGGATTAGTTTAATTACGAAATATATAAAATTTGTTTGTTAATCTTGTCAGACTCTTCTAATTAATTATTAAATTATTTAATGGTGGATAAGATTTTTTACTTTATTGTATGGTTTTACAGAGAAATTATTCAGTATCACAGAATTGAGGAAAGATCTGAGATTAGCTTTAGGAGATAGCTGTAAAATAGCATAACATCGTTGACACAAAAATAATATAAAACTGTAGCATACATCGTTGACACTTATCCCTGCTAGCAGGGCGTTTTTTAAGGATCAACAAATAGCATGAGTTCGTTGACATATTGATTACCAATCGACAGGCATTGGAAAGTGAATTACGTGATAAATATTCTGGTCTCTTCTGATGACAAGAGTGTGCCTATGGATGATCAGCTCAGCTGTAATATAGCTGTATATTAGATCCCTATGCACCTTAAAGGATGATCCGAGTATTGTCAGTTTCTGATTGGATCTTATAAACCGGATGAAAAGGATAACGCCTTCCTCCAATGGTATTCGATCAGGAAGCACATATTCTAGATCCTGAGTTGTCCTCTTGCCATTTATCAGCTCCATCTGCGCAGGAGTACGATTGCTCTGCGATGAATAGCGGTGATTGGCATAATGGAATGAGGCAAATTCATCCGAAGCCACACAAAGTTCCTCCATGTTTTGACAATAAACCGACTTCAGAACATGTCGTTCGTAGGTCTGGTTGTATCGCTCTACTATACCATTTCTCCAGGGTTCCTTAATCGGAATAAACACCGGAACCACATGAAAAGATAGAGCCAATCGAAGAACAATCCCCAGGCTTCTGGGATGACGGTTGCTGCCTCGAAAGCTTAGTTCATTATCCATCTGAAGTGCATCTGAAAACCCAAACTCCTTCCAATAATCTACCAGTGATTGAGCAATGCAAATAGAGCTTTTATTTGGCTTGGGATAAGTCTTGGCAGCGTGAGAAAGTTCGTTTATTATACTGATGCCATAGAACCTCTTTCCCGCTCCCAGATAGCATGGCCCGATTAAGTCCATTTGTTGAGTATCAGGGAAATGCTTCGGATACTCATGACCTTTGGATACATACTTAGCAGTCTTTCGAGTTAGTCCATTACGCTTTATTACCCTGTTAATGGTCCAAATGGAAGGAATAGGTTCCTTGAGATCCCGAAGTGCATATTGAATACTGATCGCCCCTGTTTGCGAACAGGGGTTATTCTCCAGACTCTTTCGAGTCCGAATGATTGACTGCTCAGTAGCTTCCGGAATCTTAGATGATGAAACTATAGGTCGCCTACTTTTCTCTTCAAACCAGGTAGCGCTTCCTTCTTCATATCGCTGGATCCATTTATAAACCCATTGCCTTGAGCGCCCAAGATGCACGGAAATCTCAGTTATAGATTTCTTCTCATGGCAATAAAGCTCAATTGCAGCTTGTCTTTTGGTCACTTCGCTCATTTTTTGAACGAAGCTATATCATATTGTCAAAGAACTATTTATGTAATTTTGTAAACGATGTCCTGCTATATGTCAGATAGCGTATAAGAGTGCCAATCTGTTTGATCAAATATTCGAGATTTCAACATGGGAGTGTGCTGTTAAAAACCACATAAAGAGACAAGATTTCATAATAACCACTAACTTAATCTACGCAAACACTCATCCGAGTTGCAAACAATATATATTAATTGTAATTTGGGTTCATTTCAAACACTGCAAATAATAGCATTATCAATGAAGAAGATATTTTCAATAACATTGGCTCTTTCTGCAATTATGAGTCTTTACAGCCAAGATGCGGCTTACTTTTCATATAGCAAGGTCGACCTTGACAAGCAGCTGGCCGATTTAAACAAATTGGAGTTATTAGTCAATAGTAATTCAGGTGCAAGTTTTAATAGTTTAGTGACTAACGGCAGTTTATCAAATCCAGAGGTGTCATTAATTGCATCCAGTTTCATGAATCAAGAAAAATCCTATTTTGGCCCAGCTTTGGGAATAGCTGGTGGAACCTCATTTATTGCTGGCTGTTTGATTGGACCTCTTTGGGGAGGCCTTGCAGGAGGCCTTACCGGAGGTTTATACATATTGATTGTCAACAATGAACTATCTCCACAGCAAAGAAATAAAGCCATTTCAGGTTGTATTGTAGGTACCATCACAGGGGCGGGAGCAGCTTTTGGCCTGATATTATTGGGTGTATTGTCATTGTCATACTAATAATATCAAGTATGACCTAAATTCCGCAATAAAATTATTGCAAAATAGCCAAGGCACACTGTGCGTAAATAACAAACACAAGTAAGCAGTTCAGTTAGTCCTTTTACTGAGATTTCTTATGCTAATACTGATCTAAAACAATTGCTTGGTTCTAGAAGCCATAAAATCCACGTAGTCAATATGTTGCGTTTTGATTGTACTTGCCTTCAAAATATATGGAGACAAAAAGTACTAGTAAGCCATTGATAGTCAAGGTGTTAGTGCGGATAAATATTCTATATGAACTAACCCACTGTTTGCGGATAATTCATATAGAATACGCACCTGTTTAGCTGGTAATTAAAATCCGATTATTTTTGCAGTTTTCAACAGTTTGTGAACCGCTTCTGTCGGCTCGATTTCAAAATACAAAATATTCTGTAGTTGTTGACAATTGCAGCTTGTATCTCTTCATAAATACATCTTTAATAATTTGATATTCAGGATATGATAGGTGTAACTTTGAAAAAAAAGAGTTGGGCACAGATCAAATCATATCCGAGCTTACAAGGAAAATAGAGTTTCTGTTAAATCGTCAAGTTCAAATGGAACAAAAGAGCCGAGAATTGACTTTACGTGTTCAACGTTTGGAATCCTACGAGGAAGATAATATAAACCTTCGTCAGGAAAATAATGCATTAAAAGAGCGAATAGCTGAACTTGAGTCACGCCTAAACAGCAATAGTAATAATAGTAGCAAGCCCCCCTCGAGTGATGGATACAGGAAGAAACCGGCGCTCCCCAAATTGAAAAAGGGAAAGCAAGGTGTCCAAAAGGGGCATAAGGGTCGTACCCTGCAACAAGTAGAAAACCCTGATGAAACTATTTACTGTGATCCTGATTACTGTGATTGCGGACATACCTTTAGCGAAGATGAATTGGTTTTTTCTGAAGCCCGTCAGGTTTTTGACATACCCAAACCCAAATTAGAGATTACGGAATATCAGATATATAAGGCCAAATGTCCGGAGTGTGGCATAGTTCATAAAGGTGTTGCACCTAAAGGCGTTAATGCTCCTGCCCAATATGGTCATGGAGTAAAGGCCTACGCTGTATTGCTGAACGTTCATTTTAAACTGCCCTTCAAGAAGATACAATTGCTATTCGGTGATTTATTTGGGTACTCCATCAATGAATCAACGGTTTACTCAGCTACAGAGCGATGTTATCAGGCACTTGAGGAAAGTGAAGAGCAAATAAAGACAAAAGTGGTCGAAAGTCAGGTCGCTCATGCTGATGAAACAGGACTTAGGGTAGCCGGCAAACTACACTGGCTCCATACAGCCACCAGCTCACTATACACATATCTTTTTGTACATGAAAAACGAGGTGGAGTAGCCTTGACAAGCGACAAATCTATATTGAACCGACTGACCGGTTGGCTTGTACATGATTGTTGGAGTAGCTATTTTGGGTTTGACAAAATCAAGCATGCTATTTGCGGAGCCCATATTATCAGAGAACTGGAATGGCAGATAGAAAATGACAAGAGAGAATGGGCCAAATATGTTCAAGGGTTCTTACTGAATCTACACTATAAGTCTCATCAGGAACTGGCAAAGCGTCAAAGAGAAGTTTTGATGAAATACAGGTATTTCTGTACTCTTGGTGACCAGGAAGAACCCCCTCCAAAGAAAACACCGGGCAGCAGAGGCCGGTACAAGCGGACAAAAGGAAGAAAACTGGTAGAGCGCCTTATCAGGGAAGAAAAGGCAGTCTTGGCATTTGCCTTCAACGAGGAAGTTCTTTTTACCAATAACCTGGCTTATCCCAACTTTAATATTATTCCAACCTTTTCCCTAACAGACAGATATAGAATGTGTAGCTAAAAATAAGTTGGGATAATAACTCCGTAAAATCCGAGTGTCTTAAATCAAAATAACTTTGGACATAAGTAATTTATAAAAACATTACACATTACTATTTGAACACTGAACAGCAGATGAGGGCTCTTGCTACTTTGGAAGATGAAGCTACCAGTGCAATACCAAAGAAATAACAGCTTGAAAAGAACAAAGGTTGGCAGACCTCTTTGGTTTTACAATACTAAGGGCAGAACAAACACTTAATACTATTCCAACAATATTATCCTAACATTTTGGTCGCTGACCTTTGAAAATGTGTTATTTACAGCAGAAGTTGGGATAATAAAAAAGTTGGGATAAACTAAGTTATCACAACATTTGGATAACCTGGCTGAAAGAGATATCAGACCGGCTAAGGTCAAACAGAAAATATCAAATTGTTTTTGCACGTTCACAGGCGCTGACATCTATGCCCGCATAGAAGGTTTTGTGTCAACTGCCAGAAAGCATGACAGGAATGTCTATTCCGAATTATGTGATACCTTTAAAGGGTACAACTTTAATACCAAATAAATACCCTGCCAAATAGTTACAAGTTTTTTTTATCTTAGTCATCGTTTTACAGGAAGAATTATTCATTAAATATAATTAACCATGAGAAAAGTTTTTACCCTTGTCGGTATTATGTTAATCGTTTTCTCCCTGAATTCTTTTGCAGGGAATTACAAGTTAGATAACAACAAAATTGATGCCATGATGGCGGATGCTCAGGAAGTGCTGGCACCTTCCACCGTAGAGATGGGCTCTCTTTTCAGTATTCCGGGCACTGACGCTCAGTTGGATGAGAAAGATCCTATTATTGCATTTCTTTTAACTGCAACAGCTGGTGTGGGTGTAGCCGGTATTCACCGTTTATACCTTGGAACTGAGACGATGACCTTCATTGTCTATCTATTGACATTAGGAGGTTGTGGGATTATCCAAACCGTTGATGCTATTATGCTGCTAATGGTATTAATAGATGATGAAAAGAGTATTTCTCCATATGTGGGCAATCCTGAGATTTTGATGTGGAAAAACAAGATATAGGAAAATAAACTACTTTGTCTGATTCTTTGCAGAAATAAGAAATTCTTGAATCGGCTGTGCATACTCTTGTATGAGCAGCCGGTTTTTTTTCTCACACATGTCAACTGCTCTTAACTGCCCACCAGAATGTAGTTTCTGAAGAACTGTTGCCCCGCTCAACCAACCCGATACATAGTATCCACTCAAAAAAGCCCAGCCTGAGATTCCAAGAACAACAGCATGTAAGCCAAAATTATATAAGCCATCCCCAATTGATCCGGCATATATCTGTCCTGATCCGGGAATAATGGTTGACCATTTCCTGGCCTTCTCAGGATCCTTTAATTTAGGAAGTTCCTTGCTTATTAAAGAGTTAAACTGATTTTGTAATTTGTCGCGTAAATCCTGATTGCTAATATTCGAGAGATAGCGACTCCCAAAATAGTTAACATTCATTAAATCAAGCTCTTCCAGCGCTGCCAGGGCTAGTAGAAGGGAAACCGGGTCTTCATACTCAGTATCAGAGATTAATGATAAGCCCATCTGTCCCCTTGAAAGCGATTCCTGATAATCTTTATTGAGAAAGCTGAGTAAGACCATTTCATATACGAGGGCAGGACGAACACTATCGGCAGTGCTTATCAGGTTGATGGTTCCTAATATCTTCAGTCCACGGTCATAAGCATGCATCTTTTTCAACACCTGTGCACGTCCGAGTTTCGCTAGTGTAATGACTGATTGTTCAGTGGATTTGAATGCAACATATTCATAAGCGAGGTTCGCATCAGAATACCTGCCCTGCTTCATTAATCCTTCTGCATAGCCTAAACCATCTTGTGCATTAACGGTAATAGTCGCGCAAAGGAATAAGTATAGTAGCCACAATGGCCTGTTCTTTTGATTCATAAAATCTTTCACGATAAGTCTTAATACTTATGATACTACCATAAACATTACCCAGATAAAATAGACTGAATAATCCTGTGAACATTATACTATTCCAGCTTGTTATACCCGATTTCAGAATATTTTCAACTGCCATTCCGCCCATCCCGGCCAGCAATAATAAACTCCCTATTCCGGCTCCTTTCTCACCAGCATAAACCTTTCCAGTCCCGGGTATTACTGCCGACAATAAACCGGCAATTGCCATCGACTTGGGTTTAAAATTCAGGGTCTCAAGACTATATGTTTTTAGCAAATCAATCTGATCATCATAAACACTCGCTTGATTGCTCATTGTGTTAAGTAATAGCAAGGCCGAATCAGCCTTCAAATTCAGGAGGTGGAGCCCTGAATACTGAATAGCTAACAACTCTTTTTCAATCTTATCAGGTGATACTATTAAGGACAGATCATGCCTGGCGTCATCATGATGACCCAGATATACAGAGCTCCAGGCACTTAAAAACATGAATCGGTTAAATAGCTTAGAATGGGCAGGAATTTTCCTGAAACTAACAATACCTTCAGGCACTCTCTGGAGATTGAAAAATGCCCAGCCACGATAAAAATTAAGTGAGTCTGCCTTAGCACCGCTTATCTGGAATGACATCCCATCAGTTAGATCAATAATCTCCTGATAGTACCGATTGTCTGACAGGTGTTGTGCAAAATCAGCTTGCACATATTGAGCATGTGATCCAACGAACCAAAGCAAAAGTATGTAGATAAGGGTAATGCGCTTTCGTATCATTGTTTTATTCGATAATAGTCAATTTCTTCTCGCACTTTGGAAATTTGAAAATCAATTTCCCATGGTGGATAATCATGCAGAGCCAGACGATTACAACGACTGACCCGGTCTGCAGTAAAAATTATTCCCCGAAGTATTCCGTATTCCTGTATGAGGTTTTTACTATAAGATGAACAGGAGGGAGAATAAATGCAGCCAGCTGATAATTGTGGTGAAATCAATGCCTGATATGCCCAGAGCAAACCTCCGGAAGTTAGTGTGAATGGATTGTATCGCACCAGGGCTGATGGATGGTCTGACAGTAAAAATACAGGTAAATGTCGATGATTATGCTCCTCCTGAGAATCAGCTTCAAGTTGTTCAATAACCAAGACAAAATCTTCATCCAATGACTGTCCCGATAGTGATACTACCACAAACAAACAGACCAGGGTGAAAAGAATCCTATTTAATGATTTTAACATCATCTGGAATATTTACTATAAATTTATCTGGATCACAGTCTGATCCAAAACGAAAATCGCTGTAAACCATCCGTTTAATCAATGAATCGCCCTCAGGAAGGAAGGCAATTTAAGTGATTAAAGCTGGTATTTGACTGTCATATACTTGCACAAAATTGTCAAAATATACCTTTAGGACGATTTCTCCATTGGTGTTAGTGTATCCAGCATAAATGGGTAAAAGGTTCTCATGAACCAGTTCAATCTTATCAACCTGGTGCAACAAATGTAAAGGAGCCTGCCAAGTTGTGACGAAAACATCCCCATCATTCTCGCTCCCTGCAATTGTAAAACCTAATTCTTTAAATCCCAAATCATAAGTTTGATTGAGCAGGAAATAGTAAAGGTTGTTATTTCGGCTAGTAAGCACCTCACTTGCCTTGATTGTCATTTTCTTTTGTTTAGGCTGATAAAGCCTGGACTCTCCTAAAGGATTACTGATGAAAACAAACTCTTCAGGCAGCTGATTATACATAATGATTTGTCCGGATGGAAATTCAAAAAACAGATCTGCTTCAGCATTGATAACTTTGCCCTTTTGAAGGGTTTGAGCGAGCAAATGGGTTGAGACTCTTTTCTGCTGCTGTGCCTCAGTGTGCCCAACAAAAATTAAAAGAGGTATAAGTATGAGAAATATCTGTCTGATCATAACGCTATAAAGATAATGCCTGTTTAATTTCAGAAATTTGTTCTTTAGTAAAAAAACTGAGTGGTATCTCAGGATAATTAGCATTCCCGTCAGCTGTTGTTTCTGATAAAATTAATACGATAATCCTCCCGGATAAGCGCTTTTCGAGAGAGGCTGAGCGGAGATTTTTCCGTTCAATTTCTATTCTCTTGAACTCCCGGATAAGAGGGAATAAATGATAGTATTTGATACTTATTTGTTCATCTGATATTTCAATGCCTGCGTAATGAAGTCGGAGTATTAAGGTTGCCAGCAAGCAAAGCAGAAAAACCGCTGCAGATCCAATAAGCAGAGCTGGTAATGTAAATACCTGGAACAGAACTAGAACCAAAACAACCAATGTGATCATTAATGGAAGTCTGATAAGAAAGATTTTTGCCCTTGTCGAGAATTTCTGATTATTTACTTTCATTTATTTCTCTTTTTTGCGACGATTTAATTCCTGTTTAATCAATTCCAGCTCTCTACTGGTTTGCCCTGCAACTGCTGTGTTTTCTTCAGCTCGCCTGATAAGGTAGGGAAGGACATGTTTCACCGGACCGAAAGGTAAATATTTTGCAACATTATATCCTTCGCTTGCAAGATTGAAACTTATGTTATCACTCATGCCAAATAATTGCGAAAACCAGATTCTGCTATCAGAACGCTCGAGTCCTTTTTCTTCAATCAGTTGAGTCAGGAGATGATTGGAGGCCTCATTATGACTGCCATTAAATACTGATATCCGGTCGAGATGTTCCATGGTATAGCGTAGTCCATCGTCATACATTTTATCAGTGGCTTCCTTTGTGGGATTAATAGGGTCGGGGTATGACATCTTCTCAGCCCGCTCCCTTTCCTTTTCCATATAAGCTCCACGTACAAATTTTATTCCCATGAAATAATTTCCCTTAATGGCTCTTTCATGTGCTTCTTCAAGGTATTCAAGCCGGTCAGTTCTGTACATCTGTAAAGTATTATATACAATGGCTTGTTTATGATTGTATTTGAGCATCATGTCTTCACATACCTGATCAATGAATAGCTGGTACCAGGAGTCTTCAGCATCGATCAAAATAGGAATATTGTGATTGTAGGCTTCCTGACATAAAGTATTAACCCGTTCGCGAAATTTATTAGCTTCTGCAAGAATTCTTTGATCGGTGACTTCCGCTCCGGTACTCATTTTCTCCAGTACTTCAGCTGTAGTGAAGGCGGTAGGTTTGAAAACTGCAAATGGAATATTAGTATCAGTACCTCCTGATCTGATTGTTTCAAGTGTTTCATTCAGAGCAGCCCTGATATCCTCATCCGATTCTTTGCCCTCAACCGAATAATCCAGAATAGCCCGAATTTTGAAAGGCTCAAGCTTTCTGACAACCGGCATTGATTCATCAATGCTTTCTCCTCCGCAGAAATGAGCATATATTGTGGGTTTAATTGCCCATGCCACCGGTATTCTTAATGCAAGAGCAATATTTACCAAAACCTTACTGATTTTGACTAGTAGCGAAGAACCCACCATTTTAAAAAGTAAGAGTGCCTTTTTTAGTTCATACTTGCTTTTATATTCAAAAGCAATCTGAGTGTTGTCAAAGTCGTGCATGGTTGAAAGTATTAATACCACAAAAATAGCGGATTATTTCTTTATCTTTATACATTCCATCCAGACCCCATGAAAATGAAAAATAGTATATACTCAACTGACGGAATCAGTTTGTCAGGAAACATTACAGCCGATCTGAATGATATTTGTCGTGATTTCCCCAGCGATAAGATTTTTGTTCTGCTCGATCAGAATACCAGTGAAAACTGCAGAAAACGGCTGGAATTGCTATCAACTGTTCCTGAACAAAATGTTATTATTATTCAGGATGGTGAATCCAATAAGAATCTCGACCAGGTTCAGGCTGTATGGCAGTTTCTTGGAGAGCAAATGGCTGATCGTAAATCTCTCCTGGTCAATGTGGGTGGTGGCATGTTAACCGATCTGGGAGGATTCGCAGCTTCAACCTATAAGCGTGGAATACAGTTTATTAATGTGCCAACAACATTGCTGGCGATGGTTGATGCAAGTGTTGGTGGAAAGACCGGGGTCAACTTCAGAGGGCTGAAAAATGAGGTAGGCCTTATCAGGCAAGCCCTTCATGTTTTTTTATACCCTCCCTTTCTTGAGACTCTGGATGATGAGAATCTTCGTTCAGGATTTGCCGAGATGTTGAAATCAGCATTGATTAAAGATCCGCAACTATGGAATGATCTTAAAGCGTTCAATCTGGATGCCAGGTCATATGGTGATTTGGCCCCATTGCTTTGGAGATCAGTTATGATTAAAAAAGAAATTGTAGACCTTGATCCGAATGAAAACGGAATAAGAAAAGCTCTGAATTTTGGACATACTGTCGGACATGCTCTTGAAAGTCAGGCATTACATACAGGAAGAAAAATGATGCATGGCTATGCCGTAGCGTATGGCATGTCAGTTGAAGCCAGATTATCCGGTAGGTTTTCAGGACTGACGGAGGAAGATCGGGATGATATTATTGCAGTGATCAGGAAAATTTATGGTAAACTACCTGAACAAATTCAGCAGCAAAAAGAGCTGATTGATTACATGCGTTTTGATAAGAAAAACGAAAGGAACCAAATCAATTTTACCTTATTGAATAAAATTGGTTCCTGTGAAGTGAATAATTTTATCTCCGAAGAGGATATCAGTAAGACATTAGCAGTTTAATCGTCAAATCTGAACTTGATTTCGCGAGTTTCATCATCGAACCATCTCGACAATAGAGCGATAAGAGCAGGGTATTCAGCCGGCCCGATAATGCTTTTCTTGATAGTGATGTTTCTCATAAGTTCAATCCTGTCATTCTCAACACTGTGTCGAATAGTTATGCTACCAAGATTGTTCTCAAGTTTCAGGTCTGCCCGTGCATCAACAGCTTCAACATTGGCAGGTAATTTAATAACAATGCGCTGAAGCTCCCTTAGTTTTCCTGGTAGTTCAAGGCTTGTTTTACGGGTCGGAATACTTAGATCGATATCCCAACTTTCTATGCCGGTGGTGCCGAAAGGTAAATTCAGTATCCTAGTCCCGGCCTCCTCTGCTTCAAGATTAAAATCATAGTAATATCTCACCAGTGAGGCTGAAGGCCGAAGTAGCTCAATGCTTGTTCCATTTGCAGCCTGGAATTCATTACTGATTTCCGGATCCATTTTCAATCCAAGGTATGGATTCAACATACCCAGGTAGTTGCCATCAATTTTGCCTTTTACCTTTCCGTCTGATTGTATAATCAACTCCCCATCCCAACTGAATTGAATCTCCTGTTTATTTACATAGCTCAGGTTAACCTTACTATAACCCATCTCCATGGGCACCAGGTAATGATCAGGATAATCAAATGATGCATCCTTTATAGTTTTTTTATCAGGCCTGATGAAAAAGGTTTTCCCCTGAGTAGGAAATTCCACCATTTCGATACGAAGAAGATCAATATTTGCTGGCAAAACAAGAATAGAGTCCTGTTTCAGCAAGTAGGCGGGTACAACAGCAACAGGTGTGGCTTTCCAGCTTAAACTTCTGATCATTGCTGCAAGTAAAACAGCTTGTTCAGCAACAGTTCCCTCTTTAGATTCCCACGTTTGAATAGCCGGACGAATCTTATATCCTGTAAGATAGTAGGGAATGTCAATGCTTTTAATTTCCTGCCGGATGAGATTTTGCAAAATGGCAAACTTTTCGAAATCACTTTGATTTCCAGTTATGAGCTGACCTAAACGATCTCTCATTTCCATACTGGTTTCAAAAGTGAAAGCCCGCTGACTGGTAAATTCATTAAAAACACTGAACAGGCTGTCAGCTGAGCTGAAAATAAGCTGAGCCTGATCACGATTGTAATGTAAGCCGTTGGCCTCATGGATATCCGGTTCAACTACTCCGAGTTTCCATCGATATATTTTTTGCCCTGATTTTTTCTTTATCCTGGGCTCAATGTCCATCTTAATAGCCCTGTAGTTAAGCTCCAGATCTTTGGGTATCTGTACATTTATTTCATAATCAAGAATCGGATGCAAGGGCGACAAATGCTCCCATCCCATCAAAGCAGGCCTGGATCCGGCTTTAGATATTATACTATACTCACAAGTCAGAACAGATTTCTCGACAGGCTGATCAGTGAATATTTTCTGCTCCATGATAGAGGCGAAAATTGGTGTTTGTCCATAATCTGCCGATACCGGATCAGCAAAAGAACTTAATTCTACTATCTCCTTCCCGGGCTCCTCAATGCTGGCATAATTAATAATAACAGAATCGTATTCCGCGTTATATAAAATTGTTGTTTGCCAATCAGAATTTTCAAATCCTGCCGGATGCTGGACTGTAATTTTCTTAATTATTTGTTGCTCTACAGATCCATCAGGGTGAAGGATAAAGGTTTTATTCAAATCCAAAACAAGAACATCAGCATTAAAATACTTATTCAGATCAACTTTCGGCTGACAAGAGAAAAAAACCAATAGTAAAACAAGAGTGAAATAACGTACGTTCATAATGATCAATGTGATAACTAGTTGAAATTCAATTATTAGTTTGATAATGCTTGCGTCTTTCGATGAAGAATTTTTGTATTAATGCCCCTGCTTCATCTGCCAGTACCCCTCCTTTAATCTCAGTTTTCGGATGGATCAGACTCTTTGAGATACCAGAGAATCCTCTTTTTGGGTCGGCTGCTCCATAAACAATTCGGCTTATCTGAGTCCAATATGCAGCACCAGCGCACATTGGGCATGGCTCAAGACTTACAAAAAGTGTACAATCTGTCAGATATTTTCCTCCCAGGGCGCTTGCAGCTGCCGTAAAGGCCTGCATTTCAGCATGGGCGGTTACATCAGTGAGTTGTTCAGTGAGGTTATGAGCCCGGGCAATTATCCTGTCATGCGCTACAATAAGGGCTCCTACCGGAACTTCTCCCAGATTATAGGCCTTCTCTGCTTCTATCAAGGCCTGGCGCATGAAATAGGCATCATCCATGGGCGCAAGTTAGGTGTTTTTTCGTACTTTTGCAGCCATAATTTTAAAGGTGAAAATATGTACCGTACACATACTTGTGGTGAACTTAGAATGGATAATGTTGGTCAGCATCTTACGCTGGCGGGATGGGTGCAAAAAAACCGTGATCTGGGAGGGATGACTTTTATTGATCTGCGTGACCGATATGGAATTACCCAGCTGGTTTTTAATATGGAGACAAATGCCGCTCTTTGTGAAGAAGCACGTAAGTGTGGACGAGAGTTCGTGATCCGGGTTAGGGGCTCAGTAGCAGAGCGGAGTAATAAGAATCCAAAATTACCTACCGGAGATATCGAGATTCTGGTTGATGAAATTAGCATTCTGAATGCCTCTGATGTACCACCCTTTACAATTGAAGATAAATCAGATGGAGGAGATGACCTCCGGATGAAATACCGTTATCTCGATTTGAGAAGAAATCCACTTCAGAAAAATATCCGACTTCGTCATAAAATGGCAAAAGCGGTACGTGATTATCTTGATGACAATGAATTTGTTGAGGTGGAAACACCAGTGCTAATCAAATCAACTCCAGAAGGAGCCAGGGATTTTATTGTGCCGAGCCGGATGAATGAAGGGCAATTTTATGCCTTGCCCCAATCACCACAGGTCTTTAAGCAATTGCTGATGATTTCAGGATATGACCGGTATTTCCAAATCGTAAAATGTTTCAGAGATGAAGATTTGCGAGCCGATCGTCAACCTGAATTTACTCAGATTGATTGTGAAATGGCATTTGTTGAGCAAGAGGATATCCTGACAACTTTTGAAGGGCTGGCAAGCTCCTTATTTAAAAGTATTCTTGATCTGGATATCTCAACTCCCTTCCTCAGAATGTCATGGGATCAGGCCATGACTGAATATGGTAATGATAAGCCCGATCTGAGGTTTGGAATGAAAATCAAGGAAATGACAGAGCTTGTTAAAGGTAAGGGATTTCCTGTTTTCGATCAATCCGAATATGTTGGGGCCATTAAAGCAGAAAATAGTTCCACTTATTCCAGAAAACAACTGGATAAACTGACTGATTATGTAAGACGGCCTCAAATTGGTTCTAAAGGCTTAGTTTACCTCAAGATGAATGAAGATGGTAGTATGAAATCATCGGTTGACAAGTTTTATCCTGATGAGGAACTAAGAAAATGGGCAGAATTGTTTGATGCTAAGCCAGGAGATCTGTTGTTGGTACTGGCCGGTGATGAAAAACAATGCCTGCCAGCATTGAGTGAGCTGCGTCTTGAGATGGGCCGTCAACTGGGTCTGATGAATAATGGTGAATTTTTCCCACTCTGGGTCGTAGACTTTCCGCTGCTCGAGTGGGACGATGAGTCAAAAAGATACCATGCAATGCACCATCCTTTCACTTCTCCGAAGCCAGAAGATATGGAGCTACTCAAAACCGATCCGGGAAAAGTACGGGCGAATGCTTATGATTTAGTAATTAATGGTGTTGAGATAGGAGGGGGATCTATCAGGATACATAATGATGAGCTACAGCAAAAAATGTTTGATAGTCTTGGTTTTACAAAGGAAGAAGCTCAGGAACAATTCGGCTTTTTGATGAATGCCTTTAAATATGGTGCTCCTCCACACGGCGGAGTAGCTTTCGGTTTCGACCGCTGGGTAGCCCTGTTTGCCGGTGAAGATTCAATTCGCGATGTTATTGCCTTCCCTAAAAATAATTCAGGTAGGGATGTAATGATTGATTCTCCCGCATCAGTAAGCACAGATCAGCTCGATGAATTGAAATTGAATTTGAAGCCCTAAACAACATCACCTTTTAGAGTAGCTGAAGTACAATCCCGGATTTTTACTTTTACCAGGTCACCTGCCTGATAATTTAGTTTTGGGAAAACAGCTACCTTATTTTGTGATGTTCTTCCAAACAGTTCCTGATCAGATTTTTTTGAAAGGCCCTCTGCCAGAACTTCGTAAACCTGTCCTATATCATCCTGGTTGCTTTTTAGTGAGAGTTTGATCTGCAGATCAATAATCTCCTGCAAACGTTTTCCCTTAACTTCTTCCGGTATATCATCCGGCAGGTTTTTAGCTGCATAAGTTCCCGGACGTTCAGAATATTTGAACATGAAAGCCGAGTTAAAGCCCACACCCTTCATCAGACTGAGTGTTTCAGCATGATCCTCCGGAGTTTCAGCCGGGAAACCGCAAAAAATATCTGTGCCTATTGTGCAATCAGGCAGAATCGTTCTGATGGCTTCTATCCGGTTCATGTAATCTTCACGAGTGTATTTGCGATTCATCGATTTCAGCACCTTGTTGCTGCCTGATTGAACAGGGAGATGGATGTTTTTGCAAATATTCTCATGTGAGGCCATGATTCTCAGAGTATCGTCAGACATGTCCTTCGGGTGTGAGGTGGTAAAGCGAATCCGCATTTCGGGAACAGTCTCTGCCACTAAACCCATAAGGGAAGAAAATGTAGTTTTTTGTCCGCTGTCTTTGTCTTCCCAAATGTAGGAGTTGACATTCTGCCCAAGGAGAGTCAGCTCCTTATATCCTCTCTTAGCCAAATCACCACATTCCAGAAGTATATCCTCAGGATCACGGCTTCTTTCACGTCCGCGTGTGTACGGAACTATACAATAGGTGCAGAAATTATTGCATCCCCTTGTAATGCTCACAAAGCCTGAGATACCGTTACTTTCAAGCCTTGTCGGACAAATACCGCTATAAGTTTCTTCAATTGAAAGTTTGGTGTCGATACTGTTCTCATTAAAGTCTAGTTCATTCACCAGGGCTGGCAATTTTCTGTACGAATCTGGTCCTGCCACCAGGTTGACACCATGATTATCAATCAGATCTTTTTGCACCCTTTCAGCCATACAGCCAATCACTCCGATTTTTAATTCGGGCTTTGCTCTCCTTGCCTGTCTGAATATTTCGAGTCTTCTATAAATTTTATTCTCAGCATTTTCACGTACTGAACAAGTATTCACCAATATCAGGTCGGCCTCCTTCATCTCCTGGCAAACAACATAATTCTCCTCTGCCAGGATGGATGCAACAGTCTCACTATCCGCCACATTCATCTGGCATCCGTATGTTTCTATATATAGTTTTTGCATGATACCCAACTACTTAATTGGCTGCAAAGATAAAAAGATAATTTTGTACCTTTATCTCTCGAATTTTCATGTAGAATTAATAGCTTTTTCAATATGTCAGGACACAGTAAATGGTCGACAATTAAGCGGAAAAAGGGTGCAGCAGATGCCAAGCGCTCAAAGATGTTTTCCAAAGTAGTGAAGGAGATAATGATTGCTGCTCGTGAAGGAGGTCCGGATCCGGATATGAATCCCAAATTACGGATGGCGATTTCGAATGCTAAAGGGGTTAACATGCCCAAAGATAATGTTCAGAGGGCTATCAATAAGGGAAGTTCTGATGAAGGGAAACTGGATGAACTTACCTTTGAGGGTCATGGCCCGGGTGGTGTTGCTATTTTCGTTGATTGTTTGACTGACAATCATCTTAGAACTGTCGGAAGCGTTCGTTCAATTTTCAATAAAAGAGGGGGGAATTTAGGAACTAACGGATCACTGAGTTTTCTATTCGACCGTAAAGGGGTTTTTGAAGTAGCTAAAGGAGAACTTGACCCTGATGAGTTTGAGCTGGAGATTATTGATGCTGGTGTTGAGGAAATGGAGGTAGAAGAGGATCATTTCTTAATTACCTGCGCTCTTGAGGATTTTGGTAATGTTCAAAAGAAATTGGAGGAGATGAATCTGGAGCCTGAAAAAGCTGAGTTACAGCGTATCCCAACCACAACAAAAGAAGTAGAATTGTCTACCGCCAGATCAGTGATGGCAATGATTGATTTTTTTGAAGATGATGATGATGTGCAGGCTGTATACCATAATATGGAGTTAACTGATGAAATTGCTGAAGCACTATCTGAGTAAAACCCGACTTTCCCTACTCATTGTAAGTCTCACATTGCTTGTAGCTCTTCCGCTGCACGCCCAATCTGAGTTTGTCAGTGAAGAACCTGACTCATTGCAACAAATACTTAAGAAACTTGAATCCACTATTCAGCCTGGCCGGGTACGGGTAATACCAGATGATCCACGTATTTTAGAACTACTGTGGCGTCATGTGAATTACAATGACTCAATAGGTATTTACGGATGGAAAGTGGTTGTCTATAATGGGCGAAGCCGCAAGGATGCAAATGAAGCCCTTGCTGCTTTTTTAAATGCTTTTCCTGATCTCGATGTTCCAAATGGGGTTTATTATCCTGAACCACCTGATTTCAGAACCTTGATTGGAGTGTTCAGAACCAAAGAGGAAGCATTTGCCCTACAGCAAAAACTTAAATCAGTTTTTAGTTTCTGTTACCTTACTGAGGTGCGCCTTGGGAAAGGAGAACTGGACTAAGAACAGAGTTTTTTCTATTTTTGCGAAAAATTTGCCTTAATGAGTGATCCGATTAAGCATGAATGCGGTATAGCATTGATTCGTCTGCTGAAGCCGCTGGAGCACTACCGAGTAAAATATGGTAGCTGGATGTATGGTCTTAACAAACTATACCTCCTGATGGAAAAGCAACATAACCGTGGCCAGGATGGAGCAGGAGTTGCTAATCTGAAATTGAACCTGTCACCAGGAAAGCCTTATATCTTCAGGCATCGTAGTAATGAAAGAGAACCCATCCGGAAGGTCTTTGAGGAGATTAATAAAGAATATGATTGGATACTGGATCAACCCGAACAGTTTAAGGATCCGAAATTCGCTTACGACAATCTTCCTTTTTCGGGTGAATTATTGTTGGGACACCTGAGGTACGGAACATTTGGTCGGAATAATATTAATTCGGTACATCCTGTAATTCGGGCTAACAACTGGAAGTCAAGAAGCCTTGTGTTGGCAGGTAACTTTAATCTGACCAATGTTGACGAATTGTACAATGATTTGTTGGATATAGGGCAGCATCCAATTGATTATAATGATACTGTAACCATGTTAGAAAACATAGGGCATTTTCTCGATGATGAAGTTGAGAAACAGTATTATGATTTGAAATCCAGGGGCTATAGTAAGGCTGAAGTGTCACCAATCATTGCTGAAAGGCTTGATTTGGCTGGAATTTTAAAGGAATCTTCAGATAAGTGGGATGGTGGATATGCTATTGCTGGTATGATCGGACATGGTGATGCATTTGTTCTGCGTGATCCAAATGGCATCAGACCAGCATTTTGGTATCAGGATGATGAGATTGTTGTTGTGGCATCTGAAAGACCAGTTATTCAAACTGCTTTTAATGTACCTGCCGAAAAGATTGCCGAGGTGCAAGCCGGGCATGCTGTGATTATTAAAAAGAATGGTAATGTTAGCATGACACCCATCCGGCAGGGGGAGAAAAAAATGGCCTGTTCTTTTGAAAGAATTTATTTCAGCAGGGGATCAGACCAGGATATCTACAGGGAGCGGAAAAGGTTGGGGAGTCTGCTCGTACCGCAAATCCTTGAATCAATTGATCAGGATCTGGAGCATTCGGTTTTCAGTTTTATTCCAAATACTGCTGAGACGGCTTTTTATGGAATGACTGAAGAGCTGGGGCATCATCTGAATCAGGTAAAAAAGGAAGAACTGCTTAAAAAGTGTGATCCTGATAGAGTTGAAGAAATTCTTTCCAAGCAATTGAGAGTTGAAAAAATTGCTATTAAAGATGTTAAACTGAGAACATTTATCACTCAAGATCAGGATCGTGATGATTTGGTTACTCATGTGTACGATATAACTTATGGTACTGTAAAGAAAGATGAGGATAATCTGGTGATTATTGACGATTCTATTGTGAGAGGTACTACGCTAAAGAAGAGTATAATACGCATTCTTGACAGACTTGGTCCAAAGCGAATTGTTATTGTTTCATCATCTCCTCAAATACGTTTCCCTGATTGTTACGGAATTGACATGTCTGTTCTTGGTGATTTTATTGCTTTCAAAGCGGCTATTGAACTTTTAAAAATCACAGGGCAGGAGCAGGTCATTAACCAGGTTTATAACAAATGTAAGGCTCAGCAGAAATTTCCGAAAGAAGAGATCATTAATTATGTGAAGGATATTTATGCTCCGTTTTCAGATCAGGATGTATCAGATCATATTGCGAAGATGCTTAAAACCCAGGGTGTGAATGCAGAGATAAAGGTTGTTTATCAATCAGTTGAAAGTCTCCATCTGGCCTGTCCTGATCATTCAGGAGATTGGTATTTTACCGGAGACTATCCAACTCCCGGAGGTAATGCTGTGGTAAATAAGGCATTCATCAATTACATTGAAGGACGCCATGAAAGGGGTTATTAGAGAGGCTCTTCGTCTTGTTTCTTTTTTCTGGCCTGAATGATGCCCTCGCGGAACCAATTGGGGAATCTTACACGGATGTGTCGAAGATGTAGTGGGCGAATACGAAGATTGTCGCGTATATAGGAAACTACATGGCGACTGATTTTTTTGTCGTAAATGTCAGAGATTGTGATTAAGATACCCGTTTCTTCAACATCGCCAAATTCATCATTTATTGAAGTACCAAAGGTTTTCATGGTTGGCGACAAACTCATGTAAGAATTGATCAGTGGTGGTATTTTTAATCCCAGATTTCGGATTTCCTTTGAAAGTATTTTGTAATCCTCGTCGTAATTTTTGCCAGTAAATATTGGTTTGACATACTCAAGATCCTCAGCTGTTACCAGTGGGCTCAAGGGGGTGCAAAGCTCATTGGCATCTGGAAAATGCCTGTGCATAAAACAGAGAATCATGTCGCGTCCCTTACGGTTAAAATGAGTATACATCGTAACCTTGCCAAGGAAATACTTTGCATGCTCATGTAGCAAACAGAGAGCTCCTAATCCATCCCACAAGTTATCCAGAGCAAACATCCCTTTACGTGCAAGACGTGATGACTGGTACAAGGGCTGAACAAAAGAGCGACCAAGCTCAATGGCGTATGGCATGTAATCTTTTCTGAATTCATCAGAAAATTTAAATAAATGACTGGTAGCCAAATGCTTGTCGATCTCATTGGTAGTGCAGTCAACTGAATTGCAAACAAAATACCGGTAACCACCCAGAATCTCCTGCTCCCTGGGATCCCACACGATCAGTTGATAGTATGGATTGTCTGAAATGTCATAATGATCAATGTCTACTTCATCATTTGTTCCCCCGCCAGCTTCCCTGAAAGTGATTTCTCTGAGTCGCCCTACCTCTTTCATCAGATTTGGGGCATTATGAGCAGTGAAAGTGTAAATTTCATTGCCAGAATAATTGGTTTCCCTGAGAAATCGTTCTTCAGTTAATTCCTTGAGTAATAATTTGCGATCAATACGTGCAATGGGATCTTTCATCTGCTTCAAATAATCCGGTTGAATTGGACACTGATAAAATTACAATTTTTTACCGAATTCGTAAACCTGCTTTTTAACCTCTTTGGCCCATTCTTCAGGACTCTTATCTCTTGTGAAGTGTGACCACGGAATCACTGGTCCGAAAGTGATGGTCAGATCCTGGTTTTTATGCTTTAGAAGCTCGTCGACCAGATAAAGCATCTCAATATTGTATTTAATGCCCAGGAAGGTTCTGATATTAGATAGGTTATAGAAAAAATTCGATACCCGTCCGCTTATGTGAACCGGCAATACATCTCTTTTGTGACTAACTGATTTTTTCACAAAAGTCCTTTTCCATTCAGTATCTTCAATTTTACCCCACTTTCGGCGGCTCACCAATCCGGCAGGAAAAAAGATAACTGCTTTGTCTCCATCAAAAGTCTCCTGCATTTCTTTGATGTATGCCCTGCTGTTCCCTCCGTGCTTGTTAACGCCAAGAAAAAGCGATCGTGAAGGCTTTACGTTCATCAATATGTCGTTTGATGTGGCCATAATATTCGGATCAAGACGTTCAGCCAGGGTTTGCATCAGACACATGCCATCCAATCCCCCCAATGGGTGGTTAGAAACGATAATCATTCTTGAATTTGATGGAATGTTCTCAACACCTTTAAGTATGATGTTTACATTCATATATTCAAGTGCCCGGTCAACAAAATCCTGTCCTTCGTTTCCTTGAATATCTGTCAGGAATTTATTGATCTCATCCTGATGAACAATCCTTTTCAGGTAGTGGATAAAAAATCCTGGAATACGCTTTAAAAGCTTCTCATCCTTTGATGCAAATACTTGCTCAATGTCAATCAGCTGAAGGTCTTCAGTTGCTTGTTTCTCTGCCATTCTTCCTCATCTTTTTGTCCCTGCCAAAGATACAATTATTTATTCGCGGCAATTCAAAGATAAAAGTTATTAACAGTTTTGGTAATAAAGTGTCAAAAATTGGGAATTTGTGTTAAGAAGTGTTTATTTTACTTCTAAAAGGGGCTAAATATGTCCAGATTCAAAGGAGATCATTATTGTAAGGTTGATTCAAAAGGTAGATTCCTCTTCCCGGCGAAGCTGAAAAAGCAGATGCCATCGGAAGCAGGAGAGACCTTTGTGGGTAAGATGAACACCTTTGAGAAGAGTCTGATTCTATATCCGGAGAATGTATGGGATAAGTTAGTTTCCAGAACATTAAGCAAGTTGAATCCCTATAATGAAAGGCATGATCAGTTTCGCAGGGATTTTTTCAGAGATGTATTGGAGATGGAGCTGGATGGTTCAGGAAGAATCCTTTTACCAAGGAGGTTCTTGGATGATATAGGTGTTGAACCTGGAAAACAACAGGAAGTGGCCTTGTCGGGTCAGGGGAATGTTGTTGAATTAATGGCTGCCTCCGGATACCAAAGTGGCCAATTATCGGATGAGGAGAGGAGATCTCTAGCCGAGGAGGTGATGGGTGATTTTAAATGGGATGATGAATAATTATGGGAATATCAGATTATCATACGCCCGTGTTGCTGGAGGAGAGCATTGCAGGCCTGTCGGTTATTGCCGGAGGCACTTATCTGGATTTGACCTTTGGAGGAGGAGGGCACTCACGAGAGATTTTGAAACTCCTGGGCGATGGCAGCTTGATCGGTTTTGATCAGGATCCTGATGCAGCTGCCAATAAAATACAGGACAAACGGTTTAGTCTTGTTCCACACAACTTCAGATTTCTAAAGAATTTTCTTGACTACCTCGGCATAGATAAAGTAGATGGAATTTTAGCAGATCTGGGTGTTTCATCTCATCACCTGAATTCTCCAGAGAGGGGCTTCAGTTTCAGATATGATGCTGAACTGGATATGAGGATGAATCCGGGGATGTCACAAACGGCAAAAGACATTGTAAATAATTATTCAAAAGAGGAATTGAACAGGATTTTTAAAACATATGGTGAGCTTGAGCGTCCGGGTGCATTTGTCGGACGGATTTTGCGCTATCGTGAAGAGGCAAAAATTGAGACCACCGGCGAATTAGTGAGCTGTCTAAATCCACTACTGAAAAGAGGGAAAGAGAATAAAGACCTGGCCAGGGTTTTCCAAGCCTTACGTTTAGAGGTGAATCAGGAGATCGAGGGCTTGTCGAGCATGCTGCTCCAAAGTCTTGATGTCATGAAAAAAGGTTCACGTCTGGTTATCATCTCTTACCATTCTCTTGAAGATCGATTGGTGAAGAATTTTTTCAGATCAGGAAATTTTAGTGGTGAAGTGCTTAAAGACCTGTATGGGGTACCAATAACCCCATTTAATCTGGTGAACAGAAAACTGATTACACCCTCAGAAGAAGAACTGGCACGGAATCCAAGAGCCAGGAGTGCCAAACTTAGAATTGCTGAAAAGAATGTATGAGCAGAAAAAAGGAAAATAGTAAACAAACAGAGTTTATTACTCCCCGCCAGGAGATCAGGGAGAATAAGCGGATTACTGCCAAGGAGCTGTTGGGTGGAGGCGTATTGTCACGTGAAGTGGTAATCAGGCAAATACCTTTTGTTCTGTTTGTATTTGCACTGATCCTTTTTTACATCGCTAATCAGTACCTGGGAGATAAGGTGATGACAGATGTCGTAAGCCTGGAGAAGCGCTTAAAGGAGTTAAGAACAGAATCGGTATCCACAGCTTTTGAGCTAATGGAGAAGAGTAAACAAACACAGGTGATCCACTTGGTCAAGCAAAAAGGAATAAGACTTGAGGAAGCTAAATCACCACCCTATATAATTGAAATTGACTAATAACCTTGGAAATTAAACGCAGCATATTATCAAGAATCGGATGGATTTATATTCTGGCTTTGCTGGGAGGACTGGCAATACTTGCTAAGGTATTGTTCCTCCAGTTTGTTGAAGGGGAGAAATGGCGTGCCGAAGCTGAAATGGTGAGTCAGCATAAGAGAGTCATACCCGCCAACCGGGGCGATATTCTGGCAGCTGACGGCAGGCCTCTCGCCAGTTCGGTTCCAACATTCACTGTTGCTATGGATCCGAACAGTACCGGAATGTCTGATTCTGTTTACGGGGCTGATATTTCCGCTTTGGCTAGTGGATTATCTGCTTTGTTTGGAAATCAGACAGCCTGGTCTTTCAAAAACAAAATCCAAAAAGCGAGAGAGCGGGGCTTACGATACATCGTTTTGCAAAATAAGGTTAGTTACCAGGATGTATTAGAAGTTGAGAAATTGCCACTATTCATTAAGGGGCGTTACCAGGGTGGGCTGATACTTGTGCAGACTAATGACAGGGTTAAAAGCTATAAATTGTTGGCCAGCAGAACTATTGGCTATCTTAATCAGGGAGATGAGGGCACTACAGTTGGAATTGAAGGAGCCTATGATTCTTATCTTAAGGGTAGAGATGGCTTAAGGCATGAACAACGTTTGGGTGGAGGAACCTGGATACCCACCAGTGTAAATAATGAGGTAGATCCACAGGATGGATATGATGTTGTCACAACTCTGGATATTGACTTTCAGGATGTGGCTGAAAAGGCTCTGTATGACCTTCTTAAGATTCATAATGCCCATCATGGCTGTGCAGTTTTAATGGAAGTGAAAACCGGAGCGATTAAGGCAATCGCTAACCTTGGTCAGGCAGCAGATGGGGAGTATTATGAATTAAAGAATTATGCCATTTGGGAGATTACCGAGCCCGGGTCAACTTTCAAGTTACCAGCTTTGATGGCCGCTCTTGAGGATGGTTACGTGGATCTTGAGGATACTGTGAATACATTCAATGGCAAATTCGATTATTATGATCGGGAAATTGTAGATGCTCATACCGGTGGATTTGGCATATTGACGGTGGCGGAAGTATTAGAAAAGTCATCAAATATTGGTATGGCCCGCATAATTGATCGCCACTATAAAGACAAACCAAAGCGATTTGTTGACCGGCTTTATGCAATGGGACTAAAAAATCCCATGGGGATTGAGATCTCTGGTGAGCAAGATCCATACATAAAAAATACAAATGATAACTGGAGCAAAGTAAGTCTTGGCTACATGGCCCATGGCTACGAATTGTTGATGACTCCCTTACAGGTACTCGGATTTTACAATGCAGTTGCTAATGGTGGGAAATATGTACGGCCACGCCTGGTGCAAGCTTTAAAGGATCATTCTCAGGTTGTTAAGGAGTTTAAGCCAGAAGTTTTAAAGCACTCAATATGCTCAAATGAAACTTTGAAGAAAGCCAGAATGCTGCTTGAAGGAGCAGTTGAGCATGGCACCGCTACAAATCTTATCAGTGATCAATATCGTTTTGCAGGCAAAACAGGTACAGCTGTAATTGCACAGGGGGATCAGGGTTATGTTGCCAGCAATGGGAACAAGGAGTATCGGGCATCTTTTGTTGGATACTTTCCGGCAGAAGAACCGGCCTATAGCTGTATCGTGGTTATTACTCGTCCCAATATGGGAGTATACTATGGTAATAAAGTTGCCGGAAAAGTATTCAGGGAGATTGCGGATAAAGTTTATGCTACCAATCTGCCCTTGCACAAAGGATTAGAAGTTACCAGGAACCATAAAATCGAAAAGCTTCCCGTCATGAAATCAGGTTATTGGCCGGCAGTTGAAGTCCTGATTGATGAATTGAAATTACCAGCCGTCGAAAATGGCAGGATGGGTGCTTATGCTCGTGTTTTTACAAATCAGGATCAGTTTGTTATTGAGAATCTGGAATCAAGCCGGGGAATAGTTCCTGACGCGACCGGAATGGGTCTTGTTGATGCTCTTCCCCTCATTGAAAATGCTGGCTTTCGAATTAAGATTTCAGGCTATGGCAAAGTGATAAATCAGTCAATAGATCCAGGATCAGAGATGCCTCTGGGAACAGTTATTCACCTAAAACTAACTGTTACATGAGGAATCTTCATGACATAATAGCTGATGTTAAAGGAATCTCCATTGTCGGATCTACTGACAAACAGATTCACAAGCTCTGTCTGGATTCCAGATTGGTTTCAGAAGCTAGTTTGTTTGCAGCTATGACTGGCACTCAGACCAATGGGCATGATTATATAGAAAAAGCAATTGAGCTTGGTGCCGTCGCAATTCTGTGTGAAAAAATGCCTGAATCTCCTCCGGAGGATGTTTGTTTTATTATATGTCAGGACAGTCAGGAAACTCTTGGGCAAATAGCAGCCAGCTACTTTGGGAATCCAAGTCAATCACTTGAATTGATAGGGATTACTGGTACAAATGGTAAAACAACAATAGCTACCTGGCTATACTATATGCTACGGGATATGGGATATCCGGCAGGTATATTATCTACTATCAGGATTCTTATTGAAGGAAGGGAATATCCTGCTACGCACACAACTCCGGATGTGATAAGTCTTAATTCTTACCTGGCTAAGATGGTGGATGCTGGCTGTCAATATGCGGTGATGGAGGTGAGCTCTCATGCTCTGGAACAAAAGCGCATATCCGGAATCAGATTTAGAGGAGGAATTTTCACTAATCTGACACGTGACCACCTGGATTATCATCCTGATTTTGCATCCTATATCGCCGCAAAAAAAATGCTGTTTGATGCTTTACCATCTGAGGCCTTCGCTCTTGTGAATTCAGATGACAAACATGCAAGTATCATGATTCAGAACAGTGTAGCACGAAAGTTAACATATGCCTCTCGTGTTATGGCAGATTACAGCCTTAAAATCATGGAGCAGCATCCGCAGGGCATGTCATTACAGATTAATGGCCGGGAGCTCTGGGTCAGGATAATGGGCAGATACAATGCACTGAACATGCTTGCAGTATTTGCTGCAGCCTGTGAACTGAATCTGCCTGAGGATGAGATTTTGGAATCTCTTAGTAAGCTGGAGCCGGTTGAAGGAAGGCTTGAAATGGTTGACATGGGTAGATCTGTTACCGCAGTAGTGGATTATGCACATACACCCGATGCTCTGGAGAATGTGCTTCAGGCACTCAATGAAACAAAAACTGAAGGATGCAAGATTATCACAGCAATAGGAGCTGGTGGTGATCGTGATCCGGGCAAACGGCCCAAAATGGCGCAGGCTGCATGTGCTTTCAGCCACCAGGTAATATTAACCTCGGATAATCCCCGGTCAGAAGATCCTGAAAAAATTATTGAGGATATGGCAGCTGGCCTGACAGATAATGATCAAAAGAAAGTATTGAGAATTGTTAACAGACGCGAAGCAATCAGAACAGCTATTGCCTTGGCACAATCAGGTGATCTTATCCTCATAGCAGGAAAAGGTCATGAGAGCTATCAGGAAGTAAAGGGAGTAAAACACCCATTCGATGACGTTGAAGAATTAAAAAATTTGAGATCATAAAGAAAAATAATGCTCTATTATCTATTCGAATGGCTTGATAAAATGGATGTTCCCGGAGCAGGGATGTTTCAATATATCTCTTTCAGAGCAGCCGTATCGGTGATCATTGCACTGATACTCTCAACTCTGATTGGGAAACGTATTATTAAATACTTACAGAAAAGGCAAGTTGGTGAGCTGGTGAGAGACCTTGGATTAGAAGGTCAAATGCAAAAAGCAGGAACTCCGACAATGGGTGGAATTATTATTCTTGCCTCAATTCTTGTACCCACTTTACTGCTGGCCAAATTAAATAACATTTATGTCATTATCCTATTGATTACGACCATCTGGTTGGGGATGATTGGTTTTGTAGATGATTATATCAAAGTTTTCAAAAAAAATAAAAAGGGCCTGGCAGGCAAATTCAAAATTATTGGTCAGGTAATGCTTGGGCTAACTGTTGGCCTGATCATGTTTTTCCATCCGGATATTGTTATTGGAGAAAAAGTGCCAACAGCTGAAGGTCCTGCCGTCATTACAGAATTCCAGGAATCAGCCTTCAATGGAGATGCCGGTTTACTTTACAATGAGGAGAAAGCTACCACTACAACCATCCCATTCGTAAAAGATCATGAATTCAATTATTCCTGGCTGATTTCATGGATGGGGCCGGCAGCAGATAAATGGACGTGGTTAGTATTTACTCTTCTGGTAATACTAATTATTACTGCCGTGAGCAACGGGGCCAATATTACAGATGGATTGGATGGACTGGCCACCGGCACTTCGGCAATCATTGGAGCAACACTCGGTGTATTAGCTTTTGTATCAGGTAATTACAATCTCTCAGACTATTTGAATGTGATGTACATTCCAAATACAGGAGAATTGGCCGTTTTTATAGCTGCATTTATCGGAGCAACCGTTGGCTTTTTATGGTTCAATTCCTATCCGGCACAGGTCTTTATGGGAGACACAGGTAGCCTGGCCCTTGGAGGCATTATAGCAGTTTTAGCTGTGATGATCAGAAAGGAGTTGTTGATTCCTATACTCTGCGGGATTTTCCTGATGCAGACACTCTCAGTAATGATCCAGGTTGGTTGGTTTAAATACACAAAAAATAAATTCGGGGAGGGAAGAAGAGTATTTCTAATGGCTCCTCTCCATCATCATTATCAGAAAAAAGGATATTCTGAACCTAAGATTGTTACCAGGTTCTGGATTATAGGAATTATTCTCGCAGTAATAACAATAGCCACATTGAAAATCAGATAGTTAATTGAATAAGAGACTAGGCATATTAGGCGCAGGCGAAAGTGGAACAGGGGCAGCTCTGCTGGGAGTTAAACAGGGCTTCTCAGTTTTTGTCTCTGATGCTGGTACCATTAAGGATCAGTACCGCGATCAATTGAAAGCCATGCCACTTACCTGGGAAGAAGGCCAACATGACAAAGACTATCTTCTTAGAAGTGATCTTGTTGTTAAAAGTCCCGGAATACCCGATTCAGCTCCCATGGTCAGGGATCTTCGTGAGGCGGGGATTAGCGTTATTTCAGAAATAGAATTTGCCGGACAGTATACTAAAGCAAAAAAGATCTGCATAACTGGTAGTAATGGCAAAACCACTACTACTATGATGGTTTACTTCATTCTTAAGAATGCTGGCTTGAACGTAGGTATGGCCGGTAATATTGGTGATAGTTTTGCCAGACAGGTTGCTGAGAATGAGAAAGATTACTACGTTCTGGAGATTAGTAGTTTTCAATTGGATGGCATGTTTGGCTTTAAAGCTGATGTTGCCATATTATTGAATATTACCCCTGATCATTTAGATCGTTACGATAATAGTTTTACCAAGTACAGAGAGTCGAAATTCAGACTCCTTCAAAATATGAAATCGGCAGATCACCTGGTCTATTATGCTGATGATAAAGAGATTACAAACGAACTTGCACGGCGTAAGCCAGATATGCAATTATACCCTTTCGGATTTTCAGGCCCCTACGAACAGGGCGCCTGGATTGATGATGATATCATGAAAATTGTTGTTCACTCTAAAGAATTCAATATGTCCATATTCGATCTATCCCTTCAAGGGAAACACAATGCGCAAAATTCTATGGCCGCAAGTATTGCTTCACGGGTACTGGAAATCAGGAAAGAGACTATCAGAGAAAGTCTTTCTGATTTTCAAGGTGTTGAGCACCGCCTCGAGCCAGTAGTTAAAGTCCACGGAATTGAGTTCATCAATGATTCTAAAGCCACAAATGTAAACTCAACCTGGTATGCTTTAGAAACAATGAAGAATCAGGTTGTCTGGGTTGTCGGAGGTGTAGATAAAGGAAATGACTACACCATGTTATTCCCACTGGTTAAAGATAAAGTCAAAGCAATTGTATGCCTTGGAAAGGATAATACCAAGCTTCATGACGTTTTTGATGATATTGTAGAAACTGTGGTGGATGCAGATAATATGAATGAGGCTGTCAGAACAGCTTATTACCTGTCTGAGAAGGGCTCTCAGGTTCTGTTATCGCCGGCATGTGCAAGCTTTGATCTGTTTGATAATTACGAAGATCGTGGTCGCCAGTTCAAAGAATTTGTGAGAAATTTATAAGACTCAGGAAAAGGAAAAAGGATGAAGAATGTGTTAAAATTATTCGGTGGAGATAAGGTCATTTGGTTCCTGATAGTGATCCTGACCTTTTATTCCGGTCTAGCCGTAGCCAGCTCTGTTGTTTCGCTGGCTAATCATGACGGGAATGTTGCCGTGCACATTATTCGCCATTCATCCTTTCTCTTGATCGGCTGGTTCATAATTTATGTAACCCACCTGATTCCTTATAAATGGTTTAGCGTTTTTGCCCACCTTATGGTGATCATAGCTGCCGCCTTACTGGCTATAACCCTGATGACAGGAGAGCAAGTGAATCAAGCTGCCCGGTGGCTTACCGTACCCGGAACCTCTGTGTCATTTCAAACCTCTGATTTTGCTAAATTGGCACTGATCATATTCGTTGCCAGGTATCTAAGCAGGAATCAGGACGAGATCCGTAACTTTAAAAAAGGCTTTCTGCCAGTGCTGATATGGATTATGTTGATCTGTGGTTTGATTTTACCCGCTAACCTGTCAACCGCAGCCATTCTGTTTTTGTCATGTATGGTTTTATTGATGGTAGGCAGAGTAAGGATATTGTATCTGCTGGCCCTGATTGCTATTGGGATCAGCTTTGTTATGATCTTTTTTGTTCTCGCCAGCAAATCTGAACAACAAAATAGAACAGGTACCTGGCAAAATAGAGTGATGACTTATGTGAATCCTGAAGAAGGAGATAATTTTCAAAGTGATAAGGCCAAAATTGCAATAGCAAATGGTGGTGTATTGGGGAAGTTTGCCGGACATAGTACTCAGCGCCATACTTTACCACAAGCCTATTCCGACTTTATTTTTGCCATCATAATTGAAGAATATGGATTTTTATTTGGGGCATTCCCCCTTGTGTTTATATACCTGACTTTACTTTACCGGGCTGGAGTGATCGTAAGAAAATGTGACCGCACTTTCCCAGCATTTCTGGCCATCGGCCTTGTGATTGGTGTGGTAATTCAGGCCTTCGTGAATATGAGTGTAGCCGTTGGTCTAATTCCGGTTACCGGACAGCCACTGCCATGGATCTCCAGGGGTGGAACATCCTTATTATTTACAAGTTTGGCCTTTGGTATTCTTCTGGGAATCAGTCGGAGTGTTGAAAAAAAGCAAGATGAAGCAGCAGCATAAAATAGATATAATCCTATCAGGTGGGGGAACAGGTGGACATGTTTTTCCTGCAATCGCTGTGGCTCAGGAATTGTTGGCTCAACGCAGAGATCTCAGAATATTGTTTGTTGGCGCTGTCGGAAAAATGGAAATGAAAAAGGTTCCTGCGGCAGGATTTGAAATTGTAGGATTACCTATTTCCGCTTTCCACCGTCGCCTGACATGGAAAAACATTCTGTTTCCGATAAAATTAGTGCTTAGTTTAATTATGGCCGGACGTATTTTAAGAAAGTACAGGCCTGGTCTTGTTATTGGTACCGGAGGATTTGCTAGTGGACCGCTGCTGAAAGTGGCCCATCGACGCAAGATACCTACAATGATTCAGGAGCAAAATGCATTTCCGGGAGTGACCAATCGCTTACTGTCAAAGCAAGTTGCACGCATATGCGTAGCCCATGAGGGTATGGATACATGGTTCCCGTCTGAGAAACTTGTTGTGACAGGAAACCCTGTTCGAAAAGACCTGCTCAGCATAGAAAACAAACGAGCTGAGGCTCTGAAAACATTTGGTTTATCCGACAAACGTCAGGTTGTACTTCTGTTTGGAGGTAGTCTTGGGGCACTGGCTTTAAATGAAGCGATTTATGAGGGCTTGCATAAAATAGATAAAATGGATCTTGATTTGATATGGCAAACAGGAGAAAACTATTACCAGAAAGCCAGTGCAGCTATTGAATCAATGAAGTCAGAATCTATTCAGGCACATGCTTTCCTGCAACAAATGGATCTCGCGTATGCGGCGGCTGATTTGGTGGTATGCCGGGCCGGTGCAATATCTCTGTCTGAATTGTCTCTTGTTAAAAAGCCAGCCATACTTGTTCCTTATCCGGCAGCTGCAGGAGATCACCAGTTGAAAAACGCCCGGTCATTTGAGCAGCAAGGTGCTGCCAGAGTGCTGGAAAACAAATATATAAAAGACGAACTAATCACTTTGATAAAGGAATTATTACAGAATAAACAGGAGCAAAATGATATAGCCAGGGCAGTAGCAGGCCTTGGACGACCAGATGCTGGTAAAGCAATAGCAAGCGTGGCAATTGAATTATTGGAGGATAAATAAATGGATCTGAACAGTATTAAACAGGTGTATTTTATAGGTATTGGAGGCATTGGAATGAGTGCTCTGGCACGTTTCTTTGCCCATTATGGCACTTTTGTGGCTGGATATGACCGTACCCCCGGTAATTTAACACGGAAATTGGAAAATGAGGGGATGAAAATCCACTATAGTGATGATCTGAGCCTGATTCCACTTCGTATAATGTCGGCTGATGAGATGATCAAAACTCTGATAATTTATACTCCGGCAGTACCAGATAGTCATAAAGAGATGTCTCATTTCAGGAATTCGGGATACACCCTGATGAAAAGAGCTGAAGTATTAGGACTGATCAGTCAAAACTATGACACTATTGCAGTTGCAGGATCTCATGGCAAAAGCACCATTTCTTCAATGCTTGCAGCGATTTTTAATGAATCAGCTGCCGGATGCTCTGCCTTTCTCGGAGCAATTAGTAAAAATCTGGATTCAAATCTTTCTTTATCTGAGAATAGCACATGGGCTGTCATGGAAGCTGATGAATTCGACCGCTCATTCCTGCATCTGAAACCTTCAATGGCTCTTGTCACGAGTATGGATCCTGATCATCTCGACATTTACGGGGCAGGTGATAAGCTTAAGGAAAGTTTTGTGGATTTTCTGGGAAAACTAAAGGAGGCTGGTACCATCATTATAAAAGAAGGATTGGATCTCATGCCTCCTCCGGAGAAACAGTCAAAAGTGTTACGTTACGGTTTGAACAACAGAGCAGATTATTATGCTAAAAACCTTGAGCAGATGATGCTGGGTTACAGCTTTGATCTGGTAATTCCCAGTGCAATATTAAAAGATATAGCTATTCAAATTCCGGGCTGGATAAACGTAGAAAACGCTGTAGGTGCTGCAGCTCTTTGTCTTGAAGCCGGTTTAAGCGCCGATGTAGTAAGGAGGGGCCTGTGGAATTTCAAAGGAGTGAAACGTCGCTTTGATGTAAGATACAATAAGGCAGGTAAAATATATATTGATGATTACGCCCATCATCCGAAAGAGATAAAGGCTTTGTGCCAGTCGATAAGGAAGTTATTCCCTGGAAAGAAAGTTGTTGGAGTGTTTCAGCCTCATCTTTTTTCAAGAACAAGAGACTTTGCCTCAGATTTTGCAAACGAATTAAGTGTTTTGGATGATGTGGCCCTTATGCCGGTTTATCCTGCCAGAGAAGAACCCATTCCAGGTGTAAATGCAGAAATGATTCTGGATAAACTGAGTATTAAAAATAAAGGAATACTTACTGGTGATGAGGTAAAAGCTTTTGCTGCTGAGGCCGATTGGGATATTTTTCTGACCATTGGCGCCGGTGATATTGACCGATTAGTTGAACCAATTGTTGAAGTACTGAATGACTTGGTATAGAAAAATACTAATGATTATTGTATGGGCTGGTATCCTGGTCTATATGGCTTTTGCTTTGGGGTTTACCTCCTCCCGGATGAATGGTCAGAAAGTTGTACGGATAGCTGTGGATATAACCAATCTTGATGAGGTGCAATTTATTGGTGAAAAAGAGGTGATTCAGGTACTTAAAAATAATTATGTAAGGATTACCAATGAACCAATTGATAGTATTAATAAAGCCCATGTCAAAGAATTAGTGGACGATATTGCTGAGGTGAAGAATACCCAGGTTTTTTTCACTCCGGATGGGATTTTTCATATTAAGGTGGAGCAAAGAGTTCCTATCCTCAGGGTGCTTACAGGTAATGGTACCTATTATCTGGATGAGGAAAACCAGGTTCTGGGTTTGGTGGCAGGACATACTCCCAGAGTACCTGTCATTACCGGAGTAACAAATGTGGATTTTGTGAGTGAGAAACTGGCCGATCTTGCTGGTTTTATTCATACAGATCCGTTTTGGAATGCTCAGATTGAACAGATCCAGGTTTGGTCGGAGAGTGAAATCGAGTTAGTCCCAAAATTAGGAGAACACAGGATAATGATGGGGCCGTCAATCGATTTTCGCTGGAAACTTGAAAAGTTGAAGGCACTATATGAGAAAGGATTACCTAATGTGGGCTGGGATATTTATGAAAGTATCGACCTCAGATACCAAAATCAGATTGTGTGTAAAAAGAAACCCGGATTGTAGAACAGATAATATTGATTCAGAATGAGTAAAGAGCAAATCATCTCAGCAATAGATATAGGAACCACAAAAATTGTGGCTATTATTTGCAGACAAAATGAAGATGGAAAGTTTGATGTTCTAGGATTGGGACAGGCACCGTCAAGTGGTGTAAAAAGAGGGGTAGTAGTCCATATTGATGACACTACCAAGGCCATTGAGACAGCTCGTAAACAGGCTGAAACCCAGGCAAATGTTAAGATGCAGGAGGTGTATGTCGGAGTGGCTGGTCAGCATATCAAAAGTATGAAGAACAGGAATCATAAGTACATTGATTCCGGAGAGATTTCTCAGGCTGATGTTGATTATCTGACCGATCAGATGCATAAAACTCCGGTGGATCCGGGAGAAGAGATTCTTCATGTTATACCGCAGAGTTATATTGTTGATCAGGAAGAGGATGTACCCAGACCAGTGGGTATGTCAGGCCGGATGTTAGAGTCAAATTTTCATCTGGTAATTGGGAAAGTTGCCTCAGCTAATAATATCAAGAAATGTGTCACGAGGGCTGGTCTGGAGATAAAAAAGCTGATTCTTGAGCCACTTGCCTCATCAGCTGCCGTTTTAACTCCTGATGAAATTGAGGCAGGAGTAGCATTGGTGGATATCGGTGGCGGAACTACGGATGTGGCTGTTTTTCATGATAAAGTGGTGTGGCATACAGCAGTCATACCTTTTGGAGGTAATGTTATTACGAATGATATAAAGGAAGGTTGTTCAATTTTACAGCGTCATGCAGAAGCACTTAAAACTCAGTTTGGATCAACCATGGGTGATACTGCTCCGGCAGAAAAGGTGGTTACGATCCCAGGCATAAGCGGAAGAGATCCGAGGGAGATTTCCTTTAAAAATCTGGCTTACATAATTCAGGCTCGTATGGATGAGATTCTTGATGCAGTAATGTTTGAGATTGAAAACTCAGGATATCAGGACAAACTTAGCGCTGGTCTGGTGATTACAGGTGGTGGATCCATGCTTAAAGATCTGAAGCAATTGATCAAGTTTAAAACCGGATATGATGTTCGTATAGGTCATCCAAACAGGATGATGGTTCCTGATATTGCAGATGAGGTGAATCATCCCAAATATGCTACAAGTATTGGGCTGTCAATCAAAGGGGTAGAGACAGGGACTACACAGGCAAAAACATTCTTTGGTACAACAAACATTGGAGCAAGTCTGGGATTAGGAAAAAAAGTCAAAGCAACTTGGACAAAATTTTTTAGCGAGGAAGGTGATACGTTTAATAAAACTGTCTGATTATGAATGAGGAAATCATACAACTCGACGAGCCGCAAAAAGAAGATTCAATTATCAAGGTGATAGGTGTGGGAGGTGGAGGCAGTAATGCAGTAAATCACATGTACAACAAGGGTATAAGTGGAGTGGACTTCATCGTGTGCAATACTGACGGTCAGGCTTTGCAAAATAGCCCCATTCCTTCACGCGTACAATTAGGCAAAGAATTAACCCTGGGGCGGGGAGCCGGAAATGAGCCCAGCAGAGGCAGGGACGCAGCAGTTGAAGATATGGATGAGATCAGAGGTCTTCTTCAAAGTAAAGCCAAGATGGTATTTCTTACCGCAGGAATGGGAGGAGGTACCGGCACCGGAGCAGCACCAGTCATAGCCCAACTGTGTCGTGAAATGGATATCCTCACAGTCGCTATTGTAACCCTGCCTTTCTCATTCGAAGGGGAAAAGAGAAAGATTCAGGCATATGAAGGTGTTCGTACACTGAAAGATCATGTTGATGCTCTGCTAATTATTCATAATGATCGACTGCGCGAAATATACGGTGATCAGAAATTATCCGTTGCCTTTGCAAATGCCGATGATGTACTTGCTGCAGGGGCTAAAGGAATTGCTGAGATAATTACTGTTCATGGCTATGTTAACGTTGACTTTGCCGATGTTAAAACAGTAATGAAAAACAGTGGTGTGGCAATTATGGGTACAGGGATTGCTGAAGGTGAGGATCGGGCCCATCAGGCGATAAAAAATGCACTTATTTCCCCATTGTTGAATAATAATAATCTCAGAGGAGCACACAATATTCTCCTGAATATTAATTCAGGTGAAAAGGAAATTCTCATGGATGAGGTGACTGAGATTATGGATTTTATACAAAGAGGAACGGGCCTTGAAACAGATATTATCTGGGGTAATGGCTATAATAAATCATTGGGAGATGCCATCAGTGTGACTATCGTTGCAACCGGCCTTACATCAGAAACCAGTCTGGGTGATCTTGAGCCTGAAAAAGTTGCAGTGAATTATCGACTGGTCGAAAATCCGGAAGGAAATGATGAAGAAAATGGTGACATGAAAGTTGAGAAAGATGAAATTCCTTTCGAAATTAAAGGTAAGGATGATAAAGCCATTGATCCCCTGCCGGATGAGTCAAAAGAAAAAATTGAGTTGAAGGAGCCAGAGGAACAACAGCATGCACCCCCTGTTAAGAAAAAGGATAAGAAAGCGGAGAAAAAAAGGAAAAAGTCTGGATGGATCCAGGGTATGGGAACCTTATTTGATGATCCTGAATAGTTAGAATAACAATATACGGCAAGAGTATTTTTATGTTAGAAGATTTAATTGATTTTAGCTTACCTGTAAACGATAATGCGATAATTACCGTCGTCGGACTTGGTGGTGGTGGCAATAATGCTGTAAATCGAATGTTTGAGCAAGGTATTCAGGATGTTGATTTCCTGGTGGCCAACACTGATGCACAGGCTTTGCTCCTGAGTAATGTGCCGCTAAAAGTTCGAATTGGTGAAACACTGACTGAAGGAAGAGGTGCCGGTAATCGTCCTGATATAGGCGAACAGGCTGCTATTGAGAATATTGAGGATGTGATGGAAAACATGTCTGATAACACAAAAATGGTGTTTCTCGTGGCAGGTATGGGAGGAGGCACTGGTACAGGAGCAACCCCCGTAATTGCGAAAGCATGCAGGGAAATGGGACTCCTCACTGTAGCTGTTGTAACTCTGCCATTCAGATTTGAGGGTCCTTTACGTATGAAGCAGGCCGTGCAGGGAATTGATCGACTGAAAGATACCGTAGATGCCTTGCTGATTATCCACAATGAGAAACTTCGTGAAATATTTGGTAATCTAACCTTGTCTAATGCTTTTGGAAATGCCGATAATGTACTAATGCTGGCAGTGAAAGGTATTGCAGAGATTATCACAGTGCATGGTTATATAAATGTTGATTTTGCCGATGTTCTTTCTGTAATGTCAGGTGGAGGTATCGCCTTCATGGGCTCAGCTGAAGCTACCGGACATGATAGGGCGCGAAATGTTATAGATGATACTATTAATTCACCCCTGCTGAATAATAACGACATAATTGGTGCGCGTAAAGTACTGCTGAATATTGCATATGGATTGGAAGAAATTACAGTTGATGAAATCGGAACGATTACCGATAAGATAATTGATAAAGTTGGTGGTAGCGTCAATACGATATGGGGAACTTGCTATGATGAAACTTTAGGCGATCGCATTCGTATAACACTGGTAGCAACAGGATTCTCAACAGAGAATATTGAGGAGATTATTACCCGTAATCCACCCGAGAAAAAGACTGTAACACTTAGTGAAAAGAATGATGTCATCCCACTGGATGAAATAATGCCAGTAAGGCAAAATGAGAATATCCCGAATGATGATGATGCCGTAAAAGATGAATCAGGGAGTATTGAGAAGATGACAACGAAGGTATCTGGTGAATCCCCTAATCTGAAAGAACCTGAGGAATCCCCCGAGCTGATGAAATTCATCATTGAGGATAGGGCTGAGGATAAAGTTGAGGGTAAAGTTGAGGATAGGGAGGAGAAAAGTATTGATGAAGAGGTAGATGGAAAGCCTGATGACCAAAAATATGAATCTGGGCCAGTATTTGAGCTGGAAGCAGAATCTGAGGCCGATAAATATGTTGAGCGAGAAAAAGCTGCAAATAAAGAGCCTGAATTTGATCCTTATTCTGAAGAAAAAGAACGTTTAAGAATAAAGGCTGAAAGGCTGAAAGCTCTTAATTACAATAATATTACAGATCCTCAAAAAGTTGATGAATTGGAACGTGAACCTGCATATAAAAGAAAGCCAATACCTATTCAAACAGAAATCTTTCCCGACGAACATGAGAAATCAAGGTATTCAGTTGGAGGAAAGGATAGTAAGTTGCGTACCAAAAATGACTATCTCCACGATGTAGTAGATTGATTGAATGGACCGAAACCAGGTCGAAATACGATTGTTGAAAAACAGTCCTGGTAAACTCTTAGTGAAATACCAAAGGATGATCAGGATAATTGTGCGTGTTTATATACAACGCGGAATGATCAGCCAAAGGGATCAACAGGATATGATTCAGGAGATTAACCGGAAGTTAATTGAGCGCTTGCCAAAAATACAAAAACAGTATAATGGAAGCAGTCAGCTAAGGACCTATTTTTCAGTCATTGTCCGCAATATGTGTCTGGAAGAATTGCGAAAACCATTTATGTTGAGTGAACCTGATCAGCCACCTTATGAATCTAACCAACTTAGCGAGGAACCAGTCGACCTGTTTTTAGTCAGGCAGGAGTACGAGAGATTGCAACGGGTACTGCAAACATTTGGTAAATATTACCCCAGATTGTGTTTGATAATGAAATGTTTCGCGAATGTAAATATTGGAGATAAAGATTTGAGTAAGTTTCCTGTTGTATTGAGTTCCGAGCTTAGATTCCAAATCCTGGATCAGTTAGAAAGCTCAATAGATGAGCAAAGGAAAGATCAATACCAAATCCTGAGCGACATTATCGATAAGCTTGAAGGACGGAGAATCCCTCCCGAATCTTTGAGGAAATGGTATGCCAGCCGTCAGGAAGAGTGCTTAAGACTGCTGAATGGAAAGCCTCCAAAATCTTCATATGGCGCAGAAACACTGATATTTTTGGTTGAAAGAGGAAATTTGAATAATAAAAGTGAATGATTTTTTCCATTGGCAGCTAAAAAATGACTCTATACTAATGGATGAGCAATAGAAAGAACGATATCAAATCAAAGAAAATGGTAATCCACCCGGATGAAAATGCTAAGGCCCGTTACGTGGATTGGGTGAGGGGTAAAGCCGATCAGCCAGATTCTGATTTACTGGATCATGTATCAACATGCGAGTTATGCAAGTCTGATATTCTGGAAACTGCTGAGCTGCTTGATGATGTTGAGAAGGAGGAAAAAAGCCGTATAAGACACACAAGACTTCTTGTTTTGCGGTCTGCTGCTGCTATAGCCGCTGTGGTAATCACTGCCTTATTGATTCAGTTTCTGCGACCTGAAAATGATCAAACCGAAATGGCAATTTTGCCTGATGAAGAACAGCCAGCCAGTACCGATACACTCAAACCCGACGAGGAAAATAATTCTAAAGATCTGCAGGAAGAGATGGTAATTGAGAATTCGATTGTGATTCAGCATGATACAATTAAGTATGCAGATAACTTTGTTCCAAACCAGGCCCTGGAAGTATTGGTTAATGCTCGCTTCAGGTCAGATGATGGATTCACAACAGAATCATGGCCAAAAGATACTGTTATGACCAGGAGTGCAAAATGGGAGCCTGAACTGGGATTGCAAATTGGAACTATTACAGAAAGTAAGACTGAAATTATTATTCTATCAAATACGGGCGAGGAGAAATTCGGGAAACTGCTTGAAGATCAGAAGCTAACTGTTGATTTGGAATGGGAGCCAGGTCTATATTACTGGAAAATATTGCGTAATAGCGAGATCGTCTGGATGGGGCGTCTGAAAATTATATCCTCATCCGATTAACAGATTTTCACAAATAATAACTCAGCTTAACCAATCATTAACGTGGTTTAACATTAGGTCATCGTAGCTTTGTTTTGTAGAAATTATAAAGCCGTTTGACCATGAAGAAAATAATCCAATATACTACCTACTTCATTCCCCTGATTTTTGCCGCCATATGCCTGGCCTGGTTTTGCAAAGTCTATAACCCAACTATGCCTGAATTAAAAAAAGCAGATTATGCAAATCAGGGTAGTCTGAAAATCGCTCCTGCTGCTGTTCACTTGCTAGGTTGTGATAAATGATTTTAGTAAACCTTTCATTTCCTTCATTCCCTCTGATGCCCCTTTTTTAATTATTGTCCGATAAGGACCACTTTCCAACACTTCATTAGGATCGATAACATATACCGGAGTTCCACCCTTAACATAATGTATCAAACTGGCAGCAGGATAAACCTGTAGACTAGTTCCAATAATCAACAGTATATCGGCTTTTTCAACAATCCGGACGGCTCTGGGAATCATTGGGACAGCTTCACCAAACCACACAATATGCGGACGGAGCTGACTGCCTTTCTCACAGAGATCACCCATCTTTAGCTCCCAACCGTCGAGCTCGTGAACCAGGGATTCATCCCTTGAACTCCTCACCTTTTTTAGTTCACCATGCAAATGCATGATTTTGGAGCTGCCTGCCCTTTCATGCAAGTCGTCAACATTTTGTGTTACAATATGAACATCAAAATCGTGTTCCATCTCAGCCAATGCAAGATGCCCGGGGTTAGGTTGGCAATTTAACAAGGCCTTTCTCCTCTCATTATAAAACCGTAACACTAATTCAGGATCTCTTTCCCAGGCTTCAGGACTGGCTACTTCCATCACATCGTATTCTTCCCAAAGTCCACCCATTTCACGAAAGGTACGAATCCCGCTCTCGGCACTCATCCCAGCTCCACTTAAGACAACAAGTCGTTTTTTATTCTTTTCCATTTCCCTAAAGTTAAACAACATAGTCTACATTGCAATACACTGAGACAATTCTGACTCGACAAGCTATTAAATTTTCGTAAATTCGCTTCCCGATGATTGACCATGCCACCATAGACAGAATAATGAATGCGGCCGAAATTACTGAGGTTGTAGGTGATTTCGTGAGCCTCAAAAAACGTGGGGTTAATATGCTGGGTTTGTGTCCTTTCCATAACGAGAAAACCCCATCATTTACTGTTTCTCCCTCGAAAGGAATTTTCAAATGCTTTGGCTGTGGAAAAGGTGGAAATGTTGTCAATTTTTTGATGGAGCATGAACATATCACTTATCCGGAGGCTCTGAAAACACTGGCAAAGAAGTATCATATTGAGGTGGAAGAAACGGAGGAAACGGCCGAAGAGATACAGCAGAAGAATGAGCGGGAATCAATGATGGTAGTTACAGCCTACGGACAAAAATATTTCACCCGAACGCTTCTTGAATCTGAAGAAGGACAGGCTGTCGGACTTAGCTATTTCAAGGAACGGGGATTCAGACGAGAAGTATTGGATAAGTTTCAGCTTGGATATTCCCTTGACAAAAGAAATGCATTTACCGAGGAGGCTCAGAAAAATGGCTACAAAATAAATTACCTTGTAAAAACAGGGCTGACTATCGAGAAAAACGACAGGCATTTCGATCGCTTTGCCGGACGAGTGATTTTTCCTATTCACTCTCTGTCTGGCCGGGTGATTGGCTTTGGCGGACGTACGTTACGTACAGATACCAAGATGGCCAAGTATCTCAACAGTCCTGAATCAGATATTTACCACAAGTCTCGGAGTTTATACGGCATATATTATGCCCGTAATGCAATGGCAAAGGCTGATAAATGCTATCTGGTTGAGGGTTACACTGATGTATTGTCTATGCATCAGTCGGGTATTGAGAATGTTGTGGCTTCATCAGGCACCTCACTCACCGAGGATCAGGTTCGGCTTATTCGTCGCTTCACACGCAATGTCACCATTATATATGATGGTGATGAAGCCGGCGTAAAAGCTTCCCTGAGAGGTATAGATATTATACTTGAACAGGGCATGCATGTTCGTGTTGTTCCCCTGCCGGATGGTGAAGATCCCGATTCATTCGCTCATGCCCGTAGTTCATCTGAATTGCTGGAATTTATTGATCAGAATGAGCAGGATTTTATCAGTTTTAAAGCCAAGCTGTTATCATCAGGAGTAGGTGATGATCCGGTAAGAAAGGCCAATCTGATTTCTGAAGTTGTCAGGTCAGTTGCCGCCATTCCTGACAGACTTGAAAGAAGTTTGTATCTGGCAGAATGTAGCAAGATCTTCAAAGTTGAGGAAAATATTTTGTTTGAAGAGGTAGCCAAGATAAAACGTCGGCAATACGAACAAAGAAGGCGCAGAGGAGAGTATCTACCCCCTGAACCCAAGAAAGTCGCTCCCAAACAGTATAGCCCGGGAAAGGAGATCCTGTTTAATGCCGAGGAAAAGGAGATAATAAGGATTATGCTTATGCATGGAGACAGGGTAATTACCGAGGTTCAGCCCACACCCAAAGATGATCCGATAAAAGTGACAGTTATTGACTTTATATTGCAAGAGTTTGAGAGCGATCCGATGGATTTTCATGTGTCTGTATATAAGAAGGTATTTGGGATCATCCGGGAAAAATGGAATCAACCTGGTTTTCATTTTCAAAACACTTTTATCAATCATGAGGATCCTGAAATCAGCAGCCTTGCGGTCGATATTTTTAGTCCGGGCTATGAACTCAGTAAAATCCATGAAAAGGGAGGTGCTTACATCAGAACTGAAAGTAGTATGCTTAAGGAAGTAGTCCCCGAAAGTATTATCTCATTTAGAAGCCGACAGGTAAAACGCCTGGTTGCTGAAATTGATGAAGAAATTGAGCGTCTTCAAAAAGCGGGTGATATTGACGGGATAATGGAATTACTCAAGCAGAAGAAAAATCTCGATGAGCTTAGAAAGCAAATTTCGCAGGATCTGAATCGGATTATACTTTAAGAAGAAGTTTTCAGTTTTCAGTTTTCAGTTTTCAGTCTTCAGTCTTCAGCAAGAAAGTCATCAGTCTTCAGTCTTCGGCAAAAAAAAAGTTCCGCCCGGGGACTTGGGAAGTCACCTGGGCGGAACACTGCTGCTAACTTTATTAACCTAAACCGTAAACTACCACGCAATAACTATGCCAAAGAAAACAACAGTATTTTTTAGAATCAAACAACAAACAAAAACAACTTCACTATCTAAACCTTTGATTCTATTATAATAACGTTTTTGCTGCTGGGATTGTTTCCGCACTTATGAAGTAGTTGACTAATTTTACAAACTCAGGCTCTGCTATTCGTAGCGAATGGCTGAAATGGGCTTCAATCCGGATGCTTTCCAGGCTTGATAACCAACAGTAAGGAAAGCAAGTGTCAGGCTGAAAAGACTTCCCAGAATAAAGATCCATAAGGAAAGATCTGTCTTATAAGCAAATTGACTGAGCCAATTTCTCATGAAAAAATAGGCTATAGGCCAGGCAAATAGATTAGCTATCAGCACCCATTTCTCGAATTGAAGGGTTAGTAAAAGCAGTATTTGCAAAGAACTGGCGCCAAAAGTTTTGCGGATTCCCAATTCTTTAAACTTTCGCTGAATTAGAAAAGTAGATAATCCAATAAGGCCCAATGTGGCAATGAATATGGCAATCAGCGCGAAATATTTGATAATCTGAAGAAATTGATGATCTTTTTTATAGAGCATATTGATTTCCTCACTTAGAAATATTGGATCGAAAGGGTGCTCTGGAAGTAAATCTTTGAACATTTCTTTTATAAAACCAAGTGTTTGTTTGTTGTAGCCTGGTGCCAGGCGTACCGCCAGAACTGGATTGTAATCCTGATTCATAGTAAAAATCAGACTCTCGATCTTATCATGCAATGAGGTCACATGGAAATCCTTCATTACTCCAATTACCTCTCCGGTGATTTGATTATCATAAGAGCTTGCGAAATTCCATTTTATTTCCTTCCCGATGGATTCTGCTAGCGACCATCCAAATTCTTTAGCAGTTGATTCATTAATGATGAGAGATGTAGAGTCAGTACCAAAATCTGCACTGAAATTTCTACCTTCAATCAGTTTTATGCCGAAAAAGGGCAAGTAATCATAATCAACATTGATATACCTATGTGGTGACCAGTTTTCTGATCCTTCAGGGATAAAGTGATCTCCCCATGGTACTCTTCCTGGCATCAGATTGCTTGTACTGACCATCTCAATATCCGAATGGCTCTTAAGTTTTTCTTTGAGTACACGGGGTGTATTCGCCGAAGTACCTGATGGGAGATCAATATATACAACATCATGGTGTTTGTAACCTAAATCCTGAGAGTTGATGAAATGCATTTGCTTAAGAATCACACCCATACTTATGACTAATGCTATAGTGATACTAAATTGTATAACAACAAGAGTTTTCTGAAATCCGCCTTTACCTTTGCGATTTGCGGTGAATCCTCTGAAGAGGCTTATTGGCTTAAATCCTGACAGTATAAAGGCAGGGTACACTCCGGAGAGCCCACCTACAATGAGAACTAGCCCGATCAGATAATGAATACTTGCCTTGTAATCCAGAGCGATGTTAGTTTCAGTGATATTTCTGAATTCGGGAAGAAATGTCTCAACGAGAACAACAGCCAGAAATAATGAAATCGTTGTTATTAGCATGGCTTCACCAATGAATTGGCCCATAAGCTGTTTGCGGCTGGCTCCTGTAACTTTTCTGATTCCAACTTCCCGTACTCTGTATGCTGATCTTGCTGTTGTCAGGTTAATGAAATTAATACAGGCAATGAGTAATATTATTATACCAATTGCTCCGATGATCAATACGCTTTTGTAATCTGATTCAACAACTCTGTCATAAATACGATCATTATGCAAATGGATATCTTGCATCTTTTGAAGTCGAATGTCAGTGTTATCATCGAAAGGTCCCATGTATTTGGATTCGAAATCGGGAATCTGCTCTTTGAAGGCCTCAATATCAATACCTGGCTGAAAACGGATATATCCAAAATTGCTTATGTTCCTCAAGTTGTCCAGCGAAAATGCCGGATCAGAACCTGCTGAGCGAATCATCGAGATCTTCAGATGTGAATTCTCCGGCAGATCACACATCACACCTGAAATTGTTAGCCTCTCGCGGGCATTTAGCAACATTTCTTTCCCAATAGGATTTTCGCTACCAAAATATTTTTGGCTTATCTTCTCAGTTATAATTAGTTGATCAGGTTGCCTGAGAATCTCATCTGGATTACCATAGATCATTGGGAATTCAAAAACAGAGAAAAAACTCGAATCAGCTACAATTATATCTTCCTCATAGCTGCCATCAGAAATAATACCTGCACCAGAATTAATTGCTTGCACCAGAATAGGATTCTCAAAAAAGAACCGCGCTGAACCCACAACTTCAGGATATTCTGTGTTTAAAAAATAGGGTAGAGGGCCCATACAAACAGCAACTTCCTGGTGCTGACCATCTGGCCATCGCATATCCGTGGTTACTCTGTATATCAGATCTGAATCCGGCAGGTTTTTATCATAACTAAACTCGAATTGTACGTACAGAGCGATCAGTATCAGAGCAGCCAGGCCAACCGATAATCCCAGAATATAGCTAAGAGAATAAGCCAGGTTTCTGGTAATCGCACGCAAAGTCATTTTGAGATAATTGTAAAACATAAAATAATCTTTCTTTCTCTTAGTCAATTCGTGTGCCGAAAAGGTGAACTTTCACATTACAAGTTAGTTGGCATTGGTTGTATTGTCTGATGGATTGTTGATTTGTTCAGTTTTCTTACAAGCATTAAAGGGTTTGAACACAAGTAAGATCTGTGTGCCTTTCCCTGGTTCGGATAAAACTTCAATACTCCCTTCATGGTTTTGCATGATCTGATGTGACAGACTTAATCCGATACCACTGCCCGATGGTTTTGTACTGAAGAATGGGATGAAAAGCTTCTCACGAATTTCTAGAGCTATCCCGGGGCCATAATCCTGAATACTTATCACGGCGTGGTTCTCTTTGTTGCAGTAATAGTCTATTTCAATTTCCTTGTTTTTTTCACCGGTAATAGCCTCCTCGGCATTGATGATAATATTAGAAAGGACCTGAAATAGCTGTTCGCGGTCAGCATCAATAAATTCAGGTGAAGTATCTGATATACGGGTTTGAACTCTGATGCACTTATCCATCCAGTTTGATTGGTGTACATGAATCAGGCTTTCAAGTAAGTCAGCAACTGATACTGACTCAATCTTTGGTTTAGGAAGATGAGATAGCTTGCGGTAATTGTTCAGGAACATGAGAATGCTATTGCTGCGATCACGAATAATATCAAGTCCTTCAGTCATGTCTTTCCAATCAACTTCTTCATGGTCAGGATGATTGATGTTTTTTATTAAAGCATCCGTCAGGGTTGTTATTGGAGTTAAAGTATTATTGATTTCATGAGTAAGGATTCGTATGATATTACGATGAGATTTGAACGCTGACTCGCTTAATTGTTTCTGAATGTTGTGAATTGAAATAAGTTTAAAATCCGTATCACCACTTTTTAGCCTTGCCGCATGAATAAGTAGTTCATATTGCTTACCATGACGAAAAAAATTCCAGACTTTCGATTGTCCGGGAACAAGCTTATCAATAAACTCTTTTGAACCTGCTTGAATTTGTTCCAGTTCATCAATTGTTTTCAAATGTCCTGTTCCAAGAAGATGGGTCGCAGTTTGGTTAGAGATTTCTATTTCACCTGCCGGATTTATTAGCAAATACCCTGATCCTGTTTGTTTTAGAATACTTTGATATAATTGACTTTGTTTCTCCTTAAGTTCTCTGAGATCAAATAGTTTAGTCATTATCCGCTCAAAAGACTCATGCAATCCTGAGAAAAGCCGGTCAGTTCTGTTTTTGGTAAGAGATCTTGTGGTATCATTCTCTTCAAGACTGATCAGGAAGCGTGTGAGCTCCCGATTTGTTCTGCTAACCAGTAAGTATAGCCAAACCGCTTCTGTGATAATCAACAAAACAAAGAATGCTTTGGTGAACGGTCGATCCGGGATAGTAAGTATAATTGAGAAAGCGAGTGCTGTAGCTACAATTACACTAATCCTGAGAATGAGAAGCCAGAGGAAGCGATTAAAGACCATATTTGCGAATTTTGGCGTAAAGGGTTGTTCTGCTAATACTTAAAACCTGGGCAACTTTTGACATATTACCAGGGTATCTCTCCAATGCGCTTGTGATAACAGCTTTTTCCACTTGCTCAAGATTATAGCTATCCATGGCATATTTCAATGACTGATTATCTTTTAATTGGAAACTGTTAATCATAAGAACAGGATGATCTGATAATATAACGGCCCGCTCAATAGCATGGCGCAACTCGCGTACATTGCCAGGCCAGCTGTATTCGCATAATTGATCTAATGCTTGTTTGTCTATTTTCAATTTGGTATTCTGGTATTTCGAAGCAAACTTTTGCAAATAGTATTCACAAAGAAGTAAGATGTCTGTCTTACGATGCCGTAATGGAGGTACTTCAATTTCAATGGTATTGATCCTGTAATAGAGGTCTTCTCTGAATATTGATTCTGTCACAGCTTTGTCTAGCTGGAGATTTGTGGCACAGATAAGACGAATATCAATTGGTCGGGCTTCATTGGAGCCAACCCGGTAAATGACCTTTTCCTGTATTACCCTCAATAGTTTAACCTGTTGATTAAGGGACAAATTTCCTATTTCATCCAGAAAAAGAGATCCTCCATCGGCATATTCAAAACGACCAACTCTGTCTTTTTCTGCTCCTGTATAAGCCCCTTTTACATGTCCAAATAGTTCGCTTTCGAACAGGCTTTCTTGTAAAGCCCCTATGTCCACCTCCACGAAGGGGCCATTTTTCCGATTTGAAAGGCGGTGGATCTCACGGGCAACGAGCTCTTTGCCTGTTCCATTTTCACCGCATATTAATATGCTGGCATCTGTTTTTGAGACCTTTGCTATTGTTGTGCGCAACTTTGTTATCTCAGCTGATTGTCCAATGAAGCTATCCTCAGCCAGGTTTAGGTCTATATTTCTCGACTGATTTTTTTGTTTAAGCTTTGTTAATTCTACTCTTGACTTTCTATATATCACTCCAGCCCTCAGTGTTGCGGTGAGTTTTTCAGTTTCCCAGGGTTTCTGCACGAAATCAAATGCTCCCCGCTTCATTGCCTCAATGGCCAGATCTACTTCACCAAATGCAGTCATAAGAATTACTACAGCATCAGGATCTGACTTTTTTATTTTTCCCAGCCAAAATAAGCCCTCATTACCGCTTGTTTGTCCGGTTTTAAAATTCATGTCGAGGAGAATTACATGGTATTGATTTTCAGCAATGGCTGAAAATACATGGTCTGGATGAATTGCAATATCTATCTGATCGAATTCTCTTTTCAACAAAATGCGAAGAGAAGCCAGCAGTGAGCTGTTATCATCAATAATTAATATTCTTTTTGGCATTCTGATTTTTTTCAAAATTAGTGGACTTGTGGAGGATAATAGCAAGGATTGTTCAAAAACTGAACAGTATTTTATTGTTTTCTCTACGGTGATGTATGTAAGGTGCAGAGATGCAGAAGGTAAGGGGGGTGGGGGGGTAAGCCAGGAAGTTATTGATGGTCAAAATACCGGAACTGAAAGAAGATGTAACTCATGTGGAGCAAAGGTGAGCCTGGAGGCATTTTTCTGCTCTAATTGTGGATCTCCCGTCGCCTGCAAAGCAGGGCCGAATTCTCAGTTACTAATAAAGTCTGGGCTGGTTCAGCTTTAAACACTATCTTTGCCCTTGTCCTCCATAATTTAAAGCCAGGTGCATGAACCTGATTGTTGACGCAGGGAATACTCAGATAAAGTGGGCGGTTTTTGATCACAGTGATTTTGTCGTGAAGCAATCAGTTGAGGATTGGAATGATCTCGATTTATCCTTTATCCTTAAGAATTACCCCGAAATAGATTATTGCCTGGTTTCCTCTACACGTGATTACAAGAATATCTTTTTTAATTTATTAGAAAAGAATGGAGTAGAAGTATACAGATTGTCTGGAGAAACCCCCCTGCCTATTAAGATATCATATGAAACACCTGAGAGCCTTGGGCTTGATCGTGTGGCTGGATCAATTGGAGCTATGCTTGACTGTCCCGGACATCCGGTTCTGGTAATTGATATGGGTACGGCCATTACATATAATATGGTTTCAGCGGATGGAGTATTTCTGGGAGGAAATATTTCTCCCGGCATGAAAATACGCTTTTTGAGCTTATATCGTTTTACAGATAAACTTCCTTTGGTTGAATTTGATGATCGGGACATCCTGATTGGGACATCAACAAGCGGTGCTATCCGGGCGGGTGTTCAGAACGGGATTGTATACGAGATTGAAAATTGTATCAACGCGTTGAAAAACAAATACAACGGACTGAGAGTTTTTTTGACAGGAGGGAGTTCAGAGTACTTTGTTAAAAAACTAAAAAAACCCATCTTTGTAAACCCTAATTTGGTGCTTATTGGATTGAATCACATTTTAGATCATCAAATTAAGAACATGGGCAGGAGATGAAACTTATTATGACTCACGGAAAACGACTTTTTCAAAGCATTTTTATAACCGGATTGGTTTTAATTACATCTGGTTTTTTCACCAGCGGCTCTTTTGCCCAGGATTTAACTTCATCACCTTATTCACGTTTTGGCGTAGGTGATCTTTTATTAAGAAATTATGGCCGTGGTGAAGCCATGGGCGGACTGGGTGTAGGAATCAGTAGTGATAAATACCTTAACCTGGTGAATCCTGCAGGTATTGGAGATCTGCTAGCTGAACAATTCTTGTTTGAGGTTGGAGCAACTGATCGCTTGACACGATTCAGTACAACAGATTTAGGAAAGACAAGCAATAATCTGAATTTCTCCTATTTGGGATTGGGTTTCCCTATTACCAAATGGTGGAAAGGAAGTATTGGTGTTCTACCATATAGTGGGGTGGGCTATTCAATGTTTGATACTAAAATTGATCCCAGCATAGGGGAAGTGAGATCACAATTTGACGGAGAGGGAGGATTGAGCCAGTTTTCAATCACCCAGTCATTCAGACCCATGAAGTATTTAACTCTTGGAGTGAACTTCTCATACCTTTTCGGTCCACTATCACACATAAAGAGTCTTGCTTTCCCGGCTGACTCGAGCTATTTTAGTACAACATCAATCAGCAGTGCTATAGTAGGCGATATTCGTATGAATTATGGTGCGCAGGTCAATATTCCAATCAAGAATGATTTCTTTTTTACCCTCGGAGGAACATATGAGCATCAATCTAATATTAAAGCCGAATCAAGACAATTGGTATATGCCACCGGACAAGGTTTGATTGATACATTATATTATCATGAGGATGTAGATAATAGTATTGTCTTACCAATGGGATATGGTGGCGGATTTTCTTTTGGAAAGAAAAACAAATTTACTGTTGGTGCTGATTACAAAGTTCAGAATTGGAAGGATGCAAGCTTCCTTGGTCAGGCTGATTCTATGGCAAACAGCCAGGTAGTTATTGTTGGGATGGAGTACATTCCGGATGCTTTTTCACCCATGTCGTATGCTAAAAGAATACAATATCGTGCAGGGATAAAACTTGGAAAGACACAGTTACAACTTAATAATACACAGCTTCAGGAAATTGGCATTAATTTTGGAGTTGGATTACCAATACGGGCTCAGAGATTAGGACGAGCTTCGTCGCTGAACATTTCTGCAGAAATTGGGAAACGCGGGACTATCAATAATAATCTGATCAGTGAGTTTTATGGATTGATTAGCATTCAGTTAACTCTTCGTGATCGGTGGTTCTTTAAGATTAAATACGATTAAAACCAAAATAATTTTTGACGATATGAAAACGAAATTTGTTGCCATCGTAATAGTACTTTTCTTTGCTGGTAGCATAGTGATGGCGCAGAGTCAAAAGTTTGGCTCTGATTCAGCTACTTGTGTACGTAACTATACCTTATACAAAGAGTTTCACAGGCAAAAGAATTATAGTGATGCTTTAGGTCCATGGAATCAAACTATCAGGATCTGTCCCAAATTTTCTACTGGTATCTGGTCTGACGGAATTAAAATGTTTAAATATCGCATTGATAAGACAGATGACCTCATTCAGAAGGAAGTTCTGATTGATTCAATGATGTGGATTTATGATCAGAGGATTGAGTACTTTGGTGATAATCCCAGGTATCCGGAAGGATATATATTAGGAAATAAAGGAGTGGCATTACTTAAGTACCGGAAGGAAAATGTGCTTGAAGGATACGAAGTCCTGAAGCGCTCTATTGAATTGCAAAAGAAAGCTTCAAAACCACCGGTCCTGCTTACCTGTATGCAGGCATCGAGACAATTATTCAGAGATGGTTTAATTGAGGCCGGACAAGTATTAAAGGATTATGAACTTGTTATGAATCAGGTTGATGCAAACCTGAAGGATAAGCCTAATGATCGGCTATTTGGAATTGCCAAGGCCGGGATAGAAACTCATTTTACCAAGTCGGGAGCAGCTGACTGCGATGCTTTGGTGGCCTTGTATGAGCCACTGATGGAGGAGAAGAGAAATGACGAAGAATGGCTCAATAAAATATTAAATCAACTAAAAAAAGCAGGTTGTACAGATGGGGAATTATTTGTAGAAACATCAGAAGCTCTTTATGCTGTTAATCCTGATGCCGAGGCCGGACACAACCTTGCTATCATGTTTATGAGGCAGGAGGAATTTGATAAGGCTGCAGAATATCTTGAAAAAGCTATTGAGATTGGTCAGGATTCTGAGGAATTGGCCAAAATGTACTACGAACTTGCCCACATTAATTTTACAAATTATAAAGAATACAGAACTTCAAGGCGATTGGCATTACGTGCAATTGAAGTTCGTCCAAACTGGGGAGATCCTTACTTGCTGATCGGACAGATTTATATTGCAGCACGGCAAGATATTTATGAGGAGGATTTTGATCAGTCAACTGTTTTCTGGGCTGCTATTGATAAATTTGCCAGAGCAAAAGCAGTTGATCCTGAAGTTGCTGATAAAGCAAATGATATGATTCGCCAGTATTCCAAGTACTTTCCAACTAGTGAAACAGCGTTTTACTACGGTCTTAAAGAAGGAGAAGCATACAAAATTGCTGGCTGGATAAACGAATCAACTAAGGTTCGTTTTGCGAAATAGCAGACACATTCCTGCATAGGAATAATTTTCGAATGAAGGACAATTGTCAAACTTTATTGAAAAGCATCTCCATCCCTGTTTTATTGGGCCTGGCGATGCTTTTTTCGTGTGAAAACGATATTTCAGAGGTCAGGGAGCTTACTGATGCTGAAGACCTCCCTGCTATTCATGCAACCAATATTGAAACAATCTATAGTGACTCATCTATTGTCAGACTAAAGATCACAGCTCCTGAACTGTTAGAATTTACTGAGAAAGAGGATCGGCCAGCTTATATAGAGTTTCCGAAAGGCCTTCATGCAGTTTTCTATAGTCAGGCTCAGGTTATTGAGTCGACAATGGATGCAGAATACGCCATTTTTCATCACAAAACAGAAAAGTTTGAAGCCCGACGAAATGTGGTAGTAAAGAACCATGCTGAAAAGCAGGAATTATATACTGAACTGCTTTACTGGAATAAAGAGAAAGAACAAATCTGGACTGATAAGTTTGTCAAAATTATCCAGCCTGATGGATTACCCATATATGGTGATGAAGGATTTGAGGCTGATCAAAATTTCACCAGATACAGAATTATGAAATCCAGAGGATCCCTGGAAGTAGAAGAAGAAAAAAAATAGACCCGGACTTCGGACAGCGGACCCCGAACCCCGCACCCCGGACCGTGGACTACGGACTTTCTTCCCTTTTTGCTGATAACTGAAAACTGATAACTGAAAACTTCTTAACCCCCCTTGACCCCCTGGATAATCATAATAATCTGTTTGATACTCTCTGCCCTCTTCAGCGGATCGGAGATTGCATTTATTTCTTCTAATAAGCTCCGCATCGAGCTTGACCGCAAGCAAGGGAAGTCATCCTCAAAACTGGTTGGATGGTTATCAAAACGACCTGAATACTTTATTGCAACAATGCTGGTTGGCAATAATATTAGTCTGGTTGTATATGGTTTACAAATGGCGATTCTTTTAGAGCCATTTATAGCTCAATGGATTAATTCAGAGTTTTGGATATTGATAATTCAAACAATTCTGGCCACAACCATAATTCTTTTTACAGCTGAATTTCTTCCAAAAACTCTTTTCAGATTGCGCCCCAATCGTATGATCTCTGCTGTTTCTCCCATACTTTTCGTTTTTTATGTTGTTCTCCTTCCCATAACATGGGTTTCAATAATATTGTCTAATGGCTTGCTCAAATGGTTGTTCAGATCTGAGCCTGAGGCCCGGAAAGATAATCAGGTGTTTGATCGTATCGACCTGACTCATCTCGTAAATCAAAATATACAGCGAGATGGTACAGAGGAGGAGATGGATCATGAGATGAAACTTTTTCAGAATGCTCTCGATTTTAGCAAGGTGAAATTGCGTGAGTGTATGATACCCCGGACAGAGATTGTTTCTATCGAGCTTACTGGGAAGCTCAGTGTTTTGCAACAGTTATTTGTTGAAACCGGATTTTCAAGAATTCTGGTTTATGAAGAAAGCATTGACAATATTATCGGGTATGCCCATCATAGTGATTTGTTTACAATGCCTGAAACAATTAAGCAAATTGTTCGCCCCATGACTATTGTCCCTGAGTCGATGCCTGCGAATAAATTACTTTCTCAACTGCTCAGAGAACAAAAAAATGCAGCTATTGTCGTAGATGAATTTGGTGGTACTGCCGGACTGGTGACCACAGAAGATGTGCTTGAGGAAATATTTGGAGAAATTGAAGACGAGCACGATACGATTGAACTTGAGGAGGTTAGGGTCGCTGATGGCGAATTCAGACTCTCCGGGAGACATGAAATTGACTATTTAAATGAGAAATTACAACTTGATCTGCCTGTGTCTGATGAATATGAAACACTGGCCGGACTAATACTTACTTATCACGAATCTATACCCCGAATTGGTGAAGTAATACGGATAGGTAAGCATGAGTTTCGGATTCTTAGCAGTACCAGTACACGCATCAATTCCATACGCCTGATTATCTTATAATATTTTACTATCTTCGTACCCTGAAATTTTTAGCTACACAATATAAATGGCAACTTTACAAAAACTACGTAATAAAATGGGTGTGCTGGTCGCGGTAGTGATCGGTTTTGCACTGTTAGCCTTCATCTTAGGAGATTTTTTATCATCAGGATCACGACAAATGGATCGTAAAAGGTTTGAACTGGCAGAGATTGACGGTAAGTCAATTTCCTACCAGGATTTTCAAGCTCGTGTCGAGAGTTCAGTTGAAAATTATAAAAATAACTCCAACAATAATAATCCGGATGAATCAACTCTGGTTTCAATCCGTAATCAGGTATGGAACAGTCTACTCAATGAGTATATATTGATGGATCAGTTCGAAGAACTTGGAATCGCTTGCAGTGGTGATGAGCTATTTGATATGATCCAGGGATCTAATATTCATCCGCAGATATTAACTGCCCCGGCTTTTCAAAACCAGATTACAGGAGAATTTGACCGTGCAATGGTTATCCAGTTTCTGAAAAACATGGAGAACGATCCAACTGGTCGCACTCAAAGTTCATGGGTTCAGTTCGAGTCAGAACTGATGAATGATCGGGTCTATACAAAATATCAGAACATGATCATGAAGGGTCTTTATGTGACCAATGATATGATAGAGCTTGATTATTATGCCGGACAAAGGAAATACAACTTCTCATTCATATCAAAGCGCTTCAGTCTGGTTCCTGACTCATTAGTGACAGTTGAGCAATCGGATGTGGAAACCTACTATAATGAGAATAAAGATGGTTTCACTCAGGAAGAGAGTCGTGATATCTCCTATGTTACTTTTGAAGTATTGCCTTCAGAAAAAGACCGGAATCTGGTTGAAGACTGGATTACTAATGAAAAGCCTGAATTTGAGCGCATTGAAAATGTTGAGCAGTATATCAATCTCAATGGGGATACAGGAATCAATCCTTTATTTCTGAATGTAAATGAGCTTGAAGAACCATTACAGGCCTGGCTCGAAGAGGCTGAAGAAGGAAGTGTTTACGGTCCATATTTGAATGAAGAAGTATGGAAACTGGCCAGGCTCACAGAGATTAAAATGGTACCTGATAGTGTAAGAGCGAGTCATATATTAATTCGTCCTGATCAAAACCTGAGTTTGGATCAAGCACAGGCAGTTGCTGATAGTTTGGTTGACCTTTTGAATAATGGTGCAGACTTTGCCGCTCTGGCAGTTGAGTTTGGCTCAGATGGAACTACTCAGACCGGTGGTGATTTAAATTGGTTCAGACAAGGAGATATGGTTCTTGAGTTTAGTGAATTCTGTTTCTTTGGTGAAAAAGGAGACCTGGGAACAGTTGTAACCCAGCATGGAGTTCATGTATTGAGAATCACTGACCAGGGTGAAAAGACAGAAAAATATCAGGTTGCTATACTTGACAGGGCAATTGCACCCGGACAAGAGACCTACCAACATGTATATGCTCAGGCCAGCCGTTTTGCTGCAACTTATAATGATGGAGATAAATTCGAAGAAGGTGTTCTTGAAGAAAACCTAACCAAGCGTATTGCTAATAACCTACGTGAGAGTGATCGTATGGTTACTGGTCTTGAGAATCCGAGAAGAATGATCATTGATGCTTTCGAAGCAAAAAAGAATGACCTGCTGGATTTATACGAATTTGGAAACCGTTTCGTGCTTGCTAAAGTGGCTGAAGTTCGTAATGAAGGAATTGCTCCTCTCGACCAGGTATATGGTGAAGTTGAAACATTGGTTCTGAACAAGGCCAAGGGTGATTATCTGACATCAGAAATTAATGAAGCTCTCAAAGGTATTTCCACAATGGAAGATCTGGCAATAAAGTTTGATACTGATGTACGAACAGCCACTGATGTAACATTCGGAGCCTTTTCAATTCCGGGTATTGGTGTGGAACCAGCTATTTCTTCAAATCTTATTGATTTGGAACCAAACACATTAAGTGAAGCAATTAATGGTAGCAATGGGGTTTATGTTATAATGGTGACTCAGGTTATTGAGCCAACAATTCAAATTGATTACCTCGAAGCAAAAACCCGACTAACACAGGGAATGACTTCCAGAGCAGGATATCAGGCTTTTCAGGCACTTGAAAAATCCTCTAAGGTTGTTGACAAAAGAAATAAGTTCTATTAATATAAATTTTCTCTCATCTTACCGAAAACCCCGAAGTATATGCTTCGGGGTTTTTGTATATTAGCCTATTGGCAAACAGGGAAATCAGCCATCTGAAGAACGTTCATGCATGCATTCATCCATTCATTCATTCAAAACACTCAGCTATGTCAGTATTATTTCAGCTAAAAGTTATATTCATTCTGGGGATAATTGTCATTCTGAGTGCATGTACTGAGCAACAGGAACCTGATCCTGGTTTTATTCGTACCTCAGGTACTCAATTTATTGATTCCGGGGGACGACAAATGATTTTTAATGGAGTTAATGTTATTTGTAAAGATCCCCGAAAAAAATATACCGACCAGTTTTCTCAGGATGAATTTCGTCAACTGGCATCCTGGGGATTTAATGTGGTGCGCCTCGGTGTGATATGGAGTGGGCTGGAACCCAATCCGGGAGAATATAATGAGAAATATCTGACACAAATTGATCAGCTTATTGAATGGGCTGTAGAGGCCGGATTGTATGTATTAGTGGATATGCATCAGGATTTATTCGGGCAGAAATTCAGTGATGGGGCTCCAGACTGGGCTACATTGGATCAGGATTTACCACATCATACAGGAGCCATTTGGAGCGATTCTTATCTGATCTCACCTGCCATTCAGGCTGCATTCGATAATTTCTGGGCTAATAGTCAGGCTCCAGACGGTGTGGGTGTTCAGGACAGGTATATTGCGATGTGGAAGATGCTGGCTTTGCGTTATCACGATAATCCTGGAATTGTTGGCTATGACCTGATGAATGAACCTTTCATGGGTACAGCAGCTAATAAGATCATGCCTCTGATGATCCAGGCGTACGCACATGAAACTATGGATATGGAAAAAGCGTGGCAGGAAGGAACGCTTGAACAAGATATGATGAATCTTGCAAGTCGATGGGCCGATGAATCAGGCAGACTTGATATTCTCAGAACTCTTGAAAATCCTGAATTATACGCCAGGGTTATAGAGCCTGCAGGACCAATTTGTCAAAGTTTTGAAGAGATTGAACTTAAGCTCTTCTATCAGAAACTCAGAGACACTATCCGAGAGGTAGATAATAATCATATTTTATTTCTGGAGCATAACTATTTTGCCAATACAGGAATAGGCAGTAATATAAAGTTACCGCTGGATGAAGATGGCAATCCCGATCCTCTGCTTGCATATGCTGCTCATGCTTATGATCTGGTAACTGATACCAAAGAGGTAGGCTCACCTGCAAATTCGAGGGTTCAATTCATCTTTAATCGCATTCATGAAACCAGTGTCAAACTCGATATTCCGCTCTTTATCGGGGAGTGGGGAGCATATGGAGGAAATCATCCGGTATATCGTGAAACCGCATCTTACATAATGAGATTAATTGAAGAGATGAAGTGTTCGCACAGCTATTGGAATTATTCAGGAACGAATTTCAATGTAATGAGTTATTTTCCTGTTCTCAGCCGGGTATATCCGATGGCTGTTGCAGGTGATTTGAAATCCTATGCCTATAATAATGAAGATGGTGGATTTCTGATTGAGCTTGAAACCGATGGAAAAGAAAAATATGTCAGCAAGATATTTATTCCTGACTTATCATTGATAAATATCGACAGCCTGAAACTAAATTCTGACACTGATTACGAGATTGAACCATTGAACAACGGAAAGGGCGGATACTTGCTTATTATGCCGGGTAAACTTGCCACAAAACTAAAAATACAGTATTATTGATCCCGATTTCTAACACAAAATTAAGCAACCATGAAGAAGAACATTTTTTTTATCGGACTAAGCATCCTTTTTGCCATGAGTCTGACTGCTTTTACACCAGCGGACAAAGATATTGACCCTGTTGGAACCTGGACCTTTTCAGCTCCGGATGCACCATATGATTATCAATCAGGAGATTTTATAATTACAAAAGAGAAGAAAGAATATAAAGTGCAGGTGGTATTTAACGAGTACTACAAAATGAAGGCTTCAAACGTGAAGTATGAGAAAAATGAACTTTCTTTCAGGGTGTATGTTGATGATGAAACTGTATATATCAAAGGTACTTTTGATAAAGAAAAAGGCTTCGTCGGAAAAGCAATGACCAGCATGGGTGATATGCCAATCAAGGCAAAGAAGAAAGTTATCAAGAAAGATAAGAAGTAAAGACTTTTTGAAAAAAAAGTCTGGGGTCCGGGGTCCGAAGACCGGGGACAAGGGACCAGGGACAAAGGGACAAGAGAATGTCCTTGGTCGTTGGTCCCTTGTCGTTGGTCCAAAGTCGTTGGTCCAAAGTCCGAAGTCCAAAGGCGTCACGTCGGCGTCACGAAGGCGTCACGTCGGCGTCACGTTTTCCTGTCCCAATGGCGTCACGAAGGCGTCACGTTTTCCTGTCCCCACGGCGTCACGTTTCCCTTCCCCCCCGATTCCCGATTCCCGAATCCCGATTCCCGATTCCCGAATCCCGATTCCCGATTCCCGAATCCCGATTCCCGATCTTTGCTATCTTTGAGTAAACTCCTTCATAGCATGAAAACAATACTTATCCCCCTTTGCTTAGCCTTTTTATTCAGTGTGCCTCTTTCCGCTCAGGAGAGAATCGTTAAAGGAACCGTCACTGATGATAATGGTAATCCTCTTGCCAGTGTTGCTGTATTGATTAAAAACACTTACAGGGGAAGTAGTACCGATGTGAATGGATCCTATCAGTTAAAGGCTGAATCAGGTGATGTGCTTCAGTTTTCTATGCTTGGTTTTTCAAAACGGGAAGTGCTTGTCGGAAATCAACAAATCATTGATGTTAGCTTATCCGAAGGGATAAATATTCATGAGGTGGCAGTACTTGGATCACGTAATGCACTTCGGATAACCACGGAAACAGCTGTGCCAATGGATATTCTTGATATCCGCGAGATTGCTGCCAATGCTCCGCAAGTGTCATTAAATCAGATTCTTAATTATGTTGCTCCTTCGTTTTCTTCAAACCCTCAGACCATTTCAGATGGTACCGATCATATTGATCCGGCTTCCCTGAGAGGCTTAGGTCCTGATCATGTTTTAGTGCTGATCAATGGAAAACGCAGGCATACCTCATCGATGGTAAATGTTAACGGTACGGTAGGTCGTGGTTCAGTAGGTACCGATCTCAACTCAATTCCGGTGGTTGCAATCCAAAGAATAGAAGTGCTCCGCGATGGAGCATCAGCCCAGTATGGATCTGATGCCATTGCCGGGGTTATTAACATCGTTCTGAAGGAGAATATTAATGAGTTGAATTTTTCTTACACTTCAGGAGCTAATTTTACATCAGAGGGCGAGGAGCTTGACGGACAAAAGAATGCTTTATCTGCCAGTTATGGTGTTCCTCTTGGGAAGGATGGGGGAGCCCTGGTTTTTTCAGGGGAGGTGAATCTCAGAGAGCCAACTGACAGAACAGGAGATTTTGAAGGACAGATTTTCAGCCGCTATAATACAGTTGAAAGACTTGCCTTCAGTGATGGTTACGACCTGTCAGGCTTGTCTCTGGATGTGATATCAGATTATGCTATTGGCTTAGGTTTTGATGAGACTTCACAGGACATTGATCCTGGCATGACTGCCTTGCAAAGCTATCTTAATGATGATGTTACTGATGATGAGCTCATGGCAAGAGGTTTTAATCGTAGCGATTTTAATATGCGTACCGGTCAATCACGTTTGCGTGAGGGAAAATTCTTTGCAAATTTCAGCTTGCCTCTTGGTGAAACAGCAAAGATCTATTCATTCAGTGGGATATCTTATCGCACCGGAAATTCAGGAGGCTTTTATCGTTTACCCTATCAGTCAAGAACGTACACTCCGATATTTATAAACGGATTTATACCTGAAATAAACTCGCAGATAGTAGATAAATCTCTATCAATTGGAATAAAAGGTCTTGTCAAAAACTGGACAGTGGATTTCAGTAATACCTATGGATCCAATAGCTTCATGCATGTGATTGGAAATACCGTAAATGCTTCGATGGAATCGAATTCACCAATTATGATTGATGCTGGCGGACATTCATTTATGCAGAATACTACCAATCTGGATGTGTCGCGTTTCTGGAAAGATGTATTCTCCGGATTAAATATTGCCTGGGGATTAGAGCATCGACTTGAGAATTACCAGATTTATGCTGGTGAGGAGAGTTCATACGCCCTTTATAATATAAATGGTGATGTGACGAGTTCACACCCTGATCCGAATTTAACTGTGACTGATTTTTTCGGTAGTAGTCGTCCGGGTGGAGTCCAGGTTTTTCCTGGCTTCAGGCCTGCAAATGAACTAAACAGATACCGCAATAATCTGGCTGCATATGCCGACCTTGAGCTGGACCTAAGCAAAAAGTTTATGCTTAATGCAGCAATCCGCTATGAAAACTACAGTGATTTTGGGGGAACAATGAATTATAAAATTGCCAGCCGATATAAGATCGCAAAGAATTTTATGGTCAGGGCGGCCCATAGTACAGGTTTCAGGGCCCCTTCTCTGCATCAGCTCTATTTTAACAGGGTGAATACACAATTTGTCGGCGGACAACCTTTTGAAATCGGCACCTTTGCCAACGACAGCAAGCTCGCCCGACTATTAGGTATTCCGGAGCTCAAACATGAAAGGTCACAGAATTATAGTGGCGGTTTTTCCATGCGAATTCCGGCCTGGAATGTTAGCATGAGCATTGATGCTTTTCAAATCAGCATCTACGACCGTATCACCTACACGGGTTCATTCAGTGCAGGCAATAGTATTGAAGATGCAGAGTTGGCAGCAATCCTTACTCAGGTTGGCGCCTCTTCAGCCACATTTTTTTCAAACACAATTGATGCCCGCTCACGAGGAATTGACGTAGTATTCAGTTATCACAGCAAACTCGGACAGGGAAAAATTCGCAGTGATTTCTCAGCTACTCTGTCTGAGACTCATCAGATTGGCGATATACATGCCTCTGATTTGCTTGCTAATAAACTCGATACTTATTTCAATGAGTTTGACAGGGTGCTTCTTGAGTCAGCCTCACCGAAAACAAAAATGAGCCTGAGCTACAGTTATAGCTTAAAAGGTTTCACCGTGTTATTACGTGAATCGTATTTTGGTAAAGTTACTCATGCAAGCAGAATTGTTGCCGACCAGCAGGTGTTGCCGGCAAAATTTCTGGTTGATTTGTCCCTCGCCTATACCATAAAAGATAATCTCACACTATGTATCGGTGCGAATAACCTGTTGGATACATATCCCGATATGATCCTGCCGGATAATGCCGATTACAGCTCAGGAAGATTTCCGTATTCTCGCAGATCAACTCAGTTCGGATTTGCGGGAAGGTTTTTGTTCGCAAGAGCGACGTTCGGACTTTAGTCCGAACGATCCGGGGGACTGGGGAACGGGGGACTGGGGACTGGGGACAAGGGACAGGGGACAAGGGACAAGGGACTGTCCTTGGTCGTTGGTCCATGGTCGTTGGTCCATGGTCGTTGGTCAGTGAAGTGTCCGAAAAGTCCGAAGTCCAATGGCGTCACCTCGGCGTCACGTCGGCGTCACCATGGCGTCACGTTTTCCGATCCCCCGACTCCCGACTCCCGACTCCCGATCTCCCGTTTTCTTAGCTATCTTTGAATAAACTCCATTATTGCATGAAAAGAATACTTATCCCCCTTTGCTTAGCTTTATTATTTAGTGTACATCTTTCTGCTCAGGAGAGTATTATAATATCCGGTAGGATTACTGATAAAGAGACTAAACAAAGCTTGTCCAATGTGCAAATTATATTGCTAAATAAGCAGATAGCGATTTTATCAGATAGTGTGGGCCAATTCAATTCACAGGTATTCGATCCGATTCAAGGCGATTCAATTTTGTTCTCATGTCTTGGATACGAAAAGATCACTTGTGATATATCCGACTTTATTGATAATGGAGAAAGACTTATCAGTCTCACACCTAAAAAGTATGAGCTGAATGAAGTGGTTATTTCGGCCCGGAGACCGGATCCTCTTAAGCTAATGAAACGAGCCGTGCAAGTCTACCAAAAAGAGAGACGAAAAGATCCTCATATTGCAATGGGGCATTACCGTGAGAAAGCAAAAATTGATGGTTCGTATGTTATGTATACTGAAAGCATAGGCTATGCTGTTTATAATGGGAATGATCATCCACAAGCTGGATATTCCTTTTTTTGTGAGAATACAAGAAGAAGTGACAGGCAAGAGAAATGGTTAAACCTTGCCAGATATCATTTGGATGGAAAACAGATGTCTGATGTTTCCTCGGGTAATAGTTTCAGTCTTTCACGATTACGCAGACTGGAGCAATATGGACCGCTGTCAAAGAAGTATTATCGAAGTTATACATTTCGACTTGATTCGATATATTTTGAAAACAATCAAAAGTTGTATAGCATACATTTTGAGAAAAAAAATCAGATGGGTGATATCCATATTTATGCCGATGACTATGAGATCAAAATATTGAATTTGAGCTCAAAAGCTATTCGTAGCAATCGTTTCCAGATGGAGCTTAATCAGCAGATCATTATCCGCTTTAACTATTTCAATCATGAACCTTTTATACATTCTGTTCATGTTTATCAATCAGGGCCTGGGATAGAATACTGGAATGAGTATAAAGTACTTGCGCAACGTTTTGATGATTTTAAACTGGATCATGGAGAGATTTGGTCAATGATCCATTATAGTATGTTACCATTTGTAGAATATAAACCAGAGAGTTGGATAACTTATCATATCAGACCTGATGAAGATTATGACAAAATTGAAGAACAACTCGGAAGTCTGGAAAAAAACTTACAGGAGCAATACATTGCAAATTCAGGCAATTGGTGGTTACAGGACTATCAAAATTTTTGGCAAATAAATGATGATCTTTATGACCTGCAACAAGAAATGAACAAGGCATCAATACTAATAGAAAGCCTAAAAAAGTTTTTTTAGCCACAGAGTAACAGAGTAACAGAGTCACAGAGTAACAGAGTCACCGAGTAACGGAGTAACGGGGTTGTTGGTTTTGCATGCTTCAGAGCTCTTTGATTCCTGAATGGTTTCTTCGTATATTTGTATTGTCTGTCCCCTTGAAGAATAAAATAAACTTTCATCTTTAGCAATGTATATGTACCGCATTTTATCGGGATTATTACTGCTTACGATTTGCTCATGTGAACCTTTAAGCGATGTACCGCCGGATGATTTTCTCCCACCGAAAGTGCGATTCAATATTGCCCCGGGAAGAGGGGATTCTACTACGCTTTTTGTCTTAAATGCTGCTGGTAGTAGTGATGCAGACAATATCGAACAATTGCTGGAATATCGATGGGATTTCAATAGTGACAGCATATGGGATACTGAATATAGTGATTATCCCTACAGGATAGAATTGTTTATGGAGCCTGGTTTATATGATATCACAGTAGAGGTCAAGGATCGCTACGGTCAAACCAATTCAAAAAGCAAGACTATAGAAACCTGGGGAGCCGAAACAGATACTTCATCATTCAGGGATATGCGTGACGGACAGGTGTACAAAACAGTCAGGCTTGGTCATCTGGTGTGGATGGCCGAGAATCTGAATTATGGAGAACTTCTTGCCATCGCCGACACGGTTTTAGATGACGATATAGTGCATAAATATTGTTATCAGAACGATGAATCTGTCAGAAGAGTATTAGGAGGAGCCCTGACCTTCTATGATTGGATGGAGGCGAAAAACCATGATACATCTTCTGTTCAGGGTATTTGTCCTGATGGTTGGGAATTACCCACTCGAGATGATTGGCAGACGATTATTGGTACTAATAAAGGATTAGTGAAATTTTATGCTGAAGGGGGCTTTTCAAACCTCAACCTTACTCGTATCGGAATCCAGCCACGCATGCTTAATTGGCAAACAATTGATAGCGATCCACTCTCTTCATATTGGGTATATCTGACTAGTGAATTTAACAATGACTTCTATAATGGCAGAGAGCAAATAGTACCCTTTGTGGCTAGTTCTCATCCTCCTCAGTATAGTAATAATATTTACTCTATGAGATATTCGGGTGCTAGTATCAAGAAGTACATGGGGCTTGCACCAATTCGCTGTGTTAAAAGAGATTAACTAATGGAAAAGCTCTTATACATATGCATTTTGGCACTTCTGCTACTAAGTTGTGAGGAAGATATTGAACATCCGCTTGCAGAGCAAAGCTGGCCTGTGGTCCATTGTCTGTTGGATGCAGATGACAGCGTGCATTACTTACGTCTGGGAAAAACATTTTCAGGAATGGGGCTTAATGAGGTTCTGCAAGATCCAGATACATTGTACTATTCTGATGCCCTGGTTTTCTTTGATTTCTTTGGAACAGGAGGTGGACTTTTAAGTGTTCAACTGGAGCCCACTGAAGAATTGGAAAGGGCACCAGGGATTTTTCCGGCCAGTCCACATCGACTATATAAAACTAACTACCCCATACCTCACGGAAGAGGAATAGCTGTCAGAATCGAACTACCTGAAATCAACTGGTATGTAAAAGGTACTGTATGGGTAAGGAGTCAACCGCGGTTTAAATACCCAAATCCTGAGTATAAAAAAGTACTGGATTTTTATGAAGAAGAGCACGTAAGAATTGAATGGAACGGATTTCCAAAAGTGTGCGAGACAACAGTGCGCCTGAAGTATCTGGAGATTACAGAAAACGGTATGGATACATGTCATCTCGACTGGACACGCTATAGCTATAATTTTGTACTCCTTGGAGAAGAATGGATTGATTTCATGTTATATATGATTAAGGAAGACCGCCATGTCTTAGTCCGACGCATACTGGGTATTGACATTCTCGCATCTGGTGGCAATGAGCAATGGGCTGATTACCTTGTCTATAAAGACTGGGTGATTGACCTTATTGACAAACCCTATTCAAATCTCATAAATGCACACGGTATCCTGGCCAGTCGTGCCAGCGGAGGTCTGTACAACTACCTGCCGGATCAGGAATTCATCGATACACTGGCTCATTCGGCGAAGACCGAGAGATTGAAGTTTGTTGAATGGATAGAGTAAGCCCTATTTCCTAAACCCCAAATAAACCCCGGGCAGCACATGAGCTAAATATATCAGTAACACAACTGGTATAATGGAGATGGTAACTTCGGCCAAAACATAAATTAGCATCATAGTCAGTACCAGTATTGAAAAAACAGAATAGGAGAATCTGAGAGCCCTGTTGTTTTCAGCCAGCTCCCTTTCATCGAGTTTGTCGACTTTCTCATGGGTGTACTTCCACAAACCAGTACGCCAGAAGCAGATATAGTAGGTGAGAAGTAGAATAAACAGAGCCAATCCTACCGTTATCAAAAACCATGTTGATGTTCGGGCAAGAGG